>JBBSPA010000015.1:0-65607 GCA_038259225.1 Propionibacteriales bacterium
AGTACGTCTCCCTCGACGTCGAGCTCGGTTTCATCGACGATCACCATGAGGTCGTGGCGGTGCT
Organism: Propionibacteriales bacterium; assembly: GCA_038259225.1. Taxonomy (GTDB): domain Bacteria; phylum Actinomycetota; class Actinomycetes; order Propionibacteriales; family Nocardioidaceae; genus JANLYC01. The sequence continues at coordinate 65 of JBBSPA010000015.1, forward strand.
GAGAGACGTCGTCGCCGCCATGGCAGCAGCCATTCGCGAACGTGCGCCCGGCGCTGTCACGCTGCTCGGCCTCGACGTGCCCGAGGTGCCGGCGGAGTTCCCGATCGTGCACTTTCGGGAGGCGCTGGAGATCGCAGGTGCGCCCGCCGACGAGCCCGACTTGGCGCCGGCGCACGAGCGGGCGCTCGGCGTCTGGGCCAAGGAGAAGTACGACAGCGACTTCGTCGTCGTGGAGGGGTACCCAACTGCGCACCGAGCGTTCTACACCTACCCCGAGCCAGCCGAGCCGCACTGGTCGCGATCGTTCGACCTCATCTTTCGCGGCATCGAGCTCGTCAGCGGGGCGCAGCGACTGCACCGGTACGACGACTACGTCGCAACGCTTGAGGAACGCGGTTTGCCCTTGGCGCCGTACCAGGGCTATCTCGACGCGTTCCGCTACGGCGTCCCGCCGCACGGCGGATTCGCGATCGGCCTCGAGCGTTGGACTGGTCGACTTCTGGAGGCGGACAACATCCGGGAGGTCACGTTGTTCCCCCGTGATCTGCACCGGCTGGCGCCATGAGGTAAGAAGGGCACATGACTCTCGTACGACGTCTCGCCCGCCCCATGCTCTCCACGATGTTCATCAGTGGGGGGGTCAACGCGCTGCGCGGCCCCGACGACCACGTCCAGATGGCGGAGCCGGAGCTCGACAAACTCCAGCCCGCGGTCGGCAAGGCCACCGAACAGCTCCCGTTCGACCTGACCGAGCGCCAGATGGTGCAGCTCAACGGCGCCGTTCAGCTCGTCGGCGGGCTGATGCTTGCGACCGGGCGGTTTCCCCGGCTGTCCTCGTTGGCCTTGGCGGCTTCGCTGGTGCCGACGACCTGGGCGGGCCACCGCTTCTGGGAGGAGAAGGATCCGACCCAGAAGGCCAACCAGCAGATCCACTTCTTCAAGAACGTCTCGATGCTCGGCGGGCTGCTGCTCGCCAGCGTCGACACCGAGGGCAAGCCGAGCCTGGCCTGGCAGGCGAGGCGGGCGGCTCGGCATGCCGGTGACCGCGTCTCCGAGATCAACCCCCTCACCTCCTGACTCTTCCCTACGCTTCCTGACCCTTCCTGACCCTCCTGGCTTCTCTGACCCCGTCCCGGCGATCTGCGCTGCGCGGGCGGCACGGCGATATCCTGACGAGATGAAGACCTGGGCGTCCCGAGCACGAGACGCGTGACCTCCTCCGTGGCCACCCCATGGACGGCGCCGTACGCCGAGCGACCAGTCCGTGGCCAGGTCAGGATCCCGGGCTCGAAGTCGCTCACCAACCGGGCCCTGCTGCTGGCCGCCATCGCGGACCGGCCCTCCACGATCACGCAGCCACTGCTGGCCCGCGACACCCGGCTGATGATCGCCGCCCTGCAGTCTCTGGGTGTCGAGGTGGACGTCTCCGACACGGCGGTCAGCGTCACCCCCACCGCCTTGGTCGGCCCGGCCGAGGTCGACTGTGGGCTCGCCGGCACGGTGATGCGCTTCGTACCTCCGGTGGCGGCGCTCGCGAACGGAAGGGTCACGTTCGACGGCGATCCTCGCGCTCGAGAGCGCCCGATGGACGAGATCCTCGGTGCCCTACGCGCACTCGGGGTCGACCTCGCTCCGGCCGCCGCGTCCCTACCCTTCACTGTGCGCGGGACCGGCAGCGTTCGCGGAGGCGTCGTCACGATCGACGCGGCCGCGTCCAGCCAGTTCGTCTCGGCCCTGCTGCTCGCCGGCGCCCGCTACACCGCAGGCGTCGACGTGCGCCACGACGGCAAGCCGGTGCCGTCCCTGCCCCACATCGCGATGACCGTCGCCATGCTGCGTGAGCGGGACGTCGACGTCGACGACCTGGAGCCGAATCGCTGGCGGGTTCTACCCGGCCCGGTGACCGGCATACCGGTCGAGATCGAGCCGGACCTGAGCAACGCCGCACCGTTCCTCGCCGCGGCGCTGGTCACCGGCGGCACGGTGACCATCCGCGGATGGCCGCGGCTGACCACCCAGGCCGGCGACGCGCTGCGGTCACTGCTGCCGCTCTTCGGCGCCGACGTGGTGCTCGACGACCGAGGCCTTACGTTGACTGGCCCGGACGACCTGCACGGGATCGACGCCGACCTGCACGACGTCGGTGAGCTCACACCGGTGCTGGCAGCTGTCTGCGCGTTGGCGCACTCGCCGTCCCACTTGCGCGGCATCGCTCATCTTCGCGGTCACGAGACCGACCGGCTCGCCGCGCTGGCCAGCGAGCTCAACGGGCTGGGCGGGGACGTGCGCGAGACGGCCGATGGGCTGACGATCCTGCCTCGTCCCCTGCACGGTGGTGTCGTGTCGACCTATCACGACCATCGGATGGCGCAGGCCGGGGTGGTCCTCGGCCTGCGAGTGCGAGACGTCGGCATCGAGGACGTCGCCGCCACGTCGAAGACCTACGAGGATTTCGCGGCTCAGTGGCAGGCGCTCGTGGCGTGACTCCGCGGTTCGACGAAACCGATCCGAGCGCCTACGAGCGACCCCGACGGCGTACCCGGCCCCGCACCAAGGAGCGGCCGACGTACGACGACGCGGTGGGCGGGTTCGTCGTCACCGTCGACCGCGGGCGCTACACGGTCAGGTTGCAGCCGGAAGGCGAGGCCGAGCGCACCGTCATGACGATGAAGTCGCGGCCGCTCGGACGCAAAGGCGTTGTCGTCGGCGACCGGGTCCGCGTGGTGGGAGACGTGAGTGGGGCCGACGGATCCCTGGCCCGGATCGTGGAGGTGGCCGAGCGCGAGACGGTCCTTCGGCGTACGGCCGACGACGACGACCCGATCGAGCGGATCGTGGTCGCCAACGCCGACCAGCTCGTGATCGTGACGGCGGTCGCCAATCCCGAACCCCGGCCGCGGCTGATCGACCGTGCACTGGTGGCGGCGTACGACGCCGGTCTGGACCCGCTGCTGTGCCTGACGAAGGTCGACCTCGCCGACCCCGAGGTGCTGCTGTCGACCTATCGCCCGCTGGGAGTGCCGTTCGTGGTGGCCGAACGCGGCGGTGACCTCGACCCGGTCCGCGCCCGGCTGCGCGACCTGGTGAGCGTGTTCGTCGGCCACTCGGGCGTCGGGAAGTCCACGCTGGTGAACGCTCTGGTCCCCGGCGCGACCCGGGCCGTCGGGCACGTCAACGAGGTCACCGGACGTGGCCGGCACACCTCCACGTCCGCCCTGGCGCTGGAGCTGCCGTTCGGTGGCTGGGTGGTGGACACGCCGGGAATTCGCTCTTTCGGGCTCGCTCACGTCGATCCGGCTGACCTGATCCACGCCTTCGACGACCTGTCGGCGCTGACCGTCGACTGTCCCCGCGGTTGTACGCACGGGAGCTCTGAGCCCGAGTGCGCGCTCGACGATTCCGTCGCGGACGGGCGGGTCGACGCCGAGCGGGTCGAGTCCTTCCGCCGGCTGCTGGCCAGTCGTGAGCGTGCCGAAGGCGACTGACCCCCCCTCCCCGCGTTTCCCGCGCTTTCCCGGCGATTGCGGGAAAGTGCAGGTGCTCCACGGCGTGTCGGGCTGAACTTTCCCGCAATTCCCGGGGTTGTGGGGGCGGGAGGGCCGGGGTTGGGGGCGGGAGGGGACGAGCTAGTCCGAGCTGTTGCCGAAGTCGATCGTGCCGCTGGGGTTCCAGACCGCCCGGGCGCCCACGTCACCGACGCGGTAGGTCTGGAACGCGACCCCGACAGCGCCGATCACGAGCAGCACGGCGAGCACGTTTGTGATCAGCTGGCTGGGGTGGCTCACCCAGGTCAGCACGTATGCGGCCACGGCCAGCACTGTGAAGACGATCATCACGACGAACAACACGTTGGCGCGTTCCTTGTGCCGCTCGATCAAGTCGCGAGCCGCGCCCTGAAGGTTCAGCGTGTTCTCCAGTGGCCCGCCGCTCTGCTTGGACACGAAGACCGCGATCAGGGCTGCCACCGACGTGAAAAGCAAGGGCAACCGGGACCACGCCCGGGTACGGGGTACGGCGAACAAGACGCCCATCAGTGCCGCGAGTGGCACCAGGACCACGGCCGCGTGCACGGCCAGGGGATGCAGGGGAAGACCGTTGAACTGGCTGAACATCCAAGAACCTCGTCTCGTCGGCGGGGTGGGCCGATCAGGGACCCCAGGGTGCCGGTCAGAACTCGTGATCCCAGTACGACACAGCGGGTACGTCGATCGCCATTGCACGTTTGGGCAACATTTCTTGGCGCGGACCAATCTGCCTGCACGATCTGAGAATTGTTGTACGACGTCCACAATGTCACCCAAGGATCGCGTGCGCGGCGGACAGTGACGGCCTGCACCCGAGCCGTACGCTGAGCGCTATGCCTTCGGACCACACCGACGACCTGCGACTGGCACACGTGCTCGCGGATGATGCGGACTCGCTGACCATGGACCGGTTCAAGGCACAGGACCTGCACGTGGTGAACAAGCCTGACCTGACGCCCGTCACGGACGCGGACCAGTCGGTGGAGCAGTCCATGCGGCGTACCTTGAGCCGGGCCAGGCCGCGCGACGCGTTCTACGGCGAGGAGGAGGGCTCGTCGGGCTGGGGGCCGCGGCGCTGGGTGGTCGACCCGATCGACGGCACGAAGAACTTCGTGCGCGGCGTCCCGGTCTGGGCGACGCTGATCGCGCTGATGGTCGAGGACGAGGTGGTGGCGAGCGTCGCCTCGGCCCCCGCGCTCGGTCGGCGCTGGTGGGCGTCGAAGGGCGGCGGCGCGTTCACCGGCAAGTCGCTGTTCTCGGCGACCTCCTGTTATGTGTCCGACGTCGGCACGCTCGAGAACGCCTCCCTCTCGTACTCGTCCCTGCACGGCTGGGAGGCCCGGGGGCGGCAGGACGACTTCATCGCGCTGACCCGGCGTTGCTGGCGGAGCCGGGCGTACGGCGACTTCTGGTCCTACATGTTGGTGGCAGAAGGTGCGGTGGACGTGGCAGTGGAACCTGAGCTCGAGCTTTACGACATGGCGGCACTGTGCCTGATCGTCGACGAGGCCGGAGGCACGTTCAGCAGCCTCGACGGTGCCCCCGGGCCGACGGGCGGCAGCGCGCTGGCGACGAACGGGCGGCTGCACGAGCAGACTCTCGCATTCGTCGGCATGATGCCGGATGATCCCGAGCGCACCAGCAGACAGCAGGGCAGCGTGCATGACCTGAGCGCGCGACGACTGCGGCTCAGCCCACCCGATCAGGACCCCGATCCGCCCGGTTCTCAGGATCCCGCGCAGTGACGTCGACTGGTCCGGACCAGCGACCAGACCAGCGACCGGACCAGGTGCACCAACGGGCGAGCAGCCATGGCGCGGCCAGCATCGCAGCGAGGTCGAACCAGCCGTAGCCACCGGCCGCCCCGGACGGCGGGTTTCCGATCGCGACCAGCCCGGTCGGGTCATGGGTCTGCCACTGCCACGTACCCAGCGCGGTGCCCGTGACCTCCAGATAGGTCACCACGAGCGACGCTCCGACGTACAGTCCCGGCGACGGGCCCCAGCGGAAGAAACCCGCCAGACACAGGAACCAGAAGGCGCCCAGGACGTCGGTGCGCTCAGCGAGCATCCCGTACGCCGCGTAGCCGCCCAGCGCCGTCAGAGCAAGCGCCATGCACACGCGAGTGTGCGCCTTGACGAAAGCGGTGCGCCCGATCGCCAGCGCGGCCAGGTAGACCAGCCCGTGACCAGGCGGCACATAGGCGGGCACGTTGTGGAAGCGGTAGAGGTACACCTCCAGCAGCGGCGAGCAGGTGTACTCGATGACGGTGGCGAAGACGACGACCACCGCTGTTTGCATCCGCCCCAGACCGCTCTCGCGGGCCAACAGGGCCAGGAGCACCAACCAGGTGGCCAGGCCGAGCAGCCGCTGGACGAGCAGCGAACCGTCGGAGTCAATGAGCAGGACCATCGTGATCCAGACCAGGGCCGTCGTGACAATTACCCAGGAGCGCCGGTCCGAGGGAGCGGGGTCGAGCTGCACGACGGCCTGATCCTGCTCGGTCGCGCTCACCCCTTCATTCTCGCAGGTCAGGGACGAGTCACCTGACGAGAAGGGTGTTACCACGCGGTGCGCAGCGCTACTGTCGAGGAACGGGCAGCCGGCAAGAGAAACCTCTCTCAGGAGGACGCGATGCGTATCAGCGATGTACTGCAGACCAAGTCCCAAGGCACCGGAGTCGTCACGGTGAGCCCAGACACGACCGTCCGCGATCTGATAGCCCTGCTTGCCGAGCACAACATCGGTGCGGTCATCGTCAGCACGACGGACAACCCGGTCGCCGGAATCGTCTCCGAACGTGACGTGGTACGCGGCCTCGAGGCCGGAGTCGCGCTGCTGGACCAGTCGGTCGGGTCGATCATGACCGCGCAGGTGCAGACGGCAAAGCCCGAGGACAGCGTCCACAACCTGATGAAGCTGATGACTGAGCACCGGATCCGGCACGTGCCGGTCCTCTCCGGCGACGAGCTGCACGGAATCGTGTCGATCGGTGACGTGGTGAAGTCCCGGATCGGCGAGCTGGAGTTCGAGCGCGACCAGCTGACGTCCTACGTCTCCAACACCCAGTAAGCCCCCGAGCTCCGACGGCTGCGTGGTCAGGACGCCGCAGACATCGGATCGTTGCGGCCGTCGGCACGCCCTAGGGTGGAGCCATGACTGACAAACCCGAGATCGACTTCCCCGATTCCCCTCCGCCAGCGGACCTGGTGATCACCGAGATCGCTGAGGGCGACGGCGCCCAGGCCACATCCGGATCGACGGTACTTGCCCACTACGTCGGGGTGGCGCACTCCACCGGCGAGGAGTTCGACGCGTCGTACAGCCGGGGAGAGCCGCTGTCGTTCCGCCTCGGCGTCGGCCAGGTCATCTCCGGCTGGGACCAGGGCATCGAGGGCATGAAGGTCGGTGGCCGTCGCCAGCTGGTGATCCCACCGCACCTGGCGTACGGCGACCGCGGTGCAGGGTCGGCGATCGCGCCGGGCGAGACGCTGATCTTCGTGGTGGACCTGGTCGACGTCCGCTGAAACGCCTCTTCGTCGCGCTGCCGCTCCCACCGGCGGTCGAGCTCCATCTCGACGAGGCGGTCGACGGCGTACGAACCGCGCATCCCGAGCTGCGCTGGGTCCGCCCCTCACGGTGGCACCTGACGTGTGAGTTCCTCGGCGAGTGCGGCGATCGGGAGGTCGATCGCCAGCTCGGCCGATGGGAACGCCGCGCGGCACGGGTGGATCCGTTGGCGTTGAGGCTGTCCGGCGCCGGGACGTTTCCGTCGCGGACCTGGCTGGCGCGGGTGCTCTGGATCGGGCTGGACGGTGACATCGCCGGATGGGCGAAGCTCGCGGCACACGGTCAGGAGCCGCACCTCACCGTGGCGCGGACCCGCGAACGCCAGGACCTCGGTGGCCTGGTCGACGAGCTCAGTGGCTACGCCGGGCCGGAATGGGTCGCAGAGGAAGTCCTGGTGATCGAGTCCTTCCTCCCCGGACGGGGAGCCGGCAGCGGCCGAGCCCGGCACGGCGGCAGCCGCGCTGCTCACGGCGGGCGATCCCGGAAGGGCAGCCCACCCGGCCGAGGGCCCCGCTACGCTCCCCTCGCGACGTTCCCCCTGGGCCATTGAGGCCTGGCCCGTTGAGATCGGGCCGCTAGGTTCCCCTGGCCGTTGGGGTTTGCCTAGTGAACTATGCAACTGGCTTGTGAACTAGGCAAACCCGCCTAGCAGACCAGCAATCTGCCTTGCACACACCCGCCACACAGCCACACCGCCCCGATCCAGTGCGCCGTCCGGCGCCTCAGCAGAGCCCGCTACGCGGTCCGCCCGGCGCCTCAACCCAGCCCGCCGACGCGGTCCGCCCGGCGCCTCAGCCGAGCCCGACGACGTACTCCGTGCCGCCGAACGCCACGACATCACCTTCGGTGAGCTGACGGCCCCGACGTACTTCGAGCTCCCCATTGACCACCACCTCGCCGGCCGCCATCAGGACCTTCACGTCGCTGCCCTGGTCGACCGCGTTCGTGAGCTTCAGGAACTGGCCAAGCCGGATCCCGCCACCGCGGACCGGGACCTCGACCCGCGCCGTCACCGCCGCGACCCCACTCCACGCCCCGCCCTCACCGGGTGTCCACGAACATGCTCAGCGTGAACGCCACCACAACGACGGCCGCCCCACCCACGGTGACGACTCCCGCGGAGGCGCCGAGTGCAAGCGCCAGCCCGGCCAGGGCAAGCGCGACGACGACCGCGACGGCGATCTTCGGGTCGTCGCCGATGATCAGGTCGACCAGCACCTCCCACACCGCGCGCAGGGCGTTCATGCCGCCATCACCTCGGCTTCCCGCGGATCGCTCACGCCGCGGCGCAGCCAGGCGATCAGGGCTCGGGACCAGACCAGCCACAGACCCAGCAGCGCGAGCAGCGCCCAGTCCGAGCCGGGCCAGGACAGGCTGTCGCGACTCGACGTGAAGATCCCCAGCCCCTCCAATGACCAGAACGTCCCGAAGGTGGCCAGCATCAGCCCAACGCCGTACTTCATCGTGTTCTCCGGGACGGCCGCGAGCGGGCGGTGCAGCACCAGTCCGAGGCCGAGCACGGCCAGCGCCGCAGCAACCCCGCCGACAGAGGCGAGCGGCACGTTGTCGGCGTTCAGTCCGAACGTGATCACGATGAAGACCACCTCCACCCCTTCGAGGAAGACGCCCTTGGCCGACACGATGAAACCGAAGGCATCGACACCGAACAGGGTCCGCGCCGACGCTGCCCGCCCGGCGGCGGTCTGCTCGGCGTACTCCTCCTGCTCGTCGTGCAGCGCCTTGCGCCCGGCCGAGCGCAAGATTGCCTTCCGCAGCCACTGCAACCCGAAGATCAGCAGCAAGGTGCCCACGACGAGCTGCAGCGCCGCGGTGGGCAGCCAGTTGGCCAGCGCGTAGCCGGCCGCCACCGTGAAGACGATCAGCGCGAGCAACGCGGCCGCTGTGCCGGCCAGCGCCGAGCGCCAGCCCCGGGTCAGCCCCATCGCGAGCACGATCGTCAGCGCCTCGGTGCACTCCACGAAAGACGCGACGAACGTCGACATCACCAGCGCGAGCTCAGCAGTGGTCACGTCGGCAAGCCTAGTAGTGCCGCGGCTGCGGGCCGGGTCCACACAGCGGCAGGTGTACGACGAACCAAGCCCCCGCGGGATGACCTGCCCCGTCGCCTGGAGCGAGTGCGACGTCGCCGCCATGGCGGACAGCGATCTCGCGCACGATGGACAGCCCGAGACCCGCCCCGCCGGTCCCTCGCTCCCGGCTCTCGTCCAGCCTGACGAAGCGCTCGAAGATCCGGTCGGCCTCCCCCAACGGCACGCCGGCACCGTCGTCACCGACCTCGATGACGGCCGACTCGTCCTCGGCGTGCAGCCGCAACACGACGGCCGACTGCGCATGGCGGGTCGCGTTGTCGACCAGGTTGCGAACGAGCCGGCTCAGCTGATGCACGTCACCAACCACGCGCACCGGCTCGAGCTCGCATGTCACGTCCAACTGGTCGAGTCGACGCAGCCGGACCGCCTCGGTTGCGACGATGTCGTCGAGGTCGACGTCGGCATTCGGCGTTCCCGGACCGATGTCGTCGAAGCGCGCGAGCAGCAGCAGGTCGGACACCAGCCGCTCGAGCCGCTCGAGCTCGGCCAGGGTGTCCCGCCCGGTCTCGGCCCAGTCGGTCGAGTCGGGATGGGCGATCCCGATCTCCTGGGAGGTCCGGATCGCCGCGAGCGGGCTGCGCAGCTCGTGCGAGGCGTCCGCGACGAAGCGCCGTTGACGCGTCGAGGCCGACTGCAGCCGCTTGAGCATCTCGTTCATCGTCTCGGCCAGCCGGGAGATCTCATCCCCCGCCGGCGAGACCGGCACCCGCGCCGAGCGGTTGCGAGCGGTGATCTCTCCGACCCGGGCGCGCATCTCTCGCACCGGAGCGAGAGCGCGACCGGTCAACCAGTAGGCGACGACCCCGACCAGCACGACGATGATCGGCAGTCCGACGCCGAGCAGCGGGATGGCGACGCCGGTCGACTCCTCGACGCTCTCCAGGCTCTGCGTCGCGATCACCACGGCGTCCCCGTCCGGCGTGGACACCCCTTCAGCCACCACGACGTAGTCGTCGTGGTGCTCCTCCGGGAGCTCGTTGACGTAGGTCGTCACCGTCTCACCGGGTCGGGGCCGAGCCTTCACGATCGGACCGGACTCCTCGATCGGGTCGCTGGCCGCCGCCACCGCTCCGTCGGCCGTGAGGATCTGGACGATGCCTTCCTCGTTGTGGATCAGGGCGGTCAGCTGCTGCGATCCCATCCCCAGCGCCTTGACCTGACGGCTGAGATCGGTGGCCTGGGCATTCGCGAGGTCGGTGATCGCGGCCCGGAGCTGTTGGCGCTGCACCAGCACGAACCCGACGCCGGCGACCGTCAGCACCAAGGCGACGACGAGGGTGGCGGCAAGGGTCGTTCGGATGCGCACCCCCGCGAGCCACGCTGCCCTAACCACCGTCGGACGCCAGCCGGTAACCCATGCCACGTTGCGTCTGGATCGCATGCCGGCCGAACGGTTGGTCGATCTTGCGCCGTAGGTACCCGACGTAGACCTCCACGACGTTGTCGTCGCCGTCGTAGAACGCGTCCCAGACGCTCTCCAGGATGTCGGCCTTGCTCACGACCTCGCCGGTATGCCGCATGAGGTAGTGCAGCAGACCGTACTCCCGTGGAGTCAGCTCGATCGGCGCACTGCCGCGAGTGACAGAACGTGCCGCCGGGTCGAGCCGAAGGTCTCCGGCAGCCAGGACGACCGGTCGGGCCGGTGCGCCACGGCGTACGAGCGCCCGAAGTCTGGCCACCAGCACCGCGAAGGAGAACGGCTTCGTCAGGTAGTCATCGGCACCGAGGTCGAACGCATCGACTTGATCCAGATCACCGTCCTTGGCGGTGAGCATGAGCACCGGAGTCCAGTTCTCTCCCTCGCGCAGACCACGGCACACGTCGTAGCCGTTGAGGCGGGGCAGCATGATGTCGAGCACCAGAACGTCGTACCGGTTGTTCTGAGCAGCCCACAGGCCGTCCTCCCCGTTGGTCTCCACGTCGACGACGAAGCCCTCGGCGACCAGGCCGCGCCGAATGGCAGCCCCCAGCCTCACCTCGTCCTCGACGACCAGCACGCGCACCGCGGGGCTCCTCTCGCCATCGGCTCACTCCATTGTCGGGCAAGCCGGCTGAGCCGGACCTGAGAACGCCAACCGAGCGGCAGCGGTCGAGGGGTCGGCCGTCAGGTGGTGGCAGCCACGTGTGAGTCCGCGTGGGCATCGCCGGCGGCAAACGCCGCCTCGTCGAACGGCTCTTCGCCGGCGAAGACCCGCTCGGCCCGATCCCGGTCGAAGGCACCGGTCCAGTGGCCGACGAGGATCGTCGCCACCGCGTTGCCGGCGAAGTTCGTCAAGGCCCGGGCTTCGGACATGAACCGGTCGATGCCAACGATGAGGCCGACGCCGTCGACCAGGTCGGGCCGATGTGACTGCAGCCCACCGGCCAGCGTGGCCAAACCGGCACCCGTCACGCCGGCGGCGCCCTTGGACGCGATGATCATGAACGTCAACAACGAGATCTGCTGACCCAGGCTGAACGGCTTGTCGAGGGCTTCGGCGATGAACAACGACGCCATGGTGAGGTAGATCGCGGTGCCGTCGAGGTTGAAGGAGTAGCCGGTCGGGACCGTGATCCCCACGACGTGGTCCTTGACGCCCAGATGCTCCATCTTGCCGATCAATCGGGGCAGCGCGGTCTCGGAGGACGATGTGGAGACGATGAGCAGGAACTCGCGCCCGAGATAGCGCAGCAGGGAGAAGATCGACACTCCCGCCACGACCCGGAGGACAGTGCCGAGCACGACCAGGACGAACAGCAGGCATGTCGCGTAGAACGCCAGCATGATCTGCGCCAACGCCTTGAGCGCATCGACTCCGGTCTCGCCGACAACAGCGGCGATCGCGCCGAACGCTCCGATCGGGGCGACCCACATCACCATCGCCAAGATCTTGAACACCAGACGTTGGAGGTGGGTGATCCCGGTGATCAGCGGCACCCCCTTCTCGCCCAGCGCCTGGATGGCGAAGCCGACGAGCAGCGCGACGAAGACGACCTGCAGAACCTCGCCGGAGGTCACCGACGAGAACAACGTGGTCGGGATGATGCCGAGCAGGAAGTCAGTGGTCGATCCGGCTCCCTCGGCGGCCTGGTCCTGAGCCGCGGTGCGGGAGGCGTCGTCGAGCGAGAGCCCCGACCCAGGCTGCACCAGGTTGCCGACGACCAGGCCGATCGCCAGGGCCACCGTCGACATCAGGAGGAAGTAGCCAAGGGCGATCCCGCCGATCCTGCCAACGCTGGCAGCCTGCCGCACGGACCCGATGCCGAGCACCAGGGTGCAGAAGATGATCGGACTGATCATCATCTTGATCAGCGCGACGAAGCCTTCGCCGAGTGGCTTGAGCTCGACGGCGAAGTCCGGAAAGAGAAAGCCGACCGCGATGCCGAGCAGGACGGCCGCGACCACCGCCATGTACAGGATGTGAGTCCGGTCCTGGCGTGGGGCGGAGGTGGATGCATCGTCGTGCCGGGTCCCTGATCGTGACGACAATGAGAACTCCTGACGGACCGCGACGGCAGCGCTGACACGGCGATTGGGTGCGTTTGGCTCATTATCGTGGCCTCGCCGGATCTCGCATCTCGAGCGTGCCGGCGCAGCTCGCTGGCGTGCGCCGGCGCGAGTGGACGTCGTTCAGCGCCTGGCCGAGAGGTCGGAGTCCCGGGTCGCGGGGGCGAGCTCGCGGTCGTCCGGGGCGGTGGCCTGCGGAAGCACGACCGTGACAGCCATGCCCGGACCGTGGTCGCAAGGGATCGGCGTCGGCGAACCGAACCGCTCGTGGCGACCTGCGCTGCACAGTCGCATCTCCCCCGAGGCAGCGAGAACGATGGCCTTCACCAGCGCCAGGCCGAGCCCAGAACCGGGTCGGCTTCGAGCCTCAGCGGCCCTGACGAACCTGTCCGGTGCCGTGGCCAGCATCTCGGCGTCCATCCCGGCACCGCTGTCCCGGACCGTCATCACGACGAATCCGTCGATGCAGGTCACCGCCACCGACACCGGCGGCCGACCATGCTTGGCGGCGTTGTCGAGCAGGTTGCTCAGCATCCTGTCCAGCGCCGCTCTCGACGCGTAGACGTACGCCGGTCGAGCGGTCCCGATCTGCGCGATCTCGAGTCCTGATGCGGAGTCGACGGCAGCCGGGAGGAGTCGACGTGCCACTTGCTCGCGCACGACGGCCGCGAGATCGGTGGTCTCCTCGGTGCCCGTGCTGACTCGCTGTGTACGGATGTCGAGCAGCTGGTCGGCGAGCTCGACCAAGCGTTCGATGTCGACGATGATCTCGTCCAGTACGCGCTCGTGCTCCTCGACGGTCCGTGAACGGCGGCGTGCCAGCTGGACCCGGGTTCCCAGGACGGTCAGCGGCGTACGAAGCTCGTGGCTCGCGTCGTCGATGAATCGTCGTTCATGCTCGAAGGCGTCCTCCAGTGTCTGCAGCATCCGGTTCAGGGAATGGCCCAACCGGGTGATCTCGTCATCGCGGTCCGGTGGTACGTCCAGCCGGACTCCGCTGGCCCCTTCCGTCACCTCGATCGCCTGACGACGGTAGCGCTCGACCGGGATCAGTGAGCTCTTCGCCAGGCGCTCTCCGACGACAGTGGTGACGAGCAGCGTGGCCAGCCCGGCAATCGTGAGCTGAAGAAGCAGCTCACGCAACGCCTCGTCCCGCTGCGAGCGGGTCAGGGTCACCACGAGTACCGCGGCAGGTCCGGGCTGCGCCCGACTCAGCGGCGTGGCGTAGACACGAAGCGACTGGCTGTTCTCGGGCAGCAGTTCCCCCACGTCGCTCAGGACGGGCTCGGTCAGCGCCTTCCGGAGCGTGTCCGGCCTGAGCAGCGCCACCCCGGCCCCGGTGCTCTCCGACAACACCTTGCCGTCCGCGTCCAGAACTTGATAGCCCTCGCCGCTCAGGAGGGCAGACCTGTTCCGAAGTGCGCCGTTGCGATCCACCAGACTCACGAGCCGGGCACTGGTCGCCACGAGCTCGGCGTTGAGCTCGCGATCCAGAGCGGTCTTCACCTGCCAGTAGACGAAGACGCCTGCCGCGCTGAGTACGACCACCATGGCTGCGGCGAAGCCCGCGACGAGGCGCAGTCGCAGGGAGAGCCGTCGCATCGATCGCGGTCGTCTCATGACCGGCCGTCTGCATCTACCCGGTAGCCGGCGTTGCGGATCGTCGTGATCGTGTGGGTGTCGAACGGGCGGTCGATCTTGGCTCGCAGGGAGGCGATGTGCACGTCGATCACGTTGCTACGGATATCGGTCTCGCCGTCCCATACCTCGTCCAGGATTCGGTACCGGGTGACGACCTGACCGGCACGTGCCACGAGCAGTCGAAGGATGTCGAACTCCCGAGCGGACAGCCTGATCTCACGGCCGTCGCGCACGACACGCCGAGACAGCGGGTCCAAGGTGAGGCTGCCTGCCTGAAGGGCGCTCTCCTCGGGATCTCCGGTGGCGCGACGATGTAGAGCGTGCAAGCGAGCCAGGAGCTCATCGAGGTCGAACGGCTTGACGAGGTAGTCGTCGGCGCCCGACTTCAGACCTGTCACTCGATCGCTCACGACCCCCCGCGCAGTCAGCATGAGCACGGGAGTACGGCAGCCGATGCCACGCAGTCGCCGACAGACCGTGAGGCCGTCCATCACGGGCAACATCCAGTCGAGCAGGAGCACGTCGAACGTGTCCGGATGTCCTCCGGGGGCTGCCGCCGCGAAGGCGCTGTAACCGTCGTGGAACACCTCGACGTCCCAGCCTGCCTCGGTCACGGACTGCCGCAGCAGGGCCGCCAGCCGTTCGTCGTCTTCGGCGATCAGGACGCGCACGACGGCGACCTGTGCAGCGCGCTCATGCCCGTGAGCCTAGCCAGCAAACATGAAGGAGCGGTGAGGTCAGAGCGCTGGGTACGGCTTCATGAGTTCTTCATCCAGTCTTCCTACCGTCCAAGACATGAGCGAGAGCGACTGGGTTACCTGGCTGCTGCTGTCCTGCGTCGTCCTCGCACTCGCGGGTCTCCCCAGCTTTCGGCGCTCCCGGGCATCGCACGGACGGTCGCTCCCCGTGCCGCGCACCGACGTCGACCTCAGGACGGCTCAGCACGTCCTGATCGTCTCGGCCAGCATCGCTGCCGGACACGACGGCGCCGCCGATGAGTTGGCACGACGTTGCGCCGATCATGGCGCGGTCGTCGACCGATCTGACTTCCTGGACCTGCTTCCCCTCGGTCTCGGCGGCCTGCTCCGCTCGCTCTACCGGGCGCAGCTCGAAGCCGTTCCCGGCACCTGGGGTTGGCTGCTACGTCGTCTGGAGCATCCTCGCAGCCTCAGACTCGTCGGTGGCATCTTCGCCGGGCTCGCGCGTCGTCGGCTGCTCGGCGTCATCGGCGCCGACACGCAGCTGATCATCGCTACGTACCCGCTGGCCAGCCACGCCCTCGGAGCGCTGCGGCAACGCGGCCTGGTCACCGCCTCCGTACAGACCTTTCTCACCGACATGAGCGTCCATCCGTTGTGGGTGGCGCCTGGGGTCGACACCCACCTTGCCCTCCACGAGGTGCCCGCCCGGCAGGCCCGGCTCCGTGGCGCCCAGGACGTACACGTCGTCGGGCCGGCGTTGTCCGCAGCGTTCCGACCGGCGCTTCCGGGCGAACGCACGGCGGCGCGCGAGCGGTTGACCCTGCCTGCCGACGCGCACCTTGCACTGGTCGTCGCGGGGTCGTGGGGTGTCGGAGACATCCTGCGGACCGTCGAGGACGTCAACCTGACCGGGTTGGCGACTCCGGTCGTCGTGTGCGGCAAGAACCAGCGGCTGTACGCCGCGCTCGTCGCCGAGGGAACCAGAGCGTTCGGCTGGGTCCAGGACATGGCCACGCTGATGCGCGCCTGCGACACCGTGATCCAGAACGCCGGCGGGCTGACCTGCCTGGAGGCCCGAGCGTCCGGTCTGCCCCTGATCACCTACCGCGCGCTCCCGGGTCACGGGCGCACGAACGCCGACGCCTTGGAAGAGGCGGGCTGGGCATCGTGGGCTCACAGCACCGATCAGCTGGCCGTGTTCCTGTCCGGCCACCTGTCCACGACCAGTCCGCCGACCGATCGCCTGCTCGACGGACTCATCCACCGCACGCCGGCCGGCACCGCGTGAACGGCACCACACCCCGATGGGTCGCGGCGGCTGCCTCGGTCGGGGTGGTCGCGGCAGCCGTGCACGGGGCACCGGCGGTCACCGCGGCGACTCCGATCCGTCGCAGACTCTGGCCGACCTTGTCCGGGCTGGGGGCTCGGGACCGGGTGGCTGTGACCTTCGACGACGGGCCAGACCCCGATTCGACACCCGCCTTCATCCGTGTCTTGGATGCCACCGACGTCCAAGCGACCTTCTTCCTCTTGGGTCAGATGCTCGAGAAGGACCCGTCATTGGGACGACGGCTGGTCGAGAACGGCCACGACCTCGGACTACACGGGTGGAGCCACCGCTGCCTGCTGGGCCGAGGCCCCAGGGCGACGTACGAGGACATGGCACGTGGGCAGGATGCGCTCACCCGTCAGTGCGGACTCCGCCCCCGGTGGTATCGGCCGCCCTACGGCGTCCTGACGACATCTGCCGTTCGCGCGGCTCGGCGCCTCGACCTGACACCGGTCCTCTGGACGACCTGGGGCCGTGACTGGTCAGCCAATGCCACCGCCGAGTCGGTGTCGTCGCATGTCCGCCGCCGACTGGCGCCAGGCGGCACGATCTTGCTGCACGACTCAGACTGCACGTCTGCGCCGCAGTCCTGGCGATCCGCACTGGCGGCACTGCCCGGTCTGATCGACGAGATCCGAGACCGAGGTCTGGTGCCAGGTCCGCTTCGCGACCACTGGTCAGTGGAAGCGGCGAAGCTCTCGGTCTCGACAACGAACAGGAGTGGCGATGGGACCCGTTGAGGGTGCAGCCCGGCCGGTCGTACACCGCCTGCGCGTGATTCGCGGACTTGGCTCTCTGGCCCTCGGCCTGGTGGTGATCGCCCTGGCGCTTCCCACCATCAGCGGCATGAGCTGGACCCAGCTCGGCCCGGTGATCGGCCAGGTCACACCCCTTGAGCTTCTCCTGCTCGCGGGAATCTGGGTCGCCGGGCTGCTCGTGCACACGGTCGCGCTCACGGCCGCGCTGCCCTCACTCACGCACCGGCGGGCACTGACCCTGAGCCTGACCGGAAGCGCAGTCTCCAACGTGACACCTCTTGGCGGCGCGGTCGGTGTGGGCATGAACTTCCATATGATCCGAACCTGGGGATTCACACGCACCCAGTTCGTCGTCTTCACCTTCGTCACCAACCTCTGGGACGTGCTGGCCAAGCTTTTCGTCCCGGCCGCGATCCTGGGCTTCCTGCTCGTGACGGGCACGCCGAGCGGTCTCCCGGCGAGCACCGCGATCGGCGGCCTGTCAGTCCTGGTGGCAGCGACCGCGGTCCTGGGTGTCCTCGTGACCAGCGAGCGTGCGGCGATCTGGGTGGCGGCGGTCGTGGCGGGCGTGGCTCGTTGGTTGCTCGGTGTGTTTCGTTCGCAGCGAACCGTCGACCCGACGTCGTTGCTCGATCTGAGAGAGAGCAGTCTGTCGACCGTTCGTGCCCAGTGGCTCCGCCTCAGTCTCGGCCAGGTCGGCTACACAAGCCTGCTCTTCGTGCTGCTGTGGGCGTCCCTCCACATCGTGGGTAGTGGACTGAGCACCCCTCAGATCCTCGCGGGGCTGGCTGTCGAGCGCCTGCTCAGCCTCTCGATCCTCACGCCTGGGGGGACCGGCGTCATCGAGCTCGGCCTGGCCGGATTCCTCGTCGCAGCGGGCGGGATCCCCCAGGCGGTCGTTGCCGGAATCCTGCTGTACCGCGCCTTCACCTTCCTGATCGAGATTCCGGTGGGTGGTGCCCTGCTCGGTTGCTGGCTCTGGGTCCACCAGCCCCGCCTCAGGCCCACGCGTCGAAGCGACGAGCACCGGATGCACAACGGCCCACGGCGCTGCGATGAGGTCGAGGAGCCTGCGCCCGAACCGCGCCGGCTTGCGGCAGCCGGATCGACGGGGGTCAACTGATGCGGATCCTGCACGTGAGCGACGCGTACCTTCCTCAGCTCGGTGGAATCGAGATGCATGTCGACGACCTGGTCCGACGACAACGCGCACTGGGACATGACTCCGACATCGTCACCAGCAGCCGTGGCGCCGCCGGTGACGCAGACCCCGCCTGGGTACAACGGATCGGGACCAGCGGCTTCACCGGAACCGGACGTTCGGTGGCCGCAGCGCGTCTGGTGCCGGAACTGCTCGCCGACGGCCGCTACGACGTGGTCCACGCGCACGCCTCGGTCGTCTCACCACTAGCGATATCGGCGGCTCGTGATGCGGGGACGATCGGCCTCCCTACCGTCGTCACTGTGCACTCGCTGTGGTCCAGACTGGGGCCGCTGCCGTCCCTGCTGGAGTCCGTCCTGCAGATGCGCCGGTGGCCGGTCACGTGGTCCAGCGTCAGTGCCGTTGCGGCGGAGTCCGTGGTCGCGACGCTGGGCTCCGGGACATCGGTTCGTTGCGTTCCCAACGGGGTTGACCCCGCGCTGTGGCGGCCATCGGGTCCTGCACCAGCCGGCGAGCTCACGATCGTCTGCGTGATGCGCCTGGCCCGTCGCAAGCGCCCGATGCCGTTGCTTCGCATGCTGCGTCGACTGCGGCGTCTGGCTCCAGCCGACCTCCCGTTCCGGGTGCTCATCATCGGGGACGGCCCGGAGCGAGCCGCGATGGAGCGGTTCCTGGAGGTTCACGACATGACGTCCTGGGTCGGTCTGCTGGGCCGTCTCGACCGGGATCAGATCCGGGACGTCTTCGGCCGCTCTCACCTCTTCGTCGCACCGGCGGAGATGGAGTCATTCGGGATCGCCGCGCTGGAGGCGCGGTGTGCGGGTCTGCCCGTGATCGCGAGTACCCACGGTGGTGTTGGCGAGTTCGTCCAGGAAGGAGTCGACGGTCTGCTGGCCTCGTCGGACGGGGAGATGGTCCAGGCCATGCTGAGCCTGCTGACGCAGCCGAGGCGACGCCTCGCCATCGCCGAGCACAATCGAGCGATCACACCGCACACCACCTGGGCCGAGGTCCTGGACCGCACCGAATCGCTCTACCGCCACGCGATCTCTCAACGAAGCAGCGATCAGGTGTTCAGCAGGGCACTGTCATGACCCGACTCCGTGATCGCCAGGTCACCGTGGTCTCCTTCCATGCGCATCCCGACGACGAGGCGCTCCTCACCGCAGGCACTCTGTCCATGCTCAGTGCCGAAGGACACCGGGTCGTCCTCGTCGTGGCCACCAGTGGCGACGCGGGCTTGGCCGCGCCGGAGTTCGCAGGTCACCGGGCATTGTCCGACGTACGGATCGACGAGCTACGCACCTCAGCGCGTGCCCTCGGCGTCACCAAGGTCGTGTTGCTGGAGTACGCCGACAGCGGTTGTCGGGGACCCGAGCAGCGCGAGGCACAGGCGGGTCAACCAGCCAGCAGGGCGGGCTCGACAGCACGCTTCGTCGACGTCGACGTCGAGGTCGCCGCGCAGAGGTTGGCGGCGGTGCTGCGCGCGGAGGAGGCCGAGGTCCTGACGACGTACGATCGGCACGGAGGGTACGGGCACCCCGATCACGTCCAGGTGCATCAGGTCGGCGCCCGGGCGGCCGAGCTGGCCGGGACACCGGTCGTGCTCGAGGCGACGCTCGACCGTACGCCGTTGACCAGACTGGCCCGGCTGTTGCGCCTGGCGAATGTCGTCGTGTCCCTGCCGCAGCTGCCTCGGCAGGGCGACCTCTACACGGCTCGGTCCGAGCTGACGCACCGGATCGACGTACGCGACCAGTGGACAGCGAAGCGGGCCGCGCTCTCCGCGCACGTCAGCCAAACGACGTCTGCGTCGGAGGTACGCACGTTGGCGCTGTTGCTGCGGCTGCCACCCCGCGTGTTTCGCCGGGTGTTTCGCTACGAGTGGTTTCGCGAGCCGGCTCGATCTCCGGGACCGCCCTTCGCCGACGACATCCTTCAGACGTTGCTGTCCCGACCTCCCGGCCCGGTCGGTGCGCGTCGTCGGCCCTTACGGCCTACCTGATCATTCGGGCGGGCACGACGGCGCCGGCGGCAGCGAGCGGCGTACTGCGTCGTGCAGGAAGATGTGTACGCCGCAGACTGTCTGCACCTCCCGGTAGTGGCCGTCCACAGCTGCCGACAGGTCCCCTGCCTGGTCGAGACCCCACGTGTTGAAGTCGGCCCACTCGACGACCCAGACCGGAGGGGTCGGGCCGTTGATCTCGCGGACCAGCTGGGTGAGCTGGGGATCAAGAGTCCGGAGAGGGAGGCTCCACAGATAGCGGTAGGCCGGTCGAAGTCCGGTCTCGTACGTCACGTTGGCTCGCCCGTAGGTCACGACGAGCGAGTCGCCTCGCCGGGCTGCCGCCGCGAGCCAGTCGTCCACGACCGTGTCGGTCCGCGCCGACGCGGACGTGCCGGACGACGCCAGCGCCGTAACGGTAGGTACCAGGCTGGCGACGAGCACGTAGCCGACAGCCAGGCGAGCAACCTGCCGCAGCGCACCCTCCCGTCGGCTGAGGACGGCGGTGGCCAGGGCCAGCGCCGGGACGAACTGGATGAGGTAGTGCATCCAGTAGCTGAGCCCGAGCATCACTCCGGCGAACGAGCTCACCAGCATCGCCGCCGCACCGAGGGCAGCGGCATTGAGCCGGTTCCACCTCCAGTAGGACGAGACGAAGACCAATGCGAGGCCGAGGAGCCCACTGAGCACCGTCGCGGACGCGAGCGCTCGGAGGCGTTGACCAGGAGCATTGAGGCTGTAGTCCATGACGACATGCGTTGCGTCGGAGCGGAAACCGTACGTCGCATACAGCAAGGCCCCGATCCCTGGCCCGGACAACCATGCCCACAGCAGGACAGCCCCGAGCGTCGCCACGACCCCGAGGGCCCACCCGATCGCCGGTCGCACCAGGTCGCGACCCCGAGCCTGCGACGAGAGCGCTGAGACCGCCAGCACGACCGTGGCGAAGACCAGACCATCGACAAAGTTCTGCTTCACCAGGACGGCCAGGGTTCCGGAGATCCCCGCCAGCAGGGCCCAGCCCGCGGGTCGCCAATCCTGCCTGGGCAGGTGAAGGGACTGGAGCAGGCACGCGCACGACAGCAGGACGAGAGGGGCTGCCAGAAGTTCTCCATCAACGGCGTGCGCGCCCAGCATCGGCGACGTCATCAACGCTGCCGTGACCCCAGCGCTCCACCACGCCCCCCGGCGGCCACCGACGAGCGAGCCCGACCAGCCGGCAGCAGCGACGGCCAGCACGACGAAGGCGCATCCGAGCCATCGCAGGGGCTCGACTCCCCCGAGGACGCTGGCAAGCCTGAACACGGCCAACAGCGCCGGGGGCCGGTCGACGAACAGGCTGCCGTAGCTGAACGGGCCTCCGGAATGCCACTGTGCGGCCACGACGAGGTAGCCACCCTCATCGGGTGAGGCCGGGTCCCCGACGAAGGGCACCCGCGCTGCGACGGCAAGCGTCGAAGCGACCGCGATCGCTACGAGCGGACTGCCCAGCCAGCCCCAGGACGTGCCGCGCAGCCGGGGCGCGGCCGGAGCGCGCGCTTCGCGCTCACTCGTTATCGCGTGCACTTCGGCCACGCTAGGAGTGACAGATGAAGCCGACGTGAATGCAGCAGCTGATCGTCCCCATTTCTCGGCCTGACGTCGCCAGCAACACTGGTCATCGGACCACTCCGATCGCTCTGGGAGACCACCAGTGCGACGCCACCACCCCACTCGTACCACCACCACCTGGGTGGCCCCCGTGCAGTTCGGCAGTGTCGTCGTGTGGACAAGGAAGGGACGTTCCACACGCTGTGGGTCGATGACCCGCCAGGAGGTCGAAGCCTGACGGCGGGTCCTCGACCCGCCAACGACCGCCCGTTCGGCTCTGGGTCGATCCGGGGCCGCAGGGGACACCGGCATACTGATGCCCATGTCTGGTCTGCCGAGTGGAACCGTCACTTTCCTCTTCAGCGACATCGAAGGCTCCACAGCTCTGCTGAAGGCGCTGGGAGAGCGCTACGGCGAGGTCCTCGCGGATCATCGTCGGCTCACCCGTGAGTGCTTCGCACAGCGTGATGGGGTCGAGATCGACACCCAGGGGGATGCCTTCTTCTTCGCGTTCGCACGGGCTCGGGACGCCGTCGCTGCGGCGGTCGAGGCGCAGCGATTGCACAATCGTCATCAGTGGCCCGACGGCACGTCGGTACGAGTCCGGATGGGTCTGCACACCGGCGAACCTGCGGTAGGGAGCGAGGGCTACCTCGGCCTCGACGTCGTCCGGGCAGCCCGACTGTGCACCGTGGGGCGGGGTGGGCAGGTCCTACTGTCGGAGACCACCCGCTCGCTGGTCGGGAGCACACTGCCGGACGGGGTCTCGGTCCACCCGCTCGGAGAGCGGAAGCTGAAGGACATCGACGAACCCGAGCGGGTGTTCGAGCTCGAGATCGACGGCGCAGCACCGACGCCGCCGACGGAGCCGACGGGGCCGGCCGTTGCTGTTCCACGATCAGACAGGCTAGGGATCGACGACGACTTCGGCGCCCGATTGTCGCGGCAGATCCAGGAACACGTACGGCGAAGGGTCGAGGAGCCGCTGCAACGGATCCTCTCCAACGTCGATGCGATGGCCAGCAGGGCGGCCGAGAATCCCGAAACGATCGCCGACCGGCTGGAGAGCGACTAATCGTCGGCACGGTCGCCTGGACCTTGGGCCCCAGACCACGAGGGTGCACCCTTCGCGTCTGACGCGCTCGTCGCTAGTGTCGCTCCATGACCCATGGCTACCTGCGCTACCCCCACGTCCGGGGTGATCTGCTCACCTTCGTTGCCGAGAACGACGTCTGGCTCGCTGACACCGCAGGGGGCAGGGCTTACCGGCTCAGCTCCGACCACTCTCCCGCTCTGACACCGCGGATCTCACCGGATGGCAGCCTGATCGCCTGGGTGGCTCGTCGCGACGGCGCGAACGAGGTCTATGTCGCACCCACTGACGGGGGCGTCTCCCGCCGCCTCACGCATTGGGGGCAGCTGGGCACTCGGGTCACCGGCTGGGTGTCCGACACCGAGGTGATGGTGCTCAGCAGCACGGGCGAAGGCCACCCGGTGCGGATGTTCGCCCATGCCGTGCCCGTGGACGGCGGACCGAGCCGGCGGCTGCCTTACGGCTGGACCGGGGACGTGGCGGTGGGCCCGGACGGCGGCGTGCTGCTCTCGTCGTACTTCTGGACCGAGCCGGCCCGGTGGAAGCACTACCGCGGCGGCACGGCGAGCCAGCTGTGGCTCGACCGGGACGGTTCGGGAGCGTTCCGACGCATCTTCTCAGACTTGCCGTCGAGCCTTGCCTTCCCGGTGTGGACGGCCGGAAGCGACGGTCGGCAGCGCATCGCCTTCTGCTCCGACCACGAGGGTCGCGGCCAGCTCTACAGCGCAGCCGTCGGACAGCGGGCGCCGACGACTTCGCGCCTGGTTCGCCGAACCGAGAGCGACTTCTATGTCAGGCACGCCAGCAGCGACGGCCGGCAGGTCGTCTACTGCGCCGGTGGTGACGTGTTTCTCCTCCCGTCTCTCGACGACGGCGTCGAGCCGCGTCGAGTCGAGCTCCGCATCGGCGGCGCTCGACCGTTGGTGCGTCCTCATCGGGTCAAGGCGACCAGCCACCTCGGCACCATCAGCCCGGACCGTACCGGACGCGCGTCGGCGATCGAGTCCCGCGGGACGATCAGCTGGGTCAGCCACCGCGGCGGCCCGTCTCGGGTCCTCGCGACCGGATCCGCCGTGCGTCGTCGCCTTCCCGTCGTGCTCGACGACACGCGCATCGCCTGGGTCACCGATGGCGGCGGCGACGACGCTGTCGAGATCCTCGACCTCACCCAGGCTGACGCGGTGCCGCAGACGCTCGTCGCGCCCGGGCGGCTCGGGCGGGTGCACGAAATGGCAGCATCGCCGGACGGTCGTCGGATCGCGGTGAGCACTCACGACGGGAGGGTCCTCACCTGTGCCGTGCCCGCCGCCGACGTCACTCGCGCGGTGGTGCCCAAGGAAGTCGATTCGATCACCGGCGACATGTCCGGTCTGGCCTTCTCACCCGACTCCCGGTGGCTGGCTTGGTCAGCGTCCGGACCCGGGCCTTGGGAGGATCCTGGACCCCGGCCCCTGCGCCAGATCAAGATCGCCGACCTCAACCGCGGTCGGGTCATCGCCGTGACGTCGCTGCGGTTCACCGATACCAACCCGGTGTTCACGCTCGACGGGAAGCACGTGGCGTTCCTGTCCGTCCGAAGCCTGGATCCGGTCTACGACTCGTTCTCCTTCGACCTGTCCTTCCCAGGGGGCTGCCGACCCCACCTGGTGACCCTGACCGCCGACGCTTCGTCGCCGTTCGACCCGATCGTCGGAGGTCGTCCGCTGGAGCCGCCCGAGCCGGAGCAGGCCGCCCAGGAGGCGGTCGCCGAGTCGGTGCCGACCGAGACTGCCGAGGCGGCGCCGGAGCCAGACCACAGGCGCACCCGACCGACGCCACCGAAGACCGACCTCGATGCCGAGGGCCTGGAGCATCGCATCGTGCCGGTACCGGTCGAGGCCGGACGGTACTCGGGCCTGTCGGCGTCCAAGCACGGACTTGTCTGGCTACGCGAGCCGCTGGGGGGAGAGCTCGGGACCAACCGGGCGACGGAGGACACCGAGCCCGAGCGCGCCAAGGTCGAGCACTTCGACCTGCGCACGTCGAAGCTGACGACGGTCGTACCAGCAGCCGACCGTGTCCAGATCACCGGCGACGGGAGCCGACTGCTGGTCGTCGACCAGAACAACGTGCGCGTGGTCCCCAGCGACAAGCCGGCGCCCAAGGACGGCGACAGCGAGGACGTGGTGCGCGTCGACCTCGACCGATTGCGTGTTGAGGTGGACCCTGCGGTCGAATGGCGCCAGATGCTGGACGAGACGTGGCGACTGATGCGCGACCATTTCTGGCGCCAGGACATGGGCGGGCTGGACTGGGATTCCGCCCGCGATCGGTACGAACCGCTGCTCGACCGGCTGGGATCGCACGACGACCTGATCGATGTCATCTGGGAGATGCACGGCGAGCTCGGAAGCTCACACGCGTACGCCATCCCGCCCGAAACGCCGGCCGAGTCACATCGCCGTCAAGGTCTGCTCGGAGCCGACCTGGAGTACACCGGCGACGCCTGGCGGATCAGCCGGATCGTTCCGGGCGACGCCTCCGACCGCAACGCGCGGGCCCCCCTGCTGGCACCGGGCGTTGCGGCTCGCGCCGGTGACGTGATCGTGGCTGTCGACGGCCAGCCCACCAGCCGCACGACAAGCCCGCTGTCGTTGCTGGTCGGGACGGCGGGCAAGCCGGTCGAGCTCACCTTGCGGTCGCGCGGGCGCGCGGAGCTTCGCCGCGTGGTCGTCGTGCCGTTGGCCGACGAGTTCCCGCTTCGGTATCAGGACTGGGTCACGGACCGACGCGACTACGTGCACGATCAGACCGAAGGTCGCGTCGGCTATCTGCACGTCCCCGACATGATGTCGGGCGGCTGGGCTCAGCTGCATCGTGACCTGCGGACCGAGATGCCCCGCGATGCGCTCATCGTCGACGTCCGCGCCAACGGTGGTGGTCACACGTCGCAGCTGGTCCTCGAGAAGCTCGCCCGCAAGATCATCGGGTGGGACCTGGTCCGCGGCTACCGCCCCGACTCCTACCCCAGCGACGCTCGACGAGGCCCGATGGTGACGATCGCCGACATGTTCGCCGGCTCCGACGGCGACATCATCACCGCGGCAATTCAGTCGCTGGGGCTCGGGCCGGTCGTTGGGACACGAACCTGGGGCGGGGTCATCGGCATCGACGGCCGTTACACGCTTGTCGACGGCACCATGGTGACCCAGCCTCGATACTCGTTCTGGTTCGAGAAGTTCGGTTGGGGGGTGGAGAACTACGGAGTCGCACCGGACATCGACGTTCCGGTGACCCCGCAGGACCGGGTTGCGGGCAACGACGTTCAGCTGGACCGCGCGCTGTCAGAGGTGGCCCGCCTGCTCCGTCGCACCCCGCCGGCCAAGCCGCCCCCGATCCCGGACCTCCCGTCGTCCTGAGACCACGAACGCGCCGTACGCCGAGGGTCGATCCGTCGCGCGTACGGCGCGTCGGGGCGATGCTCAGGACGTGCGGTACTCCTGCACGGCCCAGCCGTTGCCGTCGGGGTCGGTGAAGAACGCGAAGCGCGAGCCCGGAGCCCCCTCGGGTCCGAGCTGCTGCACCTCACTGATCGGCACGCCCCGACCCGCGAGCTCGGAACGCACGACGTCGATGTCCTCGACCACCAGCTGCGGTCCCTTCGTGGTGCCTGGCTCGCCGAGCGGCATCCCTTGGCCGATCACCACAGAACAGGGTGACCCAGGCGGCGTCATCTGCACGACGCGCATGCCGGGACCCGGTTCGATGTCGTGATCGAGGCCGAAGCCGACCTGCTCGGTGTAGAACGCCTTGGCGGCGTCGACGTCGGAGACGGGAATACCGATGACGAGAAGCTTGAGATCCATGAGCCTGTCCTTGTTCAGAATGGATGGTTCCGTTCCACAGTATCAGAACAGAACGTCCCGTTCCAGTGCTATTCTGAGCCCTGTGAGCCTTCCGTTGAGCGGCCGAAGAGCCGAGGCCGCCCGCAACGACGGCACCATCCTCGACGCTGCCCGCGAGGTCTTCCTGTCCGATCCGAACGCCCCGATCGCCGGCGTCGCTGCCCGAGCCGGTGTCGGCATCAGCGCCCTCTACCGCCGCTACCCGAGCAAGGAGGCCTTGCTCCAGCAGCTCGCGCGCGACGGGCTGACCCGGTTCAAGGCCGAGCTCGAGATCGCCCTGGAGGCGGTCGGCGACGCCTGGACCATCTACTGCGACTGTCTGCAGCGAGTCCTGGACGGCCGCAGCCAAGCGCTTGCCCAACGCCTGGCGGGGAGATTCACACCGACCACGGATCTTCACGCGCTCGCCACCCAGACCGGAGAGCTCTACACGCAGCTGCATCACCGCACCCAACAGGCCGGTGCGCTACGCGCCGATGTCACGACCGCCGATGTCGTACTGCTGCTCGAGATGCTCACGCTGATCGAGATGCCCGGCCCCGATCGGGGCGCCGCACTGCGTCGCCGCTACCTCGCGCTGATGATGCAGGCCCTTCACACCTCGTCCGCGGGCCCGCTGCCCGGACCATCCGCGGTCGACAGCGACCTGGCCGCGCGCTGGTCGGCCGGCGCGTGATGCCAGGGCACCCCTGGGTCCTCCCGCCGGCGCGGACCTTCCACAGTCGGACTCGTGCCTCTCATCGCGGCACGTGACGGAACCAGGTCGGTCGGTCGAGCGGGTCGAAACCGCTGCGTCGACGCGAGGGAGACTGATCGGCGGTGACCGGGTCGTGGTGGTCGAGCCGGCTGACGAGTACGCCCTCACCACTCGTGATGTCCGGCAGCCGTGTCGTGAGCTCCGGGACCGTCGCGGAGGGAAGGTGGCCGATGAGACGCGGTGTATCCGTTGGCCGTAGACGTGCCGAGCGTCGATGCCCCGAGTCGGCCGAGCAGGGGCGCCACCGAACCGAACGCGTCGTCGGGGACCTCCAGCTCGAACCTGTCGATCGGCTGGCACACGCGTGTCCCGGCCCGCGCCAGCGCCGCCATCACCACAACGGGGGCCAGGTTGCGGAAGTCGGCGGCAACGCTCGAGATCGACTTGTCGAACTTCTGGTGAGGTCTGCTCTGCCGGGGCCAGTAACCCGATTCCGTCATCGTCACCATGCAGTCCGTCACACGCCAGCCGCTCAGGCCCTGGAGCAGAGCGGACCGTACCCCTTCCTCGGTCGCAGTGATAAATGCCGGCGGGAGATTGCCCCGCTCGATGCCGGGCGAGAACTGGACGCCGTGCCCTACCGCTGCCGTCTCGACACGCAGCCCGATGCCAGCCAGGTACGGGTTGTCACGAACTTTGATCCGGTCCACCGACGCGCCGGTTCCGACCACCCGCTCCACGCACACCACCGATGTGTCCAGGAAGCGCGCTTGCACGCCGTAGCGCTGTTCGAGCAACGCGGCGATGACCTCCTTCTGAACCTCGCCGTGCAGACTCACTGCCGCCTCGCCGTCCACCTCGTCCAGGCGCAGGTCGATGAGAGGGTCCTCGTCAGCGAGCTCGGTCAGGGCCGAGAAGAGCGCCGTACGCTGCGTGGAGTCATCCGGCTCGACGAGGGCCTGGAAGGGAGCCGGTGCGAAGCGGTGGCTTCGTCGCCGCGGGGGCAGTCCAAGGATGTCCCCGATCCGAGCGGAGGTTCCGCGCACGACGGCGATCTGGCCGGCCCGCGCGGCCACGCCCACTCTCACCCCGCCGGGCTCACTGACCGCAACCTGGGTCACCCGCTCCGGCTGTCCGCCTCCCATCGACACCTGGTCCCGGACCCGAAGCTCGCCCGACCACAGCCGGATCCACACCCGCCTACCGTGCTGGTCCCGGTCCACAGCGAACACGGTGCCAGCGACAGCACCTTCGGCTTGCCCGGCCCTCGGGAGCACCGCCGTCAGCACGCGTCGCAGCTCGGGCGTGCCGGCGCCCGTGACCGCCGACCCACACACGACAGGGACCAGCGCGCCCTGACGCACCGCGTGCCGGAGTCCGCGGATCACCTCGTGCGGCCGGGCAGGCTCCCCTGCCACCCAGCGCGCCATCACCTGCTCATCGGTCTCGGCCACAGCAGTGACGACGGACTCGGAGGTGAGGGGCTCGGCGTTGACGTGGGCCTTGCGACAGCCCTGAAACGTGGCACGCGTCAGCTCGACGATGTACGGCGTCAGCCGACGGCGTACCTGCTCCACCACATGGCCCACGTCGGCGTCTGCGCGGTCCAGCTTGTTGACGAAGATCACCGTCGGCACGCCGATGCGCTGGAGCGCGCGCCAGATCGCCACGGTCTGGGGCTGGACGCCCTCGACCGACGACACGACCAGCACAGCCGCGTCGAGTACGCCGAGGGACCGCTCGACTTCGGCGATGAAGTCAGGGTGACCTGGAGTGTCCACGAGGTTGACAACAAGGTCCCTGAGCGCGAACGACGTGACAGTGGCCCGGATCGTGATCCCGCGCCGGCGCTCGAGGTCCATCGAGTCGGTGTGAGTAGTGCCGGCATCGACGCTTCCGGGCGCCGCGATCACGCCGGCCTCGAACAACAGCCTTTCGGTCAGGCTGGTCTTACCGGCGTCGACGTGGGCAACGATTCCAAGGTTGAGACAGGGCGACAAGAGGCAGCTCCACGGTGTGACAGATGGGGGTCCGGGGCGTGGCCGCTGCTCGCATGGGGTTTCTCCTCGATGGCTGGTCGCTGATCGGTCGAGTGTGGCACCGCGCGGCATGGGCGTCGAAGGGTTATCCACGCAGCCAGCCGTCGCTGGCGCGTCCGTCAGTCGTCCGCGTAGGTCCTTCGCAGAGTTCTGGCGGCTTGTTCTGGCGCGGCCACGTGGTCGAGGCCGAGCAGCGCCGCTCCCACGATCGGCGGGGCGCTGACGATGCGGGTGGTAGCGCCTGGCGCGGCCTTGCCCAGCAGTGCGTCGATCGTGTCCATCAGCAGCGAATGACCCGCGGTCAGGACGCCGCCCCCGAGCAGCACGTCGATGGGCTCGCCCACCACGTCGAGACGGTTCATCGCGGCCACGACCATGGCCACGATCTCTCGCGCTTGTCGCCTGACGATGTCGGCGGCGATCTGATCACCGGCGGCGGCGACTTTGAACAGCACGGGTGTCAGCTCATGGCAGCGCTCGGTTGGTATCTCGCCGAGGTGAATGGCCTCGATCAGGGCCGCCATGGTCGGTTGTCCCAGATGTTCGGGCAGGGACGCGCGGAGCAGAGTTGCGTCCCCGCGGCCGTCCTCGGCCCGCGCGGCGCCCAGCCCGGTGTCGAAGCCCGTCACCACGCCCTTGCCGTTCTCGATACGGACCGCTGCGATGTATCGCCCGTTCGGTGAGATGACGGGTGGTGTGTCGTACAGGCCGGTGATCTCGGTCGCCTCCGGTCCCCGGCCCCACCACCACGTGTTGTCGGTGCGGAGCGCGAGCCACCCGGCGTCACCGGCCCGCACCGACCACCACGTGCCGGGGACCTGCTCGCCATCGACGTACAACCTCTGATCGAGGACGTAGGGGACCGTCGGCGCGGTCCTCGGAATCCTGGCGACCGGCTCGGTCTGCGTGGGCGAGGGCGACGGCGACGGCGACGGCGACGGCGACGGCGACGGCAAGGGTGGCGCCGGCTCCACCTTCTGACTTGCACGGTTGGTCACCACCAGGACGACCGCTCCAGCAACGAGAAGAATGACGGCGGCAGCGACCAGCAGAGGCTGCCAGGGTCGCCGGGCACGGGGCGGCTTCTGCGGCAACGGTGGCATGGCCGGGATCCGGAGCCCGTCAGCCACCTCGTGCAGCTCTCGGCTCAAGGTTTCTTCGACGTCGATGAACATGTCAGTCCTCCCTTCCGTCCGTACCGAGCGCGGCGCGCAGCGCCTTGAGTGCGTGGTGTGCAGTTGACTTCACTGTTCCCCGCGAGCAGCCGAGGGCGTCCGCGATCTCTTGTTCTGTGAGGTCCTCGTAGTAGCGGAGCACGATCACCGCCCGCTGACGCGGCGGCAGCGACTTCACGTGCGGCCACAGCACCATCCGCTCCTCAGGGCCGCCGACCGATGTGTGCCCCGGCTCGGGCGGCGCGTCCGTGAGCACCTCGAGCCGTCGACTCTTCGGACGCCGTTGCGATAGGTACGTGTTGGTCAGCATCCTGCGCAGATAGGCCGTCGGCGAGTCCGAGTCCTTGACGCGGGACCAGGATCCGTACGCCTTCATCAAGGTCTGCTGGGCGATGTCCTCCGCGTCGGCGTGATTGCCGGCGAGGAGGTAGGCATAGCGGTACAGCGACGGCCAGGCGGTGCCTGCGTACTCCTCGAACGTGGGCGCATCCGCGCCACTCGTCACGGAGTACATCATCTGGCACCACCCCCTTCTGCTGATCTGACGCCGGGAGTCTGTCAGAAGGTTGTGTCCGCGCCCGGACCAGAACGGCCCATCACTCCGTGGCCGATGTCGACGTGCTACGCGGGAGCCAACGGCCTGCAGTGTCGGCGGATCGGCCGGTTCCGATGACCCGATCAGCGACCGAACCGGTCAAACGCACGAGGCCACGAGAAACCGGTCATCGTACGTTCGGTTCAACATCTCAGAACTTGGGCACTGCGCCCCCTGCGGCCCAACACACTGGCCGTATGCACGCACAGAACCGGTGCGGGTAGGCGTCGCGGCATTCCACGGCACGGGCTCGGGATTACGTTGCCACGGCGCGCGCACCGTACAACGAAACCAACTCCCCTGGGGGACTCATGTACACACAAGACGACCTGATCGAGACCGAGACCACGACCACCGCAGCGGACGACGTCAGCGCGCCGGACACCTCCGGTGCCGCAGTCCGCCTCCTGGAGATTGCCACCCGCAGCGCGGATGAACTCCTCGGCGAGGCGAAGGCCGAAGCCGCCTCGCTGGTGATGACGGCGCGCGCCGATGCAGACCAGCTTGCCGCGGCCAGTCAGGCTGAGGCGGACGGACTGACGGCCTCGGCCCGTGCGGAGGCTGACCAGATGCTGGCCGCCGCCCGCACGGAGGCAGAGAAGGTGTACGCCGAGCTCGAGCAGAAGCGGACCGAGCAGACCGCTGAGATCGCCCGGCTGGAGCAGGTGCAGCAGGACCACAAGGACCTGATGCGCAACCACCTCACCGACCTGCTGACCCAGATCGAGCCGACGCCCACGGACTGAGGTCTACCGACCTACGTCGGTGAGCCGCGCCAGACAGCCGGATTCCCCGAACGTCTGTCCGCGGCTGGCTGAGACGTCCACACCTGTTGGACCATCTGCCAATGCCCCTAGCGTTGGTGGAGTGAACAACCACCCCGCCAACCAAACGCCCACCGCGGTGACAGCCACCGATCTGACGTACCTGCGCCGCTGCGTAGAACTCGCCCAGGAGGCACTCGACGACGGCGACGAACCATTCGGGTCAGTTCTGGTCGACGGCACGGGCGCGGTGTTGCACGAGGACCGTAACCGCACAGCCGGGGGCGACCAGACCCGGCACCCGGAGTTCGAACTTGCGCGCTGGGCGGCCGAGCACACCGATCCGGCAACGCGCGACGGCTGCACGGTCTACACCTCGGGCGAACACTGCCCGATGTGCTCAGCCGCGCACGGGTGGGTCGGCCTCGGCCGCATCGTCTACGCAGTCTCATCCGCTCAACTCACCCGATGGCGGAACTCGTGGAGCCAGCCCCCGTCGCCGGTGAAGTCACTCTCCATCGCCGAGGTGGCGCCACTGGTCCGCGTCGCCGGACCCGCACCCGAGCTGGAGAATGAGTTGCGCGCCCTGCACCGTCGGGCCGCCGGCAGGGGAACGTCGCCATGAGCGGGATCCGTCACCTGCGCGGGGGAGCTGTCCGCCCGTCAGGGTCGAGGGCGGCAGGCGAAGGCGTAGTCGCGCAGTACGTCGCGGACGTGATCGACGGCGATCGCCTCCGGTTCGGCTTCTAGTTCGCCCCGCCGGATCCGGTCGTACTGGCGCGGCAGGTAGGCGCTCAACAACGGAAGGGGCAGGTCGACCGACCGCAGGTTGTCGAACATGACGCGCTGCGCGGCCGCAATCCTCGGATCGGGCCAGTAGTAGCGCATCCGGTCGCTGTAGCTGTAGCGGCGCGATAACCGCTGCTCCTCCGGACCGCCCTCGTAGTAGCCGGCCCACCATCTTGGCTCGGCCAGCATGACCTGATCGACCACCTCGATCAGCAACGAACACAGCGCCGGCGCGACGAGTTCGTTCTCGATGGCTGCCAACGCGAACAGCGCCTCACGCAAAGCGAAGGTCAGACCCGGACCGACCTTGAGCACCGCCCAGTGGTCCTCCACCAGATCGCGCAGCCGCTCGACAGTCTGGTAGTCGGTGGAGTGCGCCTCGAAGACCAGCCCATCATGCTCTTCCACCACGCCGCGTAGGTCACGCACCGATG
Organism: Propionibacteriales bacterium; assembly: GCA_038259225.1. Taxonomy (GTDB): domain Bacteria; phylum Actinomycetota; class Actinomycetes; order Propionibacteriales; family Nocardioidaceae; genus JANLYC01. The sequence continues at coordinate 33,414 of JBBSPA010000015.1, forward strand.
ACGGGTCGTAGTCGACGACGCGGCGGTGATCGAACTCGACACCCGGCTGCACTACGACGGCCAGCACGCGACCCCAGGCGTCCTGAAGGCCCGCGTCGACGAAGGCATCGCGGTGCGCCTCGATGGTGGCAGACGCGGCTGTCGCGGTCGTCGGTCGGAGACCTTCGATGGTCTCGTGCGCTCCGCCGGGCACCGGAACTTCGGTGCCGATCACGTAGCCCACGCTGCCGCGACGCGGTCCGGCCGCGCGCTCTGCGGCGGCTGCCAGCCGAGCGGCCCGGGCGGCCACCAGCGCATCGCCCGGCGGCTCCGGATCGTCGGCGCACGGCATGCTGCAGTCCAGGTGGAGCTTCGTGAAGCCTGCCTCGACGTACTCCGCGACCAGCACCTCCGCGCGGGTCATCGCCGAGCGCGCCCCCTGCGCCCGCCAGACGTTAGGACCCAGATGGTCGCCCCCGAGCACGACGCGATCCCGTGGGAGACCGTGCCGTCCGGCGATCGAGTGCACCAGCTCGCGGAAGTCGGCCGGGCGCATCCCGGTGTAGCCGCCGTCCTGGTCGACCTGGTTGGACGTGGCTTCCACGAGTAGGGCCGTACTGTCTTCGCGTGCTTGCAGCACCGCCGCGGTCAACACCAGGGGATGCGCTGAGCACACCGAGTAGACCCCGGGCGCGGCATCCGCCGAGCCGGCAGCACGGTGCCGGCGCAAGGTGGTCACGACCGGGTCGCCAAGTGGCGACGGGGGCAGCTGGAGAGACATGCGGACATCGTCCAACCCTGCGGCTCTGCACGGACCGGGTGCGCAGTCGAACTGCGCATTCGGTCTCGTCGACGGCTGTTCCCGAGACGGTGGCGGCGACATCGGGTGTCCCGACCACCGGGCGATCTACGGTTCGAGCATGGTCGTCACCGAGTACGCCGTTCGGCGGTCGCGGTCACGTCTGCGGCCAGGACTGCCGCCCCTACCAGTCCGCCGTTGCCCTCGAACGCGGCCGGCAAAACCCGTGGCACGGGCGAGTAGTGCAAACGGCTGGCCAGCTGGTCGGACAACGGGCCGAGGAGAAGGTCGTGTCCTGCTCGGGCCAGCCCTCCACCGAGCACGAGCGCCTGCGGCGCGACCACGCTCACCAGCGCGGCCAGACCCTCGGCCAGCCGGTCAACGGCGATGGCCCAGACCCGGCTCGCGTCCGGGTCTCCGCGCCGGACGGCGTCCGCGACCTCGACGGCGCCGGTGACCGGTCGGGCGGCGACCCGGTTGTACTGGCGGACGATGCCGGCAGCCGAGGCCACCGCCTCCAAGCAACCGGTCCCCCCACAGACGCATGGTTCGTCGCTCGTGACGCGCAGGTGCCCGATCTCGCCGGCGAAGCCCCGGCCCACCAGAGGTCGCCCATCGACCATCAGGGCGGCCGCGATGCCAGTGCCGAGAGGCACCACAGCGACGTTGCTGAAACCACGGCCCGCGCCGTGCCGAGTCTCGGCCAGCCCCCACGCTCGCACGTCATGACCCACCGCGACCGGGACCGCGATCCGCTCGCGCAACAGCCTGGCGAACGGGACGTCGCGCCAGCCGATGTTCTCCGCCCAGACCCCAGTGCCGCTCGCGTCATCGACCAGACCGGGCAGCACCACTCCTACGGCGTCGGCGCCCTCCCCGGCCACAGCGGCCAGCTCGAGAACCAATCGGACGGCCGCGTCAGGTGATGTGGGTACCGATACGCCGGTGACCTCACCGACCACGGGCGTGGCCGACCCGCCGACGTCGACCCGGGCCCGGCGCATCGACGTACCGCCCACGTCGACGACGCCCACGCGGAGGGAGCCAGTGGGTCGCGTCATCCCTTGAGCCCCGACAGCGACATAGTGGCCAGAAAGTGCTTCTGAGCAATCAGGAAACCAACCAGCAACGGCAGCACCGCCACCACGTTGCCGGCCATCAGTAGCGACCACTCGGTGCGTCGGGCGCCCTGGAAGTTCGCCAGCCCGATCTGCAGTGTGTAGAGGTGGTCGTCGGAGATCGCGATCACCGGCCAGATGAGGTCGTTCCACGAGCCGACCAGCGTGAAGATCGCCAGCGTCATCAACGACGGCCGCGCCAGTGGCAGCACGATCCGCCACAGAATCTGCAGCCGCGAGGCGCCGTCCAGCAGGCCTGCCTCCTCGAGCTCGCGTGGGACCGAGAGGAAGAACTGTCGCATCAGGAACACCCCGAACGCGGTGGCCAGCCACGGCACGATCAGTGCCGCAAGGGAGTTGAGCAGGTGCAGCCGCGCGAACATGACGTAGGTCGGGATCATCAGCAGCTGGATCGGCACCATGATCGTGCCCAGAATCGCCAGGAAGCCCATCGTTCGCCCGGGGAACCGGAGCCGAGCGAAACCGTAGCCCGCGAGCGAGCAGAGCACGACGTTCGAACCGACTGCGACCGTCGAGACGATCACCGTGTTGAGCAGCCAGTGCAGCACGTCTGAGCGATCCAGAAGTCCCCGGTAGCCGTCCAGTGTCACCGAGGACGGCAGGAACCGCGGAGGAAGCCGGTTGATGTCGGCACGGGGCATGAAGGAGACCATGATCATCTGGACGAAGGGAAACGCGAACAGCACCGCCACCGGCGCCAACAGCAGGTGCCACGGGCTGAACGGCAACTGCCGCCGGTGACCGCGGCGTTGCTCCTGGCGGGTCTCCCCTCGCGTGGTCACGCCGCCTGCTCACTTCCCTGCCGCCGCGACAACGCGACGAGCAGCAGGGTCAGACCCATCGTCACCACGAAGAGGACCCACGCGATAGCGGAGCCGTAACCGAAGTTGAGCTCCCGAAAAGCCTGCTGCCACAGGTAGTAGACCAGCGTCGTGGTCGAACCGATCGGACCGCCCCGGGTGGTCGTATAGACGAGGTCGAACAGCTGGATGGCCTGGATGGTCTGCCAGATCACCACGAACACCGTGACCGGCATTACCTGCGGGATGGTGATGTGCCGGAAGCACTGGACGGCGTTGGCGCCATCGACCTGGGCGGCCTCGACGCACGAGGCGTCGACGTTCTGGAGCGCGGCCAGATAGACGACAGTCACGAAGCCGAGCTGGCCCCACAGCGACATCACCACAATCACGGTCATCGCCTGCTGCGGGTCCTCCAGCCAACCCTGCTGGGGAAGCCTCAGGACCCGGAACAGGTTGTTGACCACCCCCACCTCGGGGTTGAAGACGTAGTTCGACACCAGTCCGGTCACCGCGGCTGAGGCGACGAACGGCACGAAGATCGCGGTGCGATACAGGCCGATGAACCGGATCCGACGGTTCAGAGCGACCGCGAGCAGCAGCCCGAGCACCACCGAGGCCGGCACGAACAGCGCCGTGAAGACCAACGAGTGGGTGACCGCTGAGATCAGGTCCGTGTCGGATGCCATTCGGCTGAAGTTGTCGGTGCCCACGAACCGGGGCTGGTTGAAGCCATTCCACTTCTGCAACGACAACAGCCCCGCCCACGCCGCCGGGAAGATGCCGAGCCCGACGATGACCAGCACGGCGGGCGCCACGAAGGCTACCCCGGTCAGCGCCTCTGCGACGCGCAGCGAGCGCACCTTGCGACGTCGCGGTCTGCGCAGGCTCACCACGCACCCGGTACCGCGGGAGTCAGCACCACCGACCGGCTCAGGTGCCGGGGCGTGTCGGGGTCGAGACCACGATGTCGAGCCAACGACAACGCCACCCGCTGCGCCACCACCAGCTCGACCAGCGGATCGAGGTCGCCGACCCGGACCGTGGCGCCCGTGACCGCGATGTCCGTCGCCAGACCGGCGGGCACCTCGCCCAGCAGGGTGACCATCGAACCCGGTCCCGCCACCGCCAGCGGACCGTGACGGTAGTCGGCGCTGGGGTAGCTCTCCGCCCACGCCAAGGCCGACTCGCGCGCCTTGAGGGCAGCCTCGTGCGCGACACCCAGCGCCCACCCGGTGCCGAGATAGACCAGGTGGTCGACGTCCAGCAGATCCGTCGGGAGAGCCATGGCCAAGGCGTCCTCGCCCGCGGCGATCAACGCAGTCAACGCGGTTGCGTCCAGCTCCCCGGTGCCTACCCGCGTGGCAACCAGGGTGGCGGTCGGGAACCGAGTCTGCACGATCGAGGTCTCGTCGGCGAACCCCAGGTCGACCAGGTCGTCGGCAAGCTCGCCGACCGGGGAGTCGGCGACCCCTGTGACCGCCACGCGCCGCCATGCCGAGGGCAGCGAGGTCAGCGCGTCGAGCACCTCCGTGGTGGTGCCCGAGCGGGTGAAGGCCACGACTCGGTCATAGTCGTGCGCGGACCCGGGTAGCTCGCTGGCGAACGCGCTGTCCGTGGCTCCCAGTCCGGCTGCCTCCCGGAGGACGGCATAGGACAAGGCGACATGCGCGGAGGTGCCACAGCCGATCGCGAGCACCCGCTCTCCGGGGGCCATCAGTGCCTCACGGGTGGCGGGGTCGGCGCCGCGCTCGGCGGCCTTGCGCCACACCGCGGGTTGTGACGCGATCTCGGCCTCGGTGCGGTCCCCGCCGATCACGGACGGGCCTCTTCGAGCGCCTGGTCGGCCTGGTCTGCGGCCTTGGCCAGTGCTGCTTCCGGTTCGGCCGCGTCCTGGAGAACCTCGGCGATCGCCTTGCCCGCTGCCGTTGACAACCCGACATATCCCGCGACCGTGGGCCGCGGAACGGTCGCGTTCTTCTGGTTGGCCACGAAGACCTCTGCCCCTGGGTAGTCGGCGATGAACGTCTCGTAGGCAGGGGTCCCGACGGCCGAGCTCCGAAGCGGGAGGTTGCCCAACGCCAGGTTGAAACGCGCGTCCTGCTCGTTCTGGGTGAGCCACGAGATCAGCTGGTAGGACCAGTAGGCGCGGTCGGCGTCCTGGTGGTCGTACAGGACCCACAGGTCGGGTCCGGAGACGGTGGTGTGGTCGCCATTCGTCCCGGGCAGCACCTGCACACCGTAGTCGACCCCGGACTGCTGGGTGTCGTAGATCTCCCACGGGCCCGTGACCATCATCCCGATCCGGTTCTCGCGGAACAGCGGACCGTACTTCTCGTCGGTCTGGTCGAGGTAGACGGACTTGTCGTCAACGGCCATCGCGCGCAACGTCTCCAACGCCGCGACGCCTTCCGCGGAATCGAAGGCCGCCGTCTTCTCGTCGCTGCTGAGTACGCTGCCACCGTTCTGCCACAGCAGCGGCCACAGCCGCCAGGTGGTGTCCTCTCCCCCGGACACCGAGAGGTTGGTGCCGTACACACCCGCCCCGGGCTCGGTCAGAGCCTTCGCGGCTGCCCTGAAGTCCTCCCATGTCCAGTCAGCTGACGGCTCCGTAAGGCCGGCCTTGCGAAACAGGTCCTTGTTGTAGACCACGGCCAGGTTGTCGACCACGGCCGGGAACCCGATCGTCTTGCCGTTCGGGCTGGCGGTGGCCCGGGCAGCCGCGGAGAACTCGTCCCAGTGGATGTCTTGGTCGCCCTTGATCTGCGAGGTGAGGTTCAGGGTGCGACCCGACGAGGCCAGCTCGGAGGCCCAGGACCCGTAGGCGTAGGAGATGTCGGGATACGTGCCGCCGGCGAACGAGGCCGACAGCTGACCGAGCAGGTCGTCCGTGGTGGCGGACCCGGCGCTGGCCTTGATCGTCACGTTGGGGTGTGCCTTCTCGAACTCCGCGACCAGGTCGTCGACCAACGCCTCCGCGGTGTCGTCCTGGCCGGTCCACCAGGTCAGCGTGACGTCGGCCTGAGGATCCGCGTCACCGATGTCGGTTGGCGGACCGGCGACCGATCCGCCGCAGCCTGCCAGCATGGCCGCCGCGGCGACCAGCGAGGCCGTCCCCGTCAACACGCGCCCGGTGCGCAGGTTCCTACGAGTGGGGTGGGTTGGGCGGATCATCGTCAGCTCCTCGGGTGGGTATCGCGGGTGGTGTAGTCGTGGCTTGCCAACGCCGGCGGCAGTGTGTCGCGGTGGGCGCGAGACAGCTCGGTGAGCACTTCGTCGATCCGGTCGGGCGGCAAGGTGGCGGCGGTGTTGGGGTCCAGCAGTGCCGCCCGTCGAACCAGGCGGGGGTCGCCGCAGACAGCGGCGGCGACGGTGTTCTCGACCACGTCGAGAAAGCGTCGGTTCAAGGCCGCGCAGGCCGGCGGGAGCAACCCCACCGAACGGGGGTGGGACCCGTCGGCGTCCACCCGAACCGGTACCTCCACGGCGGCCTCGTTTGGAAGGTTGTCGACGAGTCCGCGGTTGGGGACCGTCGCGTACACGTCGTGCGCAGCGCCCGTACCGAGCGCATGGATCACCTGCGGCGCGTACTCCACGGCGTCGGTCTCGAAAGCGATGGGTGTCCCGTCACGTACCGCCGCGGCGGTGCGCTGATACTCCGCCACATTGTCCTCGCTGATGCCGACGTATTCGGCCGGCCGCAAACGGAACCGGCTCACCTCCTCGTCGTGGTGGAGGTACCACGGCACGTACTCCGCGCTGTGCTCGCTGGACTCGGTCGGGAAACGGCCGAGCCTTCGGTACATGTCGATGCGTACCCGGCGGCGCAGCTCTGGATCAGCGTCGATCCGCGCGTCGAGGATGGGGTAGAGATCCTGACCGTCGCGACGCCAGTCCAGTACCCACGCCTGGTGGTTGACCCCGGCCGCTGTGAATGAGGTATCCGCGAGTGGGACGTCAATCAGCTCGCTCAACGTCTGCATCGTCCAGTGCACCGAGTGGCACAACCCGAGCACGCGCAGCTCGGGAGCGATCGCGTGCAGGAAGCCGATGTTGATGGCCATCGGGTTGGTGTAGTTCAGGATCCACGCCTCCGGGCACAGCCGGAGACAGTCTTCGGCGAGGCCGCTGTAGAAGCCCGCGCTGCGCAGTCCGCGGAAGATGCCGCCGACGCCGAGAGTGTCGCCGATGGTTTGGCGCAGCCCGTGCGTCAGCGGGATCTCGAGGTCGGCCCTCGTAGCCGACAGTCCGCCGATCATGACCGTGACCACCACTGCCTCGGCGCCGGCCAGTGCACTGTCGCGCTCAGGGTGTACCTCCACCACGGCTCGCAGGCCACGTTCGGCGACCAGCCGACGGGCAACGCCCTCGGCGACCGCGAGTCGCTCGGGGTCGATGTCGTGAAGCCGCCAGGTCATCGCCATCTCGTGGTCCCAGGTGGACAGATCTGTGAGCAGGCCGCGGGTGAACTCCACGCTGCCGGCTCCCACGAAGGCGATCACGGTCATAGGCCAATCAAGCACCGAGGTGCGCACCGCGGTCAGCAAACGCGCAGTTCGGATGCGCACGCCCCTGGTCGGCTAACGTTCGCCGTATGAGCACCGGGATATCCGGGAACGCCGTCGTTGAGACTCGGCAGCGGGCCGTTCGGCTCGCCGCCATCCTCGACGCGCTCTCCAACGACGGCGAGATCAGCGTGCTCGACCTCTCGACGACGCTGGAGGTCTCCGCGTCCACGCTGCGCCGCGACCTGGCACTGCTGGAGTCCCAGGACCTGCTCACACGGGTCCATGGGGGCGCCATCGACGCCCGCAAGACCGCCGAGGAGCTGCCGGTCCGCTATCGCAACGGCCAGGCCCACGACCAGAAGTGGGCGATTGCACGCGCGGTCGCCGCGATGATCCCGCCCGGCCGCCACGTCGTGGGACTGTCTGGCGGCACCACGACGAGCGCCGTAGCGCGCGCGTTGGCCCCGCGCGACGACCTGACCATCGTCACCAACGCGGTCAACATCGCCACCGACCTCACCATCCGGGCGCGTGCGCGGGTGTTCCTGGCCGGCGGCTTCGTCCGCCCCCAGTCCTACGAAGTAGTCGGTCCCTCAGCGATGCAGGCGCTGTCGCGGCTGACCCTTGGCTACGCCTTCATCGGTGTCGACGGCATCTCCGCGGCCTCCGGACTGACCACCCACGACGAGGTCGAGGCGCACACCAACCTTGCCATGCTGCGCCGCGCGCACCGCGTCGTCGTGGTCGCCGACGGACGGAAGGTGGGCCGAGAGATGGTCGCCCAGATCGCCCCCGCGAACGAGGCGCACGAACTGGTCACCACCACCGGCGCCGACCCCGCCGAACTTGCCCGGCTCCGCGCAGCCGGGGTGACGATCACCGTCGTACCGTTCACCGCGCGCAGTCTCACTGACCGCACGCGCCAGTGAACCCAGCGGCTCGACCCGGGGGGCCACCGTGCGACCACAGTCAGCGCCGGTGCACTCGGCTGTGCCGGTCCTGGCCAGTGGCGGTCCGCCAGGCGCGGAGTCCCTCGAAATCCTTGTGAGCAAGGCTGAACAACGCCGTCGAGGGGGCGCCCGGCACGCCGTAGTCGTTGTGATCGAGCCGGACCCGTCCGTTCTGCGCGGCGGTCCCGGCACGGCGGACCCGAGCCACCAGCAGTGGGTAACGTCGGTGCGTAGCCGTCACCTTGTTGCCGACGATCCGAGTGTCGTGGACCTTGAACTGAAGCAGGATCTCCGGCGATCCGTCATCGAGCCCGTTGTTGCCACGCAAGGTGTTGTTCGTCGCCACGATGTCGTGCGCCTCGCCACGTCCGGGTCCGTAGCCGCCGATCGCCAACCCGGTGTAGCGGCTACGCGTCACGGCATTGCCTCGGATCCGGATGTCCTCAGTGCCGCCGCGGGGCCACTCCGACGCGGCCTCGACGCCGATGTCGCAACGACGGACGACGTTGCCACGAACCGCGATCTCTCTCCCACCGTCGACATAGATCCCGTCGGCGCAGTTGCACCATCCGGGGCTCTCCCAGTAGGCCGGGTTGCCGCGGCTGACGATATCGGTGACGACGTTGTGGGCGATCAGCCCTTGCCGGGCCCGGTTGACGTCGGTCCACCGTGCGGCCCCCCCGATCGTGGGCTCGTAGCCGATCGCGTCGATCCCGATGTTGTTGTTGTGGTGGATGTGGTTGCGCGTGATTCGCCAGCCGGCGACGTTGCCGTTCACCACGACGCTTTCACTGGCGCCCAGCACCAGATGGTCCACCGTGTTGCCAGTGATCCGGACGTCCCGGGCAGGGCTGTGCCGGTTGGTTCCGTAGACGGCGATGCCGTGAGCGTTGATGTCGAAGCTGCCCCGCTCGGAATTGTCGTTACCGAGGTGGTGGACGTGATTGCCCGCGATGGTGAGACGTTGCGGGGCCCCGGTGACGTAGATGCCGACCGGTCCCTTCTTCTGCGAGTGGGTCCGGTAGCCCGTGATGGTCAGGCCCTGCACCGTCAGCTCGCGGCCTCCTCGAATCTCGACCACACCGGAGCTCCCATCGGTGGGCACCAGGCCGGTGGCGTCGAGAACCGGTCGCTCACCCGGATAGGCACGCACCGTGACGTCCACCCGGTGGCGCAGTACGATCCGTTGCCGCGGATAGCTGCCGCCACGCGCCATCACGGTGCCGCCTTCGGAGCCAAGGACGTCGAGGGCGTGGCTGAACGTACCGAACGGCTCGGCGCGTCCTCCCCTGCCGGAGTCCGAGCCGTCAGGAGCGACGTACACCGTCGTCGGCGGCGCCACGTCCACGGCGGGTGCCGGTCCAGGGCCGCTCGGCGCGTCCACCCCGAGCACCCCAGCACCCACGGCGATCAGGCTGAGGAGCAGCCTCAACAGCCGGCGAAACGACGAAGACGAGGGCTGGAACCAGGACGACATCCGACAACGGTATGCATGACCCAGCGCGGGGCAGAGCAACCGCGCGACCTACCTGCGCACTCGCGTACTCCCGGCCGGCCACAACCAGACCTCGCCCCAACGCGTCTTCCTGAGGTCTGCCCCTCGACGCGGACGCGCCAGCGGGAACGCCTTACGAGTATTGACTTCCGTTATACGGAAGATATTATCCGTCAGGCGAATAATGACGAGAGGATGGCACATGACGGCCAACCCTGCTGACGGGTCCGACGATGGACAGAGGGCGCTCGGTCTCCGGGACGCCGCGGCCCTGGCCGAGACGTTGTCGCAGCAGGTGGACGATCTTCTCCGGACATCCGACGCAGAGCTGCTGGCTCGCTATCCCGGGGACCGTCCGGGCAGGCAGGCCGTGCACACCGTCTATGTCTCCGGCGACCTGTTCCACGCTGACCTGGCGTCAGCCTGGGGGCGGAGCGCGCAACGCGCCATCGACGACCACCGGGAGCTGTTCGCGACGGTGGCGGGTGCCCCCCAGATCGTGGACCTGGTGCACGGCACGCTGCGCAGCGAGCCGATCGAGGACCTTCGGATCGATTTCGAGGACGGGTACGGCGATCGAGGTGACGCCGAGGAAGACGCGGACGTCCAGGCGGCCGCCGCTGCGCTGGCCGGCGCCGCGCAGGCGGGGACTGCCCCGCCGTACCGTGGCATCCGCTTCAAGAGTCTCGAGGCCCCGACGCGACGTCGGGGACTCCGCACCCTGACGCTCTTCGTCTCCCACCTGCTGGAGCGGGGCGGGACACTCGAAGACTTCGTGGTGACCCTCCCCAAGATCACCAGCGTGGACCAGGTGAAAGCCATGGTCGAGGCGATCGCCGGGATCGAGCAGAGCCATGGTATCGAAGGCCGTGCACTCCGCTTCGAGCTGCAGATCGAGACCCCCCAGTCGATCCTCGGGCCGGACGGCACCGCTCTCGTCGCCCGGATGATCCATGCCGGCGACGGTCGGGTGACCGCCTTGCACTACGGCACCTACGACTACTCCGCCTTCTGCTCGATACCAGCGGCCTACCAGTCGATGGAGCATCCGGTGGCCGACCACGCCAAACAGGTCATGCAGGTGGCGGCGGCAGGTACCGGCGTACGACTCTCCGACGGCTCGACCAACGTGCTGCCGGTCGGTGACGAGGACACCGTGCGTCACGGCTGGGAGCTTCACGCACGTCTGGTGCGTCGCTCGCTGGAGCGCGGCTACTACCAGGGCTGGGACCTGCACCCCGCCCAGCTCCCCACTCGGTTCGCGGCAACGTATGCGTTCTATCGCGCGGGGTTCGACGAGGCAGCACGCCGGCTGCGCACCTACACCAGTAGGGCCGAGTCGAGTGTCATGGACGAGCCGGCCACAGCGCGCGCTCTGGCCGACTTCGTGCTACGCGGAGTGGAGTGCGGCGCGATCGCGGACGAGGAGAGCAGTGTCGCTACCGGCCTTGAGCCGTCCGATCTCGTCGCGCTGGCCCGGCCCCCTCGCATGATGTGAGCCGGATCACGTCAAACCCTTGACGAGGCTCGCATGAGTCCCTATGGTTTCCGTCGAGCGGGAGAAAGTTTCCGCAAGGTGGAATACCTAGGGAGTTGATTCGATGACCGTCGTCCTCGGACCGAACCAGTACGGCAAGTCAGAGAACCGTGTGGTGCGCATCTATCGCGACACCCCACGTCACGAGATCTGGGACCTCAACGTCTCCACCTCGTTGCGTGGTGACTTCGGGGACGCGCACGTCCACGGGGACCAGCTCAAGGTGCTGCCGACGGACACCCAGAAGAACACCTGTTTCGCCTACGCGAAGGAACACGGCGTCACCTCCCCGGAGGACTACGCCATCGCGCTGGGCACGCACTTCCTCGAGGCGGCGCCTCCTGCCACGGGGGCGCGGATCCAGGTGGAGGAGTACGCCTGGGACCGGATCGAGGTAGACGGTGCCGGTCACGACCACTCCTTCGTACGCCGGGGCACCGAGACCCGTACGAGCGTCGTCACGGTCGAGGGCAGGAACGAGGAGCAACGCGTCTGGGTCGTGTCCGGCTTTACGGACCTTGTGGTCTTGAAGTCCACCGGCTCGGAGTTCAAGGGCTTCCTCAAGGACGGCTACACGACCCTGCAGGAGACCGATGACCGGATCATGGCGACCTCTCTCACCGCCCGGTGGCGCTACGAGGGAACGACGGCAACACGCGACACCGACTGGAACGCCGTCTATGCCGACGTCAAGCGCCGCCTGCTGTCCAGCTACGCGACGACGTACAGCCGAGCCCTCCAGGAGACGCTCTACGTGATGGGCAAGGACGTCCTCGAGGCCCACCCAGAGATCGCGGAGATCCGCTTCTCGGCGCCCAACAAGCACCATTTCCTTGTCGACCTCGAGCCGTTCGACCTGAAGAACGAGGGGGAGGTCTTCATCGCCGCTGACCGACCCTACGGCCTGATCGAGGCAGCACTGTCGAGGGAGGACTCATCTCCTCCCGGCTCCGCTTGGGAGGCGGCGCCCGGCTTCCTCTGACTCCTGACCGCCGGCCTCCAGGCCCCGACAACCGCGACAACCAGCCACTGTGGCGCAACCGACTGAAGGTACATGATGAGCCTACTGAAATCCCCCTCGACCAGGAGCAACAAGCACCCTGTCGACGAAGTCCTGCCGGCACCCCAGCTAGCGATCTACGGCTTCCAGCACGTCCTGGCGTTCTACGCCGGTGCCGTGATCGTCCCGATCCTGTTGGCCGGGGCCATCGGCCTCTCCGACGAGCAGCTGATCCACCTGATCAATGCCGACCTGTTCACCTGCGGCATCGCCTCGATCATCCAGTCGGTGGGCTTCTGGAAGGTCGGCGTCAAGCTGCCCCTGCTCCAGGGCGTGACCTTCACCGCGGTCTCCCCGATGATCGCCATCGGCATGGCTTCAGGGGGTGGCACCGAGGGCCTCACCACCATCTACGGCGCCGTGATCGTCGCGGGTCTGTTCACCTTCCTGATCGCCCCCTACTTCGGCAAGCTGATCCGGTTCTTCCCGCCGGTCGTCACCGGTTCGGTCATCTCGATCATCGGAATCGCGCTGCTGCCCGTCGCGGCCAACGACGCGGTCGGCTTCACCGAACCCAGCCGGAAGGACTTCTTCTACGCCATGGGCACGCTGGCGCTCATCGTGGTGATCCAGCGCGTCTTCCGCGGCTTCATGGCCACCGTCGCGGTCCTGGCCGGTCTCGTCATCGGTACGACGATCGCATTCGTCCTCGGCGACGCCAGCTTCGACAGCGTCGGCCAAAGCGACTGGGCCGGGGTGACGACGCCGTTCTTCTTCGGGATCCCGCAGTTCTCCTTCACAGCGATCATCTCGATGATCGTCGTCATGCTGATCACTGCGGTCGAGACCACCGGAGACGTGTTTGCGACCGGAGAGATCGTGAAGAAGCGGGTTGGCCAGGAGGACGTCTCCCGGGCGCTGCGCGCGGACGGCCTGGCCACCACCTTGGGCGGGGTCCTGAACTCCTTCCCCTACACCTGCTTCGCCGAGAACGTCGGCCTCGTGCGCTTGACCGGGATCCGTAGCCGATGGGTGGTCGCCACCGCCGGAGCGATCATGATGCTGATCGGCGTGATCCCGAAGGCCGGAGCCATCGCCGCAAGCATTCCGCACTCGGTCCTCGGCGGAGCGGCCATCGCGATGTTCGCCACGGTGGCAGTCGTTGGCTTCCAGATGCTGGGGAGGGTCGACTTCAACGACCACCGCAATGTCGTGATCGTCGCGACCAGCGTGGGCCTGGCGATGCTCGTCACCGTGAAGCCGAACCTCTACACGGTTGTTCCGGGTGGTCGCTGGAGCGAGATGATCTTCAACAGCGGCATCACGCTCGGCTCGATCACCGCCATCGCGCTCAACCTGATCTTCTTCCACGTCGGAAAGAGCTTCGGGCCTGCGGTGGCGGGGACGCCGAAGGGCGGTGTGATCCGGCTCGACCAGGTGAACGAGATGAGCGAGTCGGAGTTCGTGCAGACCTTCGGCCAGTTGTTCCAAGGACCGTCGTGGGCGGTCGAGCGGGCTTACGATCTCAAGCCGTTCTCGGACACCCATGACCTTCGTCGGGCCTTCTCCGAGGCTCTGTTCGCCGGGTCCGAGGAGGAACATCGGACTCTGGTCGCCGCCTACCCCGCGTTGGGTGCGACCGACCTGGCCGAGGACGAGACCGGCGACAGCTCACGTCTCGACCAGTCAGCCTTGGGGCTGCAGTGGCTGGCCGAGCCGGAAGAGCTCGAGCTGCGAGAGGTCACGACGGCCTACCGCGAACGGTTCGGCTTCCCCTTGGTCATCTCGATTCGCGACGAGGCCTCCTTCGACAAGGTGTTGGAGCAGGGCCAGTCCCGGCTGCGGAACAGCCAGTCACAGGAGCGGGCCGCGGCGCTGATCGAGGTGGCCAAGATCGCCAACCACCGCTTCGATGACCTGGTTGCCGATGCCAACCCCATCCACACCGCCCGCACCCGCCGGCTTGGCGTCGAGTGACGCAGACTCAGCAGCAAGGCGACGATGTCTCCGCCTTCAACTCCCTCGCGGAGGAGGAGGCGGAGCGTCGGCTCGCCAGCTGCCTCGACGTACGACGGTGGGTGACCGACGTCGTGGGGGGTCGGCCGTTCCCGTCGCGCCGTGCGTTGCTCGCGCAGGCGTCGGATGCGGCAACGGAGCTGACCGACGCCGAGATCGACCAGGCGCTCGCCGGCCATCCACGAATCGGGGAACGTCCCTCGGCCGGGCACGACGCCGAGCACTCCACGCGTGAGCAGGGCGGGGTCAGCTCGGACGGTGCCGTGGTGGACCGCCTGGCCGCCGGCAACCGGGCGTATGAGGAGCGCTTCGACCGAGTCTTCCTGATCAGGGCTGCCGGGCGCAGCGGCGAGGAGATTCTCGACGAACTCGAACGCCGACTCGGCAACGACCCTGACATCGAACGGGGTGAGGTCGTTGACAACCTGAGGGAGATCGCGCTTCTGCGCCTTCGAGAGGTTCTGTGAGCATGGGTTCCCTGAGCACGCACGTTCTGGACACCAGCGTCGGTCGCCCCGCAACCGGGATCGACGTGGTCCTCTCCTCGGGCGAGGACGGCGACCTGGGGTCGGGCACCACCGACGAGGACGGACGCATCGATCGGATCGGGCCGGACCGGCTCGACCCGGGGCGCTACGCTCTGCGCTTCGACATCGCGCCCTACTTCGAAGCCAGGGCGCGGGAATGCTTCTATCCCGAGATCGTGGTGGCGTTCAGGGTCACCGAGCACGACGATCACCTGCACGTGCCCGTCCTGCTCAACCCCTTCGGCTATGCGACCTACCGTGGCAGCTGAGACGCTCGTCATCGAGGGCGGCACCGTCGCGACCATGGACGGTCGCCGGGCGGAGCACACCCCCGGCTATCTGGTGCTGCGTTCGGGTCGCATCGCCGACGTCGGGCCTGGTGAGGCTCCGGCACGGGTGACCGATGCCCCGGACGTACGCCGGGTCGACGCCCGTGGTTGCCTGGTCACGCCTGGCTTGATCAACACGCACCACCACCTCTACCAGTGGGTGACGCGTGGCCTCGCGGTCGACGCCGGTCTGTTTGGTTGGCTGACCAGCCTCTACCCCGTCTGGGGCAAGCTCGACGAGCAGATCACTCGAGCGGCGGCTGCCGCGGGTCTCGGCTGGCTGGCACGCACGGGTTGCACCACCACCATGGACCACCACTACGTCCACCCGGCCGAGGGAGGAGACCTGCTGGCCGCCGAGATCGACGCCGCGCGCGAGATCGGCCTGCGGTTTCTCCCGACACGGGGGTCGATGGACCTCGGCCAGTCGCGGGGCGGGCTGCCGCCGGACCATGTGGTGGAGGACCTCGCCACCATTCTCGATGCGACCGTTGCCGCGGTCGACACCTACCACGACCACTCCCCCGACTCGATGCTGCGGATCGGCATCGCTCCGTGCTCCCCCTTCTCGGTGACCTCCGACCTGCTCACCGAGTCGGCCCGACTGGCCAGGGACAAAGGGGTCCGGCTCCACACGCACCTGGCCGAGACCCAGGACGAGGAGGCCTACTGTCGAGAGCACTTCGCCCGTTCGCCGGTGGACCATCTGGGATCGTTGGGCTGGCTGGGCGAGGACGTCTGGTTCGCCCATGGCATCCACTTCGACGACGCCGGTCTTGCCAGCCTCGCGCAGAGCGGTACCTCGGTGGCGCATTGTCCGTCCTCGAACGCCCGGCTAGGTGCTGGCATCTGTCGACTGCATGATCTGCGAGACGCCGGTGTGCCCGTGGGGCTCGGGGTGGACGGGGCCGCCAGCAACGAAGCGAGCTCGCTGGTCGAGGAGGCGCGCCATGCGCTGTTGTTCGCCAGAGCCCGTGGCGGACCGGAAGAGCTGACGGTGCGTGAGGCGTTGGAGGCGGCCACGATCCAGGGCGCGCGCACCCTCGGCTGGGATGACCAGATCGGCTCGCTGGAGCGCGGCAAACAGGCCGACATCGCGGTATGGCGGCTGGACGGTCTGGCGCACGCAGATGTGGTCGACCCGGTCGCGGCTCTCATCCTCGGCAGCCCGCCGCCACTGGACCTGCTGCTGGTGGCGGGACGCGTCGTGGTGGAGGGCGACCGGCTCGTGACCGCCGACGAGGAGTCGCTCACGGAGCAGGCGGTCCGCGAGCATCGGCGGCTGCTGGCTCGCGCCGGACTGACCTGCTGACCTGGCCGAGTTGACGCAAGCCTGGCCGACACCTAAGATTCCTGAAAACGGAAAACAATTTCCGCATCATGGAAGCGAGCTGGAATGACGTTGGGTCACGACCACGGTCTTCGTTACCTGGCCAACTGCTCAATGCTCTTCACCGAGCTGCCCCTGCTCCGTCGACCGGAGGCAGCCAAAGCGGCGGGCTTTGACGCGATCGAGTTCTGGTGGCCCTGGCCAGACCAGCCCGTACCCTCCGACTCCGAGGTCGGCGCGTTCGTCGATTCGGTCCGCGATGCCGGTGTCCAGCTGGTGGGGCTGAACTTCTTTGCCGGCGACCTGGCCGGCCCCGACTGCGGCGTGCTGTCGATCCCAGACCGGGCGACTCAGTTCCGCGACAACATCGACGTCACCGTGGGCATCGGCGATCAGCTCGGCGTGTCCGGCTTCAACGCCCTCTACGGCAACCGCGTGGACGGCGAGACGGCCGAGCGCCAAGACGAGCTCGGGCGCGAGCAGCTCGGCCGTGCGGCCGCGGCGGCGCACCGGGTGGGTGCGACGGTCCTTGTGGAATCGGTCAGCGGCCCCAAGCCCTATCCCCTGCGCACCGCAGCGGACAGCGTCGGTGTCGTCAGCGCGGTGCGTCAGGACGGCCACCCGAACGTCGGCTTCCTCTGTGACCTGTTCCACCTCGCACACAACGGCGACGACGTCGCTGCAGCCGTCACCACCTACGCCGACGTCACCGCCCACGTGCAGATTGCGGACTGGCCTGGCCGGGGCGAGCCCGGGAGCGGGGATCTTGACCTCGACGGTCTGCTCGCGGACTTGGTCAAGCGGGGGTACGACGGCTTCGTCGGCCTGGAGTACAAGCCGACCACCTCGACCGACGAGAGCCTGGCCTGGCTGCCCACAGCCCGCCGACACACGACGAACTGAACACACCGAAGAATCAGAGGAGCACGCAATGACAACCATCGCCTTCATCGGCCTCGGCATCATGGGACAGCCCATGTCGGTCCAGCTGCAAAACGCCGGCTTCGACGTCTGCGGGGTCAACCTCGACCCGGCGCGGGTCAAGCCGCTGGTCGACGCCGGTGGCCGCTCGGCCACAGCGATCCCCGAAGCCGTCAAGGATGCGGACATCGTCGCCGTGATGGTGCCGGACTCTCCCGACGTGGAGCAGGTGCTCGCTGGTGAAGGTGGGGTTTTCGAGCATGCCGAGCCCGGCACGCTGATCATCGACTTCTCGAGCATCCGTCCTGATGTCACGGCCGGCTTGGCGCAGCAGGCCGAAGACCGCGGTTTCCGGATGATCGATGCACCGGTCTCCGGGGGCGAGGCCGGTGCCCGCGACGCTGTCTTGTCGATCATGGTCGGTGGTGCAGCTGCCGACTTCGAGGAGGCTCGAGCGGTCCTCGACGCCGTAGGACGCACGGTGGTCCACGTCGGCCCGAGTGGGGCCGGCCAGACGGTCAAGGCCGCCAACCAGCTCATCGTCGCCGTCAACATCGAGGTGGTGGCCGAGGCGCTGGTGTTCCTCGAGGCGTACGGCGTCGACACCGAAGCCGCCTTCGAGGTGCTCGGAGGAGGACTGGCCGGATCGAAGGTCTTGGACCAGAAGAAGCCGAACATGCTCTCCCGCTCGTTCGACCCCGGCTTCCGGATCGACCTGCACCACAAGGACATGGGCATCGTCACCTCGGCGGCACGCGAAGCCGGAGTCGTGCTGCCCCTGGGCGGGCTCGCTGCGCAGCTGATGGCCGCGGCCCGAGCCAACGGCGATGGCGGCCTGGACCACTCGGCACTGATCCGCGGCGTCGAGCGGCTCTCGGGCCGCACCTCGAACTGACCAACCCCAGCAGACTGGAGCAGACCATGGCACGGATGCGAGCGGCTCAGGCCGCCGTCGAGATTCTGAAGAAGGAAGGCGTCACGCACGTCTTCGGTCTCCCGGGCGCGGCGATCAACCCCTTCTACAAGGCGATGGAGACCAACGGTGGACTCCATCACACCCTGGCCAGGCATGTTGAAGGTGCCTCCCACATGGCCGAGGGCTACACGCGGGCCACGGCCGGAAACATCGGCGTGTGCGTCGGGACCAGCGGTCCTGCCGGCACCGACATGATCACCGGTCTGTACTCCGCCAGCGCGGACTCCATCCCGATCCTGTGCATCACCGGCCAGGCACCGGTCGCCAAGCTGCACAAGGAAGACTTCCAGGCCGTCGACATCGCCTCGATCGCCAAGTCGCTGACCAAGATGGCGGTCACCGTCCTCGAGGCCGCGCAGGTTCCGGGCACCTTCCAGCAGGCGTTCCACCTGATGCGCTCGGGTCGACCCGGGCCGGTGCTGATCGACCTGCCGATCGACGTGCAGATGACCGAGATCGAGTTCGACGTCGAGACCTATCAGCCGCTACCGGCCTTCAAGCCGGCCGCCACCAGGGCTCAGGTCGAGAAGGCACTCGACATGCTGTCGGCCTCGGAGCGACCCCTCCTGGTCTCGGGAGGAGGGGTGGTCAACGCCGACGCGGCCGACCTCCTGATCGAGCTCGCCGAGCTGACCGGCACGCCGGTGGTGCCAACGCTGATGGGCTGGGGCACGATTCCCGACGACCACAGGCTCAATGCCGGGATGGTGGGGCTGCAGACCTCGCACCGCTACGGCAACGCGACGATGCTGGCCGCCGACTTCGTCCTCGGTATCGGCAACCGTTGGGCCAACCGGCACACCGGGGGCATCGACACCTACGTCAAGGGCCGTACCTTCGTCCATGTCGACATCGAGCCGACCCAGATCGGACGGGTGTTCGCGCCCGACTACGGCATCGTCTCCGACGCCAAGGCCGCGCTGGAGCTGTTCGTCGAGGTCGCCCGCGAGCGAAAGGACGGCCTGCCCGACCGTTCGACGTGGGCGCAGGAATGCCAACACCGCAAGCACACCATGTGGCGCAAGACCAACTTCGCCGAGATCCCGATCAAGCCGCAGCGCGTCTACGAGGAGATGAACCGCGCGTTCGGCAAACAGGCGCGGTACGTGAGCACGATCGGGCTCTCCCAGATCCAGGCAGCACAACTGCTGCACGTCTTCGAGCCGCGGCATTGGATCAACGCCGGTCAGGCCGGCCCCCTCGGTTGGACCGTCCCGGCAGCACTGGGAGTTGCGACCGCGGACCCGGATGCGACCGTCGTCGCGCTCTCGGGCGACTACGACTTCCAGTTCATGCTCGAGGAGCTCGCCGTCGGCGCGCAGTTCAACATCCCGTACATCCACGTCCTGGTGAACAACGCCTACCTCGGCCTGATCCGGCAGGCCCAGCGTGGATTCGAGATGGACTACTGCGTCCAGCTGTCCTTCGACAACATCAACTCCCCGGAAGTCAACGGGTATGGCGTGGACCACGTCAAGGTCGCCGAAGGCCTGGGCTGCAAGGCGATCCGGGTGTTCGAGCCCGACCAGATCCTTCCCGCGCTGGAGCAGGCGAAGAAGCTGATCGTCGAGCATCGTGTCCCCGTCGTGGTCGAGGTGATCCTGGAGCGGGTCACCAACGTCTCGATGGGCCTGGACATCGACTCCGTGACCGAGTTCGAGGAGCTCGCCGCATCCGGCGACGATGCTCCGACGGCGCTGTACGCCAACCTCGACTAGAGCGCCGTACAACGCCATGCCTCGTGTCGTGCTGGCTCCGGACAAGTTCAAGGGGACGTTGACCGCCGCCCAGGTGGCCGATCATCTGGCGACCGGCATGTCTTCGGTGACGCCGGACGTGGAGCTGGTGGTCGTCCCGGTGTCGGACGGTGGAGACGGGCTGCTCGATGCCGCGCTGGCGTCCGGGTTCGTCAGGATCCCGGTTCAGGCCGCTGGCCCGACCGGCGCGCGCGTGGACACCTGCTACCTGCGACGAGGCGACGAGGCGGTCGTCGAGCTGGCGGAGGTGTGTGGGCTGTCCCGCCTGCCCGGCGGAGTGGTGGCGCCGGCGACGGCCTCCAGCCGTGGCGTCGGCGAAGTGCTGGCTGCTGCCCTCGATGCCGGGTGCCGACACGTGCTGCTCGGGGTGGGAGGCAGCGCTTCGACCGACGGCGGGGCGGGCATGCTCCGTGCCCTGGGAGCGCGCCTCACCGACCAGGAGGGGCAGGAGATCGACGAGGGAGGGTCAGCCCTCGGCCGGGTGTCGCGGCTCGAGCTTTCTGGGATGCATCCGGGGCTGACGCAGGCGCAGCTCACCGTCGCGTGCGACGTGGACAACCCGCTGACCGGTCCGGCAGGAGCGGCGGCGGTCTACGGCCCGCAGAAGGGCGCCGGCCCGGAGCTGACCGCCGAGCTCGACCAGGCCCTGACCAGGTGGGCTGAGGTCGTGGCCGAAGTCACCGGACACGACCTGCGCGACCACCCGGGGGCAGGAGCAGCCGGCGGGGTCGGCTTCGCGGGAGTCGCGGTCCTGGACGCCCGCCTCCGGGCCGGCACCGAGGTCGTCCAAGACCTCACGGGTCTGGAGGACCACCTGATCGGCGCCGACCTGGTCGTCACCGGCGAAGGCTCCCTCGACGCACAGACCCTGCACGGAAAGGCACCTGCCGGCGTCGCTGCAGCGGCCCGACGAGCGGGAGTGCCGGTCGTCGCTGTCGCCGGTCAGTGCCTGCTCGACGCCGAGGCGTGGCGAGCTGCCGGGTTCGTCGCGACGTACGCCCTGACGGACGAGGCGACCGAGCCCGACGAGCCCTTCAGCGCCCCAGGCCCGCTGCTCGAACGCATCGGGGCCGACATCGCCACTCACCTGGCGACCTGGAGTGCCAGGGTGGACCGATGATGAACCTGGATCTCGTCGTACGTGCCCGGCGGACCGTCGTCGACGGCGTCGAGAAGCCGTGCGCGGTCGGGGTCGCTGACGGCCAGATCGCCGTGGTCGCCCCGTACGACGCTGACCTGGATGCTGGCCGCGTTGTCGATCTCGCCGACGACGAGGTGTTGCTGCCCGGGATGGTCGACACCCACGTGCACGTCAACGAACCGGGACGCACGGAGTGGGAGGGCTTCGCCTCGGCCACCCGAGCGGCCGCAGCCGGGGGCGTCACCACCATCATCGACATGCCGCTGAACTCGGTGCCCCCCACCACCACGCTCGAGGCGCTGCACATCAAGCAGGAGGTGGCCCGCAGCCAGATCGCGGTCGATGTCGGCTTCTGGGGTGGTGCGGTGCCGGGAAACATCGGTGACCTCGAAGCCCTGCATTCGGCGGGAGTCTTCGGGTTCAAGTGCTTCCTGATCGACTCCGGCGTGGAGGAGTTCGGCCATCTCGACGGGGCGGAGTTCGCAGCCGCTATGGACGAGGTCGCGCGCTTGGGCGCCATGATGATCGTGCACGCTGAGGACGCCTCGCGGGTCGATGACCACCGCGCCTCGGGCGTTGGCTACGAGGGCTTCCTTGCGTCCCGGCCACCGGCGGCGGAGCGCGCCGCGATCGACCAGGTGATCAAACAGGTGCGGCGCACCGGAGCCCGCTCCCATCTGCTGCATCTGAGCAGCGCCCTGGCGCTGCCGGAGCTGCGCGAGGCTCGTGCGGAGGGGATCGACCTGTCGGTGGAGACCTGCCCGCACTATCTGTTCTTCGACGCCGAGGACATCCCCGACGGGGCGACCGAGTTCAAGTGCTGCCCACCGATCCGCGAGGCAGCCAACCGCGACGCCCTCTGGGGCGGGCTCGCTGCCGGCGACATCGACCTGGTCGTCTCGGACCACTCGCCCAGCACCCTCGAGCTCAAACGGGCGCCGGGTGGCCCGAGCGGCGGCGACTTCGGCCTCGCCTGGGGTGGCATTGCCTCGCTGCAGGTGTCGCTGCCCGCGGTGTGGACGGCGGCGCGCGACCGCGGGCACACCCTGAGCGACGTCGTACGGTGGATGGCGCTGGCGCCCGCCGACCTCGTGGGACTGCCACGCAAGGGCCGGATCGAGGTCGGCGCCGACGCCGATCTCGTGGTGCTGGCCCCGGACGAGGAGCTGGTCGTCGACGTCGCCCGGCTCGCCCACAAGAACCATGTGTCGGCTTACGAAGGGCGGCACCTCACCGGTGCGGTCCGACAGACCTGGCTGCGCGGTGTCCTGCTCGAGCCGGACGACTCCCCACGCGGCCACTTTCTGCAGAGAGGACAGCGATGACCAGCTACCACGCCCCCCACGGAGGACTCCCCGGCCCGACCCGGCTGACCACCGATCGCGCGCGCTTCAACGAGGCATACCTGGTGATCCCGCGCGGGTCGCTCACCGACATCGTGTCGAGCTGGCTGCCGTTCTGGGACCAGACGCGCTTGTGGGTGCTCGCCCGCCCGCTCTCGGGCTTCTCCGAGACCTTCAGCCAGTACGTCGTCGAGGTCTCCGCCGGTGGGGGCAGTGACCGTCCCGAGGTCGACCCGGACGCGGAGGCAGTGATGTTCGGGCTCGAAGGAGCCTTGCAGCTGACGGTCGACGGTGACGAGCACACGCTCCGGCCGGGCAGCTACGCCTTCCTTCCGCCGGGCTGCGACTGGACGGCGCGCAACACCGGCTCGGAGCCTGCTCGCTTCCAGTGGCTGCGCAAGGCGTACGAACGGGTCGAGGGAATCGACCTACCCGAGTTCTTCCTGGCCGAGGAGGCCGACATCACCCCGCTGGAGATGCCCGGGACAGACGGGGCGTGGACGACGACACGGTTCGTCGACCAGTCGGACCTGCGGCATGACATGCACGTCAACATCGTCAACTTCGAGCCCGGTGGGGTCATCCCCTTCCCGGAGACTCACGTGATGGAGCACGGCATCTACATTCTCGAGGGCAAGGCGGTCTATCTGCTGAACGAGGACTGGGTGGAGGTGGAGGCCGGTGACTTTCTTTGGCTGCGAGCCTTCTGCCCACAGGCCTGCTACGCCGGGGGGCCGGGCCGGTTCCGCTACCTGATCTACAAGGACGTGAACCGGCACATGAACCTGCGTGGTCCACTGGGGCGGCGTTAAGTCTTAGAATACCGTCAGGCGGAAAACTTTTTCCAAAATAGGCTTCCTTTGAGCCGTCGCTCCCCGTAGTGTCGGCGTCATAGCATCAGATCGTGACGTGGGTCACGTGGAAGGCAGTCGTATGAGCACACCGAGCGTGACCGTCAACGGGCGAACCGAGCCCGTCGGGTCGATAGCGCCGCACCTCACCGCCTTGGACTGGCTGCGTGACCTCGGGCTGACCGGCTCCAAAGAGGGCTGCGCCGAGGGCGAGTGCGGTGCCTGCGCGATCATGATCGCCCGGCCCGCGGCGACCGGCACGGAACCCACCGAGTGGGTCGCCATCAACGCCTGCCTCATCCCCGTCGCCGGCCTCGACGGTCAGGAGGTGCTCACCGCCGAGGGTCTGGGCAGCCCGACCGATCTGCACCCTGTCCAGCACGAACTCGCCGTGCGTGGGGGTTCGCAGTGTGGTTACTGCACGCCCGGCTTCATCTGCAGCATGGCCGCGGAGTACTACCGTGCCGACCGCCACGCGACCTCGGCCACCGCCGCGCCTGTCGCAGCGGCCAACGGGACTGACCACGGCGGTGTCGATCCCAACCAGCCGGGAGCCGAAGCCGACGCCGAGCACGGACCCAACGGTTTCGACCTGCACGCGTTGAGTGGCAACCTGTGTCGTTGCACCGGCTACCGGCCCATCCGCGACGCGGCCTTCGCTCTCGGGGGGCCGCCGGTCGACGACGGCTTCGCCGAGCGCAGGGCTCAGGCGCCGCCCGCTCCCCGGGCCACCCGGATCAGCGCTGACAGCGGCGAGTTCCACCGGCCGGCCGACCTCCCCGAGGCTTTGCAGCTCCTCGCTGACCGGCCCGAGGCGCTTGTCGTCGCCGGTTGCACCGACTGGGGCGTAGAGGTCAACATCCGCGGCTCGCGGGCTCCCCTTGTCGTGGCCGTCGACCGCCTCGAGGAGCTGCGCTCTCTCACCGTCAACGACGCGCACATCCGTCTCGGTGCCGCACTGACCCTGAGTGAGATCGAGCGCTGCCTCGACGGCGAGATCCCCTTGCTCGCCGAGATGTTGCCGCAGTTCGCGTCCCGGTTGATCCGCAACGGAGCCACGCTCGGCGGAAACCTCGGCACGGGTTCGCCCATCGGCGACGCGCCGCCCGCACTGCTGGCGTTGGAGGCGGAGCTGTTGTTGGCCTCGGTGGACGGGGAGCGCGTGGTGCCGCTGGCCGACTACTTCACCGGTTACCGACAGAGCGTGCGTGCTCGCCACGAACTGATCAAGGAGATCATCGTCCCGCGACCGCTGGCCCGGCTCGCCTCGTTCCACAAGATCGCCAAGCGCCGCTTCGACGACATCTCCAGCGTCGCCGTCGCGTTCGCGTTCGACGTGACTGACGGCGTCGTACGCCGTGCCCACATCGGCCTCGGTGGGGTGGCCGCCACCCCGATCCGGGCGCTCGACGCCGAGGCGGCCTTGGTCGGCCAACCCTGGTCGGCGGAGATCGTGCGTGAGGCGGCACAGGTGATGGCGCAGGAAGGCACGCCCCTCGACGATCACCGCGCCAGCGCCGGCTACCGCGCCGGCATGCTCGGCCAGGCTCTGCTCAAGTTTCATGCCCAGCACCCGGAGCCCCGTCCGGAGGGAGTCCCCGCATGAGTCACCTGTCCGAGCGGCCCGAGGTCGGCGAGATCGGCAGGTCGATCGCCCACGAGTCCGCGGCACTGCACGTCACCGGCAAGGCGCTCTACACCGACGACCTGGTGGCCCGGACGCGCGACGTGCTGCACGCCTGGCCCGTCCAGGCGCCGCATGCCCGGGCCGCGATCACCAGCCTGGACGTGGCCGGCGCCTACGAGGTGCCCGGGGTGGTGCGGGTGCTCACCGCCGCAGACGTCCCCGGCGTCAACGACGCCGGCGTCAAGCACGACGAGCCGCTCTTCCCGGACGAGGTCCGGTTCTTCGGTCACGCGGTCTGCTGGGTGCTCGCCGAGACGCTGGAGGCCGCCAGGCTCGGCGGTCTGGCCGTGGAGGTCACCTACGATCCGCTGCCGTCATTGATCACCGTGAAGGAGGCGATCGAGGCCCACGCCTTCCAGGGGGCTCAACCGACCGTCGAGCGCGGTGACGTCTCGACTGGGCTCGAGGGCGCCGCGCAGGTCTTCAGCGGGGAGCTCGAGTTCGCGGGTCAGGAGCACTTCTACCTGGAGACCCACTGTGCCCTGGCCTACGTGGACGAGGGCGGCCAAGTCTTCGTGCAGAGCAGCACCCAGCACCCCTCGGAGACCCAGGAGATCGTCGCCCACGTGCTCGGGCTGCGCAGCCACGAGGTCACCGTCCAGTGCCTGCGGATGGGCGGAGCCTTCGGCGGCAAGGAGATGCAGCCGCACGGCTTCGCGGCGATCGCCGCCCTGGGCAGCATCCTGACGGGTCGGCCGGTGCGACTGCGCCTGAACCGCACCCAGGACCTCACGATGACCGGCAAACGCCATGGCTTCCACGCGGACTGGCGTGTCGGCTTCGACGATGAAGGACGGATCCACGCCCTGGAGGCCACGTTGACCTCCGACGGGGGCTGGAGTCTCGACCTGTCCGAGCCGGTGCTGGCCCGCGCTCTGTGTCACATCGACAACGCCTACTGGGTCCCCAACATCCGGGTGACCGGACGGATCGCGCAGACCAACAAGACTTCGCAGACCGCCTTCCGCGGTTTCGGCGGACCTCAAGGGATGATCGTCATCGAGGACATCCTGGGTCGTTGCGCGCCCCTGCTGGGGCTCGACGCCGACGAGTTGCGCGGCCGCAACTTCTACGGCCCCGACCAGACCACGCCCTACGGCCAGCCGGTGCGCCATCCAGAACGGATCCGCGCTGTCTGGGACCAGGTGCTCGAGGCGGGCGACGTGGCGCGCCGCCGAGGCGAGATCGCGGACTTCAACGCTGCCCATCCGGACACCAAGCGGGCGTTGGCGTTGACCCCGGTGAAGTTCGGCATCTCCTTCAACCTCACAGCGTTCAACCAGGCCGGGGCGTTGGTGCACGTCTACAAGGACGGCTCGGTGCTGATCAACCATGGCGGCACCGAGATGGGGCAGGGGCTGCACACCAAGATGCTGCAGGTGGCTGCTACCACGCTCGGCTTGCCGCTGTCCGCCGTACGCCTGGCCCCGACCCGCACCGACAAGGTCCCCAACACCTCGGCCACGGCGGCCTCCTCAGGGGCCGACCTCAACGGCGGAGCGGTGAAGAACGCCTGCGAGCAGATCCGTGAGCGCTTGCTCCAGGTGGCCGCCGGTGGCCTCGGCGTCGCTGCCGCGGACGTGAGGATCGCCGACGGGAAGGTAACCGCTCTGGGTCGCGGCGGTGTCGCGCTGTCCTGGGGCGAGCTCGTCCGGACGGCGTACTTCCAACGCGTACAGCTCTCCGCTGCCGGCTACTACCGCACCGAGGGCCTGCACTGGGACTCCTCCGTCATGCACGGATCGCCCTTCAAGTACTTCGCCTACGGGGCAGCGGCGGCCGAGGTCGAGGTCGACGGCTTCACCGGCGCCTACACGACCCGTCGGGTCGACATCGTGCACGACGTCGGGGACAGCCTCTCCCCGCTGATCGACATCGGCCAGATCGAGGGCGGCTTCGTCCAGGGCGCCGGATGGCTCACCCTGGAGGATCTGCGCTGGGACGAGAGTGACGGGCCCACCCGTGGCCGGTTGGCGACTCAGGCTGCCAGCACCTACAAGCTGCCCAGCTTCTCCGAGATGCCCACCGACTTCCGCGTGACCTTGCTCGAGCGAGCCCACGAGGAGGGCTCGGTCTACGGCTCCAAGGCGGTCGGTGAGCCGCCCCTGATGCTGGCGTTCTCGGTGCGGGAGGCACTTCGGCAGGCGGCAGCCGCCTTCGGTCCGGAGGGGACCAGCGTCGACCTCGCCTCGCCGGCCACTCCCGAAGCGGTCTGGTGGGCCTTGAGCGAGGCGCGGCGCGGCCACGAAACCGGTCACCTGCTCGAGGGCAAGCCCGGGGTGAAGCCGGAGGCCGCCGACCAGGACGCCCCGCCCCGGCTGCCCGAGTCCGAGGTGGCCCGGCTCGCCCGACCTCATCTCCTGACCGAGGCATAGGAGGACCTGGTGCACTGGTTGGCCGCGGTCGAACGGCTACGCTCCCGGCGTGCCCCCGGGGTGTTGGTGACCCTTGTCGAGGTGCGTGGTCACTCCCCACGCGAGGCCGGGGCGAAGATGGTCGTGGGGTCTCACCAGACCTGGGGATCGGTCGGCGGAGGCAACCTCGAAGCCACCGCTGTCGAGCATGCGCGAACGCTGATCAGGCAGCAAGCGGCAGGGCCGACGACCTTTACCGCGAGCCTGTCGGACAAGGCGCCGGTCTCGCACGGAGTCCAGTGCTGCGGAGGTGAGGTCACCGTCTTGTTGGAGCCGCTGGCGGTGCGTCCCGCGGTGGCCATCTTCGGCGTCGGCCACGTCGGTTTGGAGCTCGCCCGGATCCTGGCGCGACACGACCTTGACCTGCACCTGGTCGACTCCCGCCCCGAGCAGCTTTCCGACGCTGTGCTGCAGCCGTTGTCCGACTCCCTGGCCCGGGTGCACCGACACCATGTCCCGGTCCTGCCCGAGCTGGCGCTGGCCGAGCTTCCCTCCGGCACCCACGTGCTCGTGATGACCCACGACCATGCCGAGGACGCCGCGCTGTGCGACGCCGCCCTGCGCGCCGACCATCTCGGTCCGATCGGGTTGATCGGCTCCGCCGCCAAGTGGACGCGGTTCCGTCGGAAGCTGTCCTCCGAGGGGCACTCGGAGGAGGTCATCGCCAGGATCGGCACTCCGATCGGGTTGGCCTCGATCACCGGCAAGGATCCCGCCACCATCGCGGTCAGCGTGGCCGCGTCGTTGCTCGAGTCCTTCGAGCGAGAAGCCCGCGTCGACGCTCGGCCGCACACGCCGGACGTGGGCGTGCGTCGGTGACGATCTATCGCGGCACGCTCCTCGACACCCCCGACGACCCGTTCCACGGCGGGACGCTGCGCGCCGAAGCCGACGGTGGCCTCCTGGTCCAGGACGGCGTGATCCGGCAGCGAGGCGACTTCGGCGCCGTACGGGCCGCCCACCCCGAGGAGCAGGTCGTCGACCTCTCCGGCGGCCTGGTCCTGCCAGGGTTCGTGGACGCCCATGTCCACCTCCCCCAGGTGCGGATGATCGGCGCCCTCGGAATGCCGTTGCTGGACTGGCTCGAGCGAAGTGCCCTTCCCGAGGAGGCGCGGCTGGCGGACCCCGCCTACGCCCGTGATGTCGCCGGCGAGTTCCTCGACGGAATGGCAGCGGCTGGGACCACGACCGCCCTGGTCTTCGGATCACACTTCGCTCCCGCCGTGGACGTGTTGTTCGCCGAGGCGGCGGTCCGGGGGCTGCGGGTGACCAGCGGCCTCGTGGTCAGCGACCGGATCCTGCGCGAGGACCTGCTGACCACCCCCCAGACGGCATACGACCAGGGGCGTGCGCTGGCGAACCGGTGGCACGGCAGCGGGCGCAACCGGTACGCCGTGATCCCGCGGTTCTCGCTGTCGTGCACCGAGGGAATGCTGGAATCCTGCTCGTCATTGCACGTGGACGTCGAGGGTTCGTGGTTCACCTCGCACATCAACGAGAACCTCGCCGAAGTGGCGACCGTGTGCGACCTGTTCTCAGGCTGCGACGACTACCTGGCGACCTATCACCAACGAGGTCTGGTCGGCAGCAGAAGCGTCTTCGCTCACAACGTGCACGCCACGCCCGGGGAGCTCGACATCCTGGCCGCGCGGGGAGCCAGCGTGGCGCACTGCCCGACCAGCAACGCGGCCCTCGGCAGCGGGTTGTTCCCCCTCCGCGAGCACGTCGAGCACGGTGTCCGCGTCGCCCTCGGCTCCGACGTCGGTGCCGGCACCGGGTTCTCCCTCTTCAAGGAGGGTCTGCAGGCCTACTTCATGCAGCAACTGCTCGGAGTGAAGGGGTGGCCGCTGACCTCGGCGCATCTGCTGCACCTGGCAACCGCCGCCGGCGCTGCTGCTCTCGGGCTCTCCGATCAGGTGGGCGACTTCGAGGTGGGGAAGGAGTTCGACGCCCTGTGGCTCCGGCCCCCCGAGGCCACGACGCTGGGGGTCGGCCTGCGGCACTCCCGGGACGCGGACGAAGCGCTGGCGAAGGCGTTCGCCCTCGGCACCACTGCCGACGTCGCGGCGGTGTGGGTCGGTGGGCTTCCGGTGCCGGGCGTCGGCCGCACCGACGCGCCAGCCAGCCGACGTCAGACAGGGATCTCCGAGCGGGGTAGTATTCCAGCATACGGAAGTTGATTATCACCACTCGACGGTCGCCGCGGGACGCGTGCGGCCGTCGTACCTCGAAGGGAACACGATGACCGCTACGGTCAACGGCAACGGCGCAGCTCGCAGTTCCGGGAGCGTGCAGTCGCTCGACCGGGCCTTCGCGATCTTGGAGGCGATGGCCGACGCGGGAGGGCTGATCGGACTGTCCCAGCTCGCGGACAAGGCCGACCTGCCGCTCGCGACGATCCACCGACTGGTGCGCACGCTCGTCGACCTGGGGTACGTCCGCCAGGAGCAGTCCCGTCAGTATTCGCTCGGGCCTCGTCTGATGCGACTGGCCGACACCAGCTCGCAGCGGATCGGGGTATGGGCGCGCCCGGCCATGGAGGACGTGGTCGCCAAGCTGGGCGAGTCGGTCAACCTCGCCGTGCTCGACGGTGACGAGATCGTCTACGTCGCCCAGGTCCAGCCCTCCAACCACTTCATGCGGATGTTCACCGAAGTGGGTCGGCGGACCTCTCCCCACGCCACCGCGGTCGGAAAGGCGATTCTCGCCGACCGCCCGGAGGATGAGGTGCGGGCACTCCTTCGGCGTACCGGCATGGCGCGATTCACCGAGAGCACCCTGGTGGACCCCGATGACTTCGTCGCGGCGATCGCCCAGACCGCGGCCCGCGGGTACGCCCTCGACGAGGGCGAGCAGGAGGTGGGAGTGCGGTGCGTGGCCGTTGTAGTCCCCGACGCGCCGGCGCCGATGGCGCTGTCCATGTCGGGTCCCCTGACGAGGATGAACGACGAGGTCGTCGAAGCAGCCGCCCCGGCCTTGAAGGCCGCCGCCGCGGCGATCGCCGAGGAGCTGAACAGTCCGCGAAGTCGCGTCGACGCCTGATCGCCGTCGCTGAGATCGCGGCTAGACGTTCCTCACAACGGCTCTGTCGCATTGACGCGTCGCAACAGAGCCGTCCTTGATTGGGACGCCAGGAGGTGATCGACAGCCCACTCTTGACGATCGTCATACGATGTATCGTATGGCGAAGCAAGGACGTGACCCGAACGGGTTGGCCCGGTTCGGCGAGCCGGGGCTGCTGGTGCTGCTGTCCCTCAGCGGCGGGGACAAACACGGCTACGCGATTACCGCGGACGTGTTCGAGCAGACTGGGGTGCAGCTCGGCCCGGGGACCTTGTACGGAGCGCTGACCAAGTTGGTCGATCTGGAGTTGATCGCCCCGCTGCCCTCGGACGACCGTCGCCGGCCCTACGAGCTGACGGCGGCGGGGCGGGCGGCGCTGAGCGCACAGCTGGACACCTGGTCGCGGGTGGTCAGCACCGGTCGCACTCGGCTGTCCCCGGCATGATCACGCTGCTGATCGCCCTGCATCCAAAGTCCTGGCGGGCTCGCTACGGCGAGGAGTTCCGGGCCTTGCTCGAGAGCCAGCCCCTCACCGTGATGGTGGTGCTCAACGTTCTCGGCAACGCCGGCCGCCAGCACGTCGGCGCCCACCGGACCTTGTTACGGGTGACCCTGGCGCTTGCCGTGTCGGTGGGGGTGGAGTGGATGGCCGTGACCCGCGGGTTCGCTGACAACATCTTGTGGCCTCCCGACACGGGGCCGCGGGCCGCGTTGCTCGCGACCCTCGTGCTGACGTGGGTGCCACTCGGCGTCGACCTCTTCGAGGCCACACGGCGACGGTTGCACGGACGGCACCGGGCCTGATGAGGCTTCGT
Source organism: Propionibacteriales bacterium (assembly GCA_038259225.1). Lineage (GTDB taxonomy): Bacteria > Actinomycetota > Actinomycetes > Propionibacteriales > Nocardioidaceae > JANLYC01. The sequence goes on from JBBSPA010000015.1 coordinate 64,791, forward strand.
GCCCGGGCGGCCGCGGTGCTACATCGGTTGGGGCTCGCGCTGGTGGCGGTGATCGCGGTGTATCTGGTCGGTCGAGCCGTGGTCGAGGTCATCATCCTCGATCCCACCCGGCCTGACTCGTATCAGCGGGACTGGGGCGGCCCGCACTACCTGGGGGTGATGGCCGTCCACGCCGGGCCGGGGTTGCTCGTTCTCATCGTTGCCGTGCTGTGGGTACGACGCGCCACTCGCCAAGGAAGGCTGCCCGGCAGCAGCGAGTAGCACGAGGTCGTTCAACGTCAGCCTAGGACCGAGGGAGTTGCCCGAATCGAACCGTTGAAACCGTGGAGGGCTCAGGCGGCGTCGGCCTCGTGGCGCTGCGGGTCCGGGATGACGACCACGGGGCACCTCGCGTGAGCCAGCACATGTTGGCTCACCGAGCCGAGCAGCATGCCCACGAATCCGCCGTGCCCGCGCGACCCCACGACAAGCAGGTCGGCACTCTCAGAGGTGTCTACCAGGACCCATGCCGGGTGACCCTCGACAGTCTGCCATGTCATCGGTACGCCACACGTGGGTCCGGTCTGCTTCACTAGTCGCGCTGCCGCTGCTTCAGCGGCGGATGCGAGCACCTCAGCCGCATCGAGAGATGGATCCATGCCAAGACCCCATACATTCGCGGCGCCGTATGCCTGTGGGTGTTGCCACGCCATCACTGTCGACAACGCTCGAAAATGAGGCCGATCCGACGCTCGGAAACGGGGCCACCGGTTCGTTGGTTTCTAGTCTGCCGTGTCTTGGGTTCTGATGCTGGGAAGAGTGTCGATTCCGCGGTTGC
>JBBSPA010000016.1:0-62735 GCA_038259225.1 Propionibacteriales bacterium
ACGCTGCTCGTGCAGCAGCACTTCCAGACCTTCGCGGAGCGGTTCGCGGGCTTTCCTGTCATCGTCAAGGCGCTGAGCCGCTTCCAGACCGACCGCGAGGCCACCCAGGTGATCGAGGGCCTCAAGGCAGGGACCGTCGACCTGGTGATCGGCACCCACCGGCTGTTCAACGCCGAGATCAAGGTGAAGGACCTCGGCCTCGTGATCGTCGACGAGGAGCAGCGGTTCGGGGTCGAGCACAAGGAGGCGCTGAAGCGGATGCGGACGGCCGTGGACGTGCTCAGCTTGAGCGCTACTCCGATCCCGCGAACGCTGGAGATGGCGATCACCGGTATCCGGGAGATGTCGACGATCACCACCCCACCCGAGGAGCGGCACCCGGTCCTGACATTCGTCGGCAACTACGACACTGGCCAGGTGACCGCCGCGATCCGCCGCGAGCTGCTGCGGGAGGGTCAGGTCTTCTACATCCACAACCGGGTCCAGAGCATCGACAAGGCGGTAGCGCGGCTGCGCGAGCTGGTCCCCGAGGCACGCATCGCACAGGCGCACGGACAGATGCAGGAGCACCAGCTCGAGCAGGTGATGGTCGACTTCTGGGAGCGCGAGTACGACGTGCTGGTCTGCACGACGATCGTCGAGTCCGGCCTCGACGTGCCCAACGCCAACACGCTGATCATCGAGCGCTCCGACCTGCTCGGTCTCTCACAGCTCCACCAGCTGCGGGGCCGCGTCGGTCGCGGCGGCGAACGCGCGTACGCCTACTTCTTCTACCCGCCGGAGAAGCCGTTGACCGAGACCGCGCACGACCGGCTCGCCACGATCGCCCAGCACTCCGACCTCGGCGCGGGGATGGCGGTGGCGATGAAGGACCTGGAGATCCGCGGCGCCGGCAACCTGCTCGGAGGGGAGCAGTCCGGTCACATCGCCGACGTTGGCTTCGACCTCTACGTACGGCTCGTCGGTGAGGCGGTGGCGGAGTTCCGAGGCGACACCACGGTCCAGGAGCCCGAGGTCCGGATCGAGCTGCCGGTCGACGCACATCTTCCGCACGAGTACGTGCCGAGCGAGCGGCTCCGGCTGGAGATGTACAAGCGGCTGGCGGAGGTCCGCACCACCGAACAGGTCGACGAGGTCCGTGCCGAGCTCGAGGACCGCTACGGGCCGCCACCGGCGTCGGTGGACAACCTGCTCGCGGTGGCCAGGCTGCGGGTCAAGGCGCGCCAGGCCGGTCTCACCGACGTCAACCTGCAGGGCAACTTCGTCCGCTTCGCACCGGTCGAGCTGCCCGACTCGGTCCGGGTCCGGATCGACCGGCTCTACCCGAAGACCGTCGTCAAGTCCGCGTTGAATAGCATGCTGGTGCCTCGACCGACACCGGGACAGCTCAAGGCGCTGGCCGCCAACGGCTCCGGCGCCACCTCCACCCCGGTGGCGAACGATCGCGCAGTACTAGATTGGGCCGGTCGCGTGATCGAGGACGCGGTGCCGGCCGCCCGGCCGCAGCCTTAAGGAGCAAGCCCGTCGTGACCCTCACGTCTCGCGTCCTCACCACCCTGGGGATCGGTGCTGCCGCGCTCGCGCTGACCGGTTGCTCGACCGATCTGCACCCTGGCAACGCCGCCGTGGTCGACGGCACCTCGATCTCGCAGGGCCAGATCGACGACCTCACCGGGGCGGTCTGCTCCTACGTCGTCGGCGTGAACCAGCAGGGTGGACAGCCGCAGGACCTCGGCATCGCCGACCTCAAGTCCAGCCTGACGAGCACGGTCGTCCAGTTCGAGATCACCCGACACGTCGCCGACCAGCTCGGCCTTACGGTGTCCCAGGCGCAGGTCGACGCGCAGACCGCACGTTTCGGCCTTCCCACTGGCCTCGACGCCTCCGACCAGAAACTGGTCGAGGGCTACTTCGACGAAGCGGCTGAGGCGACCATCCTGCAAGCCGTCATCGGCGCTCACCTGAAGGATGAGCGTGTCACGAGCGGCACCGACGTCACGCAGGAGCAGATCGACGCCAACAAGCCCTTCATGGACACCTATTTCGAGAAAGCCAACGTCGACATCAACCCGAGCTACGGCACGTGGAACGGCAAGAGCATCGACCCCGGCACCGGCTCGCTGTCTGTGCAGGTCGACACTCCGACCGCCTCGCTGCCGGCCACGCAGAAGTGCAGCTAGACCCCTGGCCGGCCTGATCGTCCTGCTGACGACCCCTCGCCTTCCAGCGGGGCTGCTCGCCGGGCCGGCTTGGCGAGCGCTGTTCGACGCCGACCGCGTCCTCGCCGCAGACGACACGTCTGCGTTGGTGCACGCGGTCACCGCTGCTGGTGTCTCCGTCGACGTACCCCCTGAGCCGGTCACCGCTGCAACGTTGACGGCGCTCGCCACCGACGCCGACGTGGTGTGGCTGACCGGGGAGGACGGGGACGAGGCGTTGACCGCCCAGATCGCCGCGCAGATCGTACGCCGATCGGAGGCTGGGTCGGACGCAGGTGACGCCCCGACCGTGGAGATCCTGCTCGGCTCCTACGACCCGCCCGGCGCCCGGCTGCTCGACCTGGTGACGGTGATGGACCGGCTGCGTCGGGAGTGCCCGTGGGACCAGGAACAGACGCACACCTCACTGGTCCGCTACCTGGTCGAGGAGACCTACGAGACGGTCGAGGCGATCGAGACCGGCGATCGCGACCACCTGCGCGAAGAGCTGGGTGACCTGTTGCTTCAGGTGATGTTCCACAGCCGAGTCGCCGCCGAGGACGACGACGAGCCGTTCGACATCGACGATGTCGCCGGGCAGATCGTGGAGAAGCTGATCCGTCGCCATCCTCACGTCTTCGGCGACGTCGAGGTCGCCTCCGCGCAGGACGTCCACACGAACTGGGAGGCGATCAAGGCGCAGGAGAAGTCCCGCGCGTCGGTGGTGGACGGCATCCCTCCGGGCCTCCCGGCGCTCGCCTGGGCGGACAAGGTGATCGGTCGGACCCTGGCCGCATCGACGGCGGGTGTCGAGCCGTCTGTCCCGACCCCCGAGCGGCCGGTCTACACCCTCGAGACCCTCGGTGAAGTGCTGTTCGCCCTGGTCGCGGCCGCACGGGCCGCGGGGCTCGACGCCGAGCAGGCGTTGCGCCAACGGGTCCGGGACGAGATCGATGCCGTGCGGGCAACCGAGGACGACGTGTCCGCCGGGCGTGCCCTTCCCGACGACCCCACGCCCGGCGGATAGGCTGAACCGGTCCGACGCGACCCCGCCTGCACCGAGCAGGCGCACCAGGATGGGTCTTCCGCCCGCCGTCAGTCAGGAGCATCAATCGTGGCTTTGATCGAGGCCGTTGGCGCCCGCGAGATCTTGGACTCGCGCGGCAATCCCACTGTCGAGGTAGAGGTCGCACTCGACGACCACACCATCGCCCGTGCGGCGGTTCCGTCCGGCGCGTCGACCGGGAAGTTCGAGGCGGTGGAGCTCCGCGACGGCGGCGACTGGTACGCCGGTAAGGGCGTCGGCAAAGCGGTCGCAGCGGTCAACGACGAGATCGGCGACGCCATCGCCGGGATCCCGGCCGACGAGCAGCGGCTCGTCGACCAGGCGCTGCTCGACCTCGATGGCACCCCCAACAAGGCCAAGCTCGGCGCCAACGCCATCCTCGGGGTCAGTCTGGCGGTCGCAAAGGCCGCCGCGGAGTCCGCCCGGCTGCCGCTGTTCCGCTACGTCGGGGGACCCAACGCGCATCTGCTCCCGGTCCCGATGATGAACATCCTCAACGGCGGCGCGCACGCCGACAGCAACGTCGACGTCCAGGAGTTCATGGTGGCCCCGATCGGGGCGCCCACCTTCGCCGAGGCGCTGCAGCATGGTGTGTCGGTCTACCACACGCTGAAGGCCGTCCTCAAGGACGCCGGTTACGCGACCGGCCTGGGCGACGAGGGTGGCTTCGCCCCCAGCCTTGGCTCCAACCGCGAGGCGCTCGACCTGATCGCCAGAGCCGTGGACAAGGCCGGTCTGCACCTCGGCCGCGACATCGTCCTCGCGCTTGACGTGGCCGCCACCGAGTTCTACGACGAGACCCGAGGGCACTACACGTTCGAAGGCGGCACGAAGTCGTCAGACGAGATGGCGGCGTACTACAGCGAGCTGGTCGAGGCCTATCCGATCGTCTCCATCGAGGATCCGATGAGCGAAGAGGACTGGGCCGGCTGGACCGCGATGACCGCCGCCGTCGGAGACCGGATCCAGGTCGTGGGCGACGACCTGTTCGTCACCAACGTTGAGCGCCTGCAGCGTGGCATCGACGAGCGTGCCGCCAACGCCCTGCTGGTCAAGGTCAACCAGATCGGCAGCCTCACCGAGACCCTGGATGCGGTCGACCTGGCCCACCGCAACGGGTTGCGGTGCATGATGAGCCACCGGTCGGGGGAGACCGAGGACACCACGATCGCCGATCTGGCGGTCGCGACGAACTGCGGGCAGATCAAGACCGGAGCCCCGGCACGTTCGGAGCGGGTGGCGAAGTACAACCAGCTGCTGCGCCTCGAGGAAGAGCTCGAGGACGCCGCCCGCTATGCCGGTGTGGGCGCGTTCCCGCGCTACCAGCAGGCCTGAGTCGCAGCCGCCGATGCCCTCCCGTCCCGGCTCGAGCGCCAACCCCGGCCCCGGCCGGGGTCGTACCGGCGGCTCGGGCAACGGCCGTTCCTCGGCCTCCAGGAACGGGCACGGGCGTACGCCGCGCAACGGCTCTGGTGCACCTCGTTCGGGACAGCCGTCCAGGTCCAGCCGCAGCACGCGGAGCACCACGCGCGTCTCGACCCCGATCGCGACCGCCCAGGTCTCCTCCGCGCGCGCCAAGCTGACCGGCCGGGCGGCCGTGCTGCTGCTTGTGGTCGCGGTGCTGGCCGTGTCGTACGCGTCGAGCATGCGGGCGTGGCTGAAGCAGCGCAGCGACATCAACACGTTGAACGCGCAGATCGCTGGCCAGCGGGCCGACGTGGCCGCGCTGCGTGAGGCGAAGGGCCGCCTGCACGACCCGGCGTACATCGAGTCCGAGGCGCGCAAGCGGTTCGGCTGGATCCTCCCCGGAGAGACCGGCTATCGCGTGATCGGGGACAACGGCGAGGTGCTGTCCGACGGCGGCAGCGTGCTCTCCGACCCGACCGCGCCGGCCAAGCCGGACCCGGAGTGGTGGCAGGACATGTACGGCAGCGTGCAGCAAGCCGGGAAGGAGCCAGCGGCCTCGCCGAAGAAGCAGGGCAGCACGACGCCGCAGCGCACACCGCCAGCCGGCTCCGGCCGACCCACCAACCGGTGATCGATCCAGCGACCGCGCCCGATATCGATGCTGTCCAGCAGCAGCTCGGCCGTCCACCCAGGGACACGGTCGGCATCGCCCATCGCTGCCCGTGCGGCAACCCGGACGTCGTGGCGACGGCGCCGAGGTTGGCGGACGGGACACCGTTTCCGACCTTCTACTACCTGACGTGTCCCCGCGCGGCCTCGGAGATCGGGACGCTGGAGGCGGGCGGGCTGATGCGTGAGATGACCGAGCGGCTCGGACACGACGCTGCTCTCGCGACGCGGTATCGGCAGGCGCATCTGGCTTACCTCGCCGAACGCGGGGCCTACGGCGAGGTGGCCGAGATCGACGGCGTCTCGGCCGGAGGCATGCCTGAGCGGGTGAAGTGTCTGCACGTCCTGGTTGCGCACGCACTCGCGGCCGGACCGGGAGTCAACCCGCTGGGCGACGAGGCGATCGCCCGGCTGCCAGCCTGGTGGGCGTCAGGTCCGTGCACCGGCGGTGAGACCCGGCCGACCTCCGCTGCGTGCTGAGTGGCGAACACGTCGTTAGGCTCACCGAGTCCGACGTACCGGTGGGAACCGGGCTCTGAGGAGAGGAGGCGCCATGACGCGGGTGGCCGCGATCGACTGCGGGACGAACTCGCTGCGTCTGCTCGTCGCCGACCTGGATCCCGCGTCGGGGTACGCCGAGCGGGTCGAGCGGCGTACGACCATCGTCCGGCTCGGCCAGGGCGTCGACCGTACCGGCGTCTTCGCAGCCGAGGCCTTGCAACGTACCTTCGCGTGCCTCGAGGAGTACGCCGCCCTGATCGGCGGACTCGACGTCGCGGCGGTGCGGTTCGTGGCTACGTCGGCGGCGCGGGACGTACGCAACCGGGAGGAGTTCCTGGCCGGTGTGCGTGCCCGGATCGGCGTCCAGCCCGAGATCATCAGCGGCGAGGAGGAGGCTGCGCTGTCCTACGACGGCGCGACCCGTGAGCTGGACCGGACGGGCGGGGCCCGGTCCCCGGTCCTCGTGGTCGACCTCGGCGGCGGCTCGACCGAGTTCGTGATCCAGCCCGACGCCGCCGGGCCGATCCTGAGTCAGTCGCTGGACATCGGGGCGGTCCGGCTCACCGAGCGGCACCTGAGCAACGACCCGCCGACCCGAGCACAGGTCGAGGCCGTGGGTGTCGAGGTGGTCGAGGCGTTGAGGGACCTCGAGGTGCCGATCGACGCGGCCCGGACGCTCGTCGGCGTCTCGGGGACCGTCACCACGATGGGTGCGATGGTGCTCGACCTCCAGGTCTATGACCGGGACCGGGTGAACGGCGCCCGGTTGGCCGCCTCCGGTGTGCTGGCCGCGGTCGACCGCGTCGTGGCGATGTCGGTAGCCGAGCGGCGGGCGCTGCCGTTCATGCATCCCGACCGAGCCGACGTGATCGGGGCCGGAGCGCTGATCCTCGGCGGTGTCGTCCGCAGGCTCGGACTGCCGGAGGTCCTGGTGTCCGCTCACGACATCTTGGACGGGATCGCCTGGTCCCTCGTGGCCGAGCGGTCGACCTGATGCCGGGCCTGCCGCACCCGGTCTCCGGGCGGCTGTTCGTCAGCCCGGTGCCGGTGGCGAGCGGTTGGCCCGACGATCCCGGACGTAGCGGCGCGCCGGTGGCCGCCACCGCCGACGACGTACGTCGACTGGCGGGGCAGACCACGGACGTGACCGACGTGGCCGCCGCCGTGTCGACCTGCCGAGCCTGCCCGCGGCTTGTCGCCTGGCGGGAGACGGTCGCGGTGGAGAAGCGACGATCGTTCGCCGGTGAGCCCTACTGGGGACGTCCGATCGCGGGTTGGGGTGCCGCTGAGCCCGGCGTGCTGATCGTCGGGCTCGCTCCGGCGGCGCACGGCGGGAACCGGACCGGGCGGATCTTCACCGGTGACCGCTCGGGCGACTGGCTTTTCGCGTCGCTGTACCGAGTCGGGCTGGCCCGACAGCCGACCAGCGAGCACGCCGGGGACGGTCAGCGTCTGATCGCCACCCGGATGGTCGCGGCGGTGCGCTGCGCGCCACCCGCCAACAAGCCCACACCGGGCGAACGCGACACCTGCGCGCCGTGGTTGGACGCCGAGCTCACGCTGGTACTGCCTTCGGTCCGCGCGGTCGTCTGCTTGGGGTCGTTCGCCTGGGACGTGGTGTGGCGAGCCTTGGCCCGCGCCGGTCTCGACGTTCCGCGGCCCCGGCCACGGTTCGCCCACGCAGCCCAGGTCGACCTCCCACCCCCAGCCGCGTCTCCTCCCGCCCCCGCGTCTCCTCCCGCCCCCGCGTCTCCTCCCGCGCCCGCGAATTGCGGGAAGGTGCAGGTCGACACGCCGACGCAGGGCTGGACCTTCCTGCAATCGCAGGGATTGACGGTGCTGGGGTGCTACCACCCGAGCCAACAGAACACCTTCACCGGCAAGCTCACCGAGCCGATGCTCGACGCGGTGCTGGGTGAGGCGGCGCGACTGGCCGGAGTGCGCAACAACGATCAAGTGCCGGGAAGCGACGGCGTCCGAGACTAGGGAGGACGAAGTCCCGTACGCCGAAGGAGCGCACCATGACCTTGCCCTATCTCGAACCCCTCGAGCCGCGCACGCTGTCCGAGCCCGTCGTCCCCGAGCCACCCCGACGCGGCGAGGAGGGCGGACCTTCGTGTGGGATCTGCGACTGTTCCAACATGTCTGCCGCATGGAGCGACGACCTCTGGTCGCTGCACCCGCCGCGTGGTTGCAGCATCCCGGGTGTCCTCTGGATGGCATCGCGCGAGCACGTGGACTCGTTCAGCGACCTCTCCACCGCCGCGCAAGCCGACTTCGGCGTGATCACGGCTCGGGTCGAGCGGGCGCTGCTCTCGCTGGGAGACTTCGCTCGGGTCCACCTCTACCGCTGGGGTGATGGTGGCGCCCACTTCCACGTCTGGTTCATGCCGCGGCCGCTCGGCATGGTCGAGGCGTCCGGGATGATGCTGCCTCTGTGGGAGGACGTCCTGCCCAACGTCGAGGATGCCGAGCTCCGCAGGTTCGCCGAGAAGGTCGCCGGTCTCTTGGACTCCGATGGCTGACGCACGCACCACCGCGCCCTCGGAGCAGCCCACGCTGGCCCGGCGTCTTGGCGTCGGCGACGCCGTCGTCATTGGGCTGTCGGCGATGATCGGGGCCGGCGTGTTCGCTGCGTTCGCTCCGGCGGCCCGCGCGGCCGGCAGTCTGCTGCTGGTCGGCCTCGGGATCGCCGCCGTAGTGGCGTACTGCAACGCGACCTCGTCGGCTCAGTTGGCGGCGCAGTACCCGAGCTCAGGCGGCACGTATGTCTATGGACGCGAGCGGCTGGGCGAGTGGTGGGGATTCCTGGCCGGCTGGGGCTTCGTGGTCGGCAAGACCGCGTCCTGCGCAGCGATGGCTCTCACGTTCGCGGCGTACGCCGTGCACGGTCCGGAGTGGGTACAGCGCCTGGTCGCCTTGGCAGCGGTAGTGGTGTTGACCACCGTGAACTACCACGGGATCACCAAGACGTCGGGCTTGGCCCGGCTACTGCTGGCGGTGACACTGCTGGCCCTGCTCGTCGGCGTCGTCGCGGTCGCGGTGCATGCCGGTGGGGGATCCTCTCGGTTGTCCGACGGTGCCGCGTGGTCGACCGGTGGCGTCTACGGCGTACTGCAGTCGGCCGGACTGCTGTTCTTCGCCTTCGCCGGCTACGCCCGGATCGCCACCCTGGGTGAGGAGGTCCGCGATCCGGCCACGACGATTCCGCGCGCGATCCCGCTGGCCTTGGCTCTTACGGTCGTGCTCTATATCGGTGTGGCGGTCGTTCTGCTGGTGGCGCTCGGGCCGTCCGTGCTGGCCTCAAGCGCCTCACCGATCGACACGGCTGCATCGGGCGTCGCGGAACCACTGGGCTGGTTGGTGCGCGTCGGAGCGGTCGCCGGTGCGCTGGGTGCGCTGCTTGCGCTGGTCGCCGGGGTAGGGCGGACCACGCTCGCGATGGCTCGCAACCGGGATCTACCGCGGGTTCTGGACGGTGTGCATCCGCGGTACCAGGTCCCGCACCGGGCGGAGATCGCGGTCGGCGTCGTGGTCAGCGTGCTTGTGCTGACCTCTGACCTGCGCGGGGCGATCGGGTTCTCGTCGTTCGGGGTGCTGGTCTACTACGCCGTCGCCAACGCCAGCGCGCTCACCCAGTCGGGGGAACACCGCCGGTGGCCCAGGGCGCTCCAGGTCCTCGGGCTGGTGGGTTGCCTGGTCCTGGCCGGCACGCTTCCGTGGCAGGCCGTGGTGGTCGGTGTGGTGGTGTTCGCGGTCGGCTGTACGGGCCGGGCCATTCGCCTGACCCGGGAACCCGCTGACCAACGCCCCCGCTGATCGACGCCGCCCGCTGATCGACCCCCCCGCTGATCGACGCCCCCGCTGATCGAGCTTGTCGAGATCACCGAGGGGTCTCGACAAGCTCGACCGCCGAAGGGTTCGACCGCCGAGGGGTCTCGACAAGCTCGACCGCCGAAGGGTTCGACCACCGAAGGGTTCGACCACCGAAGGGGTTCGACCACCGAAGGGGTTCGACCAACAAAGCGCGTCGATTTCACTGTGCGGACACTCACGTCCCTAGGGCTTGTGAAAACATTCACGAGCGATAGGCTGGTAGCTGTTCGAGAGGAAGGGACCTCATGAGCACCAGCCAGACGACGAAACGTCAGCCGCACATCGTCATCGCCGGCGGGGGATACGTCGGGATGTACACGGCGCTGCGACTTCAGCAACGGCTACGCCGAGGTGAGGCGCGGGTCACCGTGATCGATCCTCGCTCGACGATGACCTACCAGCCGTTCCTGCCCGAGGCCGCCGCCGGATCGCTCGAGCCGCGCCATGTCGTGGTCTCGCTGCGACGGACCTTGAAGAAGACCAACGTGCTGACCGCACGGGTGGAGTCCGTGAACGCGGCTGCGCAGACCGTCCGGGTCGCGCCGCCGGAGAGTGAGCCCTACGACCTCGCGTACGACGAACTGGTCGTCGCCATGGGCTCGATCGCCCGCACGCTACCCATCCCGGGACTGGCTCAGCATGGGATGGGCTTTAAGCAGATCGAGGAAGCGATTGCGCTGCGCAATCACGTGCTCGACCGGCTCGACCTGGCTACCTCGGTCGTCGACGCCAAGGCGCGTCAGGCTGCCCTGACGTTCGTCTTCGTGGGCGGTGGGTACGCCGGCGTCGAGGCGCTGGCCGAGACCGAGGACATGGTCCGGTACGCCACTCGCTACTACGAGACGATCCAGGAGAGCGACATCCGCTTCGTGCTCGTCGAGGCGACCGGACGGATCCTGCCCGAGGTCGGTCCGGACATGGGCCGCTACACCGTCGACCGGCTACGTGAGCGCGGGATCGACGTACGCCTCGATACCCGGCTGGAATCCGCCGCCGACCGGCACATCGTGCTGTCCGACGGCGAGGAGTTCGACGCCGACACCCTGGTGTGGACCGCCGGCGTGAAGGCCACCCCGGTCCTCGCCAACAGTGACCTGCCGCTGGACGACAAGGGTCGGCTCAAAGCCCACCCCAACCTCACGGTCGACGGGGCCGACCACGTCTGGACAGCAGGCGACAACGCCGCGGTCCCGGACCTGACCAATCCCGGCCAGTTCTGCTCACCCAGCGCGCAGCACGCGGTGCGCCAGGCGAAGGTGCTCGGCGACAACCTGGTGCGGTCGCTGCGCGGGGAGCCGTTGGAGGACTACAAGCACAAGCACGTCGGCTCGGTCGCCAGCCTTGGTCTCCACAAGGGCGTCGCGCAGGTGTACGGCGTGAAGCTTCGCGGCTTCCCGGCCTGGTTCATGCACCGCACGTACCACCTGAGCCGGATGCCCACCTTGAGCAAGAAGGCGCGCGTGGTGCTGGACTGGACGCTGGCGCTGTTCTTCAAGCGCGACGTCGTGGCGATCGGCTCGCTGCACCGGCCGCGAGAGGACTTCACCCGCGCCAACCTGCCCAACGATCCGACGTCTGCCCGGTCATAGCCCCGCAGATGTCGGATCGTGGCGCGGGGGGCGGCCGTACGATGAGACGCGCACGGCCCCCGTATCCCAATTGGTAGAGGACGCACCCTTAAAAGGCGCTCAGTGTGGGTTCGAGTCCCACCGGGGGCACCCCTGTCTTCCGCGGTCATCCGCGACCTGAGGGAGGGTGCCCGCGCGCTACGCGTCAGGCACAGCCAAGGCCAGGCAGATCACCGCGAAGAGATAGGGCCGAGCACGTCGTGCCCCGTATGATGGAGCAGACCCGGCACGGGGCCGGGCCGAGGAGGAGTTGTCCCCATGCAGAGTCGTAACCCGATTCTCAACAACAGCGAGACCTTCAACGGTCGCGCTGCTCCGAACAACGGCCAGCAGGTGTATCCCGCCGGCGGTCAGAGCTACCAGGGCTACGCGCAACCGGCCCCTCGCGGCACCGACCCGTCGACGTGGCAGTACCCCACCGGCGAGCCGATGCAGGAGCGGATGACGATCGACTCGGTCGTGATGCGGACTGCGATGACCCTCGGCCTGGTGGTCCTGGTCGGCGCGCTGACCTGGGTGTTCTTGCCCGATGGCACCAACGGCGGCTCCAACTACGTCGGCACCGCCTGGATCGGTGGTGCGCTGGTCGGAGCAGGTCTAGGTCTGGTCCTGAGCTTCCAGCGGGTGATCTCGCCGGCCTTGGTGATGCTGTACGCCGTTGCCGAAGGGTTCTTCCTCGGTGCCGCGTCCGAGGCGTTCGAGACCTGGTATCCCGGCATCGTCGCGCAGGCCGTGGTCGGCACGGTGGCGGCCTTCGTCGCCACGTTGGCGGCGTACAAGTTCTTCAACATCCAGGTGACGTCCACGTTCCGCAAGTGGGTGACGATCGTCGGGATGGGCTTCTTCGTGGTCGTGCTGGGCGACTTCCTGCTCAGCCTCTTCCACGCGCAGATCGGCTTCAACGAGTTCGGACCGCTCGGGCTGATCATGAGCTTCGTCGGGCTCGGGCTCGGTGTGCTCTACCTGATCCTCGACTTCGACATGGTCGAGCGTGGGATAGCGGCGGGTGCTCCGGAGCGGGAGTCGTGGCGTGCGGCGTTCGCACTGACGGCGGCGCTGGTGCTGATCTACATCGAGCTGCTGCGGATCCTGGCGATCCTGCGAGGCGACTGATGGACGCCCCTCCCGTGACGAAGTCCGGGAGGCCGGCTCAACCAGCCACCTGACGTCAACCCGTCGGCGATCGAGTGCTGCTCTGGCGATCGAGCTTGTCGAGACCCCGGTGATCTCGACAAGCTCGATCAGCGGACCAGGCTCGATCGGCGGGCCAGGCTCGATCGGCGGGGCAGGCTCGATCGGCGGGGCAGGCTCGATCGGCGGGGCAGGCTCGATCGGCGGGGCAGGCTCGGTCGGCGGGGGTGAAGTCGGTCAGAAAGACTGGCTCCGAGTCATTCGAAGCTGCGATGAGCCTTGACCAGGTCGTGCTCGTGAACGATGGCTGTCGCGTGCCCGTGGGCCAGGTTGTACTCGTCGCGAAGCCATTGCACGCGGTCGTCGAACCTAAGACATCCAGGGCCGTTCTCGAGATGGCCGAACCACTCATGAAGAGGACGCCCGGTCGCTGCGGGGATCCGCGCGACCAGCATCTGATGGGTCTCTTCGGAGTGGTGAAGGGCCATGATTACCTCCGGCTCACGCGTACACCTGTAACCGACGAGCCTGCCTCATCACGCGCCGTCAGACAAGCCTTTCTCGCATCCCACGCCGTCGCCAGCAGGCTCTTGCGGGGCTGCCGCTGCGGCGCTCTGGTCGACCTCGCCCACGTCCGGGATCGTGTGTCGACGGCGGCGCCTGAGCTGGACCCAGCCGGCCCGTCCGCCGGCGCGCCCTCCCTCCGCCGGAACCGCCGAGACCTCGGTCCCGGTGTGGTCCGCCGCCTGCGCGGCCGCGGTCGACAAAGCGTAGACGCCTTCGCCGCGCAGAGCCTCCGGCTCGATCGTGTCCTCGGGCATGACGCCGAGCACCTCGGCGACCGAGGGCAGCATCGCGCCCGCGCACGCCTTGTAGCCGGCAGGACTGGGGTGGAAGCCGTCCGGACCGAACAGATCCGCGGGTGACGCCGAGAACTCCGGCCCCAGGATCGAGCCGAGTGACACCGAGCGGCCGCCGGCCTCGACGGCTCCGATGGTCTGTGCCGCGGCGAGCCTGCGGCTCCACACCCGGGCGACCTGGCGCAGCGGCGGCGCAATCGGCCGGACCGTCCCGAGGTCCGGGCACGTGCCGACCACGACCTGGGTACGGGCACTGCGCAGCGACTCCACGGCATCGTGCAGGTTGCGCACGGACTGTGAGGGCCAGACCCGGTGGGTCACGTCGTTGGTCCCGATGATGACCGCACATACGTCCGGCAGCGCTGCCAGGGCGCGTGGAATCTGCCGCTCGAGGTCGCGGGTCTGAGCACCGACGAAGGCCACCGAGCGCAGATAGACCGGACGTCCGGTGAGATCGGACAGGCCCGCCGCCAAGAATGCTCCGAACGTCTCAGCCGGTGTGCTGGCGCCGTAACCGGCCGCGGCCGAGTCGCCCAGCACCGCCAGTCGTAACGGTCGACCGGGGAGTCGGGCGCCGTACAGACCGCTGGGATCGGGTGGCACCACGCTGGCATTGCCGATCTTGCGCCGAGCCATCCGAGCCTCGGCCTGGAGGACTCCCCACAGCGAGCCGCCGATCAGACCCAGACCGCCACCGCCGTACGCGGCGGCAGCGGCCAGCTTGCGCGCGGAGGTGGCTCTCGTCACGGGTGGCGTCTCCTCGTCCGGTCTCGCGGTGCCTGAATTGTCTCGTCGCTGGGGGTGGTGCCTCTCCTGGGGTCGCAGGGACGATCCTGCTGCGGACAGCTGTCGAGGGGGGAGACTCCACTGTAGGGGTTGGCGGGCACGTTGCGGAGCGGTTTTCCACCACCCGAGGACAGGGCCTAGGGTCTGCTGCGTGGACTACGTTGACTCCCTGCTCGACCTCGTCGGCAACACGCCGCTGCTGCGGCTGGGCAAGACGACCGACGGTGCCAAGGCGACCGTGCTGGCCAAGATCGAGTACCTCAACCCCGGGGGCTCGGTGAAAGACCGGATCGCGCTGCGGATGGTCGAGTCGGCGGAGGCGAGCGGCGAGCTCAAGCCGGGCGGCACCATCATCGAGCCGACGTCGGGCAACACCGGCGTCGGGTTGGCCATGGTGGCGCAGGCCAAGGGCTACTCCTGCATCTTCGTCTGCCCCGACAAGGTCAGCGAAGACAAGCGCAACGTGCTCAAGGCGTACGGCGCCGAGGTGGTTGTCTGCCCGACTGCCGTCGCTCCGGACCACCCTGACTCGTACTACAACGTGTCCGACCGGCTGATGCGCGAAACCAAGGACGCCTGGAAGCCCGACCAGTACTCCAACCCCAACAACCCGCTCAGTCACTACGAGACAACGGGGCCGGAGATCTGGCGGCAGACGGAGGGCAAGGTCACCCACTTCGTCACGGGCGTCGGTACCGGCGGCACCATCAGCGGGATCGGCCGCTATCTCAAGGAGGTGTCCGACGGACGAGTCCAGATCGTCGGCGCCGACCCGGAAGGGTCCGTCTACTCCGGCGGCAGCGGACGCCCGTACCTCGTCGAGGGAGTCGGCGAGGACTTCTGGCCCGAGGCCTACGACCGCAACATCGCCGACCGGATCATCGCGGTCTCGGACAAGGACTCGTTCCTGTTCACTCGCCGGCTGGCCCGTGAGGAGGCGCTGCTGGTCGGCGGATCCTCCGGCATGGCCGCGAAGGCGGCGGTTCGGCTCGCGCAGGAGCTCGACGACCCCGACGCCGTGGTCGTCGTCTTGCTGCCCGACGGCGGTCGTGGCTACCTGACCAAGGTGTTCGACGACGGCTGGCTAGCGCAGTACGGCTTCCTCGGGCAGCCCGAGGAGCTCACCGTCGGTGCGGTGCTGCGCGGCAAGGACGGCAAGCTTCCCGACCTCGTGCACACCCACCCGAACGAGACCATCGCCGAGGCGGTGCACATCTTGCGCGAGTACGGCGTTTCACAGATGCCTGTCGTGCTCGCCGAGCCTCCGGTGATGGCCGCTGAGGTCGCCGGTTCGGTCAGTGAGCGCGACTTGCTCTCGGCGTTGTACGCCGGCACGGCTCAGCTCGTCGATCCCGTCTCGGCGCACATGGCACCCCCGTTGCCCTCGATCGGGGCAGGCGAGCCGGTGTCCGACGCGGTCGACCGGTTGCACGACGCAGACGCCGTGCTGGTGCAGGACGACGGCAAGCCGGTCGGCGTCTTGACCCGTCAGGACCTGCTCGGCTTCATCGCGTCCGCCTGACCGACCTGTCAGGGCGGCGTACGCCTCTGACGGCGACTGGACCCTGACACGTCAGTCAGGCGCCGCCGCCGCTCATCTCGTCGACCTTGATCTTCCCACCCTGTTGGCCGCGTTGGGAGAGCCGGCGTTCGAGGTACTGAGCGAGCTTGGACAATGAGTAGTTGATCGTGATGAACACCAGCGCGATCGTGGCGTAGGTCAAGATCGTGCCGTCATTCACGACCAGGGCCACCTGCCGACCTCGGCGAACCACCTCGTCGTAGACGATGACGTAGCCCAACGACGTGTCCTTCAAGACGATCACGCACTGGCTGATGATGGCCGGCAGCATGAAGCGGACGGCCTGCGGGACCATGATCAGCTGCATGACCTGGGCCTTCCTCATGCCCAGGGCGTACGCCGCGTCGGACTGGCCACTCTGCACGGCATTGACACCTGCGCGGAACACCTCTGCCAGCACCGACCCGTTGTAGAGCATCAGAGCCGCCACGACCGCGCCGAGACCTCCCAGCGTCGACCGGAAGGTGAAGTACAAGAAGATCATCAACAAGACCAACGGGACCGCACGGAAGAACTCGATGATCAGGCGCGCCGGAAGGTTGATCCAAGCGTGGTTTGACAACCGGGCCGTCGCCAGTGTCATACCCAGGATCAACGCGCCGACGATGGCAAGCGCGGCCGCCTTCAGGGTTCCGACCAGCCCCTCCAAGAGATACCGGACATTGCTGTTCTGGAAAGTCTCGTTGAAGACGGTCGAGGTGAGGACACCCTCCTGGATCAGCTTGCGTACCGCGAGTCCCACCAGGGCTGCCAGGACGAGCAGTGAGATCACGGTGTAGATCCGATGCCGCGCACGGGCACGTGGCCCTGGGATGTCGAACAGCAGGCTGCTCATCGGGCCAACGCCCCCCTTCGCTCGAAGACATTTCCGATCAGGGCGATCACCCAGACGATCAGGATGTATCCACCTGCGAAGCCGACGAAGATCCACCACCGCTCACTCGGATGGTCGTTGGTCAGCTTCTTCATCACGAAGGTCGCCTCGGTGACGGCGATGGCGAGCGCGACGCTGGTGTTCTTCGCCAGCGCGATGTAGGTGCTCACCAGCGGAGGCACGGAGGCGCGAAAGGCCTGCGGAAGAATGACCTGGCGCATCGTCTGGCCGAACGACATCCCGATCGCACGTGCTGCCTCGGCCTGACCGACGGGGATCGAGTTGATGCCCGACCGAAGCGCCTCGCAGACGAACGCGGCGGCGTACAGGCCCAGACCGACCGTGGCCGCGACGAAGAAGAAGTCGAAGTAGTTGTTGATCGAGTAGTTGAACCCCAGCTTGGGGAACGCGTCGCGGAACAGGAACAGGATCAGCAGCAACGGGGTGTTGCGGACCACGTTGATGTAACTGGTCCCCGCTCCACGCAGCACGGTGATGGGGGAGACGCGCATCGCGACGAGAACGGTCCCCAGAACTGCTGCGATCAGCCCCGCGAACAGCAGGAGCCACAAGGTGACGACAAAGCCGTCGACGATCTCTGAGAAGTTGTCGATCAGGATCTGCATGGAACCGCCTTCACCTCGTTCACGTGCCGCGCGACCAGGACCGCGGGGGTGGCTGATGTGCGGCCACCCCCACAGTGCGACGGACTGCTACTGGCAGGGGTCCAGCTCAGGCGGATCCGGCGTGTCGACTCCGGACTGGCCCAGGGTGTTCTCGAAGGCCGTCGCCCAGGTGCCGTCCGACTCGGCCGCCTTGATCGTGTCGGTGATGAATTGGCAGAACTCGGTGTCGCCCTTCTTGTAGCCGACGCCGTAGCGCTCCTCGCTGAACGGGTCGCCGACGACCTTGAGCTCGTCAGGAGCCTCTGCGGCGTACCCGAGCAGGATGGCACCGTCGGTCGTGACGACGTCGGTCGTGCCGTTCTTCAGAGCGTCCACACATTCGGAGTAGGTGCCCTGCGGCGTGGGATCGGCTCCGTACTTGTCCTGGACGGTCGCCAGGGATGTCGAGCCCTCCACGGAGCACACCTTGACGCCCTGGAGGTCGTCGGGGCCTGTGATCTTGTCCGCGTCCTCCGTGCGCACGAGCAGCTGCTGTCCAGTGACGTAGTACGGACCCGCCTGACCGACGATCTTGCGGCGGTCATCGGTGATCGAGTACGACGCGAGGACGATGTCGACATCACCGCTCTGGATGAACGGCTCGCGGTTGTCGGAGATCGTTTCCTTCCAGTTGATGCCGCTGTCGTCGATGCCGAGCGCGCCAGCGATGACGCGGCCCATCTCGATGTCGAATCCCTCGGGCGCATCGGCGCCCGGCTTCTGGAAGCCGATACCGGGCTGATCGATCTTGACGCCGATGGTGATCTTTCCGGCGTCGGCCAAGTTCGCCATGGTCGATCCGGCTGGGAATTTGGCGCTGTCGTCGACTTTCACGTCGGTCTTGCTGCCAGAGCTGGAGTCATTGCCGCAGGCGCTCAGTATCAGAGCCAGCACGGCCGCTGCCCCCAACACCCCCGTGCGAGTTCGTTTGGTCAAAATCATCGTGCTGTTCCCCTTGTTGTGTTCGTGCGCCGGGCTTGTCCGGCGAAGCTACGTGTCAGTGGTCCGGTCTTCAGTTGTCCGGGGCGTGCTCGGTGCCCCGGTGCTGCTCCACCTCTCTGTGGATCGCTCAGTGTTGGAGGACCTTGCCGAGGAAGTCCTTCGCCCGCTCGGTCTGCGGGTTCGTGAAGAACTCCTCCGGTGTCGCTTCCTCGACGATGGCGCCGTCGGCCATGAACACGACGCGGTTGGCCGCCGTGCGAGCAAAGCCCATCTCGTGCGTGACGACCACCATCGTCATGCCGTCCTTGGCCAGCTCCACCATCACGTCGAGCACTTCCTTGATCATTTCCGGGTCGAGCGCCGACGTCGGCTCGTCGAAGAGCATTACCTTCGGCTTCATCGCCAGCGCGCGTGCGATCGCGACCCGTTGCTGCTGCCCGCCCGAGAGCTGCGCGGGATACTTGTTGGCCTGCTCGCCGACGCCGACCCGATCCAGCAACTGGTTGCCGAGATCCTGGGCCTCGCTGGTGGACATCCCGCGTACCTTGATCGGGCCCAACGTGACGTTCTCCAGCACGGTCTTGTGGGCGAACAGGTTGAACGCCTGGAACACCATCCCGACCTCGGCACGCAACTGCGCGAGCTCCTTGCCCTCTTCGGGGAGGACTCGCCCATCGAGGGAGATCTCGCCCTTGTCGATGGGCTCGAGGCGGTTGATCGCCCGGCACAGCGTGGACTTCCCCGAGCCGGACGGTCCGATCACGACGACGACCTCACCACGATCGATGTGCAGGTCGATGTCCTTCAGCACATGGAGGTCCCCGAACCACTTGTCCACGTGGTTGACCGCGACCAGAGGTTGCGTCGATCCGGTGGGTGCGGCCTCGTTCCTGGAGGGCGCGTCGTCGGTCGGCACGTCGTCGGACTGCGGGGCGTCGGCCATGCCTGACCCTAGCCGAGATTCGACGTCCGATGTCAAAGCAGCGCTGGCCCTCGACCAGTCAGGTCGGGGTGAGCGTCAGAGAGGTCACTGCGCCATGACAAGTCGGTAACGATGAAGTCGTCGGGGTCGATCCGTCGCGTCTCCCACCAGTACTTCCAGGTGAAGTGCGGCCAGATCGTGAAGTTGCGGCCCTTCTCGTCCATGTACCAGCTCCGGCAGCCGGACTCCCAGACGGTGTCGCTCAGCCGGGTCTGGATGCGATGCCGGAAGTCGGCTTCGGCGTCAGCTCGCACCTCGAGGTACGCCGCCTGGCGCTCCTCGAGCAGGTCGAGAGCCTGGCCGACGTACCTGATCTGCGACTCGACCATGAAGACCACCGAGCTGTGGCCGAGGCCAGTGTTCGGGCCGAGCAGGAGGAAGAGGTTGGGAAAGCCCGCCATCGTGATGCCCAGATGTGCCCCGATGCCGCGCTCGGCCCAGCGCTGGTTGAGCTCTGCTCCGTCACGTCCGACGATCTTCAGCTGCGTCAGGTTTCCGCTGACCTGGAAGCCGGTGGCGAAGATCAAGGTGTCGGCTGGGTGCTCGACGCCGTCGGCCGTCACCACGCCGCGCGGCCGGACCTCGACGATCTCGTCGGTGACCACCTCGACGTTGTCCCGCGTCAGCGCCGGGTAGAAGTCGTTCGACAGCAGGATCCGCTTGCACCCGATCTGGTAGTCGGGGGTCAGCAGGGCGCGCAGCCGCGGATCCGCTACCTGCCTCTCGAGGTGTTTGCGCGCGCCGCGCTCGACCAGTTTCATCGCCTTCGGGGTAAGGGCGAAGCCGGTGCCGCGTCCTTCGAGAACCCAGTAGACGATGCTCCGGACGGCGCGCTGCGCCCAGGGATGGCGGGCGTAGAAGCCACGCTGTGCGGCCGGGATCTCTCGGTCCGGCTTGGGCGTCACCCAGGCTGCGCTGCGTTGGAACAGCGTGAGCTTCTCGACCACGGGCTGTATCTGTGGGACGAACTGGATCGCGCTGGCGCCGGTGCCGACGACCGCAACCGTGCGGCCGGTGAGGTCGTGGTCGTGCTTCCACTGCGCAGAGTGGAACGACACGCCCTCGAACGTCTCGATCCCTGGGACGTCGGGGATGTTCGGCTTGTGCAGCGCACCCATCCCGGCGATCACCACTCGCGCGCGCATCGTCTGCTCAGCGTTGACCACGACGTCCCAGACGCCGGCCGCTTCGTCGAAGGATGCTCCGGTCACCTGGCAGCCATAGTTGAGGTGCCGCTCCAAGTCGTAGGCGTCGACCAGCCTGCGCAGGTAGTCCCAGATCTCGTCCTGGGGGGAGAAGAAGCGGCTCCAGTCGGGGTTCGGCGCGAACGAGAACGAATACAGCGGAGACGGGATGTCACAGGCGCATCCGGGGTAGGTGTTGTCACGCCAGGTGCCTCCGAGCTCGGTCTCCTTCTCGAGGATCACGAAGTCATGACGGCCTGACTGCTTGAGCTCGATCGCCATACCGATGCCGGAGAATCCGCTCCCGATCACGATCGCGTCGTGTACGTCGACGTTGCCCACGACGTGACCGTAACACCGCGCCCGGCACCAGCCCGACAACGTCGGGAGGACGTCGGATGGTCTCCCGGAACCGCCGCCTCCGAGGTCCTAGAGTGCACGTCATGAGTGCTCAGCTGAAGTTCGGGTTCGTGGCCCCGTTCGTCGATGCGCGCGAGCTCTCCGAGCTGGCGGCGTTGGGCGAAGCGCGTGGCTGGGACGGGGTCTTCCTGGCCGAGTCGATCTGGGGCGTGGACGCCTGGGTGTCGCTGGCTGCGGCCGCGATGACCACGCGGCAGCTCCGACTGGGCACGCTGCTGACGCCGGTGCCGCGGTGGAAGCCGTGGGACCTGGCGTCCCGTGTCGGCACGGTGGACAGGCTGAGCAACGGCCGCACCATCATGGGCGTGGGTCTCGGCGCCTTGCACGAGGGATGGCTCGCCTTCGAAGCCGACGAGGGGCGCAGGACCCGGGCGGAGAAGCTCGACGAGGGGCTGGCGATCTACGACGGCTTGATGCACGGCCAACCGTTCGCATTCGAGGGCAAGCACTACTCGGCCAGGCCGACGCAGTTCTTTCCTCCCGACCCTCCGGTGCAGCAGCCGCGACCACCGGTGTGGGTCGTCGGCGCGCACATGGTCGGCAGGCCGAGTCAGCCGTCGCTGGAGCGGGCCGCGCGGTGGGACGGGCTGCTGCCGCAGGTCTCGCGGGAGGGAGAACGGGGCAAGCCCGGCCTCGATGACTTCATCGACGTCGTCGCACGCGTCCGGCAGCTCCGTGAGGACGCCGGGCTGGGCTGGGAGGGCTACGACGTGATCGTCGAGGCCGACAGCAGCGGTGAGTTCGTGCAGCTCGATCCTCCGGAACCGCGGGCCTGGGCGCAGGCCGGTGCGACCTGGTGGATCGAGAGCTGGTGGAGTCTCGCACCCGATGCCGCGGGCCTTGCTGAATTGCACCGACGCGTCAGCGCCGGTCCACCACGCTGAGGCTTGAGGTGGTCATGCCTACGGAGCCGGACGACGACACCGGTGGCTTCGCGGACAGCGCTGCGGAGATCGCCACCCTGTACGGTCTCGGCGCGCCCACAGGGGCGTTGGTCCCTGCGGCCCGTGGCGAGCAGGGAGCCATCTGGCGGATGGAGACAACCACCGGCCCGTATGCCGTGAAGGTTCTGACCGTTCGGCAGCGCGACGAGGACGCCGCCCGCGACGTCGCCTTCCAGGAACGGGCAGCCTCGGCCGCGACCTCGTACGACGTCGGGAGGACCGTCCGGACTGCCGACGGCCGGGTCCTGGCGACCGTCGGAGACCGCCAGATCCGGGTGATGGGTTGGCTGGACATGGCCGATCCGGATCCCGGTGTCGATCCTGCCCTGGTCGGTCAGATGCTCGCCGAGCTGCATGCTGTCGGGGACTCGCGTACCGACGAGGTCGACCCGTGGTTCGCCGCTCCGGTGGGAGCCGATCGCTGGCAGGAGTACCTCGTCTCACTGGCTGCCGGGGAGGCGGTGATCACACCACGGTTGGAGGCGGTGGCGCCGGAGCTGGTCGCACTGGAGGAACTGCTCGCCGCACCGAGTGAGCTGCGTACCTGCCACCGTGACCTGTGGGCCGACAACGTCAGGCAAACGTCGTCGGGACGGTTGTGCGTCTTCGACTGGGACAACTGTGGTCCGGCCAACGTCGATCACGAGCTCGCGATGCTGGTGTGGGAGTACGGACTCGACGACGTCGACCGGATCCGGACCCTGTTCGAGACCTACGTCGATGCCGGTGGCCCGGGACGGATCAGCTCCCCCGGCGACTTCACCATGATCATCGCGCAGTTCGGGCACTTCTACGAGATGGCGGTCAGGCCGTTCCTGGACCTGGCCGCCACCGACGACGACCGTGCGCATGGAATCGACAGGTTCGACGAGTTCGACAGCCGCCCCCTCACGCTGGACTCGATCACCCAGATCCTGGCGGTGACGCAGGGCCGATAGTGGTCAGGCACGACCGTCGAGGAACATCCGCAGCCGGGTGAGTGTCCCTTCGTCGTCGCCGGGGATCCGGCCATTGACCGCGCGGCATACCCAGCCCAGACGCAGGGCGGTCTCGACCGCGGCGCTGAGGTCGCCGGCGTACCTCGACGCGAACGGCGCCAGGTAGGCATCGCGGAACGGTGTGACGTCGACAGAGTTCTCCTCATCCTCGAGCCCCCAGGCGATCATCCCCTCGAGCGTGACCGAGAGAGTGAAGAACGGGTGGGACACGCAGGCGTCTCCCCAGTCCATGATCAGGTGACTGCCATCGCGTATGAAGACCTGGCCGTCGTGCAGGTCGTCGTGCTGGATCGTCTCGGGGATGCCGAATGTCGCGAGCCGTTCGGCCAGCTCAGCGACGTACGGGACGGCAGCCCTGAAGCGTGGCTCGACGTCGACCTGCTGGACGAGTCGCTCGTACTGCTCCGGCAGGCCGGCCAGCCGAAGGTCGGGAGCACCGGACGCGAGCAGGTCGTCGACGTCGTCGATGAGCTCCAGCTGTACCGAGGCGTAGCGGGCGAGCACGTCCAGCCAGCGATCGAGACTCGCCTCCCGGGGCACGACCTCGCGGAGAGGCTCACCGGCGTCGGCCATCAACATCCAGCCGGTCTGCGGGTCGAGCGCCAGCAGCGGCGGCACGATGTCCGGACACCGTGTGGAGACGATCTCGGCGATCACCGCCTCGTGCCGCAGGCTGGCCATGTTGGCCTTGAACCACACGTCACCGACGTCGGTAGGAACGCGCATCACCGTGGACCACACGTAGACGTGCGGCTGCTCGATCCGACCGGTGCGTGACACCCCGAGCTCGTCGAGCTCCCTCTCGATCCATGCGTACGCCGACTGCTGCCAGGTCGGGTCCTGCCAGCGGCTCGTCATGGCGGGACTGTAAGGGCCACGGCCTCGTCGCGACCACCGGATTTCGGCTCGTGGCGACGAGTGGACGCTGGCCGGCTCCGGGCCACAGGCCGGTCTTGCGGCCTACTGGCCGGTCCTGCCGTCGATCCGCTCGCGCAGGAGGTCGGCATGGCCGTTGTGCCGGGCGTACTCCTCGATCATGTGGCAGAGCAGTTCTCGCAACGAGATCGTGCCGTGGTCGAACGTCACGGCGAAGCCGAGATCATCGGTCTCGGCGACGAAGCGGTCCGAGAAGGCGCACTCCTCTCGCCAGGCTCGCCACGCATCCTCGACGACAGCGGGATCGGCCACCGCGTCGTCCCAGTCACCGTCGCGGTTGTCCTCGGTGCAGTAGCGCCTCGGGACGTCTTGTTGGGACATCCGTCGGCGAAACCAGCTGCGCTCGACCTCGGCCATGTGGCGTACCAGCCCCAACAGCGACATCGACGACGGCTCGACTGACCGCCGCGCCAGCTGCTCAGGGTCGAGCCCGGAGCACTTGAGCTCCATCGTGAGGCGTTGGCAGCGCAGGAACTCCAGCAAAGTGGCTCGCTCGTCGCCCAGCGAGGTGACGTTGGCCTCTCGCGGGTCGTCCTCCGGGTCGACGAACACGTCAGGGAACTTATCGCGAAGGATCCGAGTTTCACCAGCCTGGGGCATGGCAAGACTCGGATCCTTGTCAGGCGTCGGCGTACTGGACGCCGGTGGCGTGGATCGGGCAGTAACCGGCCGGGTTCCGGTGCAGGTACTGCTGGTGGTAGTCCTCGGCGTAGTAGTAGGTGTCAAAGGGCAGGATCGAGGTCTTGATCTCCCCATAGCCGGCCTTGGTCAGCTGTGCCTGGTAGGCGTCCCGCGCCTTCTCGGCGGCGGCCTGCTGCTCGGAGGTGGTGGTGAGCAGAATCGAGCGGTACTGCGACCCGATGTCGTTGCCCTGCCGCATGCCCTGGGTCGGGTCGTGCGACTCCCAGAACACCTTCAGCAGCGCGTCAAAGCTGATCTTGCTCGGGTCGAACACGATTCGGACCACCTCGGCGTGACCGGTCCGGCCGCTGCACACCTCTTCGTAGGTCGGGTTGGGGGTGACGCCGCCGGCATACCCGACCGATGTCGAGTAGACACCAGGGAGCTGCCAGAACGTCTGCTCCTCGCCCCAGAAACATCCGAGTCCGACGACCGCGACCTCGAAGCCCTCGGGCACATCTCCCTCGATCGGCGTGCCCAGCACCAGATGCTTGTCGCCAACGCCGAACGGGCGGGTGTCGCGACCAGGCAAGGCCTTGTCAGCGGTAGGGAGCTCGGTCTTGCGGCCGAAGATCATGTGCGGTCCTCTCGTCAGGGATGGCACCGTTGGCAACGGTGCGGGGGGCGCGGCTATTCCGAGGCGGCTGTCGTGGCCGCGTCATGCCCGAGGTGGGTGTGCTTGGCTGAAGCCATGCCGGACGAGGTGCTGCGTGGACAGATCCGAGAGCTGACGCGGAGCGCCGATGACGAGGCCGTCGCCGGCGTGTGGACTGCGGCAACCGACGCGCGTCGAGACGGGGCTCGGCTGAAACGTCTTGCCGGACAAGGCGACGCCCCACTGCAGCGCCCCGGTGCTTTTGGCGTCGGTGTCGTCGAGGGTGACGTCCTCGTCTCGATGGCGGTGGCGCTTCCGGCGCTCGAGGACAACGGTCGCAGCGCCCGACCGATCCCCGGCCTCGTGCACATCTCGTCGGTGGCCACCCTTCCCGGTCTCTGGGGGGAGGGACTAGGGCGGCGTGTCATGCTCGCCGTGCTGAGCCAGGCCAAGCGACGCGGATACGCGCGCGCCCAGCTGTGGACGCACGCGTCCAACCCGACCTCGCGACATCTCTACGAGGCGGGTGGGTTCGTGTATTCCGGCCGGGCGATGGTCGACGACGGCGGCGAGGACATCGTCCACTACATCAGCGAGCTGAGTGGCGATCCGCGCCCGCCGCGACCGGCCGCCCGGTTGCTCTGCCTGGACCCGACCGGTCGGGTGCTGCTGATGCACTGGCGTGACCCGTTCGACGGGTTCCAGGTCTGGGAGCCTCCTGGCGGCGGTATCGAGGCAGGCGAGACTCCGGAGATCGCGGTCCTGCGCGAGTGGGACGAAGAGATCGGACTGCCTGCGCCTGAGCTGATCGGTGAGCCCGTCCTCGTCGCGCGCGACCTGTGGTGGATGGGCGAGCGCTACGTCGGTGACGAGTACTTCTTCCTGGGGCGCGCACGTGGATCGGACCCGCCGGACGTGTCCGGTCAGACGGAGATCGAGCAAGCGGCGTACGTCGGTCACGCCTGGTTGCGCCGGGAGGATCTGGCAGCGCTGGACTCACGCGACCAGCCCGACGCGGCGGCCGTGCTGCGTCGCCTCGCCACGGACGGGCCCTGGGCGGAGCCGGAATGAGTGGCGGTCCGCGGCGTCGGGTTCGGGGTGATCCCGGCGGAGCGGAGCATGCGAAACCCTCCCCGGATCAGTCACCGCGCAGCGGGCCGTAGGCTTCGCGGCATGAGCAGCGCTCACGGTTTCGAGACCAAGGCGATCCACGCCGGACAGCAGGCCGACCCGGCCAACGGTGCGGTGATGACACCGATCTACGCGGTAAGCACCTACAAGCAGGACGGCGTCGGTGGGCTGCGCGGCGGCTACGAGTACTCGCGCACCGGCAACCCGACCCGGCGCGCTCTCGAGGACTGCCTGGCGGCGCTGGAGGAGGGTGGTCGCGGCGTCGCGTTCTCCTCCGGGATGGCCGCCGAGGACGCCCTGATCCGCGTGGTCTGCTCACCAGGCGACCACGTGGTCATCCCGAACGACGCCTACGGCGGCACGTACCGACTCTTCAAGCAGATCTTCCAGCCCTGGGGCGTCGAGCACACGCCCGCCTCCGTCCACGACCCCGCCTCGATCGCGGCCGCAGTCCGGCCGGGCAGCAGCAAGGTCGTGTGGATCGAGACACCGTCGAACCCGCTGTTGGGCGTCGCCGACATCCCGGCGATCGCCCAGATCACGCACGACGCCGGGGCCATCCTCGTCGTCGACAACACCTTCGCGACGCCCTACCTGCAGCGCCCGCTTACCCTCGGCGCGGACGTCGTCGTGCACTCGACCACCAAGTACGCCGGCGGGCACAGCGACGTCGTCGGCGGCGCCGTCGTCACCGCGGACGAGACTCTCGGCAACCAGGTGGCGGTCTTCCAGAACTCCACCGGCGCGACCGCCGGGCCGTTCGACGCCTACCTCGTGCTGCGAGGTCTCAAGACGCTGGCCGTGCGGATGGACCGGCACTGCGACAACGCCGAGCGCGTCGTCGACTTCCTGGGTCGTCACGACGCCGTCGGGCAGGTCTTCTACCCCGGACTGACCGATCACCCAGGACACCAGGTCGCCGCGGCCCAGATGAAGCGCTTCGGCGGGATGGTGTCGTTCCGCGTGAACGGCGGACACCATGCGGCGCTGGCGGCGTGCAACCGGGCCGAGGTGTTCACGTTGGCTGAGTCCCTGGGTGGGGTCGAGTCGCTGATCGAGCTGCCGGCGACGATGACCCATGCGTCCGTCGCGGGCTCCGAGCTCGAGGTGCCCGACGACCTGGTGCGGCTCTCGGTCGGGCTGGAGACCGTCGAGGACCTGATCGCCGACCTCGACCGGGCACTCGCCGGTTGAGCCGCCTGGACCGACTGGCCTGATCGTGCCGATGGTCTACTGCGTCGACTTCGGATCGACGTTCACCAAGGCTGCCCTCGTCGACCTGGCGAGCGGCTCGCTGCTCGGGACGGGCAGCCACCCGACCACGATCGACACCGATGTCCTGGACGGCTGGGAAGCGATCCGCCGCGACCTTGCACCGCTGACCGACGGCACGGACGTGCCAGTGCTCGCGTGCTCGTCGGCCGGAGGCGGGCTGCGGATCGGCGTGGTCGGCCACGAGGAGCTGGTCACCGCCGAGGCCGGCCGGCGGGTGGCCTTGTCGAGCGGAGGCCGGGTCGTCTGCGTCTCCTCGGGCGCGGTGGACCTACCGGCGCTGCGCGATGCCGCCCCGGACGTGGTGCTGCTGGTCGGCGGGACGGACGGCGGCAACGCCGAGGTCTTGGCCGCCAACGCCTCGGCGCTGGCAAAGAGCCGGTGGAGTGGTCCAGTGGTGCTGGCCGGCAACGCTGACGCGGTGCCTGAGATCGCAGAGCTGTTCGAGACCGCGCACGTCCCGCACGTGGTGGCGGCCAACGTCGTACCACAGATCGGCAGGCTGGCTCCCGACGGCGCTCGCGCCGCGATCCGCGAGATGTTCTTGACCCACGTGATCGGCGGCAAGCACCTGTCGAAGCGGGCCGACTTCACCGCGATGGTCAGGGGCGCCACCCCGGACGTCGTGCTCCGCGCGGTCGAGCTTGCGGCGGCCGGGCTCGGCCCCGACCGGCCGAGCGTCGGAGACGTGGTGGTGGTCGACGTCGGCGGTGCCACCACGGACGTGCACTCCGTCGTCGAGGTGGATCCGGAGGAGGCGGGACTGGCTCGTGAGGTCGTTGCGACGGTTCCGGTGAGCCGCACCGTGGAGGGCGACCTAGGGATGCGCTGGAGCGCCGTACCCACGGTGGAGGCGGCGCGCGAGGCCGGGCTCGAGGTCGGCGACGCGGTCGTGGCGGCTGCACAGCGACGACGCGAGGACCCGAGCCTGGTCCCCGGGAACGATCGCGAGACCGAGCACGACCTCACGATCGCGTCCGCGGCGGTCCATCTCGCAGTACGCCGGCACGCCGGACGGCAGCAGGTGGTGTTCAGCCCGGACGGCCGGTTGATCGAACGCACCGGCAAGGACCTCCGGGAGGTCGACCTGCTGATCGGCTCCGGCGGCGTGCTCCGCCACAACCTGGTCGAGGACGCTCTCGCGGTCATCGCCTCCGGCACAGGTGACCACGTCGAGGGTGGCTGGCTGGTACCGCGGGCGCCGCGGGTGGTGATCGATCGTGACCACGTGCTCGCTGCTGCCGGGTTGCTGGTGGCGGAGCATCCTCAGACGGCGTACGACCTGCTGGCACGTCTGTGGTCCCCCTGACCGCAACGATCCGACGTCTGCGCTGTGATCACAGCGCAGACGTCGGATCGTTGTGCCGGCTCAGTGGGCCAGCGCGACCTCGTCGGCCTCGGTCTGCGCGGCCTGGTTCGGATCAGTACGCATCTTGAGCGGGACCTCCTTGATGAAGAAGGAGACGACCAGCGCCACGACCACGACCGGCACTGCCCACAGGAACACGTCGTGCAGCGAGTCAGCGAAGGCCTGCAGGACCAGGCCGTGCGCAGGCTCGGGCAGCTGCTGGATCTGCTGCACGTTGTTGGTGATGTCGCCGCCACCGGCAAGCGCCGCACCGCCACCGCCGCGACCGGCGAACTCGTCGGCAAGGTGCACGGTGAGCCGGCTGGACAGGATGGCACCGAACACAGCCGCGCCGAAGGTTCCGCCCATCGAGCGGAAGAACGCCACCGCGCTGGTGGAGGTACCCATGTGCTTCCGGTCGACCGCGTTCTGCACGATCGTGACGATGATCTGCATGCTGAAGCCGAGTCCGGCCCCGAAGACGTAGAACGACAGGGCGGCCAGCCAGTAGCTGGTACCGGCATCGAGGCGTGTCATCAGGAGCAGCGCGACGATCACCGTGGACGCCCCGACGATCGGGAAGATCTTGTAACGCCCGGTCCTGCTCATCGCGATGCCGGAAGAGATCGACGTGGAGAAGATGCCGACGACCATCGGCAGCAAGGCCAGACCCGAGCGGGTCGGGCTCATGTCCTTGACGACCTGGAGATAGACCGGCAGGAAGATGATCCCGCCGAACATCGCGAAGCCGATGATGAAGCTGTACAGGTTGCTGGTCCGGAACACCGAGAGCTTGAACAGCTCGAGCGGGATGATCGGCTCGGCTGCCCGCTTCTCGACGAGCACGAACAGGGCCGTCATCGCCACTCCGGCCGCCAGCAGGCCGATTCCGATGCCAGAGCCCCAGCCGTGGTCGGGTCCGGCCCAGGTGGTGTAGAGCAGGAACGAGGTCACGCCGGCGACGATCGTGGTGGCGCCGAGGTAGTCGATCGCGTGCTCACGGCGTACGACGGGGATCTTCAGAGCTGCCGTTGTGATGAACAGCGCCGCAAGGCCGATCGGCACGTTGATGTAGAAGATCCAGCGCCAGCCTGGTCCGTCGGTGAAGAAGCCACCGAGCACGGGTCCCAAGACAGACGACGTACCGAAGACAGCGCCGAAGTACCCGCCGTAGCGGCCACGTTCGCGCGGCGGCACGATGTCCCCCATCGTGGCCAGCGCCAGCGCGAACAGACCTCCACCGCCGAGCCCCTGCACGGCACGGAACGCGATCAGCTCGCCCATGTTCTGCGCGAGCCCGGACATCAGGGAGCCCACCAGGAAGGTGATGATCGCGGCCTGGAAGATCAGCTTGCGGCCGTACAGATCGGAGATCTTGCCCCACAAGGGGGTGGAGGCGGTCTGGGTCAGCAGGTACGCCGTCACGACCCACGACAGCTTGTCGAGGCCGCCCAGCTCGCTGGTGATCCGGGGGAGTGCCGTACCGACGATCGACTGGTCGAGGGCGGCCAGGAACATGCCCGCCATCAGTCCGCCCATCACCACCAGGATCTGACGGTGGCTGAGATAACCCTGGTCGTCAGGGGTCTGCGTCTGCGTCATGCCGATGTCACGCTTTCTTGGAGATCGTTGGCCTCGCGCAGGTCGGCAGCGAGGCGGATGAGCAGTTTCTGAAGGAGTTCGCGGTCGCGCTGGCTCCACGGCTCGAGCACGCTCTTGATCCGCTCGAAGCGGCGGCGGAAGGCGGCCTGCATGATCAGCCGTCCCTCGGGGCTGATCCGGATCAGGCTGGCCCGTCCGTCGGCCGGGTCCGGGGTACGTTCGAGCATCCCCTTGTCCTCGAGCTGCTTGACCTGGCGGCTGACGGTCGAGGCATCGAGCTCCACCGCGGCGGCGAGGTCGGACAGTCGCATCGCGTCGTGAAACATCAGCTGCTTGGCGAGCGGAAACGTCGAGGGGTCCACCTGGTCCTCGGGATGGCGTGTGCG
This sequence comes from Propionibacteriales bacterium, assembly GCA_038259225.1. GTDB lineage: Bacteria > Actinomycetota > Actinomycetes > Propionibacteriales > Nocardioidaceae > JANLYC01. Next base: position 30,665 of record JBBSPA010000016.1, read on the forward strand.
GAGTCGGCGTCCCGCCTGCATGAGGAGGCCGATCACGGCTTCCTCGGCGGACTGCGGCTCGGCGCCGAACGTCATACCTGGTTGCATGCCGCAAGCATATATCTAGTTGTATGACACATGCAACAGCCCTGCCGAGCGCGGTCGGCAGGGCTGTTCCGCGGCTGTGCTCGCGCCTGGCCGCGGTGTCACGAAAAGGGCTCAGGCGCGCGGGCGGCGTACCTGACCGAAGGGGTCGAAGCGGGTGAGCCAGCGCAGCCAGGGGGTGCGCGGCATGGGCAGGGTGCTGTTCAGCATGATGACCTCACACGTTGGGTGGGGGTGGTTAGGTGGTTGGTTGACGATGTGTCTGGGTGGTCGTCGTTGACCGTCGTACTGCGATCGTGGCCGATGTCTGTGACAGACGTGTGACGTGGATCGCTCGCCCAGGTAACGTCTGCGGGCGCGAGGGTTCTAACCTCGTCACTGTGAACACCGACGACGCTGTCCAGCCTTCCGCGTTCGCGCCCGATGTGCCTGACGTCACGATCGAACAGATCCTTGCAGCGCGCGAGCACTTGCGTGGCACGACGCTGACCACACCGATGGAGGGGTCGCGCTGGCTGAGCGCCCTGACTGGTCAGGATGTCAGGCTCAAGTGCGAGAACCTGCAGCGCACCGGATCGTTCAAGATCCGCGGTGCCTATCTGCGGATCAGTCACCTCTCGGACGAAGAACGGGCCCGCGGTGTCGTCGCGGCCAGCGCCGGCAACCACGCGCAAGGCGTTGCGCTGGCGGCGACGCTGCTCGGTATCAAGTCCACGGTCTTCATGCCGAACGGTGCTCCGATCCCGAAGGAGAAGGCCACCCGAGGCTATGGCGCGGAGGTCCGGTTCGTAGGCCACACGATCGACGAGTGCCTGGTCGAGGCGCGTCGCTTCGAGGCCGACACCGGAGCCGTGCTGATCCATCCGTTCGATCACGAGGACATCGTCGCCGGGCAGGGGACGTGCGGCCTGGAGATTCTCGAGCAAGCGCCCGAGGCGCGGACGGTCGTTGTGCCGACGGGAGGCGGCGGCTTCCTCGCCGGGATCGCCACCGCGATCAAGGCGCTGCGCCCCGATGTGCGGGTTGTCGGCGTACAGGCAGACTCGGCCGCGGCCTACCCCGCCTCGCTCCGCGCCGGCCGGCCGGTGCCGCTGACATCGATGTCGACGATGGCCGACGGTATCGCGGTGGGTTGCCCTGGCGACGTGCCGTTCGCGGCGATCCAGAGACACGTCGACGAGATCCGCACCGTGTCGGAGGAGTCCCTGTCCACGGCGCTGCTCGCGCTGATCGAACGCGCCAAGGTCGTCGTCGAGCCGGCCGGTGCGGCCGCGGTGGCGGCCCTGCTCGACGACCCGACTGCGTTCGCTGGCCCGACGGTCGCGGTTCTCTCCGGGGGCAACATCGATCCGCTGCTGCTGATGCGCGTCATCCGGCACGGCATGGCGGCGCAGGGGCGGTACCTCTCGGTCCAGTGCCGGATCCCCGATCGGCCGGGCGGACTGGCGCAGCTGCTGTCCCGATTGAGCGCCTGCGACGCGAACGTCCTCGACGTCGTGCACGAGCGCAACGCCGAGTCGCTGCCCTTGGACCAGGTCGACGTGGTGTTGCAGATGGAGATGCGAGGGCCTGAGCACCGAGACCTGGTGCTCGCAACCCTGCGTGAACACGGCTACGCCCTGACCGTCTTCTGACGACTACCTCTGACCGTCTTACCGCCTTCGTACACGGTCTGGCGTGCTTCGCCGTGACTCGGTGTCGTTGGCCCGCTGCCCGAGTGATTGACCGCGTGCCGGGCGTGGTTGGTCTGGCGCCCGGCGTGGTTGGTCTGGAGCCCGCCGTGGTTTGCCTAGTGCCCGGCGTGGTTTGCCTAGTTATCTATTCGGGTGGCTTGTCAACAAGGCAAACCCGCCTAGTAGACAAGCTGTTTGGCTTGTTAACTAGGCAAACCCCACCGGGGTCGGGGGTCGGGGGTCCGGGGGGCGGCGGGAGTGAGGGGTCGGCGGGTCGGCCGGGGGTGAGGGTCAGCTGGTGAAGGGCTTGGCGTCGACGATCTCGAGCTTGATCTCGTTGCCGTTCGGGGCGGCGTAGGTCGCGGTCTCGCCCTTCTTCTTGCCGACGATGGCAGCGCCGAGCGGAGACTGCGGCGAGTAGACGCTGACGTCGACGTTGTCGTCGAGGGCAAGCACCTCTCGCGCACCGAGCAGGAACGTCTCGGTGTCGCCACCGGCGAACTTCACGGTGACCTCCATGCCCGCGGCAACGGTGCCGTCGCTCTGCGCCGGCTGCTCACCGACCTTCGCGCGGCTGAGCATGTCCTCCAGCTGCACGATCCGTGCCTCGGCCTTGCTCTGCTCCTCGCGAGCAGCGTGGTAGCCGCCGTTCTCGCGCAGGTCGCCTTCCTCGCGGGCTTCGGCGATGCGTTGCGAGATCTCGGCTCGAGCCGGCCCTTTGAGGTTCTCCAGCTCGACCTGAAGACGGTCGTACGCCTCCTGGGTCAGCCAGATGACGTTCTCAGTGGTGGGCTGTGTCACGGGTTGTGCTCCTTGGTTGCGGGCACACGAACACGAACAAGCCATGCGCAGAACTGGTCCGGTGCCCCCGATGGGAAACGACGAGGTTACCAAACAAACGCCTGCCCTTCCGCATCGTGCACCGGCGCAGAACCGCCTCCGGACCGGCAACGGGCCAGGTCAGTTGGCGGTCCGGCAGTTCGAGACCGTGGCGGAGGTGGCCTCGCGATCGGTACGGATCACGGCTGTCGCGGTGAGTTCCGTGTCGTCCCCGGCCTGCGCTGTCACCTGGCCTTCGCCGACCGTGGCGTGGTCATCGGCCTGGGCGGCCACGTCGCAGACGACAGCCTGGCCCGCCTGGCGGGTGAGTACGACGCCGACCTCCACCTCGTGCGTCGAGACGACCTCGAACGTCTTCAGCCGACCCGTCACGTCTGTCTGACTGTGTGACCAGGCGGCCCAACCCAGCCAGCCGAGCAACACCAGTGCCACCGCGGCCGCCACCACTTGCTTGACCCGTCGACGCGTCGGCGACTCGACGCCGTACCGTTCCTCGAGCGTCTGGCGGCGTACCGGCGTCGGCGCATCGTCGTGGGTGGGTTCAGAGGGGGTCACGGGAATGCTCGTTGCTCGCTGTCGTTGTCTGAGGGCGGGATCGAGGGAACCCCGTCGTAGTGTCGGGCCTGCGGCTGACACCATTGTCCCAGGTGAAGAATGAGCGGTGAGCGGTCCTGGGGCAAAGCGGTGAGGAAACGGCGAACGAGGTGCAGCGGTGAGTGACGGTCTGCGGTTGATGCATGTGCACGCGCATCCCGACGACGAGTCCAGCAAGGGCGCGGCCAGCACGGCGATGTACGTCGACCAGGGCGTCGACGTCCACGTGGTCACCTGTACCGGTGGTGAGCGCGGCTCGATCCTCAACCCGAACATGGACCGCCCCGACATCCTCGCCAACATGACCGAGATCCGTCGCCAGGAGATGGAGCGGGCCCGCGAGATCCTCGGAGTCACGCAGGACTGGCTCGGCTTCGTCGACTCCGGCTGGCCCGAGGGCGACCCGAAGCCGCCGCTGCCCGAAGGCTGCTTCGGACTGATCCCCGTCGAGGAGGCCGCGGTGCCACTCGTCAGCCTGATCCGCAGCTTCCGGCCGCACGTCATCACGACGTACGACGAGAACGGTGGCTACCCGCACCCGGACCACATCATGTGTCACAAGGTGACGATGCGGGCGTGGGAGTCGGCGGCCGATCCCAACGCGTACCCCGAGGAGGGGGAGCCGTGGCAACCCCTGAAGCTGTACTTCCACCACAGCTTCAACCGGCCACGGATCCTCGCGTTGCACGAGGCCATGCTGGCGCGCGCACTCGAGTCGCCGTACAACGAATGGCTGGAGGACTGGAAGGACGATCCGACGCACGACGCCCGGATCACCACCCAGGTGCCCTGCGCGGACTACTTCCCGGTGCGCGACAAGGCCTTGATCGCGCACGCGACCCAGATCGACCCTGGCGGCCGATGGTTCGCGGTCCCGATGGAGGTCAGTCAACAGGCGTGGCCGACCGAGGACTTCGAGCTCGTCGACTCGCTGCTGCCCCACGACCTGCCCGAGGACGACCTGTTCGCCGGCATCAGGGACCTGGCCGCGACCTACGACGGCCGGCGCGAGAGCATCGAGGCATGATGGCGGTACCCACGATCGTGCTGGCGTACGACCAGAACAACATCAAGCCCGGCTGGATCGCGTTGGTGCTCGTGCTGTTGCTCGCGCTGGCCACCTTCCTGCTGTGGCGCAGCATGAACACCCAGCTCGGCAGGATCCGGGTCCCGCACAAGGCGGATCTGCGGCCTCAGGCGCAGGTCGACGACTCTGACCCGGCTGGTACCGATCCCCGCTCGCCCGCCGACCACCCCGAATCCGACGACTTCGGTGCACACGACGTCGGTGCAGACGACATCGGGCCCGACGACCTCCGTGCTGACGACAACGGTCCGGACGGTCCCGAGGAGCCGACCTCTCCTCGCTGATCACGGCGACGGCCGCAGCGAGACAGCGCGGCCGGCAGCGGTGTAGCAGGATGAGGTGATGACGAACCGGCTCGCTGCGGCGACGAGTCCCTACCTGTTGCAGCACGCCGACAACCCGGTGGACTGGCAGGAGTGGGGCGAGCCGGCCTTCGCTGAGGCACGCGAGCGAGACGTGCCGTTGTTCCTCAGCGTCGGGTACGCCGCGTGCCACTGGTGCCACGAGGTCGCGCCATCGACGGCTGTTGGCGAGTTTTGACGAAACCGCAGGTCAGAGGGGTGTGGTGGTTCGCGCCGGTTCGGCGCTGATCGCCCGTAGACACCGATTCCGGGGCTTCGTGCATCACTCTCGTGCATCACTCGGGCCCCATCACTGTCAGCCAGTGGCAGCCGATCTCGGCGTCCGGCGGTCTCAGACTGAGGATCGCGTCGTCAGGACTTCGAGGACACGCGGAGCGAAGAACCGCCGCTTGTAGGCGTGCGCGTCGACGACCTGAAGTACCCCGAGGTCGCAGAGCTGTCCGACCAGCTTGTTGGCTCGCCCGTAGGAGATGTCGAGGTCGGCTTCGACCTTGCGCACTGTGAAGCTGGGGTTGGCGATCGCCAGGTCGACTAGGGAATGCGCGCTGTCGGCTCTCAGCGCGGAGGCTCGGACGATCCCCTTCAGCTCGGCCTGGACGGCCACCAGAGCACGCATCTCCTCATGTGTGTTGTTGGCGGCTTGCCGTAATCCCTCTGCGAAGAAGGCGACGAATGCGTCCCAGTCACCCGCGGTGCTGACGGCCAGGAGGCGGTCGTAGTAGTCGCCTCGTCGGGCCTCGAACCACGGCGAGACGGTCAAGGTGGGTTCGCTTAGGACACCGGCAGCCACCAGGTGCAGCACGATGAGGAGCCGACCGATGCGTCCGTTGCCGTCGTGGAAGGGGTGCAGGGTCTCGAATTGGTAGTGCGACATTGCCGCGGCTACGACGGGATCGATGTGGCCTCGATGGTCTTCCCGCAGCCATGCGACGAGGGCCCCCACCCCCGACTCCAGCTCGACGCCGTCGGGTGAGGGCACGAAGCGGGCGTTGTGGACGGGGTGCGCCCTGGGATCGGCGTCCACACGGCGTCCGATCACGACCTGAGTGTCCCGCAGGCGACCGGAGACTGACTCCAGTGGCGTGGCACGCATCAGGATGCCTTGGAGGTCGCTCAGGAATGAGGTTGAGATGGGTCGACCGTCGGCGATCCATGCGAATCCGTAGTTGGCCGCGGTGACGTAGTTGAGGATCTCAATCAGTTCGGCGGTGGGCGGCTCCTCGTCATCGGCAACCAGAACCTCCGCGAGGGGGGCGTAGGTGCCCTCGAGCGCGGAAGTGCTCTGCGCTTCGCGCCGCAGCGTGGGGAGGCGCAACAGCGTGGGGTTGGGGAGCTGCCGCGCAGTGCTGTCCAGTGCGGCCAGCGCAGCCCGTGCGTCGGCGATGACGAGATGGGTTTTGGGGGACAGATCGGGTCCGTCATGGGCCAAGGGATTCGGGATGAATGCCTTGTGTTGCCACGGGCCCAGGAGCGGGTCTTGGCCGGCGATGGCGACGAGTGTCCCCGGTGCCGACTTCTGGAACATATTCAGATCCACAATGTCACTCTAGCCCCTGTTGTGGAACATTGTTGCGGTCAGTGTGTCACATAACGACACAGCTTCGGCTGTGCCCTGATGCGTGGATGGTCGTGACTGCGTTCTGCGTTGCTTGGGCTTGGTGGAGCAGGCCGGCGGCGGGTCGCGTCCTCCCGTCGGCTGCCGGAGCCAGCGAGGTGCTCAAGGACCATCAGGTCCACGGGTATTCCGTTGGGCGACATCCAGGCACCGGGCTGTCGGCTGACCGGGTCGAGTATGAAGCCTGCTTTGGTCATCGCTTCTTCGGGACGCGGATCCTCGCCGAGCTTCCGTGGATCGATCGCCAGGTCGGTGTCCTTGGTGGCTTCGGCCAGCGCGAAGGTGGCGCTGCCGGTGCGCAGATAGATCGCCTGAGCGCCGATGAGGGTCACCGAGTCCTTCCGCGCTTCGAGAGCTGCGACCGCGTCGAGCAGAGCCGCGCGAGCTTCAACGATCAAATTGCCGACGCCAGGCATCCGGGTTCTCCTTCATCCAGTTCAACAGGTAATCGCCTTCGGCGGGGTTTCGGCCCAGGCCGCCAAGGAGGTCGGCGACCGCCTGGCTGGGGGCAACGATGGTGATGTCCCGCCAGGTCGAGGTGCGCTCGAAGACCACGGGGGAGCGTGGCGTCGCGAGGATGACATTGGCGCCGGCCTCGACAGGGCGCAGCCCAAGGTCCGACGCGAGCCTCGGTGGATCGTCCGCGTAGACGAGCCCCAACCGAGCCTCGGCGTATGAGGCATAGGGCTGGGTGGCCAAGGAGCCACTCACCGCGTAGCGCTCCGATGATGTCTGCTTGCCGAGCTTCTCGACGAGGCTGTCAAGCCCGCGCGGTTCGAGGAAGCCACGCGTCGTGCTGGTGTCGAGGTAACGAGCTTCCTGGCTCCACCGCCGCAGCAGCTCGGGCCAGTCGACCTCCGTGATCGGCCCGCGTTCGCCGCGTGTCAGCAGCCCCTCGCCGACGAGATAGTCGCTGAGGCGGTAGGCCGCGCCGAGCGATGCGCCAGCCAGCTCGGCGAGATCAGCGACGGAGTACGGCGGGACGAAGTCAGCCAGCGCACGCACGAGCCGGGCTGCAGGGAGGCCCTTGAGACTCGTCGTCGGGCGTCCGGGACCGCGCCACGGATCAGCGCTCGCACCTCGATCGGAGAGCAGGATCAGCGGGTCGTCCGAAGTGAGATACAGATTTCCTGTTGCATCGGCGTAGGCGATGCCCCGTTCTTGCAACACCCGCTGTTGCTGGGGGCTGAGGTAGCGAGCGACCAGCATCGGCTGCATCCGGGCCGAGTTGGCGGGCTTAGCGCCCTGTAGGGCGAGAAGCTGATTGATAGCGGGGAGCAGGTTGTTCGAAGCCATGGCACGCTTGGCTTCGACGACGTACGCCAGCAGGGTCTTCCCTTCTCGCATGAGAGAGAGCCGTGAGTCGGGGCGGCGGGAAGTGTTGGTGGAGTCATCCATTCCGCTGACCCCGGTCTTCGCCTGGACGGTCCAGCCCGTTGGGAGTGCGGCTTGGATCCGGGCAGCCGCCGCCAGCAGGACGTCGGCCTCGCTCTTGGGCTCATCGCCGTACCCTTCGGAGGGCAAGGTGAGCGTGCGCAGGACTTCGGCCATTTCTCGATAATAGCCGAGTTCCGCATGTCGCGGAAGATCACCATTTTCGAGAAGTCCGCCACGCATGCGTCATGCCGTGCGCCGTCGTCGCTTGGGCTGGGGGAGCAGATCGGTGACGGTCGATGCTTGCGTTGGCCCGGGACCTTGCCGAGCGTGGTGAGGGAAACCCGACCGAATTGCCGATCGTGATCAAGGATGGATCAAAGTTCGTAGTGCTTGAGGGCAATCGCCGTTTCGCCGCGTTGAAGCTGCTAAGCGATCCCACGCTCGCCGACGACAAGACCCACCAAGCGGCCTTCGAGCGCATCAGGAAGAACGGCGGCTCTCCGCCGAGGTCGCTGTTCTGTGCGGTGTCCAAGGATCGCCAGGACGCCGATCCTTGGCTGACCCTCCGCCACACCGGTGCCAACGATGGGGTCGGTGTCCGGGTGTGGAGTGCGGAGCAGACTGCTCGACACCGCAAGCGCATGAAGGCGCCCGTCGACAGCGGCACAGTGCGCTCCATCGCCATCGCTGACGAGCTTACCGAGGCCTACCAGGCGGATACGACGCTGGTGGACGCCATCAATAAGGTGCGCACCGAGAAGCTCACCAATATCGGTCGATTCTTCAGCGCCGTGACGCTGACGCGGATGCAGTTCGTCATGAAGCAGGTCACGGAGGGTGGGCCGCAAACGCTGTGGGCCAAGCACACTGCCGACCTGCTTCATCCCTACTTCACCTGGGCGTTCGACTTCCTGGCCAACAATTCGGTGGACGCGTTCAAGAACGACACCCTGCGCGGGGGTCTTCTCAACGATCACGCCGATGTGCTGCCGGACGCTGGCGACTCGATGGCGGACCACATGCGCATCGCCGACCAGCCGTACTCGCCGGAATCCACCTCAGATGTCGAGGGTGATGAGCAGGAGGACTGGGACGACGGTGATGGCGGCGCCCGCGGAGGTGATGCCTCGGAGGACTCATCCGAGAGCAACGACTCCGGCGCCCATGAAGACGGTGCCTCTGAGTCAACTGACGCCGAGGGCGATGGGAACGGGTCAGGCCGCAGGCGGGACCAGAAGGAGGAGCGATTCCTCTATTCGGGTGTGAAGTTGACCAACCTGTCGCCGAATATCCAACGCCTTCTCAAAGAGTCCAAGTAGCTCCCGATCAAAGACAACTACGCTGTCGCCTGTGTCCTTGCTCGGGTGATCCTGGAGCTCGCGGTATCCGACGAGAAAGTCCTCAAGTGGTCGGGCAAGAAGGAGGGCGACACGCTCGCCAAGAAGATCCGGGGGTGCATCCTCAAGCTTGACCCTCAGATCGAGACACCGAAGCGCACTCGGCAAGACCTCGTGCAGGCGAACCTCGATGTGAAGGACATCGGGGTCGTGTACCTCCATCAGTTCATCCACAACGCGTCGGCAAAGGCCAGCCCGCACGTGGCGCGCCACTTCAGCGCGGTCTACACGCCCCTCTTGAACAGCATCAACGAGTCGGTGAAGTGAGCGGACCACCATGTCTTTCGCCGCTCCGGTATCCGGGAGGAAAGGCGCGTCTGGCCCCCTACCTTGCCCGGGTGCTGTCCAGCCAATCCACGACCGTCGATACCTACTGCGAACCGTATGCCGGGGGAGCTGGGGCCGGACTCCAGCTTCTTGCCGATGGACACGTCACAAAGCTCATCATCAACGATCTGAACCCGGGCATCGCAGCCTTCTGGCGTTCCGTCTTCCGCGACACGGAGCGGTTCGTATCGAAGGTTGACGCTTGCGCGGTCGACCTTGAGAACTGGCACCAGCAGCGCGAGATCTACCTTGCGCCGAGCGAGCATGACGACCTGGCGCTCGGCTTCGCGACCTTCTTCCTCAACAGAACGAACCGCTCAGGCATCTTGAGCGCTCGCCCAATCGGCGGCCTCGACCAGACCGGCAACTGGCTTATCGACGCGCTTCAACAAGCCTGACCTTATCCACCGGATCACGAACTTGCGCACCCTTGCTCCGCAGGTCGACATTCGGCAAGAGCGAGCTATCGAGTTGATCCGCACCCTTGGCCGGCGAAAGCGGCCAGTGCTCCTCTATGTCGATCCTCCGTACGTGGTGCCAGGCGAAGAGCTTTATATGACGGACCACTCCTGGCCTGAGCACCAAAGTCTGGAACAGGTACTGACCCGGTCGCCGCACCCATGGATCCTCACCTACGACGCGGATGGACGGACCCGAGATCTCTACCGCCACTTCCGCTGCCTTCGTTTCGGGATCTCCCACACGGCGCAGGTGCAGAAGGTCGGGCGCGAGTTCATGTTCTTCAGTCGTGGTCTTCGGGTGCCTGATCGCCAAGTCATGCGCGGCGAGGGGGTGTGGGTTCCTGTACGAGCGGTCCGGTCCTAAGCAAGGTCTCCGCTTATCCCGACACGTTCACAGCGACTCTAGCTTGCTGACGGAATCGCGCAGCGCGTCTTCGCCGGCGCGGACGTAGTGGTTCAGCACGGTGGTGAGCCCTTCGCCGAGGTATTGGGCGACGATCTCCCAGGGCTCGCCGAACTCATCGTGGAACCACTTGGTCGCGGCGTGGTGGCGGACGTTGCGGTAGACGATCGTGCTAGGCCATGCGTTGTTGGGATCGTTCTCGTCGACCCACCTCTGGACGCGGTGCCAGCGCTCGTTGTGCATCTCGGGCTTCACCGGCAGCTCGGTGACGGTGTCGACGAAGAGCCACAACTCGTCCTCCGGCGGGACCGGGAAGTTCCACCAAGCGAGGTTCTTGTCCTTCTCGCGTGCGGCCAGTGAGGCGCGGCGCTGCCGCTCGGTCTCCTGAGCGTTGACGACCCGCTGGAGTGATGCCTCCGCGGGCAGGCCGAGGGGCTCTTTGACGCGGGGGAGGAGCTCGTCGTGCATCAGCGACTTTGGCAGCGGCACCTCGTGGAGGGTGTGGTTCTTCACCGGTCCACGGAAGCCGGCCTGACCGCGGGGCGTGATCCACGAGCCGTTGACGTGGGTGTAGCCGCGCTCCAAGAAGACGTCGATCGCGCGGAGCGCGTTCTGCTCGCCGAGACGCAGACCACCGAAGCCCGCCAGGCGGATCTTCGTCCCGAGCAACGGGAGGCGTGTCATCAGCGGGTCGGTCCCGTTAGGACCACACAGCTTGTCGGCGGCATCAGCCATGGCCCGCACCTGACGGGTCTCCGGCCGCAGGCGGGGGTCGACGTACTGCGCTGTTGCCCCGTGGAGCACGTTGGCTCGCCCGATCTCCAAGCCATCCAGCGGGTCGATGCTGCGGTCGAGCCAGCCCAGGCGCCAGGCGAGCTTGCGCATAGCGGCAAGCTGGCCGCGCAGGTCCTCCCGACCACGGTTGCAGAAGATCGTCTTCGCGCCCTTCTCCATCACCTTGCGGCTGTGCTCGACACGCCACTTCGTCACCGGCACGTCGCCGATGCTGGGCAGGATGTGGGCGTTGAGCCGCGACTCGCGCTGCTCCATCGTCCGGGGTTGCTTGAGCGCTCGATCGAATCCCTGAGGTACTCCTCGCCGAGCATCCGGATCGTTCGCGACGCGCGCACATCAGCGCCGGCGGGCGTCGCCTGCTCGGTGTCGAGCGCGGCCTCGGCCTGGGCGAAGTTCTTGCGGGCCTCCTCTTCGGTGGCAGCGCGGCGCAGCACCCGCTTCCACGGCTCGGCCTCATCGGCCGGTGCCCGGAACATCACCTGGTACGTCGTGCCGCCGTTCTCCGGCGCGTAGAGCCGCACGCGCCACGGTCGCTCGCTGACCGCCCCGAATCCGACGACCTCGGTGCTGACGACATTGGGCCCGACGACCTCCGTGGTGACCACAACGGTCCGGACGGTCCCGAGGAGCCAACCTCTCCTCGCTGATCACGGCGACGGCCGCAGCGAGAAGGCGCGACCGGCAGCGGTGTAGCAGGATGAGGTGATGACGAACCGGCTCGCTGCGGCGACGAGTCCTTACCTGTTGCAGCACGCCGACAACCCGGTGGACTGGCAGGAGTGGGGAGAGCCGGCCTTCGCCGAGGCGCGCGAGCGAGACGTGCCGGTGTTCCTCAGCGTCGGGTACGCCGCCTGCCACTGGTGCCACGTGATGGCGCACGAGTCGTTCGAGCACGAGCCGACGGCGGCGTACCTCAACCAGCACTTCGTCAGCGTCAAGGTCGATCGCGAGGAACGTCCGGACATCGATGCCATCTACATGGAGGCGACCCAGTCGATGACCGGTCACGGCGGTTGGCCGATGACCTGCATTCTGACGCCGGAGGGCGCGCCGTTCTTCGCAGGCACGTACTTCCCGCGGGTGGCCGGCCGGGGCATGCCGGCGTTCGGCCAGGTGCTCGAGGCGATCGTCACAGCGTGGACACAGCGCCGCGACGAGGTCACCTCGATCAGTGCCGACATCGCGGGCCACCTTCAGACCACCCACGAGCTACCGGGTGCTCGCACCGAGGACGTCACCGCACACGCCGTCGCCGAGCTCGCGCGATCGTTCGACGAGACCCATGCCGGCTTCGGCGACGCGCCCAAGTTCCCGCCGTCCATGGTGTGCGAGTTCCTGCTTCGGCACGCCGCTCGTACGTCGGACGCGGAGTCGCTGCGGATGGCCGAGCAGACGCTGGAGGCGATGGCCCGCGGCGGCATCTACGACCAGCTCGCCGGAGGCTTCGCCCGCTACTCGGTCGACGCACGGTGGGACGTGCCGCACTTCGAGAAGATGCTCTACGACAACGCTCTTTTGCTGCGCGCCTACGTTCATTGGCACCGCCAGACCGGCAGCGCCCTCGCTGCACGCGTCGCCCGCGAGACAGCTCGCTTCATGGTCTCTGAGCTCGGCACCGACGAGGGTGGCCTGGCCTCTGCGTTGGACGCTGACAGCGACGGCCACGAGGGCACGTTCTACGTGTGGACGCCCGAGGAGCTGGAGAAGCATCTCGGCGTGGACGCCGCGTTCGCACAGGCGTTGTTCGGCTTGCGCGATGGTGGCAACTTCGAGGCGGGTACGTCGACCTTGCGCCTCGACCGTGACCCGGCCGCGGAGGAACGAGACCGCTTCGACGGCGTACGACGCACACTGCTGGATGCACGTTCAGAGCGCACCCGCCCCGCCCGAGACGACAAGGTTGTCGCCGCCTGGAACGGCCTGGCCGTGGCCGCCCTCGCCGAGGCCGGCGTCATCCTCGACGAACCCGATCTGGTCGAGGCGGCGCGTGCGGCTGCGCGTCTGCTCGTCACGGTCCACCTCGTCGACGGCCGGCTACGCCGGGTCTCCCGTGGCGGCCGGGCTGGTGCACCCGGCGGTGTCCTCGAGGACTACGCCTGCGTTGCCGACGGGCTGCTGGCGCTGTTCAGCGTCACCGGCGAGGCGCAGTGGTACGACGTCGCCGCGGAGCTCGTCGGTGTGATCGAGACGCACTTCGCCGATGGCCGGGATGGTTTCTACGACACGGCGGACGACGCGGAGATCCTGGTCAAGCGCCCGCAGGACCCGGCCGACAACGCTGCACCGTCCGGCCAGGCGATGACGCTGACCGCGCTTGTGGGCCTGCAGGGCCTGACCGGTGACACCTCGAGAGCGGAGCGGGCTCAGCGGCTCGTGTCGCGGCTGGCCGGACTGGCCGAACGTGCGCCACGGTTCGCCGGACAGACGCTGACCGCGATGGAGGCGATGGCCGACGGGCCTCGACAGGTCGCGATCGTCGGAGCCGCGGACGATCCTGCCCGGTCCGCGCTCGTGACGGCCGCGCACCGGCTCGCCCACCCCGGCCAGGTGGTGGCGGTCGGAGACGGCGAGCGGGCCGTGGTGCCGCTGCTCGAGGACAGGCCACTCGTGCACGGTCGTCCGACGGCGTACGCGTGTCACGACTTCGTCTGCGACCTGCCGGTGACCGACCCGGCAGCCTTGCTCTGAAGCGGCGGCGATCCGGCCGTACCCTGTGCCCATGACTGTCGCCCAGGATGCTGAAGCGGTACTCCGCACCGAGGACCACCACCTGATCACCGGCAACACCAGGTGGACCGCGAACATCCGGCTACAGGGCACTCTGCACCTCGTCTTCGTGCGCAGCCCGATGCCGCACGCACGGTTCACCATCGACGTGACCGAAGCTCGACAAGGGCCTGACGTGGTCGCCGTCTGGACCGGCGCCGATGTGGCCCGCTGGTGCCCGGAGCTCCCGGGATTCGAGGAGGGGCCGTCCATGGCGCTGGTCGCCGCTGACACGGTGCGGTACGTCGGCGACCCGGTTGCCGTCGTGGTGGCGCGCACTGCCGCAGCGGCCGTGGACGCGGCCGAGCTCGTGGACGTCGACTACGACCCCCTCCCCGCGGTCGCTGACGCGGAAGCCGCACTTGCCGATGGCGCGCCAATTCTCCACGCTGGTACGTCGCGCAACGTCGTGTCCGACGACCGCCAGGATTCCGGAGACGTGGATGCGGCAATCGCTGCCGCCGACATCGTCGTCTCGCGGCGCTACGAGCAGCCACGCGTCTTCACCGCCGCGATGGAACCACGGGCCGTCACGGTCGCGGCTGAGGGTGATGGGTTCACAGTCTGGGTCTCGTCCCAGGTGCCGCACATCGTCCGCCACTTCCTCGCGGAAGGGACCGGCATACCCGAGGATCGGCTGCGAGTGATCGCGGCGGACGTTGGCGGCGGTTTCGGAGGCAAGTTCTTCTACGCCGAGGAAGTCGTCGCGCTGATCGCAGCACGCGAGCTGAACCGCCCGGTCGCGTGGACTGCCACACGCAGTGAGGACCTCCAGACCACGTTTCACGGCCGGGCGTTGATCCAGGACGTCACGCTCGCCGCGACGCGGGACGGACAGATCACCGCGCTCGACGTGCACCTGATCGCAGACGCGGGCGGCTATGTCTCGCCGATCGGTCCGGGCTCGGCGATGGAGGGTGCGGCGATGTATCCGGGCATCTACCGGATCCCGAACTTCCGGTTGCACTGCGAGTGTGTGCTCACCAACAAGACTCCGGTCGGCGCGTATCGAGGTGCCGGGAGGCCCGAGGCGACGTACGCGATCGAGCGGATCGTGGACGAGCTGGCCGTTGAGCTCGGGATGGACCCGATCGAGCTCCGCCGGCAGAACTGGATCCCTGCGGAGGCGTTTCCGTACCGGACCAGTGGCGGTGTGACCTATGACGTCGGCGACTATGCCGCGACCACCGATGCCATGCTCGAGCTCGGTGACTACGTCCTGCTGCGCAAGCGGCAGGCCGAGCAGAACGTGGTCGGCGCCACGACGCGGATCGGCGTCGGCGTCTCGACGTACGTGGAGGCGTGTGGCGGCGGCATCAGGTACGACAAGACCGCCGTGGAGACTGCGAGCGTTCGACTGACTCCCGACGGCGCGGAGGTGGTGATCGGCACGACCGCGTACGGCACCGGGCATGCGACGAGCTGGGCGCAGATCGTCAACCGTCAGCTCGGCGTCGACGTCGCTGCGGTGAGGATCGTCCAGGGTGACACCGACCGGGCCCGGCACGGCTTCGACTCCTACGGGTCGCGCTCGCTCAGCGTGGTCGGCTCGGCCCTGCACGACGCCGCCGTCGAAGTGCGCCGCCGCGCCACCGAGGTGGCCGCCCGGGTGCTCGAGTGCAACCCGGACGACCTCGAGCTCGACGACGGAACGTTCACCGTGCGCGGCACTCAGGCGTCGACGACGATCCGGGAGGTGGCGCTGGCGTCGTACAACCGGAAGCTGTCATTGGACGGCTTCGAGCCCGGTCTCGGGTGCACCCGGACCTCGGATCTCAAGATCGTCACCTACCCCTTCGGTGCGCACCTGGCGGCCGTCGAGGTCGACGTCGAGACCGGGGTCGTGCGGCTGACGGACTACGTCGGCGTCGACGACGTCGGTAACGTCGTCAACGCGATGATCGTCGACGGGCAGGTGCACGGTGGAGTGGTGCAGGGGATCGCGCAGGCGATGTTCGAGGAGGTGGCGTACGACGACCAGGCCAACGTGCTGACGCCGAGCTTCGTGGAGTACGCCATGCCGTCGGCCGCCGACCTGATCACGATGCGCACAGACCGACGCGTCACACCGGCCACGACCAACCCGCTCGGCACCAAGGGAGTCGGTGAGGCCGGCGCGATCGCGGCACCCCCGGCGGTGATGAACGCCGTGCTCGACGCGCTCCGACCGCTCGGCGTGGTCGACGTCCCCATGCCGTGCACGCCCTACCGGGTGTGGACAGCGATCCAGGCGGCGAGGCTCTCCTGACCGGTTGGCCGAAGCTCTCCCCCCTTTTCCGCGAATTGCGGGAAGGTGCAGGTCGACACGCCGGTCTGACCCTGAACTTCCCCGCACTTCCGGGGAATGGGCTGCGCCAGGACGCGCCGGCTGCCGGACGACTCTCCGCCTTGCTCAGCGAAGACCTCGATGCGGAGGACCAGCGATGAAAGAATCCCGATCCGACTGGGACCTGGCACGGCTCCGCGCCCGTCCGACCGATAAGGTCTCCAGCGGCCCGGATGACCCGTCACCGGCCGAGCGGGCGGCCGAGCGAGCCCGTCGTGACCGGCGACGTCGCCTGATCATCGGTGCTGTCGTGGCCACGGTTGTTGCGGTGGTGATCATCACGCCTCAGTTCCTGAACAAGGTCCGCACGCAGGACATGCGTGACAACGTGGCGAACCCGCCGCCGTCGAACCCGCAGGCGCAAGGCGTCAGCGAGCCGTTGGCCACGACACCTTGCCCGAAGGATCTGCTCGCGATCCCAAGCGATCCGGCGTCGAGCCGACAGACCATCCCCGAGGACGCCGTATCGATCCGGCTCTGTCCCGTGGCGTGGCAGGGACAGCGCGTGGCTGAGCGATGGCTCGCCCCGGCGGACGCTCTCGAGCGCGGCGGAGTCGAGACGTTCCTTCGCGACATCGCAGGTGAGACGGGGGTCCGACCCGACCGCTGCCAGACCATCCGGGTGGCCGCGGATCCGTTCGCGCTTCTGGTGGCCTTGCCCGACGGACAGGTTCAGCCTGTCTACGCCTCGAACTCGTGCGAGGACATCTTCGTCGGTCCGACCCGCCATCAGTCCGACTCCGTCCTCGACGCTTACCTTCGCTCACTCGGGAAGCAACGGTCGAAGCTGGGGGTACCCTCCTCAGTTCCCGAGCCATCGCTGACCTGTGCTCCTGGCTTCAGCCAGCAGACGATGGCGGCCCCGGTGAGTCTGACGCGCGGGCCGGCGCTCACCCCCGCCACCAGGTTCGAGGCGTTGGTGCTCTGCCGAGGTGACGGCCCGCAGGAGCAGGCCGACGTCGACGTCCTCAACCGAGCGTGGCCGTCCTCGATCCAGGGACAACCCGACCAGTCCCCGCGGCCGGTCGACCGCTGCCGGGCCGCTTTCGTCGTCTGGGATGGGGCCTATGCCGTGACGACCTGGGGTGATGTCGTGAACCTGTTCTTCTACGCCTGTGGCAACTACGCGCTCGGCCACTACCAGCCGGCCGGTGGCGAAGCCGGGGCAGCTCAGGAGATCCGGTTCCTGCCCGACGACGCGGTGTCGGTCGCGCTCGGGCTGCCGCACGGGTGAGGTCGGACCGCCAGCCCGAACGGCGTACGGATGGTGATCGACCAGGCTTGCGGATCAGATCCTGAACTCCACAAGGCAAACCCCCAGTGGGCAAGGGGGATCTGCCTAGTTCACAAGCCAGCGGAATAGATAACTAGGCAAACCGCAGGGGCGCAGGGGGCGGCGGTGCCGGGGCAGGGGTGCAGGCGCAGGGGCGGCAGGGGGTTCAGCGGGAGGAGTAGATGATCATCGAGACGCCGACGTAGTGGACCGCGAAGGCGGCCACCGTGAAGCTGTGGAACACCTCGTGGACGCCGAACCACCGGGGGATCGGGTTCGGACGCTTGAGGCCGTAGACGATACCTCCGAGGGAGTACAATCCGCCCCCGACGATGATCAGCGTCAGCACCGCCGGACCGGCCGACGACGCGAAGTCACCGAGCCAGAAGATCGCCGCCCAGCCGAGCGCGATGTACACCGGCAGGTAGAGCCAGCGCGGGGCACCGATCCAGAAGATCCGAAACGCGATCCCGAGCAACGCACCGCCCCAAACCAGCGAGAGCAGGATCCGCGCGTTCGTCGAGTCGAGCAACATCAGCGCGAACGGTGTGTAGGTGCCCGCAATCAGCAAGAAGATGCTGGAGTGGTCCAGCCGACGGAGTACGCCGTGCCATTGCGGGTTCCAGTGGCCGCGGTGGAACAGCGCGGAGAACCCGAACAGCATGGACGCGGACACTGCGAAGACCGCCGAGGCGATCCGCGTCTTCGTGTCCGGCGCGAGGGTCACCAGCACGATTCCGGCCGCGACGCTCAGCGGGAACGTTCCCAGGTGCAGCCAGCCGCGTAGATGCGGCTTGATCTCCCGGGCAGCATCCTTGAGGAGCTCGGTTGCCTGGGCGATCATATGAGCCACGGTAAGGGGCCAACCTGTGAATTGGCAGAGTAACCTTCGATCGGGGACGTGACGGACGACACGGCGCATCCCTCGAACGGCCCATATCCCCGGCGTCAGGAGATCTCGGATGGCATCGGCCTGGTCTCTCGCCTACGGCCTGTACGAGCGCCGGCTGCTGCGGCAGATCGACCCGGGCAGGATTCCTGCCCACATCGGCGTGATGTGCGACGGGAACCGTCGTTGGGCGCGGTCCACGGGCGAACAGGTCGAAGGTGGCTACATCGCCGGAGCCGACAAGATCGAGGAGTTCTTGGGCTGGTGTGACCAGCTGCACGTCGAACTCGTCACGCTGTGGCTGCTCTCGACCGACAACCTGACCCGCGGCGCGGACGAGATCGAGCCGCTGACCCGTGTCATCGAAGACCTCGTGGACGACCTCGCGACTACCGGCCGTTGGCGGGTCCAGCCCGTCGGGGCGCTCGACCTGCTGCCGGCCTCCACGGCCCGACGGCTCAAGGACGCGGCCGAGCGCTCCGCAGACGTGGCCGGCATGACGGTGAACATCGCGGTGGCGTACGGCGGCCGACGTGAGCTCGCAGACGCGGTGCGCTCCCTCCTCCATGAGCACGCCCAACAGGGTACGAGCCTGGAAGAGCTCGCGGAGGTCATCGACGTGGAACACATCTCCGAGCACCTCTACACCCGTGGCCAGCCCGACCCCGACCTGGTGATCCGAACCTCCGGCGAGCAGCGGATGTCGGGCTTCTTGCTGTGGCAGAGCGCTCACAGCGAGTTCTACTTCTGCGAAGCCATGTGGCCGGACTTCCGGCGTACCGACTTCCTCCGGGCGATCCGTGCGTACGGCGCCCGGGAGCGTCGCTACGGCACCTGATCGACCACGAGACGGCGCCTGACCCGGGAGAAGGGCAGGTGGCTGTGTCGCGGGCAGCGACGCGGCTTCGTCCGCGTCAGCCCGGTGGCGTGTCGTTCATGCGTGATCGCTGCGGCCGTCGTACCGTCTGGAGTGACGACGGGCGGGGAAGCCCGGCGCCTCGGGAGGCCCACGTGCAGCACAGAACAGGGCAGGCATCGTGCCCTGGGGCGAGCTCATCCCGGTCCGACTAGACACCGAGGACCGGGTGAGGCGATGCTCCCGCGCGGTCTGCGAGGGGAACACCCGTGGCCGCAGCCACCGGCTCCACCGGACGTACGTCCGCATCTGCCCCCGCCCGCACCTTCGTGCTCGACACGAGCGTGCTGCTGGCCGACCCGGCGGCGCTGAAGCGCTTCCACGAGCACGAGGTCGTGCTTCCGGTCGTGGTGATCACCGAGCTGGAGGGCAAGCGTGCCCATCCCGAGCTCGGCTACTTCGCCCGCTCGGCACTTCGGCTGCTCGACGAGCTGCGCGTCCAGCACGGCCAGCTCGACAAGCCGGTCCCGATCGGCGACGACGGCGGCTCGTTGCGCGTCGAGCTCAATCACAGCGACCCGACAGTGCTGCCGGCCGGTTTCCGCCTCGGCGACAACGACACCCGGATCCTGGCTGTCGCGCTGAACCTGCGCGCCGAGGGCTGCGACGTCACGCTGGTCTCCAAGGACCTGCCGATGCGGGTCAAAGCCTCCTCGGTCGGACTCCCCGCCGAGGAGTACCGCGCCGAGCTTGCCGTCGAGACCGGCTACACCGGTATGTCGGAGATCGACGTCACCGCCGCCGAGCTCGACGACCTGTACGACGGCGGGGTGGCCGACCTCGAGGCCGGCCGCGCTCTGCCGTGCCACTCGGGTCTGGTGATGATGTCTGAGCGTGGCAGCGCGCTCGGTCGGGTCACTGCCGACAAGCAGGTGCGTCTGGTCCGAGGCGACCGTGAGGCGTTCGGATTGCGGGGGCGGTCCGCGGAGCAGCGGGTCGCCCTTGACCTGCTGCTCGACCCGGACATCGGGATCGTCTCGCTCGGTGGTCGCGCCGGCACCGGGAAGTCGGCGCTCGCGCTGTGTTCCGGCCTCGAGGCGGTGCTGGAGCGTCGTCAGCACAAGAAGGTGGTCGTGTTCCGCCCGCTGTTCGCCGTCGGTGGCCAGGAGCTCGGCTATCTGCCTGGCAACGAGTCGGAGAAGATGCACCCGTGGGCGCAGGCGGTCTTCGACACGCTCGGGGCGGTGACCAGCGCCGACGTGATCGAGGAGGTACTGGCCCGCGGGATGCTCGAGGTGCTGCCGCTTACACACATTCGCGGTCGCTCCCTGCACGACGCCTATGTCGTGGTCGACGAGGCGCAGTCGCTGGAGCGCAACGTGCTGCTGACCGTGCTGTCCCGGGTCGGCGCCAACTCGCGGGTGGTGCTCACCCACGACGTGGCGCAGCGCGACAACCTGCGTGTGGGGCGACACGACGGCGTGGTCGCGGTGGTCGAAAAGCTGAAGGGCCATCCGCTGTTCGCGCACGTCACGCTGACCCGGTCCGAGCGTTCGCCGATCGCGGCCTTGGTCACCGAGATGCTCGAGGACGTCTCGATCTGAGGTCGGGGCACGGCCGGTCGCCTCCGGCATACCAACTCCGCGCGCGCCCCGCGAACTGCGGGAAAGTTCAGGTCGACACGCCGGTCGTGGCCTGCACTTTCCCGCAAATCGCGGGAGTGGGGGGTCCTGAGGGCCGGAGTCACGAGTCACATCTGTCACAGCTGGGTGGGGGGATTTGACCTCGACCGGCAGTTCCGCCAAGGTGGACCGGTCTCCTACCCCCCAAGGAGTGGTTCTGCGTGCCCGGAAGGCACATAGCCCCCCGTCACCGCGCGCCCCGGTCCCTCACACGGACAGTGTGGCGTGTTGCCGGCGACCTGACAGGGGCGCTGCCGACCTCGGGCATCACCGGAGTCGTTGCCCTGGTGGGTGCGGCGGCCGTGGCAGTCGGTGTGGGGGTCCTCACCGTGGATGCGGAGCCCAGCCCGGCCGGCATCACCACCGCAGCCGCGGACCAGCTCGGCGCGAAGCCGCGGCTCTCCGAGGAGGCGATCAAGGCCCGGCACCGCGCCCCTGACAACCAGGTAAGCCGCTCGACCACCCGTCCGGCGGCCGCATCGGTGCAGCGGGCGACCAAGGCCAAGCACCTGCCGGTGTCCAAGCAGGACGTCGCGGGCACCGTCTCGGAGACGGTCGAGGCGACCGACCCGCGCGACATCGCGATGTCGATGCTCGGCGACTACGGCTGGAGCAGCGATCAGTTCTCCTGCCTGGACTCCCTGTGGGTCAGCGAGAGCGACTGGAACGTCTCCGCGACCAACTCCTCCTCCGGCGCGTTCGGCATCCCACAGTCCCTCCCGGCGGAGAAGATGGCCAGCGCCGGCGCCGACTGGCGGACCAACCCGGCCACCCAGATCGAGTGGGGCCTCACCTACATCGAGTCCTCGTACGGCGATCCGTGCAACGCCTGGTACTTCAAGCAAGGCAACAACTGGTACTGACGACCGACGGGGTCCGGCGGCGCGCTGTTGTGGTGGCTGGTTGAAGCCGGGGCCGGCCGTTCAGCCGGACCGTCAGCGGGGCCGGGCTACGGGTGGGTCATGCTCAACACGTCGAGGGCGTCGTCGAGCTCGGCCTCGGTGAGGTCGCCTCGTTCGACGTACCCCTCCTCGATCACGACCTCGCGGATCGTCTTCTTCTCCTTGACCGCCTTCTTCGCGACGGCGGCGGCGTTCTCGTAGCCGATGACCCGGTTGAGCGGGGTGACGACCGAGGGAGAAGACTCCGCGAGGATGCGGCAGTGCTCCTCGTCGGCCTCGATGCCGGACACGCACCGGTCGGCGAGCAACCGCGAGGCGCTGGCCAGCAACCGGATCGACTGCAACAGGTTGGCGGCCATCACCGGCATCATTACGTTGAGCTCGAAGTTTCCGGACGCTCCGGCGAACGTGATCGCGGCGTCGTTGCCGATCACCTGGGCGCACACCATCGAGGTCGCCTCAGGTAGCACCGGGTTGACCTTGCCCGGCATGATGCTCGACCCCGGCTGGAGGTCGGGGAGGCGGATCTCGCCGAGGCCGGTTCGCGGCCCTGAGCCCATCCAACGCAGGTCCGTGCAGGTCTTGTGCAGCCCTACGGCGATCGTGCGCAGCTGGCCGCTGGTCTCCACCAGCGCGTCACGGCTGCCCTGCGCCTCGAAGTGATTGCGCGCCTCCGTCAGGGGTAGCCCGGTGAGCTCGGCCAGTACGCCGATGACCCTGGCGGCGAACCCGGGCGGCGTGTTGATGCCCGTGCCGACGGCCGTGCCGCCAAGCGGCAGTTCGGCCAGCCGGGGCAGCGACGACTCCAGCCGGTCGATCCCGAGCCGGACCTGAGCGGCGTACCCACCGAACTCCTGGCCCAGGGTGACCGGAGTGGCGTCCATCAGGTGGGTGCGTCCGGACTTGACCACGCTGTCGAAGCTGGTCGCCTTGGCCTCGAACGCGCGAGCGAGGTGGTCCAACGCCGGGATCAGTTCGCGGCTGACCGCTTCGGTCGCTGCGACGTGGATCGAGGTCGGGAACGTGTCGTTGCTCGACTGGCTGGCGTTGACATGGTCGTTGGGGTGGACGTCTCGGCCTAGGGATCGGGTGGCGAGGGAGGCGATCACCTCGTTGGCGTTCATGTTGCTCGAGGTGCCGGAGCCGGTCTGGAAGACGTCGATCGGGAAGTGCTCGTCGTGCTTTCCTTGCGCTACCTCGAGCGCTGCCTGCTCCACGGCGTCTGCGAGGTCTTCGTCGATGACGCCGAGCTCTGCGTTGACTTGGGCGGCGGCCGCCTTGATCGAGGCCAGGGCGTGCACATGGGCCGGTTCGAGCGTGGTCCCGGAAATGGGGAAGTTCTCCACCGCGCGTTGGGTCTGGGCTCGCCACAACGCATGCTGGGGGACCTGGACCTCGCCCATCGTGTCGCGCTCGATCCGGAACTCCGCCGGTTCCTGGTGTCTGCCGTCGCTGCTCATGCCACCACGGTACGGCCAGATGCGGTGTCGCTGCGTTCGAGCCTTGGACCGTCGGTGTGCAGGGTGGCGTGAGCGAGCTCAGGTCGCCGGTGGTCGGCGCTGCTGCTTGAGCTCACCGCGCCGACCCTTCGCGTCAAGCCGGCGGCGTACCGACCCCTTGGTCGGCTTGGTGGCGCGTCGCTTGCGCGGCGGTGGTGCGATCGCCTCGCGCAGGAGCTGAGCCATCCGGCGCTCCGCGGCCTCGCGGTTGCGCAGCTGGGAGCGGTGCTCGGATGCGCTGATCGTGAGTACGCCGTCGGTGAGCCTGCCGGACAGCCGGTCCAGCGCACGTTGTCGTTGGGTGGTCGTGAAGGCGGTCGATGCCGCCAGGTCGAGGCTCAGCTCGACCCTGCTGTCGGTGGTGTTCACGGACTGGCCGCCAGGCCCGCTGGACCGCGAGAACCGCCACTGCAGCTCATGCTCGGGCACCACGACGTGGTCGCGTACGACGATCGGGCCGGGCATGGCAGGAAGCCTAATGCGGTGAAGTTCGGCCGGGTGCGCGCTGACCGCTCACCGTGAAGGGGCGAGGAAGACGTGGTAGGTCGTTGGGCGGGACTGGAGGGTGACCGGGAGGACCAGCTCGGTCGAGGAGCCGAAGACCGAGTCGAGAGTTGTGGTCAGGGCCGGTGACGAGCTTGAGGACCAGATGGCCAGCCGGCCGCTGGGCTGGAGAACGGCTCGGCAGTTCGTCAGGAAGCTCGATTCGTAGACGGCGGCGTTGGCGTCGTACACCAGGAAGTCCGGACCGTTGTCGACGTCGAGCAGGATGAGGTCGATCGAGGCAGCCGGTACCCGCGGTAGCACTGCTCGCACGTCGTCGACCACGACCTCGACACGTCGATCCTGCAGCTGCGAACCCGGTACGAGCCCTTCGCGGTGCCAGCTGACAAGAGCTGCTTCGATCTCCACCACGAGCACGGAGTCGACGTGAGGATCCGCTAGCACCTCGGTAAGGGTGAAGCCCAACCCGAGACCGGCCACGACGACCCGCCACGCCTCGTTGGCGGGGGCGACTGGGTGGGCGACAGCTGGGCGGGGCGCCGGGGAGTGGGGGGCGGCGGCGGCTGGCGTCGCTGGGCCGGTCGCGGACGAGTCCGTCGCGGCGAGTGTCGCCCGGGCCAGCGTTCGCTCGGTGGATGTCTCGAGGTCGTCCATCACGAAGACGCCGTTCACGCGGAGCTCGAGGGCGCCGTCGGACGGGCGCCGTCGGAGCAGCACCTCGCCGCGTTCGCCGAGTGCGCGCGCGACCGTGATCGAGGGCGCAGGGGACATCGGGCCATTCTCGTCGTACGGTGAGCAGATGGAGCAACCCGAGCCGCTCAAGCCGCTACGCGAGGACTGGCAACGAGCCCTCGTGGTCGTGGCGCACCCCGACGACATGGAGTTCGGCGCAGCGGCCGCGGTGGCGCGCTGGACCGGGCAGGGCAAACACGTCGTGTACGTGCTCGTGACCAGTGGCGAAGCGGGCATCGACGGGATGGAACCCGAACGCAGCCGCGTCGCGCGGGAGGCGGAGCAGCGCGAGTCGTGCCGGATCGTCGGCGTCGAGGACGTCGATTTCCTCGGGCTGCCGGACGGCGTGATCGAGTACGGCGTCGCGTTGCGTCGCGAGATCGCCGCGACGGTCCGCCGGTATCGACCCGAGATCGTGATCACGAACAACTTCCGCGAGACCTGGGACGGGCGCATGCTCAACCAGGCCGACCACATCGCGACGGGGCGGGCGACCGTGGACGCTGTCCGGGACGCTGCCAACCGGTGGATCTTCGCCGACCAGCTCACCGATGGGCTCGAGGCGTGGTCAGGTGTCACGCAGGTGTGGGCCGCTGCCTCCCCGATGAGCCGGAACGCCGTGGACGTCACCGACACGTTCGACCGTGGGGTGGCGTCCCTGGCGGCACATCGTGAGTACATCGAAGGGCTGGGCTGGACGGACTTCGATCCGGCGGAATTCCTGGAGGGGATGGCCCGAGCGGCGGGGCAGCGCCTCGGCTGTCCGATGGCGACGCCGTTCGAGGTGCTGTCGCTCGGTTGGGAGCCGGCCGAGGACTGACCCATCGGCGTACGACGTCCTGCGGGGTGGCGGTGGTGGCGGCCAGGGTGCAGGACGTTGCGGGGTTGGCGGCTGGGGCGGCGTACGACGTCCTGCGGGGTGGCGGTGGTGGCGACCAGGGTGCAGGACGTTGCGGCGGGAAGAGCTGTTCTGTGGACGATCGTCTGCTTCTCCACAGGTGACCCGCGTCCCCTGGCGAGGAGGCGCCACCCCGTCTGATCATCGACGGATGAGACCCACATCGCCACGCGGGCTGCTCCAGTGCCAACGGCTCGTCGACGACTTCGCGGCAGCGCAGCGTGGCGTCGTCCGCCTGCCCCAGTTGTACGAGCTCGGGCTCACGAGGGGCGACGTCCGCGCCGAGTTGCGCGGACGTAGGTGGCGACGAATCGGCTCGCAAAGCATTGTCGTTCACAACGGGCCGGTGTCAGTAGAAGCGAGACGGGTCGTAGCGGTGTTCAACGCCGGCGCGGACGCTGCGCTTGACGGAGTGAGTGCTCTCATCGAGGTCGGACTCGAACACTTCGTCGAGCCGGCCATCCATGTCTCGGTGAGCAAGGGAGCCCGCTATCGACGGGCGCGCGGTGTTCGCGTCCACGAGACGAGGCGTCGGCGTCATGACGACGTACTCCCGACGCCCATTCCTCGGGTCGGGCCTGAGGTGGCCGCGATCCGCGCGGCCTTGTGGGCACGCACCAGTCGACAGGCCGCCTTGATCATCGCGATGACCGTGCAGCAGCGTCTCGTCAGCGTGGAGTCGCTTGCGGAGACCTTCGCCTCGGTCAGGCGGGACAAGCGGCGCCGCTTCATCGCGTCGGTGTTGCGAGACATCGGCATGGGAGCGCAGTCGATGGGGGAGCTGGACTTCCTGGAGCTGTGCCGGCGCCGAGACCTCCCTGCGCCAAGTCGACAGGTGCGCCGGCGGCTACCGTCGGGCCGCGTCTATCTCGACGTCTACTGGGACGAGTACGGCGTCGTGCTGGAGATCGAGGGAGCACATCACCTGTTGGCCGGGGTGGCGATCGACGACTCCCTACGTCAGAACGAGCTCACCATCGAACACGACCGAGTGCTCCGGATTCCCGTTCTCGGTCTTCACGTGGCTGCCGACGAGCTCTTCGACCAGCTCGAACGGCTGCTTCGCAAGAACGGTTGGCGCGCGGCGGCCTAGCGCTTCGTCCACGACGTCCTGCGGGGTGGCGGTGGTGGCGGCCAGGGTGCAGGACGTTGCGGGGTTGGCGGCTGGGGTGGCGTACGACGTCCTGCGGGGTGGCGGTGGTGGCGACCAGGGTGCAGGACGTTGCGGGGTTGGCGGCTGGGGTGGCGTACGACGTCCTGCGGGATGGCGGTGGTGGCGACCAGGGTGCAGGACGTTGCGGGGTTGGCGCGAGAGAGGCGGTGCAGGACGTTGCGGCGGGGCGGGAGGGAGGCGGGGCGGAAAGATCGCCCGCGGGTGGTCAGGTCCAGGGAAGGCCGCTGCGCTGCCGCCAGTACGCCGCCGGCGCCTCGGCCAGACCTGCCAGCGCCACCACCTCGTCGGCCGAGAGTTCAACGTCGTCGGACCGCACGTTGCTCTGGAGCTGCTCGACGGTCGACGCCCCGACCAGTACGACGGAGACCGGCATCGTCCGGGCGGCAGCGAGCGCGACGGCGTCGACCGAGGCATCGTGCAACGCGGCCACCTCGGCGAGCAGCGGCGGCGCGTCGCCGCGGGCGGTCAGCCTGCCGTTCGCGACGGTCTCCTTCAGCGCCACCTGCCACCCCCGCTCGGCCGCCTCTGCCAGCGCGTCGCCGACTGACGGCTCCAGCAGGTTCCAGGTGGCTTGCACCGCCGAGAACGGCGTACCGTCCAGCGCCATCGCGTGGCGCAGCACCGAGGCCTGGTCGGGGCCGCTCGTCGACAGGCCCACCCGCACACCGGTGGCGGACAGCTCCGCGAGCCGCCTCAACAGCGTCCGGTCCGACAGCGCAGGGCTGTCCGGGGTGACGCTGTGAATCAGGTAGAGGTCAGGTGGAGTTCCGAGCGCGGCCAGCGTCTCGGGCCACTGCCGCTCGAAGGTCTCGAGGCCATGGTCCTTGACCTCGTGGGTCTCGACGTCGACCTGCCAGTCTCCGACATAGGTGTACCCCCACTTCGATCCCAGCGTCACGGCCGAGCGCCGGCCAGGGTGCGCCGCGAGCCACGACCCCAGAAACCGCTCGGCCAGACCGTACGAGCGCGCCGCATCGACATGCCGGATCCCTGAGGCCCACGCGGCGTCAAGCACGTCGTGAGCACGCGACTCCAGCGTGGAGACCGCCTGTACGGTCGCCACGTCCGAGCCGTGACCGAGGTTGAGGTACGCCGGTCGACCCAAGGACGCCAGGCCGAGCCCGAGCGGTGCGGAACTGCCCGGCTGCTCCCCGTCCCGCGACGCCGCGATCACGCGACCCAGCGCCCGCCGAGCAGCAGCGCGGCGCCCTCGGACCATGGGCTGGTGATGCTCAAGCGGATCCCCTCAGACATGGGCAAACCGGCCGGGATATCCCCGCCCGGGTGGAGGCCAGAGCCTAGTCCCTCGACAGCCCAGGTCTGCCCCGGCGTCCGGCGCCGGTGTTGTGCAAGGCGGAGCGGCAAACCGGCCATTGCGGGCACGGCACACCAACGCTCGTCAAACGTTGCGCGATGTCATTGCCCAAGGTCTCGCCGTGTGGTTGTCTGCGAACTGCAGTCAATTCCTGACTGCTCGGGGGGCGTGCCATCAGGAGGACCACTGTGAAGCGTCGTACCACCACCATCGGGCTCGTCGCCGCAGCGATCACGCTGTCTGCCGCCGCCTGCGCCGCTCCGGAGAAGAGCAACTCCAGCGCCGGCTCGACCAACACCGGTGGAGGAGACCAGACCTCCGGCGACTACATGACGAAGCTGATCGCGGACGCCCAGAAGGAGGGTCAGCTGAACGTCATCGCGTTGCCTCCGACCTGGGCCAACTACGGCAACATCATCAAGGCGTTCGAGAGCAAGTACGACATCAAGATCAACTCCAAGCTGCCGGACACCGACAGCCAGACCGAGATCGACACCGCCAAGCGGCTGAAGGGTCAGGGGTCGGCCCCGGACGTCTTCGACGTGTCCCAGGCGGTCGCGCTGGCGAACACCGACATGTTTGCGGCCTACCAGGTCCAGACCTGGGCCGACATCCCGGCCGACAACAAGGACCCCGAGGGCAAGTGGGTCAACGACTACGGCGGCTACTTCTCGATCGGCTACGACTCCGCCAAGGTCGATGCGCCGGCCAACCTCGACGACCTGCTGGGCTCGGGGTACAAGGGCAAGGTGGCGCTGAACGGTGACCCGACGAGCTCGGGCTCCGGAGTGGCGGGAGTCATGATGGCCACGTTGGCCGCCGGTGGGACCGTGGACGACCTCTCTCCCGGTGTCGACTACTTCAAGAAGCTCAACGGCGCCGGCAACCTGATCCCGGTCGACGTCACCCCGGCCACCATCGAGTCCGGGCAGACCCCGGTCGTGCTCGACTGGGACTACCTGAACGCAGCCGAGACCAAGGCCCTCCCGTCGTGGAAGGTCGTTGTCCCCGACAACGCCGTCCTGGGGGGCTACTACTTCCAGGCGATCAACGCCGACGCGCCGCACCCGAACGCGGCTCGTCTGTGGGAGGAGTTCCTGTACTCCGACGAGGGCCAGAACCTGTGGCTCGCCGGTGGGGCCCGCCCGATCCGCGCGGACGCGATGGTCAAAGCCGGCACGATCGACGAGAAGCTGTACGGCGCCTTGCCACCCGTCAAGGGGACGCCGGTCTTCCCGACTGTCGACCAGGCGACCAAGGCTGCGACCTACCTCGCGGACCACTGGGCTGACGCGGTCGGCTGAGCAGGTCACCAGTGGCGGCCAGACGCAGGATCGGTGCGAGCCTCGGGCTCGCACCGTTCCTGCTGTATATCGGGGTCTTCCTGCTCGTGCCGACGTTGGTCGTGTTCGTCCACGCGTTCCAGACCAACGACACCCCAGCTCAGTTCTCGTTGGACGCGATCAGACAGCTCAACCGGTCGGCCACGCTCAAGATCACCAAGGACACGGTGCTCCTGTCGATCTCGACAGCCCTGATCGGAGCCGTCGTAGGGGCAATGGTGGCCTACGTCGTGTCAACGGCGAACCAGGACGGGCTTTTGCGCCGCTTCGTCACCAGCACCTGCGGGGTGCTCGCCCAGTTCGGCGGGGTCGCCCTCGCCTTCGCGTTCATCGCCACGATCGGGAACACCGGTGTCGTGACCGGGTGGCTCAACCTCGAGGACACCAGCTGGCTCTTCTCGCTCAAGGGGCTCACCCTGGTCTACCTGTACTTCCAGATCCCGCTGATGGTGATCGTCTTCCTGCCCGCGCTCGACGGGATCCGGCCGCAGTGGCGTGAGGCGGCCGACAACCTAGGAGCGAACACCTGGCAGTACTGGCGTCACATCGGGTTCCCGTTGCTGCTGCCCGCGTTCCTGGGCTCGGCGCTGCTGCTGTTCGCGAACGCCTTCGCGACGTACGCCACCGCACGCGCACTGGTCAACCAGGGCTCGCCGATCCTCTCGCTGAAGATCGGCAACTCACTCGGCAACGAGGTGAGCGGCTCCCAAGGCAATCTCGCGGCCTCCCTCGCGCTGGAGATGGTCGTGATCGTGGCGATCGTGATGACGCTGTACGCCTTGCTGCAACGGCGTACCTCGAGGTGGCTGCGATGAGTACTGCCGCAACCCGACAGCGCAACCAGACCGTGACCCGGTGGGTGGTGCTGCTCGTCGTCGGCGTGATCTTCGTGATCCCGCTGTACTCGATGTTCCAGTACAGCACCCGTATCTCGCCGCAGAACCCGAGCACGTGGGACTCCTGGAAGGCGATCGGGCAGAACGATCAGCTCCGCCAGGCGATTTTCACCTCGCTCAAGCTGGCCGGACTGACCGTGCTCGGGATGCTCGTGCTGCTCGTCCCAACGATGATCTGGATCCGGATCAAGGTCCCCTGGGCGCTGCGGCTCGTGGAGTTTCTCTGCTTGCTCCCGCTGACGATTCCGGCCATCGTTCTCGTGGTCGGACTGGACAACGTGATGTCATGGGTGAACTACCTCGTCACCAGCGGTCCGCTGGCGTTGACGTTCCCCTACATCGTGCTGGTCCTGCCGTACTGCTACCGCGCGCTCGACGCCGGGCTCTCGGCCATCGACGTGGCGACGCTTTCGGAGGCGGCGCGCAGTCTCGGTGCGAGCTGGACCACGGTGATCCTCAAGGTGATCGTGCCCAACATCAAGTCCGCGGTGCTGTCCGCGGCCTTCCTCGCCGTAGCCGTGGTCCTGGGCGAGTTCACCATCGCCTCGCTGTTCTTCTACGACAACATGCAGGTCGTGATCGCTCTTCTCGGCCTGGAGAACTCCAATGTCAGCGTCGCTACGTCGTTGGCGGCGTTGATGTTCGGCGTCGCGCTGCTGTTCACCATCTCGTTCATCGGGCGTCGCCCGCGCCAGGAGGTTGAGTCGTGAGCGAAACCACCGAGACCACCGAGACCAGCGGGAGCACCGGGACCGCGTCGAAGGGTCGCACGAGTGGGCACGGCGTCGAGGTGAAGCTCGACGGCTTGACCCGGGTCTTCGGGTCCTTCAAAGCATTGGACGGTCTCGACCTGACCCTGGCCGAGGGCGAGCTCGTGGCTCTGCTGGGACCGTCGGGCTGCGGGAAGACGACAGCCCTGCGCATCGTGGCCGGCCTCGACAACGCCACCGAGGGGCGGGTGCTCGTGGGCGGCAAGGACCTGTCCCGCGTACCGGCCAACAAACGCGACATGGGCATGGTGTTCCAGGCGTACAGCCTGTTCCCGCACATGACGGCGCGGCAGAACGTCGAGTTCGGGCTCAAGCTGCGCAAGGTGACCACCGCGCGCCGCACGGATCGCGCGATGGAGGTGCTCAGCCTGGTCGGGCTCGAGACGTTCAGCGAGCGGTATGCCCACCAGCTCTCCGGGGGGCAACAGCAACGTGTCGCCCTGGCCCGGGCGCTCGCGTTCGAGCCGCAGGTGCTGCTGCTCGACGAGCCGCTGTCCGCGCTGGACGCCAAGGTCCGAGCCCAGCTCCGGGACGAGATCCGTCGCGTGCAGCGCGAGGTCGGCACGACGACGTTGTTCGTCACCCACGACCAGGAGGAAGCCCTGGCGATGGCCGATCGGGTTGGCGTGATGCGCTCGGGGCGGCTCGAGCAGATCGCTCCGCCGGAGGAGCTCTACGCCCGCCCTGCGAGCCAGTTCGTCGCGGAGTTCGTCGGGCTGACCAACCGGCTACGGGCCCATGTCACCGGAGATCGGGCGAGCGTGGCCGACACCACGTTGCGCACGTTGGACGGCTCGGTCTCCGACGGGGAGGGTACGGCGCTGGTACGTCCTGAGGCGGTGCACATCACACCGGGGGGCGCCGCTGACCACGCGGAGAACGCGACCGTCGTGACGTCGAGCTTCCTCGGGGCGATCTCCCGGATCACTGTCGAGCTGGATGACGGGACCTCGGTTGTCTCCCAGGTCCCGCGTACCACAGCGCCAGGCGTCTCGCCCGGCGACCGGGTAACCGTCACCATCGACGACACCCCGGTCCTGATCGTCGCCGACTGACCGAGTTGTCACGGCGGCGTACGCCGGTAGGCCATCTGTCATGTGTCGGCGGATCGCTGACACGATGTGTCAGGACGTCGCTGACACTACGGGGTGGTGGCGGCGGTGGATAGTGTCCGCCTTGGCTCGTCGGCGTGAAGGTCGTTCGTCCTCGCTGCGCTGCGGGCGCTGCACGT
>JBBSPA010000017.1:0-61691 GCA_038259225.1 Propionibacteriales bacterium
CCCGCTATTGGCGTTAAAGCACAGGTCCACACGCGGCGCCCCCTGCAGTTGCCCGCAATCCGCGGAACTGGGGGAGGGAGAGGTCAGGGGTCGAGGGAGTGCACGAGGTCGACGATCCGGGTCAGGACGTCCGGGTCGGTGTCAGGCAGTACGCCGTGGCCGAGGTTGACGATGTGGCCAGGAGCAGCCCGGCCCGCCTCCACCATCGAGCTGGTGGCCGCCTCGATCGCCTCCCACGGCGCGAACACCATGGTCGAGTCGAGGTTGCCCTGCACCGCCTGACCCGGCTGGATGCGACCGACCGCCCGGTCCAGCGGCACCCGCCAGTCCACGCCCATCACCTCCACCCCGGCCGTGCTCATGTCCGACAGCAGCTCGCCGGTCGCCACTCCGAAGTGGATCCGCGGTACGCCGAGATCCTCGATCGCGGTGAAGACCGCCCGTGAGTAGGGCAGCACGAACTCCCGGTAGTCCTGCGGCGACAAGCCCCCCGCCCACGAGTCGAACAGCTGCACCGCCGAGGCGCCGGCTTCCGCCTGTACCCGCAGGAAGCCCGCCGAGATCTCCGACAACCGGGTCAGCAACGCCGCCCAGACGTCCGGCGCCCCGCGCATCAGCGCCTTCGTACGGGCGTGGTCGCGCGACGGGCCGCCCTCGATCAGGTACGACGCGAGCGTGTACGGCGCACCGGCGAACCCGATCAGCGGCGTACCTGCCAGCTCGCCGATGAGCTCACGCACGGCCTCGGTAACGAACGACAACCGCGACGGGTCGAACGTCGGCAGCGCGGCGGCATCGGCCAGCTCGCGCACCGGAGCCGCGATCACCGGTCCGACACCGGGCTGGATGTCGAGGTCGACGCCGAGCGCCTTGAGCGGCAGCACGATGTCGGAGAAGAAGATCGCGGCGTCCACACCGTGCCGCCGGACGGGTTGCAGGGTGATCTCGACGATCAGGTCCGGACGCATGCACGACTCGAGCATCGGCACACCCTCACGCAGCTTCCGGTACTCCGGGAGCGACCGCCCTGCCTGGCGCATGAACCACACGGGCAACCGCTCGGGCCGCTCACCGCGGGCTGCGCGAATCAGCGGACTGGTACTCGGATCAGCGGCGCTCACGAGCGGCATCCTCGCACGAAAGGTGCCGGGCGGACCCGGCGAGTCGTCGTCGCCGCTGACAGAGGAAGGACCTAGGCTCGGGGCATGGCCGCGCGCAACGATGTCGACGCGCCGCCGGACGAGTTCCGGAAGGCTCTCGATCAGCTCAGAGCGGCGAGGCTGCGACCGGAGATCTTCAGCGAGGAGATGCCGGCGCCTCAGCGCATCGCACCGTACTCCGCCGCGCTGACCGCGGACGTCACCGTCGGCGGCGAGGACGTCGGCGGCGGTCGACTCGTGCTCCTCTACGACCCGGCGGGCAACGACGCTTGGCAGGGCGTCTTCCGCTGCGTCGCCTACGCCCGCGCCGACATCGACCCGGAGATGGTCACCGACCCGCTGCTGTCGGCCGTGGGCTGGACCTGGCTGATGGAGTCCCTCACCGCACACGCCGCCGAGTACCTCGCACCGAGCGGGACCGTGACACGGGTGGCCTCGGAGAGCTTCGGGGGCATGCAGGACGACCCGGCCAACGCGGAGATCGAGGTCCGCGCCTCCTGGTCGCCGTTGGGGCCGATCGGCCCGCACGTCGAGGCCTGGGGAGAGCTGTTGTGCACGGCTGCGGGTCTGCCCCCGGTCCCTGCCGGTGTGGTCGCGATGCCCAACCGGCGCGGCCAACGCGGTCGATGACGCCCGCGGAGCCCGCCGACACCACCTCGACGCCTCCCGACGACTCCGAGCAGACCACTCCCCCGGAGCAGACCCCGGAGCCGACCCCGGAGCCGGCCCCGCTGCTGGAGCTGCGGGACGGACTCCCACCCGTCATCGAGACCCCGGCGGCGCTTGCCGAGGCCGTCGCCGCCACCATCGAGGGGACCGGCCCGTTCGCCATCGACGCCGAGCGGGCCTCCGGCTACCGCTACAGCCAGCGCGCCTACCTGATCCAGCTCCGTAGAACCGGCTCCGGGACAGCGCTGATCGATCCGCTGCCCTGGGGTCCGGTGCCGAACGACGCGATGACAGCGCTGAACGACGCGGTCGCGGACGTGGAGTGGATCATCCACGCCGCCAGCCAGGACCTGGCCTGTCTCGCCGAGGTCGGCCTCCGGCCCACGACGTTGTTCGACACCGAGCTGGCCGGCCGGCTGCTCAACTACCCACGGGTTGGTCTGGCCGTACTCGTCGAGGAGCTGCTCGGCTTCCGGATGCGCAAGGAACACTCCGCTGTGGACTGGTCGCGACGCCCGCTGCCTGAGCCCTGGTTGCTGTACGCCGCCTTGGACGTGGAGGCGCTGACCGAGCTGCGGGACGTGCTCGCCACCCAGCTGAAGGAGGCGGGCAAGGACGAGTGGGCACGGCAGGAATTCGCGGCCTGGGTCGAGAACTTCGAGTCGACGCCGCGGGCCGAACCCTGGCGGCGTACGTCCGGCATCCACCGGGTGCGGGGGCGGCGCGGTCTCGGCCTGGTCCGTGCCCTCTGGGAGCGGCGTGACGAGCTGGCCAGGAGCCGCGACATCACGGCGAGCCGGATCCTGCCCGATGCCGCCATCGTCACGGCCGCCGCGGCAGCGCCCACCTCCCGCAGCGCCTTGTCCCGGTTGGAGGGTTTCGCCAACCGCGGGAGCCAGCGCTACGTCAAGGACTTCTCCGTCGCGATCGCCGAGGCGTTGGAGCTGCCTGACTCCGAGCTCCCGACGATCTCAGCGCAGCACGACGGACCGCCGCCACCGCGAGCCTGGGCCGACAAGGATCCGGTTGCCGCAGCACGGCTCACCCGCTGCAGGGCCGCGGTCACCGAGCTGGCCGGCACGCTGGAGCTGCCGCAGGAGAACCTGATGTCGCCGGACTTCGTACGCCGGCTGGCGTGGCGGCCGCCCAGGCCCGTCACTGAGCAGACGGTCGCGACCTTCCTCGGTGAGCTCGGCGCGCGGCCCTGGCAGGTCGAGCACACCGCGAGCTCACTGGCCGCTGCGCTCGTGGCCCGCTGAGTCGACGTACGCCACGACCCGGTTCAGCAGCGACGAGGCATGGAGCAGCTCCGGTGACGGAGGCGGCGGGTTCTCGGCCAGCTCGTACAGCAGCGGTGCGGCCTCCGCGTGCCCTAGCTGAACCGCAACCTGCGCGCAGGCCCGCGCTGCCTCGCGCACGGCCCCGGGGTGGACGGTCCAGATGGCTTCGAAGAGCCGGGACCGATCCGGGACGGGTGACTGGCCGGGAAGTTCCCAGGCCGTCAGCAGGGCCGGGTAGTCCGGAGCGTCACACACGACAGCCCACTCCCGCCGCATCGGCGCGTCGTCGGGAAGATGCACGAAGGTCGTCGCGGCTACCGGCTCTGGTGCGTCCCCGAACGAGGCGAACGCCATCGTCGAGCGGGCGCTCCGGGCCATCTCCGCCCAGCGCGCCTGAGCGATCCGGTAGTAGCGCTCCTTCTGGAAGGCGCCGAAGATCACCGGTCGCTCGGCCCGCGCGCAGCACTCGTCCTCGATCGCCCACGACAGCGCAATCAAGGTGGACTTCTTGAGCCGCTGGGGCTGCAGACCTGGGTGCTTGGCGCGCAGCACGGCGTACACCGACGGAACGCCGGGCGGCTCCTCCGCGGCCTGCTTGGCCAGGGCAGTCTCGGCGATCGCCACCTCCAGGCGCACGCCGGCATCGCGACGCTGCAGGACGCGCTGCACCAGTTCCACATCACCTTCGGAGTAACGGCGGTGTCCACTCTCCAGGCGAGTGGGTTTGGGGAAGCCGTGCCGGGACTCCCACACCCGCAAGGTCGCGGGAGCAAGCCCGGTGCGCTCGGCCAGATCGCCGATGGTCATCACGGCCACGCCCTTCTGGGTCTCTGACCTGGCGACTTGCGTCGTGGGGGGTTCAGGGTTCACCATGGCAGGATAAACCTAAACACGTCGTTCAGGAAAGTGTTGAACTTTCTGGGGACCCTATCGGAGGAGATTCACATGACCGAGCACGCCACCCACCCGGCGAACCCCACCGAAGACTCCAACCAGGTCGTGGACTGGACCGATCTCGGTCGTGAGATGTGGTCCTTCCTTACCGGACGGGAGGCCGCGATCAACTACCGCTTCATCGACATGGCTGTCGAGGTCCCCCGCGACACCGGCGCCGAGGCGCCCCGCGCGACCTGGAAGCTCAACGGCACGCTCCAGGTCACCACGCGCGACAACGCCAGTGCGACCGAGCGTGGCGCCTGAGCCGATGGCGGTCGATCTCACGGTGGATGCCGACCTCGCTTTCTCGGTGGACGTCCCCGGTCAACGCACTGTGACCGGGGAGCTCACCGGCTCGGGGAAGGCCTTGCAGCTGCGCGTCAGCGACCCGTTCCTGTTCGCGGGCAAGTCCGACTCCGGCGCGATCCGCGGACTGGCGCAGGCGCTGGCCAAGCAGGGACTGGTGCTCACCGTGCTCACGCCGACCGGGCCGCTGGTCACGCTCGGGACGCCGCGGACTTCCTGGCTGCAGCGCCGGCTGACCGGTTCACGGCACATCCGGATCGAGCGTGGAGCCGGACTGTGGTCGCTGCTGCGAGGCCGAGCCCAGGCTCCGAGTGCCGGAGCCCTGCCGGCCGCCGCGCTCGCTCCCCCGGGCACGCTGTACCCGCTCGCGCCGACACTGGTGCGTCGACGCCGACGGCCGGTGACCACGACCCACGATCCGCAACGTGGGGGCAACCCTCGTCTGATCATGGCTCCACGTGCTCACCCGTGGCCGGGCGATCGCCAGCAGGTTTTCACGTTGCGTGACGACGTCACCCGGATCGGCGCCGGCCCGGACTGCCACATCCGGTTGCCCGGGCTGGCCCTGCTCCATGCAGAGATCCGGCACGACGACAGGGACGAGTTCGTCCTGGTCCGGTTCGGTGGCGCCCCGCGCGAGACCCGGGTGAACGGTGCTGTCGTGGACAGCGCCGTCCTGCGGACCGGTTCGGGCCTCGAGCTCGGCGAGATGGCGCTGTCGTTCTACCGTGAGGAGTACGCCGACCACGGTCGCCCGTACGGTGGCCGGATCGGCGGCGAGCTCGGCCGCCAACGCCCCCAACCCAGCCGCCCAAGCAAGCCAGAGATCGACAAGGAGCAGACATGACAGCCTCGGGGCCGGTCCTGGTCGCAGGTGCCTCGGGCTTCGTCGGACGGCGACTTTGCCCAGCGCTCACAGCCGCCGGGCACGACGTCCGTGCGATGACGCGCAACCCGGACAGCTATCGGGGTGCCGGTCAAGGTGTGTACGGCGACGTGCACGACGCCAGCACGCTGACCAAGGCTCTGGAGGGCTGTCGGGCCGCCTACTACCTGGTGCACTCCTTGGACTCCAAGGACTTCGAGCGTCTGGACGCGTCGGCGGCGCGCGCCTTCGGCAAGGCTGCCGCTGACGCCGGCGTACGACAGATCATCTATCTGGGCGGACTCGGCAACGACACCGAGCAGCTCTCCTCGCACCTGCGAAGCAGACGTGAGGTGGAGAGCCTGCTCGCGAGCTCAGGGGTCCCGGTCACCGTGCTGCGGGCCGGTATCATCGTGGGCAGCGGCGGCATCTCGTGGGAGATGACACGACAGCTCGTCGACCACCTGCCTGCCATGATCACCCCGCGCTGGGTCCGCACCAAGACTCAGCCGATCGCGGTCGCCGACGTGGTGCGCTATCTGGTCGGCGTGCTGGACGAGCCCGAGGCCAGTGGTCGCGTCCTGGACATCGGGGGCCCCGAGGTGCTCCAGTACGTCACGATGCTGCGCCGGGTCGCCAAGATCAAGAACAGCCTGCTGGTGATCGTTCCGGTGCCGCTGCTCAGCCCCGGATTGTCCTCGCGCTGGCTGTCGCTGGTCACCGACGTCGACACCCAGACCGGCCGCTCCCTGATCGACTCGATGGCCAACGAGGTGGTGGTCGCCGATGACAGCATCCGGGCGATCGTCCCCTTCGAGCCGATGGGGTACGACGACTCGGTTCGGACCGCCCTGCGCGAGCACGCCGAGCAGAAGAGGTCGCGATGACCACGACCCGAGGCCCGACCTGGTGGCGGCGAGCTCGTAAAGGTTTCGAGTCACGGCTCCCTATGCCGATCACCCATGTGGTCCCGATCGAGCATCGCGAGAGTGCGCAGGTGCAGTCGCGACGCCGGCGGGTCGTGACCGGCGTGGCCGTGCTCGGTACCGGTCTGTTGGGTCTGTCGTTGTCGACCCGGCCCGGGTCGAAGCAGTTCTACGGGCTGACCGCTGGGGTGGCGACCACCTGGATCGCCGGCGGCATCCTGTCCGGACCGTTGCACCTGGGCTACATCCAGAGTCGCGACCGCAGGCTTCGGCGTCCGATCATCACACCGGTCGCCACCGGAGTGGTGGCGTTCGGGTTCTTCTACGGGTGCGCCTTGGTCGCCCGCAAGATCCCAGTCCTGGACCACGCGATCGGTCATGTCCTCACCTTCGCCGAGGAAGGCAGCAGCCCGATGATCGTGGCGACGACGCTCGCCAACGGACTCGGCGAGGAGGTCTTCTTCCGGGGCGCGATGCACGCCGCCCTCGACCCCGATCGCGCCGTCGTCGTCACCACGGCGGTCTACACGGTGGCGACCGCATCCACACGCAATCCGGCGCTGGTGATCGCGGCCGGCGTGATGGGCACGCTCTTCAGCATGCAGCGCCGGGCGTCCGGAGGCCTGCAGGCTCCGGTACTCACCCACCTCACCTGGTCGACGCTGATGGTGCGCTACCTCCCACCGTTGTTTCGGCGCGCGCAGCGCGACGAGCACTGAGCGACCGCGCCTCGCGCCGGATGGGCTCGTGGCCGAAGCGGGTGGCCGAGCGGGTCGGAACGAGCCCCAAGATTACGTTCGACTTGTGTTGCGTAAATCAGGCTGGTTAAAGTAAGCCTCACCTAACACACAACGGAGATGGACTGTGATCGCGAACGCATTGATCGGGCTCCGCGAAGGGCTCGAGGCCTCCCTCGTCGTCAGCATCCTGGTGGCCTACCTGGTCAAGACCGGCCGCAAGGACCGGCTGCCGGACCTCTGGGTCGGGGCCACCGCCGCAGTGCTTCTCAGCCTCGGCTTCGGCGCGATCTTGACGTTCACCAGCCAGAACATGTCGTTCAAGGCCCAGGAGGTCTTCGGCGGCCTGATGTCGATCCTCGCGGTCGCGCTGGTCACCTGGATGATCTTCTGGATGAAGCGCACCGCTCGCTTCCTCAAGGGCGAGCTCGAGGGCAAGGTGTCCGACGCGCTGTCGATGGGGCGCGCCGCGCTGATGTTCATCGCCTTCGTGTCGGTGGCTCGCGAGGGCATCGAGACCTCGCTGTTCGTCTGGTCGACGACCCAGGCGACGTCCGGCACCCGGCCGTTCCTCGGTGTCACGCTCGGTCTGCTGACCGCGGTGGCGCTGGCCTGGCTGCTGTACCTGAGCGCCGTGCGGATCAATCTCGCGAAGTTCTTCAAGTACACCGGAATCGGTTTGGTCGTCGTGGCCGCCGGTGTGCTGGCGTACGGCTTCCACGACCTGCAGGAAGCAGGCTGGATCGCCGGACTGAACAGCACCGTCTTCGATGTCAGCCAGCAGATCCCGCTGTCCTCGTGGTACGGCACGTTGCTCAAGGGCGCGTTCAACTTCAACCCGCAGCCGACCGCGGTCGAGCTGACCGTGTGGCTCAGCTACCTGGTCACCGTGATGACGATCTTCTTGTGGCCGCCCCGCAAGCAGTCCGCACCGGCGCAGCCCACCAGCCGGGCGTCCGTCAGCGCCTGAGTCGAAACGCTCCCC
Source organism: Propionibacteriales bacterium (assembly GCA_038259225.1). Classification (GTDB taxonomy): domain Bacteria; phylum Actinomycetota; class Actinomycetes; order Propionibacteriales; family Nocardioidaceae; genus JANLYC01. Next base: position 7,865 of record JBBSPA010000017.1, read on the forward strand.
TTCCCGCGCCGCGGGCGCGGCCGCTTGTCACCGGCTAGAAAGGCCACCGCATCATGCGCTCACCCCGTCCGATCCTGCTGCTCGCGACCGGTGTCGCCCTCGCGAGCGTGCTCGGCGCCTGCAGCAAGGACAGCTCCTCGTCCGGTTCGAGCCTGGGGATCAAGTCCGGCGACGACTCCTGCGACGTCTCGGCGACCTCGGTTCCCGCCGGCGCCTCGACGTTCACCGTGGAGAACACCGGTAGCGACGTCACCGAGGTCTATGTGTACGGCAAGGACGGTGACGCGTTCACCAAGATCATGGGCGAGGTCGAGAACATCGGTCCGGGCACGTCGCGGGACTTCTCCGTCACGCTCGCGGCCGGCGACTACCAGGTGGCCTGCAAGCCCGGCATGGTCGGCGACGGCATCCGCACCGACCTGACCGCCACCGGCAAGTCCGACGAGACCGGCCAGGCCGCGGAGCCGGCGTACGACCGTGAGCTCGAGGTGCAGATCGACGCAGCGGGGAAGGTGAAGGTCCCGGGCGACCTGAGTGCCGAGGTCGGGGAGAAGATCGAGTTCAAGCTCGAGAACGACTCGTCCGAGGAGTTCTACCTCGAGCTGCTCGGGCCGGATGGTGACGAGCTGGGCATGGCCGAGGCTGCCGCCTCCTCCGACGGAGAATTCATCGCCGAGCTGAGTGAGCCCGCCGACTACACACTCAAGACGTACGCCGACGGCGCCGAGGACGCAGCGACGACGCAGACGCTCACGGTCTCCGGTACCAGCTGATCCTGCCTGCCCAGCGCCGTTCGTGGCGGCACCGCGTGTCCACACGGAGTAGGCGTCTTGCCTTTGCGATGCTGGCCTCATGCACCCACGAGGACCTGTCATCAGCCGTGCACGCCACCGCGTTGGTCTGGCGGCCGCGGTGTCCTCGGCGGTTCTGTTGAGCGCCTGCGACAACACCCAGGACGCGAGCTCACCGAACGCCGGCGAGACGACGCAGGTGACGACTCCAGCCGAGACGTCTGCGTCCTCCGACTCCACCACGACGTCCCCGAGCGACCCGACGCCGACCACCTCGGAGCCCTCCGCCTCCACAGCGTCGAGCAGCCCGACGCCCACGACACACGACAACAGCCCGACCCGCCGGGCCAAGCAGGCCCAGGTCCCCGCGGCAGCCCTGCCAGGTTTCAACACCGAGTGGATCTGGGACAACGCCCGAGGGCGTGCCGGCGTCCGTCCGGTCAGCCCTGGCTCGTCTCGTTGCCTGCGCGCGAGCCTGACCGCGATCGGGGGCGTGGTCGAGTACTCCACGGCGTACACCGCCCAAGGCGACGCCGAGGACGAGGCGATTGTGACCACCGCGGTGTTCCCCGACGAGCACACAGCAACGATGGCGGAGTCGGTACTCGCGACCTGGCAACGGACCTGCCGTGGCTACCTCGCGCAGCAGCCCGGTGTCGGCAGGGTCGGTCAGACCGTGGACCGGGTCGTCCAGACGGTCGTGGGGCCGGCACACAGCCGGCTGCTCAGCTTCGGGCCGGTCAAGGGTGATCGCGATGCGACCTACTTCAACGGTGAGGGCTACGTCCGCGACGGCGACGTGATCAGCTACCTCGTGGTGCACAACGCGGGCCAGGACTACAACTACACGGTCGCCCAGGAGCCGGTCGTCCGGGGACTCAAGGTCGCGGCCCGGTACCTGAAGAAATCTCGCTGAGACCCCAGCCTTCACCGGCCCCCTCGGCGGTCGAGCCCCTCCGCCGGTCGGCCCCGTTTCGGCGGTCGAACCCCTCCGCCGGTCGAGCTTGTCGAGACCATCGAGCCCGTGATCTCGACAGGCTCGATCACCGGGGGCGTCGATCACCGGGGAGCGGCGCTGGAGCCCCTCCGCCGGTCGGCCCCGTTCGGCGGTCGAACCCCTTCGGCGGTCGAGCTTGTCGAGACCAACGAAACCGTGATCTCGACAAGCTCGATCACCGGCGGCCGGCGATCACCGGGGGGCGACGATCACCGGGGGCCGGTCGATCAGCGGAGCGCCCGATCAGGCGGAGGGGGCCTGATCGGGCGAAGTGGTTACTGTCCGCTGAGCGCTTTCAGCGCGGGGGTGTGCGCCTGGCGCTGGTTGCTGTCGTAGTTCCAGCGATGCACGTACTGCGCCTTCAGCTTCGTCGATCGGGCTTGGGCGTCACCGCTGTTCAGGCCGAGTCGCTGCGAACATGCCGGCCAAGCTCCCCAGCCCTGGCCGCGCAGTACCTTCTCAGCGATCGCGATCTGCTCCTCGCGGGTGGCGAGGTCGGCGCGCGAGGCATACCGGCCGCCGCCGTAGTTGGTCCAGGTGCTGGCACCGAACTGGAGGCCTCCGTAGTAGCCGTTTCCGGTGTTGATGTGCCAGTTGCCGCCGGACTCGCACTGCGCCAGCCGGTCCCAGGTGCGTCCGGTGGCGGCGTTCGCGCCGTTCAGGGTCGACGACACGGGTGCGGCAACCGCGACGGTCGCCGTCAAGAGGACCGCGGCCTGGCGTACGGGACGCTTTTTGCGCGCGCGGTGGCGTGGCTCATGAGCCATGGGGTGTGCCTCTCCGCCGCCTACGAAGTGAGCTGTCGGGTTCGGGCGGAAAGGTTCGCCCGGCCGGTGGTCGTGTTGCGGTGACCGCTCGGCTTCACCCCGAGGCGTCGATCGGGTCGCGCTGTTGCCAGAGCGACTCGTCCGGCGCCGAAATCACGGGTCCCCCGCTCCTACCCCTCGTGTGTACGGGTGGCCGACGGCGGCGGGTAGGACTCGGCGTACCGCTCTCGGCGCCTCGCCAGGCCGACGAGACTCGCCCGACGCTAATACACGCGGCCGAGACCGGCAAGTCACCGCGCCCACCTGTCAGGGGAGAGGCGGGAGATCTCCTCGGGGGTCAAGGTGATCTCCGCGGCGGCCGCGGAGGACTGGATGGACGCCGCGCGACTGGCGCCGGGGATCGGGATCACGCACCCGGACAACGCCAGCTCCCAGGCCAGGCAAACCTGCTGAGGCGAGACCTCCCGGTCTTCGGCGACCTCGTTGAACACGGCGTACGTCGCGCCCAAGTCCTTCGCGCGCGAGATCCCACCGAGCGGGCTCCAGGGCAGGAATGCCAAGCCGAGCTCCTCGCACAACGCGATCTCCGGCTCGCTGCTGCGGAAGCGTGGCGAGAACTGGTTCTGTACGGCGACCAGGGCACTGCCGAGCACCTTCTGGGCGGTCCGGATCTGATCGGGATCGGCGTTGGAGATGCCCGCGCGCTGGATCAGTCCTGCGTCGTGCAGGTCCTTGATCCCACCCATCGTCTCCTCGTAGGACACGTCGGGATCCGGGCGATGGTGCTGGTACAGGCCGATCGACTCCACACCGAGCCGGCGCAAGGATGCCTCGCAGGCCTGGCGGAGGTACTCCGGGCGACCGTTCGTGCCCCAGTCTGCACCGTCGCGGGTATGGCCGCCCTTGGTGGCGACCAGCACTTCATCGGTGCTCCCCGAGTACGCCGACAAGGCCTTGGCCACGACCTCCTCGTTGGCTCCCGGACCGCGCTCGGCCCAGGTGTAGGCGTCGGCGGTGTCGATCAGGGTCACCCCGGCGTCCAGCGCAGCGTGGATCGTTGCGACAGCGTCGGACTCGCTCGGTCGTTGGTCCATGGTGAGGGGCATCGCGCCGAGTCCGATGGCGCTGACCTCGACGTCTCCCAGAGTGCGTGTCTTCATCGCCCCTTCATACCCCGCACGCCGGTCTGCACACACCGGCGCCCTGCACGGAAGTGGCATGCGGATGCACCGGCCCCCAAGATGGGGCCATGGATCTGGCTGCGTTGAGCGACCATGCGATCGAGCGCAGCCGACTGTCGCTGGCCGCTCGGCTGCGCCGGCTGCAATCGAAGGCCTGGATGGTGGGTCAGTGTTCCCTGGCGGCGGGCGTCGCCTGGATCATCGCCTCGAAGGTGTTCGACCATGCCACGCCGTTCTTCGCCCCGGTCGCGGCGTTCCTGTGTCTGGGGACGTCGTACGGCCAGCGCCTGCGCCGCGTCGGTGAAGTCACCATCGGGGTCGCCGTGGGCATCATGATCGCCGATGGCTTCACCCAGCTGTTCAGCCGCGGGTCGTGGCAGATCGTTGTCGTGGTCGCCACTGCGATGTCCGCGGCGATCCTGCTCGATGCCGGGCAGCTCTTCATCAGCCAGGCAGCCGTCCAGGCGATCGTCGTCACGACGCTGCTTCCGCTGGACCAGAGCGCCAGCCGGATCCTCGACGCCGTCATCGGAGGGGCCGTCGGGCTGCTGGCTGCCACCATCGTCCCCGGAGCCCCGCTGCGTCGACCCCGGGAGGAAGCGGCGAAGGTCACCCTCGAACTGGCCCGACTGCTGCGATCCGCGCGGCAGAGCGCTCTCGACACCGACACCGAGCAGGCCGAGGTGACGCTGTCACGGGCCAGGGAGACCGAGGCGCTGCTCGACGACCTCCGCGCCGCGGCCAACGAAGGGCTCGAGGTGGTCCGGTCCTCGCCGTTCCGGCGCGGTCATCGCCCCCACGTGCGCTCGATGGGCGAGCTCGTCGGTCCGCTTGACCGAGCCCTGCGCAACACGCGTGTGTTGGTCCGGCGGGTCTTGGTCAGCGCCCGGTTGGACGAGACGATGCCACCGGACTACCTGGTCCTGCTCGACGGTCTCGCCGACGCGACCGAGGAGATGGCCCATGATCTGGCTGCCAACGACGCCCCACGCGGGGCCCAGCCGGCTCTGCTCGCGATCGGCGAGGAGACGGTACGGGCCACCCCTCCACTCACTTTGTCCGCCGCCGTCGTGCTCGGACAGCTACGGTCGTTGCTGATCGACCTGCTCGAGCTGAGCGGGATGACGTACGCCGACGCGATCGGCCGGGTCCCCAACCGCTGAAAGCTTCCTCAGCCCTGTCCACCCGGTCGACCGGCCGGAGCGGCGGTCAGGCAACACCATGTCGCCTCCGGTCAGGTGGGCTGGCGAATCTTGCTCGGCTCGTCGAGCAAAACTACTCGACTCCTCGTCCAGCCGGAGCTACAGCTCGACTGCGTACGACGTGATGGTCGTCACCACACCGTCGACGTCGAACTCGTAGATGTCGGCCGACGAGACAACCGAGACGCTGCCGTCGGGCGCCAGATAGCGTCCGACCGCGTCGACGGCAGCAACCTGGTCGCTGCCGACGGAGACGAAGCGGCTGAACTCGACACGTGCGAGCTGCGCCATCTCCGCGGCCGAGGCGTCGCAGGCCGCGACCACCGCCTGCTTGCCGTGGATCGACTCCTGGCCGGGGAGCACCCAGCGCACTTCGGGGGACAAATGGTCGTAGGTCTCGGTGAAGCGGTGGCCCGAGAAAGTCTCGGCGATCTGCAGTGTCGTCATGACATCTCCTTGGCGATGGATGAATCTCTTGCCACACCTGACTCGCTGCGCGACAAGGACTCATCGCTGCACCTCACGTGCGAGCGCTGCTCCGGCCAGCCTGCCCGTGGTACGAGGAGCCGCCGCGAGGTGGTCCTGACGGACGTAGGTGTCCGGGATCGACGGACAGGCAGTGTGTGTTCGCGCCACGAGATTCAGCCGGGTGGGTCGATCTGGTGCCAGACGAGCTTCCAGGTGCCGTCGGCATCCTTGCGGTCGCTGACCCGCACGACGAAAGCCGGCTCGCGGCCCTGGACCTGGTCGGCGTGCAAGGCCTGGTTCCACAGCTCGGCCTGACGGACGGCGCTCTTGCGCTTGACATAGCCCACGACCGGCGACAACAAGCGGCCGGCTGCCGGTCCGCCCAGTCGGGCGGCGGCCTCGGCCAGCGCGGCGTCGCCAGGCTCCACTCGTCGGCCCATCTCTGCGATCGTACGTCGCCTCGCGCACCGATCCTCTCGGTCAGCCGGGTTGGTGGACAAACTGCGTTGCCGGTTGTCGGGAGGCCGCGTTATAGTCGTGATGAAACGGAACGGTCTCGTTTCATCACGACCACGTGAGACGGGGTGACCACCAGATGACGCAGCAGCAGGCGGAGTCCAGGACCACCCGACCCCGGATCGAGGGGGACCGTGAGTCCGACATCCTCGACGCCACGCTCGAGCTGTTGTCCACGGCCGGTTACGACCGGCTGACCATGGACGGCGTCGCCGCGGCGGCGAAGGCCAGCAAGGCCACCTTGTACCGCAGGTGGACCACCAAGGCGGAACTGGTGATCGATGCGCTGCAACGCGCGCGGGGCGCCCCTCAGGTGCGGGAGCCGGACACCGGGTCGCTGCGCGGTGACCTGCTCGTGGCCGCGTGTGACAAGGACGGTCTCAACGACCAACGCACGCTGACGGTGATGGCCAGCATCATCACCGCGCTGCACCACGACGAGGAGTTCGCGGCGGCGTTCCACGAACGCTTCCTGTCCCCCAAGATCGCCCGCTCGATGCGACTGTACGAGCGAGCTCAGCAGCGGGGGGAGATCCGGCCCGACGCCGACCTCGAGCTGTTGTCGCATGTGCTGGCAGCGGTCATCCTGCATCGCTTCTTCGTCCTCCGTCTGCCGGTGGACGACGCCACCGTCATCAAGATCATCGACCAGGTCGTGATCCCCGCAGCGGTGCACTCCTGCCCGCAAGGCGAGCCCTGTTCGACCGACAAGAAAGCCGCTCGGTCCGAGTCCTGATCAGCACCAGCCAACCGACGTAAAGGCAGAGTCCACAGACCCGGCACGGTCGTTTTGCCGTGCGTAGCTTTCCTTCAATGCAGACAAGGAACTCTGATGTCTACCAGTCTCGAACAGCCCGAGGAGACCGCATCCGGTCACGGGCATCGTCATCTCGGGATCGCCCTGTCGGTGATCTCGATCGCTCAGCTGATGGTCGTGCTCGACGCGACCATCGCCAACATCGCCATCCCCTACATCGCCCACGACCTGCACTTCAGCAAGAGCGGTCAGTCGTGGATCATCACCGGCTACACCCTCGCCTTCGGCGGGCTGCTTCTGCTCGGTGGACGCGTGGGTGACTACTTCGGCCGTCGTCGGGTCTTCATGATCGGCGTGACGATCTTCGCGATCGCGTCCCTGCTGGGCGGCATCGCCCAGAACGAGGCCATGCTCCTGGCCGCTCGCGGCATCCAGGGTCTCGGCGCGGCCATCGCGTCACCTACGGCGCTGGCACTGATCACCACCACGTTCCCGGCCGGCAAGGAGCGCAACCGGGCGTTCGCGGTGTACGCCGCGATGTCCGGCGCCGGAGCAGCAGTCGGTCTGATCCTCGGTGGCTGGCTGACGGAGTACTCCTGGCGCTGGACCTTCCTGATCAACGTGCCGATCGGGTTCGCCGCCGCGGCGCTGGCCCCGATGTTCCTGGGCGAGAGCGTCCCGCGACGCGTCAAGCTCGACCTGCCCGGCGCCCTCTCCGGGACGTTGGGTCTGCTCGGGATCGTCTACGGCCTCACTCGCGCCGCCGACCCGGCGGCCGGGTGGAGTGACGGCATCACGATCGCGGCGCTGACCGCCGGTGGACTCCTTCTGGCGGCGTTCATCGTGATCGAGCGCACCGTGGCTGAGCCACTGATGCCGTTCCGGATCCTCGCGGACCGGACCCGCGGCACCAGCTTCGCGGTGATGATGCTGGTCCCGGCGGCGATGTTCGCGATGTTCTACTTCCTGAGCATCAATGTTCAGAACGGGATGGGCTACAGCTCGCTCAAGACCGGTTTCGCGTTCCTGCCGTTCAGCTTCGGCATCGTCGTGGCAGCGGGCATCGCGTCCAACCTGATGAGCCGGGTCGACCCCAAGTGGCTGGCCGGTACGGGCACGCTGCTGGCCGGCGTCGGACTGTTCGGGTTCTCCCGGCTTCCCTACGAGACCAGCAACGTGTCATCGCTGGGCGTGAACGCGTCGTACGTCACCGACCTGCTGCCGTGGATCCTGGTGATGTCGTTCGGCATGGGCTTCGTGTTCGTCCCGCTGACGCTGACTGCGGTGCACGGGGTGAGCGAGCAGGACTCCGGGATCGGTTCGGGTGTGCTGAACGCCATGCAACAGATCGGTGGAGCCCTCGGCCTGGCCACGCTCAGCACGGTTGCCGTGCACGCGACCAACAGCAAGATCGCGGAGATCTTCGATAAGGCACAGGGGCTCGCCGTCGGTCCAAGCGGCCCTGCCGGTGACGCGGCGATGAAGGCCTTCCAGAACGACGCGGCACGGGCCGCCTTCGCCTACGGCTCGACGCACGCGTTCGTGGTCGGGGCGGTGATGATCTGGATCGGCGCGTTCATCGTGTTCGTGTTCATGGACGTCAAGCACGAGGAGATCAACGACACCGAACCCGTCCCCAGCGTGACCGTCTGACCCTGCCTGTCCTACGGCACCGGGGTCCCAAAGACCTCGAGCTCGGTCAGGTCCATGTACTGGCACCCGTCGTAAGCTGCGCCCTCGGAGCACAGGTCTTGAGGATTGCGTAGCTGCTCGACCTGAGAGTCGTCGATCCAGAACTTGACGTAGGCGACGTCCTGCGCGGCGGCGCCGGTCGGCGGCACCTGGTTGACCCTGCCTCGATCGGCCGGGGTGAACGTGCCGGTGGCGACCTCTGTGAAGGTGTTGCCATCCGTCGATACCTCGATTCGGTAGGGACCGGTCGAGGCGCTTCCGGCGTCCCCGCAGGTGCTGGTCGGATCGACCCCGAACGACGACACGTCGATCGGCTGAGGGAGCTTCACAACGATGTACTTCGGCGTCGAGGTGTCGACCGGGTTGTCGTTGCTTCCCGGGCCGCGGTTGGACCCCCAGCCCGTGCCGTAGCTCAGGTCGATTGCTTGCGCCGGCCCACAGCCGAAGTCGGAGTAGTCCACTCCGGAGAAGGAGTCGAGGCTGGCGCCGCCTTCACGGGCGGCCCAGTCTCGGCGCAGCGTGAAGTCGATCTGCTTGTCGAGGACCAGCACGTTGGCGACCTTGCTCGCAACCTCGTAGCCCGGCGCAGTCGCGACGATCTCCGGGTAGCGACCGGCCAGGATGTCGTCGATCTCGTAGCGGCCGTCGGCATCGGTCCGGTCGGTGTAGTTGCTGACCGCAGAGGAATGGCCCGGAATCCGCACGTAGGCACCCTCGATCGGATCGCCGGTCGCGTCATCGGTGACCTGCCCGGTGATGGTCCGCCGAGGTGCGCCCGGTCCGGGCCTGGTGTGGAAGTCCTCGACCACGTCGGCGTCGGAGCCGTCGGTGGCCGAAGCGAACCACCCCATGCCCCGAGCGGCGAAGACCCGCCAGATCGCGGACTTGTGCGCTCCACGGTAGATCGCCTGGTCGGCCGTCAGGATCGCGTCCCGCTCGTCGAGGAAGGACGGGTCGGCCGGTGACAAAGACATCGCCTCGGTGACGACCGCTGCCGTGATCCGGTGGCCGAGGGCCGCACGAAGGTCCCACAGGGTCTGGGACCAGATCTCGCCATCGGCGTGGACTTCGGGGCCGCCGGTCGCGTGGCCGAGGTCGCCGAAGGTGTAGCCGCCTCGCGCTCCGTTGGTGTACTTGCGGCACAGCGGTGCCCGGGCGCCGACGGAGCAGTCGATCGCCTCGGAGCGGGTGATCGGCCGGTTGTTGGTCAGGTAGCTGTCGAAGAGCACCTCGCCGTCACGACGGCTGTTCGCCACCAGACCCCGCGTCACGAGGAAGTCCTCGGCGTAGTAGTCCGACCAGGCCTCGCCCATCGCGCCTGCATGCAGGCTGTTGAGCGTCGAGTTGCCGTCGGCGTCGACCACGAGCCGGTTGGAGAGGCCGTGCGTGTACTCGTGGTAGATGTTGTCGGCCGAGTCCGCCGAGCTGGCGGGCAGGTAGGGGTCCTGTTTCGCGTTGGTCCCGGGGAAGTGGTTGAGGTACATCTGCATGGTCGGCGGCATACCGTCCGGCGGGGTGCTCATGTTGGCGTTGTCGATGTGGTTGCCGTCCGGGAACCCGTCGCCGGTCGTGTTCGCGCCGTCGAGCACCTGGAGACGGACCGCGTCCCCCCCGGCCTTCTCGAAGTTGCCCATCTTCGCGGTGAAGCCGATCGGGCCATGCTTGAGGTAGTCGTGGAACCGGCTGGCGAGGATGAAGCCCTGCGTCACGTCCTGCTTCTTGTTGACCTTCCAGGAGTACGCCTTGTTGGGGTTCCAGGTGCACTGGTTGGTCGATGAGCAGAGCGAGGACGCATGCCGGAACTGCGTCAGCCTGAACTGTGCGCCCTTCCGGTTCCCCGGCACCGGAGTCTTCTCGAACGTGTCCGGCCGGTCGTTGTCGTTGATGTCGGCCCAGGCGTAGACGTACCTGCCCTTGAGCCAGCCGGTGTGCCTGGGCAGGTATCTGGTCTTGTACAGGTCGATCTTGGTGTGCCTGCCGCCCTTGGCCGCACCCGGGTAGTTGTTGTAGACCAAGCCGTCACCACGGTCCTGGCTGACGGTGTTGTGGCGGTAGAGCAAGGCGCCGGTACGACCATCGAGCACCTGCTGGTACGACGCCTTGGCGTTAGCCCGGGTGTACGTCGACCACGCCTCGCGCAGGCCGCCGGCGGTCGCGAAGTAGACCTTCTGGGCGACGTCACCGTTCGACCACGTTGTCGTGGCCCCGGACGTCCGCGCCGTGGCGTCCTCAGCGGTGGCCCCAGTCTTCGTCAACGCGGCCGCGCGAGCCGTGGATGCAGACAGCGTGGCGGCCGGAGCCTTGGCCGCGCGCGCAGCCAGGTCGGCGACCGGGGCACCCTGCACGGCGATCAATGACCCGTTCTTGGCGACGTGGGCGCGTAGGCCGTTTCCGAAGACCTGGACACCCCGGTAGCTCTGAGTCCAGGAGATGTGCCGGATGCCGTGCGCGTCTGTCGCCACCTTCGGGGCGGAAAGGGTCGCCACGTCGGCGGCGTCGAGGCCGAAGAGATCGCTGTGCGAACGAACGTAGCCGATGGCGATCGTGGCGGCGGCCGCGCGGCTCGGTCCGGTCAGGAAGCCCTCGGTGCTGGACACGTTGCTCGGGGTGCCGGTGACGGCGTCGACCGAGACCAGACCCGACGGACCCAGCGTCGTACCGAGCCGGTCGATGGCCGTGCCTCGATCGGCCAGGACTCGGGTCCTGGCCCGATCGAGCGCCGTGGAGCTCGCGGTCCGCACATCGAAGTTGGGCAGCCGCTCGCGTGCGCCCTCCCCCTCCGCGTGGCCCGTCGTCTGGCTCGTCGTGGCCGCGGCGGTCCGGGCCGCGGGCTGCACCGATGCATCGCTGGCGGGAATGCCGGCGAGTGCACTCAGGCTGGTGACGGTGGCGGTGCTCGCCACGATGGCGATGATGCCGGCGGGGCGAGATCGTGGTCGTCGCAAAGTCATCCGGTCCCCTTGAACAGTGTGTGATGGCGTCGACACCAGGCGTGGTGGACGCTCCCCGCGGCACCCTAGTTGGCGAACCTCGCCATGAACAGTCATCGAGACGGCGTTTCCCCCGGCGTTCACCGCCAGGACGTCAGCGCACGCTGCACCGGATGATCACGAATTGGTATCGGCGTACCTCGCCCATGCGAAGCAGTACAGCCCGAACGCGATGATGCCGAGCGCCACGATCCCGAGCAGGATCGGTCCGAAGGCCTGGTCCAGGATCTTGTGGAGGGCCACGTCGAGGCCGCCGGCCTTTTTCGGGTCGTGCTCAAAGGCCGCCCAGATGAACAGTGCACCCACTGCCGCCAACGCAACGCCCTTGGCGATGTAGCCGGCCTGCCCGAACTTCACCACGGCACTCCCGGAGTCGCCGGACGTGCCCTCGCCTTTCAGGTCTTTGGTGAAGGACTTGGTGACGCCGCGCTTGGCCTGCATGACGGCCACCACGATGATGACGACACCCACAACAGCGACCAGCCACTGGCCGGCGGTCTGCTTCATCAGGTCCGCCGTCAGCGAGTCTGTCGAGCTCTTGCCTCCGGACTGGGCGTTCAGCGCTGTCTTGACCGCGCTGATCCCGATGATCGTGTAGAGCACGACCTTGCCCGCGGAGCTGACCCGCTTGAGGGTCCGCTGGGGCTCGTCCCGGCTGCGGTGCCCCCAGATCGCCTCGAACAGCTGCCAGATCGCGAGCACGATCATCCCGAAACCGATCACCCACAGCAGCGGTTCGCCGTACGACTCCTGAGCGATCTGCTGGAGGGCGCCCTGCGACGACGCAGCGCCTGACTGGTCGCCAAACGCCAGCTGGAGCGCGAGCCATCCGATCAGGATGTGGATGACGCCGTACGCCACCAGACCGACCCGTACTCCACGCTCGAACCACACGCTGTCGTTGACTCGCTGCGCCGTGCTCCCGGCTCGGTTGGCCGCACTGCCTGTCATGTTGGACATCGGTCCACCTCCACTCCCGCTCGCACCCTACTGAGGATCGCCCTGGCGGGCATGTCGAGCCGGCTCAGATTTCGCGAAGCGCCTTCTCGACGCGTGGGACCGAGACCGGATACGGCGTCTTGAGCTCTTGTGCCCAGACGCTGACGCGCAGCTCCTCGATCATCCACCGCACGGCGTGTAACCCGTCAGCGAGAGGGAGTCCGGCCGGGAGGGCAGCGACCCGGTCGAGGTACAGCGCCTGGACATGGGCGACCGGGCTCATCAGGACCGCATCCCGGCGCGGGTCACGGCGGGCCTTGTCGATGCGGGCCGTCATCGCAGCCAGGTAGCGCGAGTAGTGACGCAGCGCCTCGACGCCCGCCTCCGCAACGAAGCCCTCGTGAATCAGCCGCTCCCACTGGCCCTTCAGGTCAGCCAGGGCCGGCAGCAGGGCGAGATCAGCGCGGCCGGACAGGCTGCGCATCACGGCATGGGCATCCGGGAGGACCGTCACGACCAGCTCGAGGACCTGGCGGCTGCGTGACTCGCCTTCGCGTCGTACGGCGTCGACGAGAGCCTCGAAACCGGATCGGTCCCACACGACACCACCCGCCTGCTCGATGATCGCGTCCACGGCTGCTGCGTAGACGTCCTCGAGCAGCGCCTGCGTCGTGCGGTGCGGGGCCAGCCCCAGCGTGAGCTTGGCGCTGTTGTCGAGCCTTTCGACCAGTCGGGCGGCCGGAGATGCCACGGCTCGGGTGAGCAGCGTCCGCAGCCCTATCCGGGTCGTGGCGAGCTGCTCGGTCTCCGTGGCGAGCACCCGGATCGCGACCTGGCCCGCTCCGCTGGCGACGTCTTTACCGTTGGCGCCGTCCCGACCTTCGACCACCAGCGCCGGGAAGCCCCGGACCTCGTGGCCGGCGCGGGTCACCGCGAACGTGCGTGGCAACTCGTCGAAGTCCCACTCGGTGATCCCGGTTCGTTCCAAGCCCGCTCCGGCCGAGGAGATCGCCGAGCCGGTGCGCGCTCTCAGCTCACGGTTCAGCGCGGCCAGGTCCTTGCCCTCGCCGACCACGTCGCCGGTCTCATCGACCACCCGGAACGACATCCGCAGGTGCGGCGGAACCTTGTCCAGCGCCCACGCCTCACGCGGGATCACGATGCCGGTGGTGCCTCGCAGGTGCCGCTCCAGGGCGTCCAGCAGCGGCTCCTCCCCGGGCACGGTCGCGCTCAGGAACGCCTCGGCGTGGTTGGGGGCCGGGACGAAGTTGACGCGCAGGGACTTGGGGAGTGACCGGATCAGGGCGATCACGAGCTCGCGACGCAACCCCGGCACCGGCCAGGAGAAGTCAACTGCTTCGACCTGAGGGAGACTGTCCACCGGGATGTCGACGGTGACGCCATCAGACCGCGTGCCCGGCTCGAAGCGGTAGTCCAGGGCCAGGTCGGCGGCACCGTGTCGCCACACGTCAGGAAAGTCCTCATCCGACACCTGCTCGGCGCTGTCGTGGGTCAGCATGTCGAGCGAGAACGTCAGCAGGTCCGGCCGCGCATGGGTCTGCCTCTTCCACCAGGCGTCGAAGTGCGCCTTGGAGACGACGTCGGCAGGGACGCGCGCGTCGTAGAAGTCGAAGAGTGTCGTGTCGTCCACGACGATGTCTCGCCGCCGGGCGCGTTGCTCCAGCTCCTCGGCCTGGTCGAGCAGCGCCTGGTTGGTCGCGAAGAAGCGGTGATGGGTCTCCCACTCCCCTTGGACCAGCGCGTGTCGGATGAACAGCTCGCGCGAGGTCTCGGGGTCGATCCGGCCGTAGTTGACCCGGCGTTCGGACACCAGGGGAACGCCGTACAACGTGACCTTCTCGTAGGCCATCACCGCACCGCTTCGCTTGCTCCAGTGCGGCTCGCTGTAGCTGCGCTTCACCAGAAGTTCGGCAGCGGACTCGGCCCACCCGGGATCGATCCTGGCGTTCATCCGTCCCCAGAGGCGAGAGGTCTCGACCAGCTCGGCCGACATCACGAACGCCGGCTGCTTCTTGAACAGCGACGACCCGGGGAAGATCGCGAACCGGGTCCCGCGGGCGCCCAGGTAGTCGCGCTTGTCCTCGTCCCTCATCCCGACGTGCGAGAGCAGTCCAGCCAGCAGGGCGCGGTGGATCTGCTGGGCCGCGGCCGGCTGCTGGTTGAGCGGCAGGTCGAGCTCCTTGGCGACCCGGCGCAGCTGGCTGTCGAGGTCCTGCCACTCGCGGATCCGCAGGTAGTTGAGGAACTCCGCCTTGCACATCCGGCGGAACGCGCTCGACGACAGCTCGCGTTGCTGCTCCTTCACATGCCGCCACAGGTTCAACAACCCGGCGAAGTCGGAGTCGGGATCAGCGAAACGGCGATGCGAGCTGTCGGCGAGCTGCTGCTGGTCCGCAGGTCGTTCGCGCGGGTCCTGCATGGACAGCGCGGCGACGATCGTGACGACCTCGCGCAGACACTCCTGACGTGAGCCTTCGATCATCATCCGTCCCAGCCGCGGGTCGATCGGCAGCCGGGCCAGCTGACGGCCGAGCTTGGTGAGTCGGTGGCCGCCGCGCGGTTCGGCGCTGCGGGGCCGTGTCCCCCGTCCTCGACGGCGCCGGGACGGCGGTGCTGTGGTGATCGCCCCGATCTCGTCGAGGAGCTGCATCCCGGCGGTGACGCTGCGGGTGTCCGGCGGCTCGACGAAGGGAAAACGTGCCACGTCGCCGAGGCCGAGCGCCGTCATTTGCAGGATGACCGAGGCGAGGTTGGTACGCAGGATCTCCGGGTCGGTGTACTCCGGCCGGGCCGTGAAGTCCTCCTCGGCGTACAACCGGATGCAGATACCGGCGGCGACCCGGCCGCAGCGCCCCTTGCGCTGGTTCGCACTGGCCTGGCTGATCGGCTCGATCGGCAGGCGTTGCACCTTGGTACGGGCGCTGAACCGGGAGATCCTGGCGAGCCCGGTGTCGACGACGTAGTGGATGCCGGGCACGGTCAGGGACGTCTCCGCAACGTTGGTGGCAAGCACCACCCGCCGGTTGTGGTGCGCGGCGAAGACCCGATGCTGCTCGGCCGCGGACAACCGGGCGTAGAGCGGGAGAACCTCGAGCGTGTCGGCGGCGCGCGGCAGCTTCAGCTTCTTCAGCGTGTCCGCGGCGTCGCGGATCTCCCGCTCCCCGGAGCAGAAGACGAGGATGTCGCCCGGCCCCTCGCGCATCAGCTCCGTGACGGCCTCGGTGATGCCGGTCGTCTGGTCCTCGACCAGCTCGCGGTAGCGCACCTCGACCGGGTAGGTGCGTCCCGACACCTCGATGATCGGCGCGCCGTCGAAGTGCGCGGAGAAGCGTTCGGGATCGATGGTGGCCGAGGTGATGACGAGCTTGAGGTCGGGTCGTCGTGGCAGCAGCTGCTTGAGGTAGCCGAGGATGAAGTCGATGTTCAGGCTGCGCTCGTGCGCCTCGTCGATGATGATCGTGTCGTAGCCGGCCAGCTCACGGTCGCGCTGGATCTCGGCCAGCAGGATTCCGTCGGTCATCACCTTGACCGTCGTACGGTCACTGCTGCGGTCGGTGAAGCGCACCTTGTAGCCGACGTGCTCGCCAAGCTCGACGCCGAGCTCGTACGCGATCCGCTCGGCGACCGTGCGGGCCGCGATCCGGCGTGGCTGCGTGTGTCCGATCACCCGGCCGCCGCGTCCTCGGCCGAGCTCGAGGCAGATCTTGGGCAGCTGCGTGGTCTTGCCGCTGCCGGTCTCGCCGGCCACGATCACGACCTGGTGGTCCCGGATGGCGGCCGCGATGTCGACGCGACGTGCGGAGACCGGGAGGTCGTCGGGGTAGCCGATCACGAACGGCAGCGGCTCGGTGGTCGAGGACTGCGGGGGCATGGCCGTCCCAGGATACGGAGGCGGTCCCCCTTTCCCGCATTCTTTACCTAGTGCTCCGCGCGGTTTGCCTGCTGCCCCCTCGCGGTTTGCCTAGTTAACAAGCCAGGTGGCTTGTTAACTAGGCAAATCCTCCTGGTACAGAGGGGGTCTGCCTTGTACTCCTCCGTTGGCCTGACCCCGGTCTCGGTTGGCCCGGCCCCGGTCTCGGTTGGCCTGACCCCGGTCTCTGTTGGCCTGACCCCGTTCGCTGCTACAAATGTCCTTCGGGAGCCACCGGCTCCTCCCCTGCACGTCTCATCGATCGCCCCATCGATGCAGCAGTAGCTGCAGAACGGACAATGTCATGTCTGGCACCCAGTCAATCCGCCGCGCCCTGCTGGCATCGGCAGGCGTGGCCGCCGTCGTTGTCGCCACCGTCGCCCCGATGTCGAGCGCCTCCGCCGTCACCAAGCTGAGCGACGCCCAGGCGGCATCGCAGCTGTCCGCGGTAGGTATCACGCGCACGTCGAGCGGCGGCTGCACGAGCCGTTACACCGCCATGTGCACGTCGTACGACCAGATCAACCAGTCGACCGTCTCCGGCATCAAGACCTACAAGAGCGTGAGCGGGTGCGCGGTGAACATCACCGGCGGTACCGAGACCGGCCACGCCAGCGGCACCTACAGCCATTGGAACGGCTACAAGGTCGACATCTCCCGCTCCACCTGCAACGACAACTACATCCGCGGCCACTACAGCTACATCGGCCCGCGCGGTGACGGCTACGCGATGTATCAGGCCGCCTCCGGCAACGTCTACACGAACGAGGGCAGTCACTGGGACATCGTGTACTACTCCTGCGGCTGCTAGCCCGCCCGTCGCTGGCCGGCCCGGCCCGAGGGGTTGGCCCCCCTGGTGTTTGCCTAGTTGTCTATTCGCCGGAATAGACAACTGGGCAAACCTGCCGTGCAGACCAGCGATTTGCCTTGCTCGCCTTGGCCGGCCCGCGGAACGACGATCAGCCGAGCAGCTCGTCGACGTAGCACCAGCGCCAGGCCTCGCCCGGCTCGAAGCTGCGCATCACCGGATGGCTGGTCTCGGCGTAGTGCACGTCTGAGTGCTTGCCCACCGAGGAGTCGCAGCAACCGACGTGACCACACTCCAGGCACAGCCGCAGGTGCACCCATTCGAGCCCGTCGCGCAGGCATTCCTCACAGCCTTGCGGCGTCTTCGGCGAGGGAGTCGCGTCGTAGTGGTCCAGGTGCTCGCATCCTGTGTGCAGGATCGCCGGTCGCAGGTCGTGCTCGCGATCCTCGCCGCTCCATGAGGTCCCTAGGTCCAAGACAGTCTCCTCCACATCGATCGACCCGATCACCCGCCGCATCACGTCATCGGGCACGACGCCCTCGTCACGAAGCCGGATCAGCTCGTGGCGCTCGGCCTCGATCATCGCGATCCGCAGCCGTGCGTACGCCTGACTCGGAGTCTCCGCGGAGCTGCCCAGCCGCTCCCACATCGCCTCAGCCCGCTCGGAGCTGCGTCGCTGGACGCGTTCGATCACCGAGTCGGAATCCTGGTCGCTGCGGATCTCCTCCAACCGTCGGAGCCCAGCTGAGGCGGCCCGCTGGGACACGCTGGCGGCCTGCAAGGCGTCCTCGGCGGGATCCGGCCCGCTGAGTCCGAGTCGGCGCAGCCACCACGGCAGCGTCGAACCCTGGATCAGCAGCGTCGCACCCACGACCACCAGGGCGATCAGGATCAACACCGAGCGCTCCGGGGTGTCGGCCGGGAGAATGAACGCCGCGGCCAGGGTGACCACGCCCCGCATCCCGGCCCAGGAGATCGCGGCGGGGTTGGTCCAGGGCGGGTTGGGGTCGACGGCCGCCACGCTCGGGATCAGCCGCGGCAGGTAGGTCGCCGGGAACACCCACAGCGGCCGGACGAGCATCACGGTCAGCGTGATGACGACGCAGACGAGCGTGATCCGGCCGAATCCCAACGAGCTGTCCGCAGCGGCGTTGAGGATCGAGCGGACTTGAAGCCCGATCAACAAGAACACCGTGTTCTCCAGCATGAACTCGAACGTCGCCCAGTTCGTTCGCTCGAAGACCCGTGACGAGGCCGACTGCATCAAGTGCGACTTGTGTCCGAGGATCAGGCCGGTGACCACGACCGCCAGCACGCCTGAGGCGTGGACCTGCTCGGCAGCGATGTAGGCGATGAACGGAGTCACGATCGACACCGCGGTGTCGGTGACCTCGTCCTCGATCCTCTTGCGCAGCTTGCCGGTGATCAGGGCGACTCCCACGCCGACAGCGACGCCCGCCAACGCCGTGAAGGCGAAGTCCAGCCCCACCTCCCAGAACGTGACCGTCCCGCCGGCTGCCATCAACGCCGTTCGTAGCGCCACCAGTGCGGTCGCGTCGTTGACCAGGCTCTCGCCCTGAAGGATCGTCACCATCCTGCGCGGCATCCCGATCCGCCGAGCGATGGCGGTCGCCGCGACCGCGTCCGGCGGGCCCACGACGGCTCCGAGCGCGAAAGCCACAGCCGGCTCGATCGGCAGCAGCCACCACGCCACCAGTCCCACCACCAGCGTGGTCGCGATGACGAGTCCCACGGACAGCAGTGCGATCGGTCGCCGATTGGCCCGAAAGTCCACCAGGGACGTGTTGAGTGCGGCGGCGTACAGCAGCGGAGGAAGGAAGCCGACCAGCACGAGCTCGGGAGACAGCTCGACATCCGGAATGCCCGGGACGAACGATGCACCGAGCCCCACCAGGGTCAGCAACAACGGCGCGGGCAGCGGGCTTCGCCGCGAGACTCCGGTGACCGCCGTGACCGTCACCACCAAGACGACGATCCACAAGGCGGAGTGCACCGAATCAGTGTTCCAGAGCGCTCAAGGCGCGGTCGCCACGTTCACGGTACGGACGCCTTGCCTGGCCGAACAGACCTTCATCTCGGACTCAGCGCCCTCACAGCCGACGCCACGTACCTTCAGCCGTGGTTGCACAGGTAGCCACGCACGACGTGTCGAACGCCGAGGAGGCAGACAGATGAAGAAGCGCCCGATCATCACCGGCATCGCAGCCGCGGTCATCGTGGCAGGTTCGGCCGGTGGGGTCGCCGTGGCCACGGGTGGTGACGACGGTGACGCCACCGTCACCGGAGCCCAGGCCGACCAGGCCACCAAGGCCGCGCTCGCCCTGACCAAGGGTGGCACCGCCAACTCGGTGGAGCGCGACTCCGAGAACGGCGCCACCTGGGAGGTCGAGGTCATCAAGCCCGGCGGCGCCACGGTCGACGTCCGGCTCGACGCGAACTACCAGCTCGTCGTGATCGAGGGCGACTCCGAAGCCGGCAACGGGAAGTGACCCGAGCCCGATGACCCGGTAGGCCCGAGACACCCCGGCACGGACCGGTCCCCACGCCTCGGGTCTACCGGCCAGACGAGAACCCCGCATCCCCTCCGATGCGGGGTTCCATCTTGTCACGCCACGGTCGACGTGGCAGGGCTGCGACGGTCCAGGCCGACGGAGATCGCGCAGACCACCAAACCGGCGGCAGCGAGCAGCACACCGACCCGCGCCGGCCACTCGTAGCCATACCCGGCGGCCAGCACCAGACCGCCGAGCCAGGCACCGGCAGCGTTCGCGATGTTGAGTGTGGAGTGATTGAGAGCTCCGGCCAGGGCCTGCCCCTGATGCGCGACGTCCATCAGGCGCGTCTGGAGGGCGGGCACGATGAGCGAGCCCACGGTGCCGAGCAGGAAGACACCGAGGACGGCGGTCACCTGGTTGGTTGCGAGCCAGCCGAACACACCGAGCACCACCATCGCGTACACCAGCCCGGCCACCAACGTCCGCATCACGTTGCGGTCAGCCAACCGGCCACCGACGACCATGCCCAGGGTCATTCCGACGCCGTAGACAGCCAGCAGCGCAGTGACCGCACGTTCGGAGAAGCCGGCCAGCGTCGTCAGGGTCGGCGTGATGTAGGTGTACGCCGCGAACATCCCCCCGAAACCAACCGCCCCGATGATCAGCGCCAACCACACCTGCACCATCCGCAGGGCGGACAGCTCGCGGGCGATCGTGGCGTGCTCCGAAGGCTCGTCATAGGGCACCCAGGCCAGCGTCGCGACGAAGGTCCCGACGCCGATCGCCGCGACCGCGACATAGGGCCAGCGCCAGCCGAATCCCTGCCCGAGCAGCGTTCCGAGCGGGACGCCGACGATGTTCGCGACCGTGAGCCCGGCCAGCATCATCGAGATCGCCCAGGCGCGGCGGTGCGGCGGCACGAGCGAGGCGCCGACCACCGCACCGATCCCGAAGAAGGCACCGTGCGGAAGCCCCGAGGCGAAACGAGCCAGCAGCAGCAGCTGGTAGTTCGGCGCCAACGCTGAAGTCAGGTTGCCGACCGCGAACGCGGCCATCAGCCACAGCAGCAACCGCTGCCGCGACATCCGTGCGCCGACGATGGCCAGCAGCGGCGCTCCGAAGACCACCCCCAGTGCGTACGCCGCAACGATGTGTCCCGCCGACGGAATCGACACATCGACGCCGCGGGCGATGTTGGGGAGCAGACCCATCGTGACGAACTCGGTGGTACCGATCGCGAAGCCACCGAAGGCCAGGGCCAGCAGCGCCCACCGAGGGTGCGCGCACCCCCCGCTGCCCTCCGCGGATTCGGAGATGCGCGTGCCGTCCTGGAGAGTACGCGCATCAGTCACCCCGACAGTCTCGCAAAGCCGGGGCCTCGGCCTTCAACGGTTTCACCGCCTGAACCGCTCCCCCCACGATGGCCCGCCCTGCCGTTCGCGTCAGAACCGGTCGCGGCGATGGCGGAGCTGGGTGCTGAGGCTGCGAGCGGCTTCGAGCGCTTTCTGCCGCCGCGACGACTCCGCCTGTCGACTCCGGTACTGGTCAGGTGTCATCTTCTTCGACAAGTTGGCATCGGCGACCAGGTCGTCCAGGGACCGGCTTTGCTTCGGGTACGCCGCGACCGGCTTTCCACCGCTGAAGACGACCCAGTGGATCAGGCCGTCGTCCATCACCGCCAGGATGGCTCCCTCATTGACGGTGTCGGCGTGCTTGAGCGCGGTGCGGCGGGCAGTCTGCGCCGCGAAGGCACGCTGGGCCGCGGCGCTGACGGGCGCTGCGGCGTACTTCCAGACGATGGCGGCCTGCGGACCGTACCTGACCGCCTTGGCTCCCACCCGGGCGAACCGCCCCATCCTCAGCCCTTCGCGTCAACCGAGCGGACCGAGTGACCGCCCCGACCATCGTAGGGCCGGGGCGGGCGTACCGGCTGGGCAGATCAGGCGAAGGTCTTCACGAGCGCGGAGCTCGGCGAGGATCCAGGGTGCGTGGCAGATGGCGGCCACGGGCTTGTCCGCCTCGAAGAACCCCCGCACGAACGCCACCGCATCGGCGTTCATCCGCAGGGCGTCCGGATTCGCCTCGCCACCGGGCAGCACGACGCCGTCGAAGTCGCTCACCGACGCCTGGGATCATTACATAGCGCAATCAAGCAACGTCTGAGAGTGACTAGAACGGGCTACCTCTCCGGTCCCGGTCCGCCACCCGTTCGGATGGTTGTCGCTGAAACTCGGGCCAAGTCCGGACGCCGAGCCACCTGGGGGCCTAGACATACGCTATGCAGACTCCGGAACAGGCCGAACGGCGCTCCGCCGGGCAGTGGCGCGCGCAGCAGCGTGCAATGGCCCGCGACGCCGCGATCTCCCGGTCGCCGCAGAGCGAGAAGCTGATCTCGGTGATGAGCGACGACCCGTCGGTGATCAACGGCTACGGTCACGGTGGCGAACGCACCCGCGACCTCGCGCACACACTCAAGGACGCCGTGGAGAAGGGGATCTTTCTCTATCAGCGACGCCTGGGCGTGCGCAGTGCCGCCGACCCGATCGACCTGATCGCGGTCATGCCGTCAGGGGTCTGGGTGATCGACATCCAGTCCTGCTCCGGCGGTCGCGTCGACGTCAGCGGTCGTCAGGGCATTCTGTCGGGCCGCTACACCCACCTGCTCATCCGCGGGCGGGACCGTACGGCCTACCTGGACCGACTGTCCGGTCAGACCCTCGCCGTCGAGGAGAGTCTGATCGAACTGGGTCGCCCGCGCGTGCCCGTGGTCCCCGCCTTCTGCTTCTACGACGCAGACATCGGATGGCGTCGTACGCCGGAGGTCGGCCACGCCCTGCTGACCACGCCGCAGCGGTTGACCCACCTGATGCACAAGCGCGGCCGGGTGATGTCGGACGTGGAAGTGGCGACCGTGGCCCAGGCCCTCGGACAGCGGCTGCCGCGCCAACACGTGCGCGACTAAGCGGTACGTCGAGGGATCCTCGCGAGACAGGTTGCAGCGGCGTTGCAGCGGCCGCCAGATCCGCAAGTCCGCACATCAGGCGAGCTCAGGCACCACAATGAGCCGGACACACTTGCGTCCGGGATCTGATCGGCCAGTCGATCGGGCCACGGGCGCACCCGCCGGAGGCCTCTGATGAACCTGCCCACTCGTGTCGTCGCCGTCACGGTGCTGGCGG
The DNA here is from genome assembly GCA_038259225.1 of Propionibacteriales bacterium. GTDB lineage: Bacteria > Actinomycetota > Actinomycetes > Propionibacteriales > Nocardioidaceae > JANLYC01. The sequence goes on from JBBSPA010000017.1 coordinate 30,599, forward strand.
TAGCCATGGTCGTGTCTGGTCTCAGCGCGCTCGCGGCACCGACCGCGACCCCTCGACAGGCAACGAACGGGTCGCCTCCGCTCGGCAGCGCCGCCACCGCTGGACTCTCCGCTGACCAGGCCGACCGCACGGTAGGGCGATGGGAGGTCACCCGGACCGGCGAGGCCACCTACACCGTGACCTGGACCGCGCCGCAGCCGCTGCCGATCACCGACGCGCGACCGCTCTTCGAGGACAAGGCAGGGCTGGTCGCCGTCCCACGGCTGGCCTCGGACGGCAGGACGCTCAGCGCCGACGTCACCGCCGCAACGCCACCCGACCCGGACACCCTCGACGTCGTCGTCTCCGGACGCGCCTTGGACGCGCCTCCTCCCCCGGTCACGACCCGGCGCGACGTGATCACCCCGCTGCCCCACACCACCAGCCTGAGTCCTGACCCCGGTCGTCCCGGCCCGCACCCGATCACCTCGTCGGAGTACGAACTGCCGGGCGTGAAGATGCCGGGCATGCCGGCCGAGATCGAGATGCTCGGCCGCATCGTGCGCCCAACGGACGCGACGCCAGGCGCTCCGGTGGTGCTCTTCCTGCATGGCAGGCACGACTACTGCTACGTAAGTCCTCACCCGACCGGCAGCGGCGACGCGGACTGGCCGTGCCCGCGCGGGACGAGTCCGGTCCCGAGCTACCTCGGCTACGTGTACGTGCAGAAGCTGCTGGCCCACCAGGGGTACGTCACGGTGTCGATCTCCGCGAACGGGATCAACGCCCAGGACTACCGGCTCGCCGACGGGGGGTCCGCGGCCCGTGCCGCACTGATCCGCAAGCACCTGGCGGCGTGGCTGGACCCAGCCAACGCCACGGCGATCGGCGAGGCGGTCAGCGCCGACCTGACCAATGTGGTCCTGGTCGGGCACAGCCGAGGAGGTGAAGGCGCCAACCGGGCGAGCGCCTCGATCCCGTTGACAGCGCCCTACCAGATCTCGGGGCAGGTGCTGATCGGACCGACCGATTTCGGTCGCCAGTCCGCGCCCTACATACCCACCGTGACGATGCTGCCGTACTGCGACGGCGACGTGAGCGACCTGCAGGGTCAGACGTTCACCGACGTGGCTCGCGACCAGGTGCAGGGAGACACCGCCCTGCACAGCTCGTTGATGGTGATGGGCGCCAACCACAACTTCTTCAACACCGAATGGACTCCTGGCATCTCCGCGGCACCCTCGTTCGACGACTGGTTCTCCGACGGTGGCAGCACGTGCAGCTATGGGTCACCGTCCCGGTTGACGAAGAAGGAGCAGCGAGCGGTGGGGCGCTCCTACATCGCCGGGGCGGTGGCGCTGATGACCCGCCAGGGCGCGGCGATGCTGCCGCTGTTCGACGGTAGTCGGGTGAGCCTGGCCAGCGCCGGTGACACCGACGTGCGCAGCCACGCGGTCGGGCTCGGCCGGCTGCTGCGTTCCCCCGGCCGAAACGCCACACTCTCTCCTGACAGCACACCGACCTCCCGGATCTGCACCGGACGCAGCAGCGGACGCCGCATCGCCGCCTGGTGTGGTCGCGGCCTGGATTCCTCGCGGACCCCGCACTGGCCCGGTGACTTCCCGTCCGGCGCCCCCGCGCGCCCGGCACTCGAGTTCGCGTGGGAGCGGGCCGGTGCCATCGGGGGACTGAGCTTCCGACGGCCAATCGACATCGTCGGTCGCGCGCTTCACATCCGCACGATCGTTGACCAGGGCCACGGCGCCGCCCGACTGTCGGTGCGCGTCGTCGACGACACCGGCCGGGACTCGACCGTCCGGGTGCCGGCACTCCCACCGCTGCCGGTCGGGCCGTTCGTGCTGAGCAAGCGTTGGGCCCAGGACCTGGTCGTGGACGCCTCACGGTTCGATCCCGGGGTCGACCTGGCGCACGTGGTGGAGGTCGATCTGGTCTCGCGGGACGTGGCCGGCCGGGTCTGGGTGCTCGACATCGCCGCCGGTGACGGCTCTCTACCTGCGGTTCCGGTGAAGCGGGCCGGCACGCTGTCGTTGTCCGACGTGACCGTGCTCGAGGGCAACGGGCAGGGCCAACGACTGGCCAAGGTGCCGTTCCACATCTCAGGTGACGTGTCCTCCCCGACGCGCTTCCGGGTCGCACCGGCCGGATTCTTCGGCGTCCGCTTCGGTGCCCCGATCGACGTGTTCGTACCGGCCGGACGCAGGGATGGCACCGTCGCTGTGCCCTACGAGTCCAACCGCATCGACGACCTGCGACGCCGGGACTTCGATCTCGCGGCGTACGCCGTCAAGGGGGCCATGCCGACCGACTACACCGGCCGACTGCGCGTCCTGGACGACGACCCGAAGCCGACGATGACCCTACGGTCCCGGCGGTCGCCGATCCGAGAGGGCTGGCAGGCCCGATGGACGGTCCGGCTGTCCAAGCCCGTCAACTACTACGACACCGCGGTCGCGACAGTGGTGGCTGGCCCGTCCCGTACTCCTGGGTTGCGTGTCGGCGACGTACCTCGGGCCTGGCTGCGTGAGCATCTCGTGGGGCGTACTCCGCCGGGATCAAAGCCACTGGACCGTTTGTCGTTGGTCATCATCGCGTCGATCCGGCCCGGCCAGCGCAGGCTCACTTTGGGCATTCCCACCCCACGCGACCGGGTCCGGGAACGACTGGAGCACGTGACGCTTCGAGTTCGGCTGGACCAGGTCGGTCGCTCAGCCTCCCGAACCATCGCGGTCCAGGACGTACCGTTCAGACGTTGAGCTCCGGAGCGGGACTTGGGGGCAGCCGGTAGACGCGTCGGGCGTTCTCGGACCCGATCAGTGCAGCGATGTGCGAGGCGTCGTCGGCGCCGAGCTCGCCGGCCTCGACCAGCTCGACCAACACCTGCGACAGGCCACGTCGGAAGAGCAGCGCGCCGAGCAGGTAGAGCTCCGCCAGTCCGAACGCGTCGGAGGAGTACAGCATCTTGCCGAACGGGACCAGCTCGAGGCTTTCGGACAACACCGTCCGCGACAGGGCGCCGGTGTTGTGCACGGCCAGGCCGACATCCATGAAGACGTGCGTGAAGACCTGCGCGAGGTAGGAAGCGTGGCGGTGGAACGGGTAGTTGTGCAGCAGCATCACCGGTATGCCAGAGGACTCGGTCGCGCGCAGGAACGCGGTCAGGCGTAGCGGGTCACACTCGAGCAGGTCCACGTCCGCGTCGCCGTAGCCGACATGGAACTGCAACGGCATCTCGAGCTCGATGGCCGTCCACGCCAGGTAGCTGTTGAGCGTCGGGTGGGCGATCCGGTACCCACCCGCGGCCGTGCGGTGAACCTCGCCGAGAGCACGGCTCACGTCGGATTCGAGTGGTGGTCGTCCGCTGAGCTCGAGCCCGACCCGGTATGCCGCAATGCTCTTTGCTCCTACGGCCCCCGACGTGGCGAGCCGGTCGCGCAGCCGGGCATCGAAGTCGGCAGGACCGGGCGCTTGGGCCAACAGCTCCTCCGCGACCGACTCCAGCCTGATGATCTCGTGGGCGGCGGCACCCCCGGCGAGCTGGGCCAGCTCGTTCGGGCGGGTCAGCGGCTCGGGGACGAAGCCGGTGTCCACGACGAGGTCCGCGACGCCGGTCGCGGCCATCATCCGTGCCGCGACCTCGACCTGGCCGAATCGGCGACGTTGCTCCAGATAGCGATCGGCATCCACGAGCGGTTCGAGGCCCAGGATCGGGGCGGCATGGCGGCGTACGGCAAGCCCCAGCATGGAGTCGAACGAGCTCGTCCCCAAGCGGCTCCCCCCGCCGGCCTCGTTGAGCAGTCCCTCGAAGCCGGCCCGGTCCAGGTCCCGCAGCACCAACCCGTGACAGTGGTGGTCGACCAGCGGCTGCGACAGGTACCCCGGCTGGGCCGAGACCGTCACCCCGTGGACTCCTCGTGCTGGTGCCGATCGGCGGCCACCAGCCCCAGCGAGAGTCGACTCGCCAGCGCCGGGGAGAAGATCATCACCAGTGCGACCACGGCCACCCAGCCGAACGCGACCACGGGAAACCACCGCGCAGGCCCCTCGCTGGGATAGGGATAGACGTTGCGATAGATCGTGTAGCCGAGCATCAGCAGGGCTGCGCCCGGGATCACGACCTCCCAGGCAGGGACCTTCATCTTGCGGTCGATGAACAGCAGCTTGATACAGCCGATCGTCGCCAGGACATAGGCGACGAGCAGGATCAGGGTGCCGATCGTGCCGCTCCACAAGAACGTGTCGAACGGTTCGGCGCCGAACGCGGTGGCGCAGACGACGGCGATCAGCGTGATGACCACGCACACCGCCGAGGCTGCGGCCGCAGGGGTGCCGTTGCGGCCGGTCTTGCCCAGGGCCAGTCCCGGCTTGGCGTCGCGCGACACGGCGTACAGCAGGCGGGACGCGCCGACGACGCAGGCCAGGCAGCAGGCGAACGCGCTCACCGAAGCTCCCAGCGTGATCGTCTGCCCGACCCAGGAAGCGATGTACGCCGATCCGACGTCGCCCATCAGGGCGCTCGAGGACGTGAACGCCGCGACCCCGTTCGCGTCCGTCCCGAACGCCATCATCTCCACCGCGGTCACGAACGTGAAGTAGATCCCGCCGAAGATCGCGGTTCCGAGGATGGCTTTCGGGATGTCCTTGGCGGGATTGTGCGCCTCCTCGCCCAAGGTCGCCGCGGCCTCGAAACCGGCGAAGGACAGCAAACCGAAGATGATGCCGAGAAAGAGCGTGGACGTGCCGGTGCCGGGTTCGACCTTGAAGACGTCCAAGGTCAGGCTCGCGTCGTCGGGCGCGGTGCCGGCGGCCATCTTCGCGAACGCGATCACGGCGATCACCACGATGAGCAGGACGGTAAGGCCTTCGATGGTGAGCAGGATGCTGGTGGTGCTGCGTGCCGGCGCGATGGCCAGCAGCAACGCGATCAGCAACGCGACGCCACCGATCAGGAAGCCGGACCAGGTCGGCGGGGAGTTCCACCACCCGATCTCGTCGAGGAACTGCGACCCGAACACGCCGGTCGCGGACGCCGTGACCAGACCGTAGAACGTGTAGGTGCCGAGCAGGGACAGCCCGGCCGTCGCGCCCACCTGCGGTCCGAGCGTGGCGCCCGCGAAGACGTACACCGACCCGGCGTGCCGGTAGTACTGGCACAGCCGGACGAACACGTATGCGATCAGCAGCACCGCGACGGCCGCGAGGAAGAAGGCCAGCGGAGTGGCCCGTCCGACCAGTCCGGCGGTCCCCTGCGGATTGATGTTGGCCGCCATGCTGGGCGCCATCAGAGCCACGGAGATGCCGACCGCCTGCCAGACCGACAGGCCGCGTCGCAGGCCCGGATCGGCCCCACCTTGACTGGCTCGTTGCACGGGTTGCTCGGACGTGGTCACACGGCTCACCTCGCTCGCCTGGTGCGTACGACACGTGCTCGGCTACGGTGCATCCCCGGTCTGCAACCGGCCGACATTGTGGTGTCGACGGCTCGGACTCCTTACGATGCGAGTGTGATGGCGACCTGACAGGTTTGTCCATCCTTGGATGAGCTGAGGAGGGTATGTGGACGTCACCGAACGCGAGACCCGGGCTGCCGCCGCCAAGGAGGTCGCCGAGCAGCTCCGCGACCAGGACGTGGTCGCCGTGGCGGCGACGTTCGTCGACAACTCGGGGATCGCCCGGGTGAAGTGTGTGCCGCTGCAACGACTCCCGCACCTGGCGGCCTGGGGTGTCGGGATCTCCACGTCCTTCGACCGGTTCCGCTTCGACGACTGGATCGCCGCTGACCCGGACGGGCGAGCACCCGTCGGAGATCTGCGGATCATCCCCGACATCCGGCGCGTGGTCGCGTTGGCAGCCCAGCCCGGCTGGGCCTGGGCACCGGCCGACCGGTTCGACCAGGACGGCCAGCCCCATGACCAGTGCAGCCGGTTGCTGCTGCGGCGTCTGGTCGACCAGCTCGCCGAGCAGTCCCTCACCGTGCAGGCCGCATTCGAGATCGAGTGGGTCGTGAGCGACGAACCCGGCGACGACTTCACGCCGGGCGTACGTGGTCCCGGCTACGGCATGAACCGGGTCGTCGACGTGTCGGAGTACGCCCGCGACCTGCTGGTGGCACTGGCCGACGAAGGAGTCATCGTCGAGCAGTTCCACCCGGAGTACGCACCCGGGCAGCTGGAGCTCTCGGTGGCGGCCGAATCACCGGTCGATGCGGCAGACACCGCGGTACTGGTGCGGTCGACCATCCGCGGGGTAGGTGCGCTGCACGGACTGCGGACGTCGTACTCACCGAAGGTCGCGGTTCCCGGGGTGGGTAACGGCGGCCACGTCCACCTGAGCCTGTGGCGCGAGGACGCCAACCTGATGTCCGGGGGTGACCTGGCGTTCGGTCTGACCGAGCAGGCCGATGCGTTCGGGGCCGGCATCCTGAGCCACCTTCCTGCCCTGATGGCCGTCGGCGCACCCAGCCCGGTCAGCTACCTGCGGCAGGTCCCATCGCACTGGGCCGGAACGTACGCCTGCTGGGGGCTGGAGAACCGGGAGGCCGCGCTGCGGATGGTGACGGGATCCCAGGGGAGCACCTCCTGGGCCGCCAACCTGGAGGTCAAGTGCTTCGACCTGCACGCCAACCCCTATCTGCTCCTGGCCGGCCTGATCGCGGCCGGTCGAGACGGGCTGGCGACCGGCGCCACCCTTCCGGAGCCGATCGACGTCGACCCCGCGGTGCTGGATCAGGCAACTTTGAGTGAGCGCGGCATCGCTCGGCTCCCTCAGGACCTGCGAACCGCCACAGACGCGTTCGTCGCCGACGGCGTCATCGGGGACGCGTTCGGGCCGGCTCTGTCGGCTTCGATCGTGGCGCTGCGCGAGAGCGAGATCGAACTCTTCGAGGACGCCACCGACGAGGAGGTCGCCGCCGCAACCCGCTGGCTGCACTGACGTTTTCGGGTGAGACGTCCGGAGCCGATGTGCCCACGCTGCGCGGATGTGGTTCACTCGAACCGACCCCGCGCCGCTGTCGGCGCGCCGCCAAGCCCGGATCGGTGATTGTTCAGTGCCCGCACCCCGTCACCAGGGTCGACACGTCGCCGCCCGTACCCCACGTACCGGCATCTGGTCCCGCTGGCTGTCCGCGCCCGCCGGCGCCCTCGCTGTCGTAACGGCCGGCAGCGTCGGGTTCGCGGTCTGGCCGCACCCGGCCGCATCGACGATCACGTCGGCGTCCGGTCTGATTGCGCCCCGTTCCCTGGGCACGGTGGACGCCCCGACCGCCGACCGCGAGCCCGGCGTCGCCGTGAGCCGCTCCGCGGACCGGTCCGCCGCGATAGTCCCGCCTGCGCGCTCGGGAGTCGAGACTGCTCCAGTGCCCAAGGCGACGGGTCACCGCTGGAGCACCACCGACCTCAATGTCTGGTCCGGGGCAGGCGAGGACAGCACCCTGTTGACGGTGATCCCGGCGGGTACCCGGGTCGCGATCACCGGCTCGGAAGATGGCGACTGGGCGCAGATCGTCCGGGCCGGCCTGCCACGCTGGGTCAATGCGGCGTACCTCTCGCCGGACAAGCCGACCGCCGACACCACGCCGCCGACGACGACGCAGGCCCCGTCACCAGGCAGCGTCTCGTACGCTCCGTGCCGGCTGGGCAGCGCGGTCGAGAGCGGGCTGACGGCCGACGCGGTCCGGGTATACCGGGCCGTGTGCGCCGCATTCCCTCAGGTCACGTCGTACGGCGGCCTGCGGCCCGGCGACAGCGGCGAGCACGGGACCGGCCAAGCGCTCGACATCATGACCTCCGACCAGGCCCTGGGTGACGCCATCGCCGCCTGGGTGATCGACCACCGAAGCGAGCTCGGCGTGAGCGAAGTGCTGTGGTCGCAGCAGATCTGGACGGTGGAGCGGATCAGCGAAGGGTGGCGCACGTTCACCGACCGCGGCTCGGCTACGGCCAATCACGAGGACCACGTCCACGTCACGGTCTACGGCGACTCTGGCACCGGGTAGCGCCCATCCATCAGCGCGACCGCAACGAATCCTTCGTGACGGCCGCGAGGTCGTCTGTTCTGACTGCCTACCCGTCACGAGGAGCCTGATGCCCCCGCCCGACGTGGCCGACCAGCTTGCCACGGTCGCTCGCCCGGCTTTCGGTGGAACGCTGCCGATCCGGATCCGGGCCTGGGACGGCAGCGAGTCCGGCCCGGACAACGCCCCGGTCGTCACGATTCGGTCGCCGCAGGCGCTGCGTCGTCTGCTGTTCCACCGCCCGGAGCTGGCGCTTGCGCAGGCGTACGTCACTGGCGAGATCGACGTCGACGGGGACCTGCTCGGCGGGTTCCGCCGGGTCTGGTCCACGGTGCGCGAGCACGGAACCAGTGGGCGCCCCGGACTCGGCGTGCTCGCGTCAGGACTTCGTACGGCGTACGGACTCGGCGTGATCGGGAGCCCTCCTCCGCCGCCCGACTCGCAGGCACGACTGCGCGGTCGGCTACACAGCCTGTTGCGCGACCGGGCAGCGATCTCCCATCACTACGACCTGTCCAACGACTTCTACGAGCTGATCCTTGACCCGCACATGGCGTACTCGTGCGGCTACTGGACCAGCGACGACCCGGCCTACACCGGTACCGACGCCCAGCGCGACAAGCTCGACCTGGTCTGTCGCAAGCTCGGTCTGCGCAGGGGGATGCGGATGCTCGACGTCGGCTGCGGCTGGGGATCGCTGTCGTTGTACGCCGCGCAGCACTACGACATCGAGGTCGTCGGCGTGACCTTGGCCAAGGAGCAGCGCGACTTCGTCACCAAGCGGGTCGCCGCTCGCGGGATCACCAACCTCGAGGTCCGACTGCAGGACTATCGCGACGTGACCGACGGCCCGTTCGACGCCATCGGCTCCATCGAGATGGGCGAGCACGTCGGCCAGGCGAACTATCCCGCCTTCGCCGCACAACTGCACGGCCTGCTGAGGCCGCGCGGACGTCTGCTGATCCAACAGATGTCGAGGCGCAGCGCTCCGGGCGGGGGCGCGTTCATCGAGGCGTTCATCGCCCCCGACATGCACATGCGCCCGGTCGGAGAGACCGTGGAGATGCTCGAGGCCGCCGGCCTGGAGGTCCGTGACGTCCACGCGCTGCGCGAGCACTACGTCCGGACGATCCAGGAGTGGTACGCCACGTTCGCGTCACACTGGGACGAGGCGGTCGCGATGGTCGGAGAAGAGGTCGCCCGCGTGTGGCGGCTCTACATGGTGGGCGCGGCGCTCAGCTTTGAGGAGGGTCGGATGGGAGTCGACCAGATCCTGGCGACCAGGACCGAGGTCGGCGACAGCGGCCTGCCGTTCGGGCGCAGCTGGTGAGCTGACCGGTGGGCAAGGAATTCGACTGGAGTGCGTTCGCGGCAATCCTGCCGTGGACGGTGCTCGCCGTGGTCGTGGCACTCGGTGTCACGTTCGTCGTGGCGCTGCGGGTCGGCAAGCATGCGGTCGTCGACGTCACCTGGGGGCTGGGCTTCGCACTGATCGCGGTGACGGCGTACCTGGTGTCGATCGGTACGGATACCGGTGACCGCGGACGCGGCCTGCTCGTCACGCTGCTCACCGTGGTCTGGGGGGTCCGGCTCGGGACCCACATCGGGTTGCGCTCACGCGGCAAGGGTGAGGACCCGCGCTACGAGGCGTTGATGGCGCGCGCTCCCGGACACCCGAACGCGTTCGCCTTCCAGCGGGTCTACCTGACCCAGGGCGGACTGATGTGGCTGATCTCGCTGCCCGTGCAGATGGCGGTCGCCCAACCGGACGCGCTCGGTGTCGTGGAGTGGATCGGGGTCGTCATCTGGGCCGTCGGCTTCTTCTTCGAGACCGTAGGCGACTGGCAGCTGTCCCGGTTCCGCAACGACCCGGACTCGCGCGGTGCCGTGCTGGACACCGGACTGTGGCGCTACACCCGCCACCCCAACTACTTCGGCGACGCGACCGTCTGGTGGGGCTTGTCGCTGATCGCGTTTGCGCACTGGCCCGGGATCTTGACGATCATCTCGCCGTTGGTGATGACCTGGCTGCTGGCCCGGGGTAGCGGCAAACCGCTGCTCGAGAAGGACATCAACGACCGACGACCGGGCTATGCCGACTACGTCCGGCGTACCAGCGGCTTCCTCCCCCTTCCCCCCAAGAGCCCTCGGGCGTCGGGCTGACCCGCCGACCTCCCACCGTTTCCGATTCCCACTCAGAGAGGCACCCGCGATGAAGACGATCAAGGCCGGCACCCAGGCCCCTGCTTTCACCCTGCCCACGCAGGACGGCGTCCAGACCAGCCTGGAGGACATGCTCACGCGCGGCCCGGTCGTGCTGTTCTTCTACCCGGTCGCGGCCTCCGGCGGGTGCACGAAGGAAGCCTGCCGCTTCCGCGACTTGAAGGCGGAGTTCGACGCGCTCGGCGCCCAGCGGGTCGGCATCAGCGTCGATGACATGGCGGCTCAGAAGGACTTCGCGGACGCTCAGTCGTTGGACTACCCGCTGCTGTCCGACACCGACGGCTCGGTGGCGACGGCGTACGGCGTGAAGCGCAAGTACATCACCCCGGTGAAGCGCGCCACGTTCGTCATCGACACCGACCGGTCGATCCGGGAGGTCATCACCAGCGAGATGAACTTCGACGTGCACGCCGACAAGGCGCTCGAGGCGCTGCGCGGTCTCAAGGCCGCCTGACATGGGTCCCGGGCAGGTCGCGGCTCGGTCAGTCCGCAACCTGCTCGGGCCGAACCAGGTCGTGCTGCGGCGGCTCGTCCCCGGCGGACATCTTGCGCATCATCGCGTCGAAACGCAGATCTGCCCAGCGCAGGCGTAGCCCTTTGATCGTGGCCACCAGGAAGATCACGACCTGGAGCGCTGCCAGCGCGTAGAAGATCGAGTTGAACTGCGGTCCGGTGTCGAACAGCTCCGCATTGTGGGCGAAGCGGCCTCTGGCGTTGTCGACGATGGTGAACATCTCACCCGAGCCGAGCAGGAAGCCCAGCACCCCCAGGAAGATGCTGGCCCGGGCCAGCCGGAACAGCGGTAGCGCGACCAGGGTGCCCATCACCAGCCACTCGGGACGGAACATCTCGTCTCCCGACATCGGCATCCCCAACCAGACCGAGGCGTCAGGAAGCGCGAACCCGTCGGCGATCGCGCACAGTGCGGTGACCGCGAGCAGCCAGCCCACGCCGGACCAGCAGTCTGGCCGGCCACGGAGCGTATCTGCCTTCCCCGGTGGGAACGTGGCACTCATCCCCCACATCGTGCTGTGCGGCACCGACAGTTCACCCGCCGCGGGGCGAATCGGAACCCGGTCGTTACCACTTCGCGACCTGTCACACTCCCCGCGATTGCGGGAAAGCGCAGGCGCCGTACGGCGTGTCGCCCTGCACTTTCCCGCAGTTCGCGGGGTTGTGGGGGGCGGGCGGGCTCAGTCGTCGAGCCAGGGTCGGGCCACCTCGGCAAGCCGGCTGCGTCTGGCCGGGTCGAGCTTGTCGTACTGCCGCACCATCATCGACGAGCGTCGGTTGTCGAGGAACACGTCCCGGTAGTCGTCCACGAACTGCCAGTAGAGCGCGTCCCACACCTCACACCACTCGCCCTGAGTGAAGTCGCTCATCCGGCGCAGGTAAGCCGAGGCGCTGACGTAGGGCTTGGTCGTGATCAGCTCACCAGCGGCGAACTGGCTCATCGCGTAGACGTTCGGCACCATCACCCAGTCGTAGGCGTCGATGAACAGCGACATGAACCACTCATAGACCTCGTCGGGATCGAAGCGCAGCAACAACATCGCGTTCCCGAGCACCATCAGTCGCTCGATGTGATGGGCGTACGCCGTCCGAGCGATCCGTCCGATCACCGTGTCGACCGGCCCGAGCCCGGTCGTCCCTTCCCACCAGGACGGCGGGATTGGGCGGGTCAGCTGCAAGGCGTTCTGCGTGCGCATCCGCCGGCCGAAGATCAGGTAGGTCGCGCGCATGTACTCCCGCCAACCGATCACCTGGCGGACGAACCCCTCAACGCTGGCGATCGGTGTGTCGTGCTGCTCGGCGTACTCCAACGCCGCGTCGACCACGTGCCGCGGATCGAGCAGACCGATGTTGAGCAACGGCGAGAGCACCGAGTGGAACAAGAACGGCTCATCCTCGACCATCGCGTCCTCGTACGGCCCGAACAACGTGAAGCGCTGCTCGAGGAAGCGCTGCAGCCAGCGCTCGGCCTGATCCCGCTCGGTCGGCCACGCGAAACCGTCGACCTCGCCGGGGTTGTCCGGAAAGGTGTCCTGCACCCACTCGAGCGCAGACGTCGTGTGCTGCGTGGCGCGCGGCCGCGGGACCGCTGGCACGGCCAAGGAACGCGGCAGCTTCTTGCGGTTGTCGGCGTCGAAGCTCCACCGCCCGCCCACCGGACCGTCGCCGTCCATCAAGATGTCGAGCCGGCGCCGCTGCCACTCGTAGAAGCGGTTCATCCGGCGTGGCCGGTTCGAGAAGTACTTGCGCAGGTCGGTGCGCGTGGTCAGGAAGCCGGGCGACTCCATCCGCTCCCGAGCAACGCCGGCGGTCTCCAGGCTGTGCGAGATGCGCTGCTCCAGCCAGTCGTCCACCACGTCGAAGTAGCTCGCGCTGGTCACCCTGCGCCGTTTCAGCACCTCCAGAAGTCGGTCGTGCGTCGACTCATCGGGGCTCGACTCGACGTACTCCGTCCGGAGCCCCTTCGCGTGCAGCTCGTCGGCGAACGACCGCATGCTGGAGCGGTGCAGCACAAGCTTGTGCCGGTGGAACCGGAGCTGACGGAAGAAGAGGTCGTCCTCGATCAGCACGATCAGCGTCGTGGAGTCAGCGTCGAGGTGCTCGCGGAACAGCTGATGCGGGTAGACAAGCCGCGCGCGCACGTCGCCCTGGTCTGCCACGACGTCACCTTGCCGCGCGCGTGGCGGGAACCCCGGGCTCGCCATGACCTTCCGGGCCGCCCTCGAACCGGGCCAGCGCAACGGCGCCGACCGCGGTCATCACGAACCCGATCACCGCCACCACGGCCCAACCGGACCGGACCTGGTCGCCGAGCAGGGCAACGCCGACCAGTGCCGGGGTGAGGGTCTGGAAGACGATCAGCGGCCCGGTCGCCTCGGTGACCGAACCTCGGCGCAGGGCGAAGGAGTAGATCGCGTAGGCGAGACAGCCACTGAGCGGAAGCGCGTACGTCGCCGGGGCGTCCCACAGCTGCGCCGGGCTCAGTCCGGGCAGCACCCGGGCGGCGAGCCCGCTTCCGGCGAAGCCGAGCCCGGCAAGCACCCCGAGGCCGCTGGACACGTACGCGCTCGCGCTGCGCGACACCAGGACGGCCAGGGCGGCGACCGCCGCGATCCCGGCGTACAACCCGAGCACGAATCCCGGTGGTGGGTCGTCCTCCCCGATGCTGCCGGACGCCACCGCCAGCATCGCGAGCCCGACCGTGATGGCCCCGACGGCGCTCCAGTCGGCGGGCGTGAGCCGCTCGCGGATCAGGACCACCGCCAGTAGGGCCGTGACGGCAAGACTTCCCGCGATCCCGGCCTGCGCCAGGTACAGCGGGATCGTCCTGATGGCCACCAGGTGCAGCAGAAAGCCGCACAGGCTGAGCCCGATCGAGGCGAGGAACAGCGGTTGGCCGAGCAGCAGCAGCAGGATGCGTACGCCGCCGGTCCCGGACACCCTGCGGACGGCTTTGGCCTGGAGCACTGCGGCGAACCCGAAGACAACAGCCGCGCCGAGCGCAGCGGACAGACCCAGCACCAGATCAGTCGTCGAGCTCGGCGGCGATCGCGTCTTTCGACAAGCGCTTGGCGGGCAGCCGGGGCAGCACCCACGACAGGTAGATCGACAGGCCCATGTAGTAGGCCAGATAGGCGAACGACAGCGCGACCACGAGCGGTTTCGTGTCAGGCATCTGCAGGAGCAGGATCGCGTACATCACCAGCCACATGGTGGTGAGCGCGATGCTGACCCCGCGCAGGATCTTGGTCCGAGAGGGGTACACGTAGCGGATCGGGATGAACACCAAGACGGTGCACGCGATCAGGATCACCGCGGTCGTGAGGGAGCCGAGGTCGAGCACGAAGACGTAGAACGCCACGACGTTCCAGTAGCTCGGGAAGCCGAGGAAGAAGTGGTCGGCCGTCTTGGCATCGGTCCGGCAGAACTGGTAGCACGAGGCCAGCAGCGGCAGCACCGCCACCGTCTTGCCGATCCAGCCTTCCGGCAGCCGATCGGTCGTCCAGAGCAGGATCATCGGGGCGAAGGCGTACGTCAGGTAGTCCACGATGTCGTCGAGACGGGCACCGTCGAAGGACGGGATGGTCTCGCTCACGCGCAGGTAGCGAGCGACCATTCCGTCGGTGCCGTCGATGATCAGCGCGACGAGTCCCAGCCACAGTGCCTGCTCGATCTTGCCCTGGAACGCGGCGATCACGATCAGGAAGCCGAAGACCGTACCGACCGCGGTGTACAGATGCAGCAGCCACCCGGCGACCCTGAGGCCGGTCCAGTGCTGGCGTGCCGCTTCGGTCTTGATGTCGCTCGTGGGTCCGGAGTCAACAGCCGGCTTGGACGTCGCCTGATGAGTCGTCAGGGTGATCCCCTCGGCTCTGTCGTCGAATCAGCGCGTCTGCGCCGCTCCCACTCTCTCACAACGTCTGGGGTACAAAGGGGGTCATGGCCAGCCGCGAGAAGGTGTCGGACGTACCCGGTCCGGCACTGGCCACGTTGACCCAGGACCGCTTCTCCCGACCCAACTGGATCTTCGAGCGCAAGCTCGACGGGATGCGCATCCTGGGCTCGCGCTGCGGCGACGAGATCGCCGTCGTCAGTCGTCGCGGGGCGGACGCAGCAGCGAGCTTTCCCGAGATCGTGGCGGCCCTGGCCGGCGTCGATGTGCCGGACTTCGTCGTCGACGGCGAGGCCGTCGCCTTCGACGGCGGCCAGACCAGCTTCAGCGCACTGCAACCACGCATGCATGTCAGCGACCCTGCGAAGGCGCTGCGCACGGGCGTCCAGGTCTACTACTACATGTTCGACCTGTTACACCTCGACGGTCACAGCACTCGCGGTCTGCCGTTGCGTGAACGCAAGGCCCTGCTGAGGGACTTGTTCGACTGGCACGACCCGTTGCGCTTCACCCAGCATCGCAACGCCGACGGCGAGGACTACTTCCAGCAGGCCTGCGCCGCGGGCTGGGAAGGCCTGATCGCCAAGCGCGCCGACGCGCCGTACCATTCCGGCCGGACGACCGACTGGCTGAAGTTCAAGTGCGAGCGCGGCCAGGAGTTCGTGGTCGGCGGTTGGACGGACCCGCGTGGGTCCAGATCCGGCTTCGGTGCGCTGCTGCTCGGCTACTACTCCCCTGACGGTGCCCTGGTGTACGCCGGAAAGGTGGGCACCGGCTTCGACCAGGCGCTGCTCGCCTCGATGACCGAGCGGCTCGCGGCGATCACGATCGAGCAGCCGGCGTACGACGAGACGACCCTGCCGAGCGCGCCGGCCTTTCGCCGCGACGTGCATTGGGTGCAGCCGAACCTGGTCGCGCAGGTGGGCTTCGCGGAGTGGACCCGAGACGGGCAGCTCCGCCATCCCAGGTTCCTCGGGTTGCGGACCGACAAGGATGCGCGGCAGGTCGTCCGCGAGTGACCTGACCGGGCAGGTCTCGGGGTCAGGCGTGCTCGATGCATCGACTCGCCCAGGGCCTGGCCTCCAGCCGCGGGCCGCCGATGTCGCGGCCGCACTCGTCGCACCTGCCGTAGCTCCCGTCAGCTATCTTGACCTGCGCCCGGGTGACGTCGGCGAGCAGCTGCTGGAGCTGGTCGTGCGCTGGCACGGCCGAGAGCCGGTCCACGGCCTGGCTCGTCCCCTCCCCCACCCGCTTGCCGAACGAGATGCTGCCGAGCTCCTCCGGCGGCGCCGACATCTCCGCGAGCTGCTCTTCGAGCTGGCGGCGCTTCTCCTCCAGCTCTGCCACGACGTCGCTCATCCAACCATCGTCGCACCTGCCGCCGAGCACGCCAGGGCACAGGCGCAGCGTCGTTCGCTGACCCGCCGCCTTGACCCTGCGATCAGCCGGCCGGCCGGATCCAGCAGCTCCACCTCTCGAGGGCGTGGTAGCCCATCTGCTCGTAGACACCGCGCCCGTCGTCACTGGCGACCAGCATGGCCGGCGCGTCGGGCTCGGAGAGCGTCGCGGCCCAGGTGACCGCGCTGCCGAGACCACGTCCCCGGGCAGCCGGAAGCGTCGCGACGTACTGCACGAGCGTCACCCCGGAGTCGTGATGAGCCACCGCGACGGCGACCGGCTCACCCTCGAGGTAGCCCAGCCAGATCCGGGTCTGACCCTCCAGGATCGTCAGGCCGAACACGTCGCCTCGACTCATCGGCTGCACGTCGGGAAGCGGATAGCCATCGACCACGATCCGCTCCGCGATCGCGAGCTCGTCCGCGGTGAACACCTCGCGGACCTCGGCGGCAGCAGGGTGCGACGTCGGCGCCGGGCCTGCGAACCGCACCATCACGGGTGGGTGCCCGATCAGCGTGAGGCCGTACGCCGACAGGTCTGTCCGCCAGGCGTCGAACAACACGTAGGACGCATACGGCGGAACCAGCGCGTTGAACGCGGCCACCAGGGCGGCCGGATCCTTCGGTGGACAGGTCGGCATGACCATGTTCGTGAAGGCGCCGCGGTCACCGAGCCAGGCCCCCGACCAGTGCTCGTCGCGATGCCACGGACGTCCGGAGCTGATGGCCACGGCGACCGGCCAGGACGCGTGCGCCAGGACCGCCTGCCGGACCAGGGTGTCCTGGGCCGGCAGGTCCGGCTCCCACCCGTCGGTGAGGTGTTCGTCCGGCGCAGGCACCACCGATTCAGTCATCCCCCACGTATACCGACCGCGTCAACGCGCGAGCAGCAGCGAACCGCCCAGGACCAGGGCTCCTACTGTGACGATCAGGAAGATCCCCACCCAGACGATCGCGGGCAGCGGGGTGAGCCGAGCGAGCTGGTCCACGTCAGACCTAGGTGCCCGGCCCCGCCGCCGGGAACGTTGCAGCTCCCAGACCGGTCGGGGCGCGGCGATGAGCAGGAACCAGGTCACGGCGTAGGACACGACGACCTGCGTCCGGATCTCCAGCCGCCAGGAGACCACGAACAGCGCAACGCCGACCAAGGCAACCACGAGCAGTCCGTAGAGATTGCGGATCTGCAGCAGCAGCCCGGCGAGCAGCACCAGGAGCAGCCAGAGCACCGCCACCGCGTGCCGTTGTGAGAGCAGCAAGGCGCACCCCAGACCCAGCACCGCCGGACCGATGTAGCCCGCCGCCGCCGTGGCCACCATCCCCGGCCCGCTCGACCTGCCACGCGACACCGTCACGCCCGAGCTGTCCGAGTGCAGCCGGATGCCGGCGAGTCGCCGACCCGTCAGCATCGCGACCAGCCCGTGGGCGCCCTCGTGGACGATCGTCACCAGCTGACGGGCCGGCTCCCAGGTCCGAGGCACGGCCACGATCACCGCCGCCACCACCGCGGCACCAAGCGTCACGTCGTGCGCCGGCGCAGGCTGGAGCGCCGTGATCCGGTGCCACACCAAGCTGAGCGCGTCCACCCTGCAAGCCTCTCGCGGCGGACCGGTCCGACCGATTCGCGACACGGGAGGTCGAGGGATCGGGCCAATATCCACCCGCCCACCCGGTTTGTCTGATAGAGACGTCGGGGTGAAACGTGTCGTGATCTCGATCCTCGTGTTGGGCCTGCTGCCCGCGACGTACTCCTTCGGTGCCGAAGGTGTGACGCTCACGGCCGCGCCGACGGCGCCCACGGTCGCGGCCGCCGCGGCCGCGACCGGTCAGTCGCCGCCGTACGCCGTGAACCGCAAGGCGCTGCTCAAGGTCAAGCTCCGTGCCGCGCTTCGTCGGCTGCCCACCGCACGTCAGACGCCGCGCGGCTACGACCGTTCGAAGTTCGGAGGCTGGCGAGACGCCGACCGCGACTGTCGCGACACGCGTGCCGAGGTGCTGGTGAGCGAGTCCCGCCGGGCCGTGACCGGGCGATGCACGGTGACCCGTGGTCGCTGGTACTCCTCCTACGACCGGCGCTTCTGGCGACGCGCGAGCGACGTCGACATCGACCACCTGGTCCCGCTGTTCGAGGTCTGGCGCTCTGGCGGTAAGCGTTGGGGCACTGCCCGGCGGGTGGCCTATGCCAACGACCTTGCCGACGCGCGGGTGCTGAGGGCCGTCACCGACAACGTCAACCAGTCCAAGGGCGATGGCGACCCGGCCAGCTGGCTGCCGCAGTACGGACGATGTGGTTACGTGGGCCAGTACGTCGCGGTCAAGACCCGCTGGAGCCTGCGCGTCGACGCCGCCGAGAAGCAGGCGATGCGGAAGGTCGCGTCACATTGTCCGAACACCCTGATCCGGGTGCACAAGGCCCGTGTCGTGACCCGGACGCCCGGCACCGATCCCCGGTTCGACACCTGTCGGGAGGCGATCGACCACGGGTACGGGCCGTACTATCGCGGACGCGACCCGGAGTACGACTGGTACGTCGACGGCGACAACGACGGGATCGTCTGCGAGTCCTGAGCACGTCATGGCGTTGACGTCCGCCGGTCGTGCTGAGCCCGTACCTCGAAGGCCAGGACTGCCGCGGATGCGGCCACGTTGAGCGAGTCCGCCCGCCCGCGCATCGGGATCGAGATCCGTGGCAGGTCTGGCGTCCGCCACGCGGCACAGACCCCCGCACCCTCGGACCCGACGACAACGGCGGACCTGCTGTGGAAGTCGGTGTCTCGGTACGAGCGGGGAGCGTCCGGGTCGGCGACGTACGCGGTGAAGCCGGCCGCGTCGAGAGCGCGACGGGCAGCCACGGCGTCGGCGTACTCGAGCACGGGCACCGTGAGGACCGTCCCGCGGCTGGACACGAACACCTTGGGGTGGCTGAGTCGCGCCACGCCACACGTCAGTACCAGGCCGTCGGCGCCACACGCATCGGCGGTACGGACCAGCGTGCCGAGATTGCCGGCGTACTCGAGCCCGTCGGCCACCAGCAGCAGCCGCGCGTCGGGCCGCAGCACCTGGACCGGCGTCCACGAAGGCAACCGCACCACCGACAGCACGGTGGGCGCGGACAGACCGGGGTGGAGGCGGGCCAGCGTGCGCTCGGAGATCGCGTACGCCGACGATGCCATGCCGACGACGTCGCGGGTCACCGTCTCCAGGTCGCGCGACCTCGACTGCCCCGGACACCACAGCGCGACGTCGATGGCGGCGCCGACCCGGGACAGGTGCTGATGCGCCCACAGCCCGTGCACGCTGACGGCACGTTCGGCACGCGGCGCCAGGTTGCGCCTGACCTGCGAGTAGCGACGCGATGCGGGATGGCTCGCCCCGATCGGCTGCAACCGGTCGAGCCACGAGAGCGACAGCGATGTCGCACCGGGTGCCGGTAAGGGCGGACACATGGACGGCTCCGAACGTGGGTGTGGACGCTCGACCAGCGCGCCGCAGGTCGCTGGCCCATGGATTGCGCGCTGGTCGTCAGGCCACGGCTCGTGACCCGGCTCATCTCACTTTGGGATGCCCATGACGTCGAGGGTAGGAGTTCCTCGCAGCCGCGCGCATCTGATTATCGGCCGTCCGGATGGCCTACGGTGGCGGTGAGGCATCGACCATGACTACCGGTCCCGCGTCCACGAACGTGCAGCAGCGGGTTCAGGCCGCCTTCGACGCGGTCCCCCGCGAGCCGTTCCTGCCACGACGCAAACGCCGGTACGCCGGTGAGGACCGGCCGCTGGAGATCGGGCACGGCCAGACCAACTCCCAACCGCGGACCGTGCGCGCCATGCTCGAGCTGCTCGACGCCCGACCAGGCGACCGGGTCCTCGACGTCGGGTGTGGATCCGGATGGACCTCAGCCCTGCTCGGGGAGCTCGTTGGCGGCTCCGGGGTCGTGATCGGGGTGGAGATCGTGCCTGCCCTCGCGAAGGTCGCCCGGCACAACCTGCATGCGGCCGCTGGCGAGCACGTCAGCGTGCGAACGGCCGACCGGTCGACGCTCGGTGCTCCCGACCTTGCGCCGTTCGACAAGATCTTGGTGTCGGCCAGAGCGCGCGCCATGCCGGATCCGCTGGTCGAGCAGCTTGCCGTAGGGGGGCGTCTGGTCGCGCCGATCCTGTCGGTGATGACCGTGGTGGACCGTCCGGGCCTCGACGAGGTGTCCGTCCACGAGCACGGCCACTATGCGTTCGTCCCGCTGATCTGGTCGCCTCAGGGTCGCAGCTGAAGGACCCAGGTGAAGGACCCAGCTGGCAGTCTCGCTCGCGGACCAACGGGTCGGATCGGCGTCAGGGCAGGCTGGTCAGCGAGACGCTGATGATGTCCGGGACGCCGCGAAGCCGCTCGGCCAGAGCCTCGTCCACGTCGCCACCCACATCGATAGTGGCGATCGCAGCCTCGCCACCCTCGAAGACCCGATTCTGCATCTGCTCGACGTTCAGGCGTTGCTCGCTGAGCAGGTCGAGGACCCGGGCCAGCACGCCGACCCGGTCGAGATGGCGCACGCTCAACGTCACGGTGCCGAGCCGGGCGGGCGTGAGGTTGACGCAGTTCGGCGCTTGGCCCTCGCCGAATGCGCAGATCACCTCGACGACACCGTCAGCGATCGCCCGTTGGGCCTGCTCGGTCGAGGCACCGACGTGATGGGTCCCTACGACGTTGGGGTGTTGGGCGAGCTTGGACGTCCACTCGGCTCGGCCGCCGGACGGCTCGTCGTCGTACACGTCGACGCCGACGCGCAGACCCTTCTCCTCGACAGCCTCGAGCAGCGCCGGCTCGTCGACGACGTCGCCGCGCGAGGTGTTGATGAAGACCGCACCTGGGCGCATCCACCCGAGGAAGGTCGCGTCGACCATGCCGCGGGTCTGGTCGTTCGACGGCACGTGCACACTGACCGCGTCCGAGGAGGAGACGAGCGCCTCGAGCGAGTCCACCTCGACGACGCCGAGGTCGTTGAGTCGCTGCAGCACCGCGTCGTCACGTCCCTCGCGCGCCACCACCTGCACCGTGATACCAAAGGCGACGGCCCGTTCGGCCACGGCCAGCCCGATGTCACCCATTCCGACGATGCCCAACGTCGAGCCGTGCAGCCCGTTCGCCTTGCTGTAGGTCTTCTTGTCCCAGCGACCGGCGCGCAGGTCAGCCACGCTGTCGGGGATCCGCCGGTCGATCGCGAGCAACAGACCGAGGGTGAGCTCGGCGACCGCGATCGAGTTGCGACCCGGGACGTTGGCGACGAAGACGCCTTTCCGCGCGGCAGCCGCGGTATCGATCGTGTTGGTCCCTGCCCCTGCCCGCACCACGAGCGAGAGTCGGTCGGCAGCGGCGAACACGTCGGCGGTGACCTTCGTGCTCCGCACTACGAGTACGTCGTACCCTGCCACCCGACCGGCCAGGTCTGCCGCAGAGAGGTCGGGCTCGACGTCGCAGCTGTGGCCGAGCGACTCCAGCTGCTCGACCGTCGTCTCCGCCGTGGCATCGGCGCACAGCACCCGCATGGTCACACCCTCCCGCATCGCCGGTGTCTGCAGGCTAGTCCGCGAGCGCCGTGCGGGCGACCGGACGAAGTACCGGGCTACCGGGTTTGAGCGATCGGCCCGGCCAGCTCCTCGTCGACGTCAGCCTGTTGTGCGTCACGATCGCTCAGGCCGGGGGTCGCCGGATCAGGCTCCGGATCGGGGTCACTTCCCGGTCCCGCTGGCTCGGGATCGACAGGAACCGGGTCGATGGTGTCCGGGTCGCGCTCGCCGGGGCCGGGCGAGGGGACGATTGGGCCGGGGTCGGGCGCCGGCTCGGGTCCGGTCGGCGGCTCGTCGGGAGCGGGTGCCGGGGTGATGGTCATACCGGGCGCTGTACCCAACCCGAGGCGCCCATCACCGCTTCAGCCATTTCGCGACGTGCACCCGGCTCAGCGACGAGGTCGGTTCGACGAGAGCGCGTCGGCGATCTGGTCGGCTGCGTCGAGCAGGTTCTCGCCCAGGTAGAGCCCGGGTATGCCCTTGCGAGACTGCGGCGAGACGAACGCATTACCTGCATAGAAGAGCAGGGTGCCGGTGTTCTGCACCGAACGCAGCGCCTCGATCGCCGAGCGGCGCCCGATCGACAGGTGCGAGACCATCACCAGTCCTGCCGCCCCGGTGCCCTGGACGGCCGCCGCGAGGGACTTGACCGGTGTCCGGGCGCCGAGCACGCGACAGCCGAACCCTCGGTTGGCCAACAGCACCCCCATCGCCTCCAGGCCGAGCGTGTGATGATCTCGGGGACCGCACGTCAGGATCAACGTCTCCGGCTGCCACGGCGAGGGCCCGAGGTACAGCAGTCGGTTGAGCCAGGCTCGGGCCGCTTCGGTCGCGAGATGCTCGTGCGCAACGTCGCAGCGGCCGGTCTCCCACCACACCCCGATCTGGCGCATGGCGGGCAGCAGGACACCGGTAATCGCGGCCTCGACACCGATCTTCTCTCGAGCGTGTTCGAGCAAGGCGTCAGCGCTGCGTGGGTCGAGTCGGTACGCCGCTTGCAGGAAGTCCTCGATCAGCTCCTGGTGGGGCGGCTGGTCCTGCGCGGAGTGGATCACCCGCGCTGCAGCATCGGCGGCCCGGTGTCCTCGGGCGATCTCGTCGCGCATCTGGCGGAGCATCACCAAGTCGTCGGGGAAGAACCGCCGGTGGCCACCGGTGCTGCGGCCCGTAGGAGGCACACCATAGCGACGCTCCCACGACCGAATGGTCGGCGCCGGGACATCGAGGAGCTGGCTCACGGCCTGGATGCTCAGGCCTGCCCCGACGTCGGGTTGCTTCGACGCTGGACGGATCTCGGTCTCGCTCATGTGACCCTCTTCCGACTAGTGATGCAACTTCAACCAGATTCTGCACAAGTTCCGCGGGGGCGTAGTGATCTCCCGTCAGACTTGTAAAGCCTCACAGGCGAGGCCATCTTCTTCAAAAGTCTTTGCATACTTGCATAGGTTCTCATCTGGCTTGTAGACCTCGAATCGTGATTGCTTAGACCTAGAGACAGACCAATGGGTCGGGTCGATCGGAAAGGCAGTGACGTCGTGAGTCAGCCAGCTGTGCTCGGACTGCTGTCGACGGACAACTCGCCGGGTGAGGATGCGTTGTCCTGGCTGACGCACTCCGTTCGAGCCGTCCTCAGTGGTGTCGACGCTGTCAGCATCAGCGTGCTGAACGGCCGTCGACTGCTCAGCGTCGGGGCGACCGATCCGCTCGTCGAGGCGGCGGACACCCTCCAGTACAAGCGCGGCGAGGGTCCGACCATCGATGCCAGTCGCGGGGCCTGGATGTCGAGCACGGATGACCTCGCTGCGACCCTGCGAGAGCAGACCTGTGGCTCGGACACTGCCGTGCCCGGTTTCCGGTCGCTGACCGCGATCTCGTTGTCAGCGCAGGGCTACCACGTCGGGGCTCTGAACCTGTACGCCACGGGGCCGAGTCCCCTGGCTCAGCACGTGCTCGACGCCGCCCTTGACCTGGCTCGCGTCATCGGCGACCTGGTCGCGTTGAGCGCAGCCGTCGACGCCGTCGCTCAGGTGATGACTGCCGGTGTCGATCGCGGGGTCGGTCGGTCTGGCGCAGCGGCGATCCTCGTCCCGTCCTGAGTCTTACGGGTCTCGCATCCACCCACCCCGTCAGCCCGCAGGACATCCCCTCCCTGCGGGCTGGCGGGTCCTCTGCAGGACAGACCCGCCCGTCGGCGCACCAGGGTCAGTCGGTGAGCTCGATCGGCTCGGCCACGGCGTCAACCAGCGCGCCGTTGCGCAGCACGGTGATCTCGGTACGACGTCCGATCGCCTCCTCGAACATCAGCCGTTGCAGGGACTGGGCGTCGCCCAGCGGCGTACCGTCGACGGCGAGGATCAGGTCTCCGGAGCGCAGTCCGCTCAATGCCGCGGGACTGTCGGCGACGACCTCAGCAACCCGCAACGCGGTGCGCTGACCGGTCCGGTCGGTCCAGACCGGCGGCAACGGTGCCGGGGAGGTGACCAGGCCGAGGTAGGCCCGGCGAACACGACCGTCGTGCAGCAGCGCGTAGACGATCCGCTGCGTGGTGGCGTTGATCGGAACCGCGAGCCCGAGGCCGAACCCGGCGACCGCGGTGTTGATCCCGACGACCCGGCCATGAGGGTCGACGAGGGCGCCTCCGGAGTTGCCCGGGTTGAGTGCCGCGTCGGTCTGGATGACGTTCTCGATGATGCGCGAGGCGCTGCGTGTCCGGGCCGGCATCGCCCGGCCGAGCGCGCTCACGACACCGGCTGTGACGCTGCCGGCCAGACCGAGCGGGTTACCGACCGCGACCACCAGCGATCCGACGCGGAGGTGGTCGGCATCGCCGTACTCCGGGGGTTCTGGCACCGCCCGGTCGGCGCGGACCACGGCGAGGTCGGAGAGGGGATCACGACCGACGATCTCGATCGAGGCCACCGTGCCGTCCGCGAACGCCGCCTGGCCGGAGGTCGCGCCCTCGACGACGTGAGCGTTGGTGATCAGGTGACCGTCTGAGGTGAGGACTACGGCCGAGCCGGCCCCCTCACCCCCGCGGGCGCCGGGATGGCGCGCTCCGGCCAGCCGTACCCGAAGGGCCGCGACTCGCGGGGTGAGTTGTTCTGCCACCCCGATCACGATCTGCGAGTAGGCGTCGAGCGCGTCGTTACCGGTCTGGTCCATGACCGACTCCTGAGATCACGATTACAAGATTACCCGTGTGCTCAGGTGCAACCCTGCTGGCGGCCGACTCATTCCGGCGTACGACGTCGTGATCGACGCCTCTGCGGTCAGCGCCCAGGCGTCGAGGCGCTCGAGTGTGGCGCGGTCGGAAGGTCGTCCGAGGTCGGATGCTCCGCCGTGACTTGGACACCGACAAGGACCAGAGCCGATGTGACGGCCAGGCAGAAGACGCCGCCGGCGATCCGGCCGGTGGTCCCGCGGTACCACCGCGTGTCCGCCCTGTCCGGCATCCGGTCGGACCGTTGCAGCCCGCTCATCTGGTCCGACGCGCGTTTGCGGTCCACGCCGGCTGCCTGGGTCTCGGGCAGCAGCGCCTCCAGCTCGTCGGCGATCTGGCTCACCTGTGCGGGTGTCAGGGCCGGCTCCCGAGTCTCGATCAGCTCGTCCAGCGTCGCGGTGGTGCAGACGCGAACCGCCTTGACCCAGCCGCTGATCGCCTCGACGCGTCGCATGCAGATGACCGGGAACACGTGCTCGCGGACATCGGGCGAGAGGAGCAGTGCGAGCTCACGGGCACTGTCGTGTGCAGCTTGGACGGCGGTCAGCCGTACCCGACCGTTCACCTGGAGCAGGTCCGGCGTCATCTCGACCTCGCCGCTCCACCCGACGCTGTCGACGATGAAGATGCCGGTCGGACCGACGACGACGTGGTCCAGCATGTCGTAGCTGCGATGCGGCCAGTGCCGAGCGTGCAGCACTCGCCAGTCGCCCTGCAGGCCCTCCAGAACGGCGCGCGGCCAGGCCGGTCCGTTCGACGAGGTCTGCGGGGGCGTGCCTTGCGCGGGAACGGCCCTCAGATCAGACCCGTCCCGGGTGGCGTCGCCGACTGCCATACCGCTCCTCCTGTCTCTTTCCAGGCTAAGCAGCCACACCCCTGTCCGTCCCGGTGCTGCGTTGGTCGTTCGGACTGACTTGCTCACCGGAGGGACCAGGCCCCGTCAGTCGTTCGGTGGAGCCATCTCGGCCCGTACGCCGATCAGCCGCACCGCCCGGTCGTGATCGAGTCGACCGAGAAGCTCCAAGGCAGCGCGTGCGACCACGTCGGCGTCCTCGGTGGGTCCTTCCAGGGTGAGGCTGCGGGAGGTCGTGATGAACGGCGCGTACCGGAGCTTCACGCCAACCCGGATCGCGGGTCGGCCCTCGGCGCGTACGTCCTCGGTGACCTGGAGAGCCAGCCGGCGTACCTCGAGGGCGACCTGGTCCCAGTCGGTGAGGTTCTGCTGGAACGTCACCTCGCGACCGTGACCGCGGGCCACGTACGGCGTCGGGTCCACCGGCGAACTGTCGACGCCTCGCCCGAGCCGCCGGTACCACGGGCCCATCGTAGGCCCGAGCTCGTCGGCCAGATGGCGAGGATCCGCCGCGGCCAGGGCGCCGACCGTGGTGCTGCCGAGCGCTTCCAGCCGCTTGGCCGTCTTGCGTCCGATCCCCCACAGGGCGTCGGTCGGGCGGTCGGCCATCACGGCGTACCAATTGGTCTCGGTAAGTCGGTAGGTGCCGCGCGGCTTGCCGAAGTCGGTAGCGATCTTGGCCCGAAGCTTGTTGTCACCGATGCCGACGGAGCAGTGCAGCCGGGTCGCCTCGTGCACGGCTGTCTGCATCTCCCGCGCGAACGCCTCGGGGTCCTCGGTCTCCACACCGACGAACGCCTCGTCCCACCCGAGCACCTGGACGACCGCGTCGAAGCTCCGCAAGGTCTCCATCACGACCGCGCTGGCCGCCTCGTACGCCGGCGCGTCGACGGCCAGGAAGACCGCGTCCGGACAGCGCTTGGCCGCGGTGCGCAGCGGGATGCCCGATCTGACGCCGAACACCCGCGCCTCGTAAGACGCGGTGGACACGACTCCGCGCTCGGTCGGATCCCCGCGGCCACCGACGACGACCGGCTTCCCGGCCAGCTCGGGATGGCGGAGCACCTCGACCGCAGCGATGAACTGGTCGAGATCCACGTGCAGCACCCAGGACGTGACCACAGCCCCATCCTCCCCGAGTTGTCAGAGACTGTGGTCGCGGTAGCGACCGCGGCGCCCGACAAATCGGTTGCATGGGTCGTCGACGTCGACCTAAGGTCCCGGTATGGCGATGTTCGTGATGGTCCGTCGTGTCCGGGGGTCGGTCGAGGCCGGTCCGTCACTCACCTCCGTCCCGGAGCGACTGGGGATGGCACCCGCTCCGTGCTGAGTGGGCGGCTCGCGTCGTCGAGAACTCCCCGGCGGGCCGCGGCGATCTGGTGCTCGATCTCGGTGCCGGGTCGGGAGCACTGACCTGGCCGCTGCTCGAGGCCGGCGCTCGGGTGCTTGCGATCGAGCTGCACCCGCGTCGCTTGGAGGACTTGCGGCGAGGCATCGCCGAGCGCGGCACGGAGGACGCCGCTGTGCTGGGCGGCGTCACGGTCGTCGAGCGTGACCTGCGTGAGGTCTGGCTTCCCGCGCGACCCTTCCGGGTCGTGGCGTCGCCGCCGTACGCGATGACCGCTCAGGTCGTCCGACTGCTCATGACATCGGACCGGATGCGATCAGCCGACCTGGTGCTGCAACGGCGGGCGGCCCTCGGCGTACACGAGCGCGGCCTCAAGGGCCGGCACGCCCGGCGTTACCGGGTCGGACTCGGCCTCCGTGTGCCGCGCCATGCCTTCGCGACGCCCCCACGTGAGGACTCCGTGGTCCTCCAGATCCGACACCGTTGACCCACCCCGCCGGAGGGGCGGCGAGGATGGGCTTAACGGTAGGCGCGGTGGACGTTGGGCCTGTCGCTGGCGCCCGTGGACCAATCGCTGATCCAAGGACCGGTGCCCTCGGACTGGTCGAGCACACCAGCCTCCAGCCAGGCGTACTCGCCGTCGAGCAGCTTGGCCGAGATCTGCCGGTCGTCGGCGTCGGTGTTGCTCCACAGCGCGTCGAACAACACCTCGACCCGCAGCCGCGCCTGTGCGCAGAACACGTCCGCGAGCTCGTACGCCGACTCGCCCTGTGTGGTGTCCTGTGTGGTGTCCTGTGCGGTGTCCTGGTTGGCGAGCATCGCGGCGCGCGAACAGGCCGCCGAGATGGCGAACAGCTCGGCCCCGATGTCCACGATCCGACCCAGGAACGCCTGCCGGTACTCCAGCTTGGCCTGCCAGCGCGACATCCCGTAGAATGTCTGGCGGGCCAGCTTGCGCGAGGACCGCTCGACGAACCGCAGGTGCTTGGCGAGCCGACCGAACTCGTCGTACGACGTCGGCACGGTGCCCTTGCCCACGACGAGCTTCGGCAGCCAACCGGCGTAGAAGCCGCTCGCCTTCACCGCTGCCTTCGCCTTCGCCTTGGTGTCGGCGTCCGGAGAGGCCAGGTCACCGGCGGCCTTCAGATGTGCGTCCACGGCCTCTCGGGCGATCAGCAGCCGCATGATCTCCGACGATCCCTCGAAGATCCGGTTGATGCGCAGGTCGCGCAGGATCTGCTCGGCCGGGACCGCTCGCTCACCTCGGGCCGCCAGGGACTCTGCGGTCTCGAAACCTCGCCCGCCGCGGACCTGGACCAGCTCGTCGGCGATCTTCCACGCCATCTCACTGGCCCACAGCTTGGCCAGCGCCGCCTCGATCCGGATGTCCTTGGCGCCGGAGTCGGCAAGCTGGGCCGAGAGGTCGAGGACAGCCTCCAACCCGAAGGTGGTGGCGGCCATGAACGACAGCTTGGTCGCGACGGCCTCGTGCTGTGCCACGGGCTTTCCCCACTGCACCCGGGCCGCCGACCACTCCCGTGCGATCTTCGTGCACCACTTGCCAGCCGCCGTGCACATGGCGGGGATCGACAGCCGGCCGGTGTTGAGCGTGGTGAGGGCGATCTTGAGACCCTCGCCTTCCTTGCCCAGCCGGTTCGCGGCGGACACCCGGACCTGGTTGAAGCGGGTCACGCCGTTCTCGAGGCCGGCCAACCCCATGAAGGCGTTGCGATTCTCGACCGTGACGCCCTCGGCGTTGCCCTCCACGACGAACGCGGTGATCCCGCCGCGCCCGCCGTCGTGCTTGGGGACTGCAGCCATCACGACCAGCAGCTCGGCGATCACGCCGTTCGTGGTCCACAGCTTCACGCCGTCGAGAAGATAGGCCTGCCCGTCGTCGGTGGGCGTTGCCGTCGTACCCAGCCTGGCGGGGTCGGACCCGACATCAGGCTCGGTGAGCAGGAACGCGCTGATCGCTCCGGCCGCGCATCGTGGCAGGTACTCCTGCTTCTGCTCATCGGTGCCGAAGCTTTTCACCGGCTCCGGTACGCCGATCGACTGGTGCGCCGACAGCAACGCGCCCAACGTGGGATGTACCGAGCCGGCGAGCATCAGGGCGCGGCCGTAGTAGAACATCGGCAGACCCAGCCCGCCGTACTCGCGAGGAATCTTCATCCCGAAGGCGCCGAGCTCGTTGAAGCCCTTGAGATACTCGTCCGGCACCAGCGCCTCACGCTCGATCCGCCCTCCGTCCAGCGTCTCGCAGAACTCACGCAGCCTGACCAGGAACGCGTCGCCTCGCTCGGCGTCGTCGGGCTTCGACGTCGGATGGGGGTGGATCAGTCCGAGGTCGAACCTGCCCAGGTAGAGCTCCTTGGCGAAGCTGGGTCGGGTCCACTCGGTCTCCCGGGCGGCCTCCGCGACCTCGCGCGCCTCGCGCTCGCTGACCTTCGGCGGCTGGTCGGATCGGGTCTGATCGGCGCTCGTGGCGCTGACGTCGGTGCTCACTTCGACTCCTCGGATCGGCTTCTGACCATTGTTACTCACAGGTAAGTATTACGCCAGGGTGCACGCATCACCGTCCCGCGCCCTAAGGTCGAAGGCACACCGACCCGCCATCGGCGCACCGACAGAACGGAGCCGACCCTGACGTCCCCGACCTATGTCGCCGTCACCGCCGTCAGCCATGACGGGTTGTTGCGTGACCACAACGAGGACAGCGTGCTCGTCGGGCCATGGACGATCTGCGCCGTCAGCACCCAGTCGCCGCAGACCCTGGTCTTTCCACTGGTCGCCGACCCGATCGTGGTCGCAGTGGCCGACGGACTCGGTGGCCACCCCGCCGGTGAGCTCGCCAGCAGCGTCGTGGTGGAGTCCCTGGCCCGAGTCGCCGGGCTGCTCCGAGACGAGGAGACCGTGCGCGAGGCGATCCAGGGCTGCAATCAGGCGGTCTTCGAACAGGCGTCCCTGGACGAGTCACGCACCGCGATGGGCTCGACCCTGGCCGGCTTGGCTGTCAGCACCGAGGCCGTCCGCGTGTTCAACGTCGGCGACAGCCGGGTGTACGCCGTCACGTCCGGGCCGGAGCAGACCCTGGATCGTGCCAGCGAGGACGACAGCCCACCCCTTGCGCAGGGCCAGACCCATACCTCGATCGTGACCCAGACGCTAGGGGGAAGCCCAGCGTTGACGCCGGTCGATCCCCACGTGGTCACCCTCGCGGTCGACCGCTCGACCCGCTACCTGGTCTGCACCGACGGCCTCACCGACGTGGTTTCCGACCAGGCGATCGGTGCAGTGTTGAAGGAGCACGCGGGCGCCGAGGCGGTCGTCCGGCTCTGGCAGGCGGCCATCAACGCCGGGGGGCCGGACAACATCACGATCGCCCTGGTCGAGTTCGTGGCGCCCGCCGACGAGTGACCAAGGATCCGAGTCTCAAGTGGCCTGGACCCTGTCACGCTCGGATCTTCAGCCGGTGCCCCAGGAGAGAACGAGGTGGACGTAGCTGTTGCCGGACGCGGCCAGGTACTGCACCTGCAGCTCGGCGGTGAGGTAGCCGAGCGTGGACCGGATGAAGGGCGAGTCCAGGTTGGCGTCCGGGCCCGCTGCGACCTCGCGCTGCCAGCGCTTCACCGGCACGGCATCGATCCCGAGGTCACGGGCGATCCCGTCGGTGACCCTGGCCGCGGTGTCGGGGTCGAAGGCGACCGAGTGGACGTCGATCGTGGTCGGATCCCCGGTGGCAGAGTCCTGCGACGCGTAGCTGTCCGCGTTCAGCCGGCGGGCGGTGATCATCGTCGAGGCGGCCTCGGGCAGGGTGAGCGTGACCTCGAAGCCCGCGTCACACGAGACGTCGACGGTGGCCTCGCCGTCGACCATGCCCAGGTCGGAACGCGTCGGCGGCTTCGTCAGGTCGTAGGTGCGGTTGTCACACCCGCCGGACCCTGAGCCGTCGTCGGAGTTCGAGCTCCCCACATCACACCCCTGTATCAGTGTCGCGGGCGCCACCGCGGCCACAGTCAGTAATGCGGGACGCCGGTGCGGAAACCAAGTGCGGGGCGGGGCGGCCACGCCTAAACGA
>JBBSPA010000018.1:0-56091 GCA_038259225.1 Propionibacteriales bacterium
GACCAGCTCACGATGGGTGTCGTCGTCGACCAGCGTCCGCACCCAGCCGCGAATCTCCGACCAGGCAGTCGGCCCGAGCGCCATCACGGCGTTGAGAGAGGTGTGCGCGAAGGCGTCGGCATGCGGATGGGCGAGCGCGCGGGACACCTCGGACAGATCGATGACATGGTCGCCTACCCGCACGGCTATCGTGGCGGCCCGCCGCTGCGTCGACACCACGCCGTACGGCAACGTGGCGATGCCGTACTCCGCTTGGTCGTCCAGCCCGAGCGCGTCCTCCAGCCACGTCACAGTCGTCTCCCCACGTCATCGGCCAGATCAGGGGCCGCCAGACCGGGGCCGACCAGACCGGGGCCGACCAGACCGGGGCCGACCAGTCCGAGGTCGACCAGGTCGGTCACCGGGTCCTCGACGCCGCAGCACCCGAAGGAGACGAACGCACGGCGTACCGCCGACGTGTCCTCCTCCGACCAGGACGAGACCTGGTGGGTGAGGTCGGAGCCGTCCCGTCGGCCCAGCCAGTCGGCGACGTCTCGCTCAGCGGCGCCGCCCAGCGCTGCGTGCACCGCCGCAAGTAGGTTGAGAAACCCGTGGTGCTCGAATCCGGTCCGGTCGTCTCGGAAGCGAATCGCGTGGTGCAGTCCGGCGGTGAACTTCATCGGGGCGCCCAGACGCACCGCCTGGACGATCACCTGGGCCAACGTGACCTCGGACGGGAATGCGTCAGTCGTCGTACCACCGGTGCGGAACTTGCCCAGGTAGCCGCTGTCGGAGGAGGCGATGGCGGCCAGGACGGCGAATCCATCGTCGTCGGCACGGATCTCGCACGCCACAGACGATCCGCTCGGCACCTCCGGCAGCGGAAGCGCCGGGGCTGCAAGCTCGAAGCCGATCGCCCGCACCCCCGGGACGGTGCGCGGTGCGTGCGTGGTCCCGAGGATCACGACGTCGATGGCAGGGGAGCCGGCCGCGGCGTGGGCAGCCGCCAGGTCGACCCATCGGTCGACGTGCACGAGCAGTGGCCCGACGAAGGGGTCCAGCCAACCGGACCGGTAACGCAGGTGCGCCGCGATCGCGCTGGCCGGATCGGCATTGCCAGGAGGAAACATCGCCGCATCGTCGAGCAGGCCGGCGAACAGCGAGGGCGGCGGCGTGGACACTCGTGCACCGTACTGGATCACTCGACCGCCGGGAGGATGACTGCTGACGCGGTACTAGGCTGCCGACGTGGCGCACTATCGATCGGTGGGCTCGATCCCGCCGAAGAGACACACCCAGCACCGGCCCGACGGTAGCAACCTCGCGTACGAGGAGCTGATGGGCGAAGAGGGCTTCTCCTCTGACTCCTCGTTGCTGTACCACCGCAACCTGCCCTCGCGCATCATCGCGTCACGGGAATGGGCGTTACCGGACCTGGCGACCAAGCCGAACCATCCGCTCAAGCCGCTGCACCTGAAGCTGCATGACCTCTTCGACGTGGACGACGCCGCCGCGATCGCCGGGCTCGACGTGGTGACGGGACGCCGCCTGGTGCTCGGCAACGCGGACGTGCGGATCTCGTACGTCGTTGCCGGCGCCACGTCGCCGCTGTACCGCAACGGGATCGGCGACGAGTGCTGCTACGTCGAACGCGGCAGCGCCCGCGTCGAGACGATCTTCGGTGGGTTCGACGTAGGGCAGGGCGACTACGTGATCCTGCCCAGGGCCACGACGCACCGCTGGATCCCCTCAGGTCAGGGGGAGCCGCTGCGTGTCTACTGCATCGAGGCGAACTCGCACATCGCGCCGCCGAAGCGCTACCTGTCGAAGTTCGGCCAGCTGCTGGAGCATGCGCCGTACTGCGAACGAGACCTGCGCGGGCCGGACGGCCCGATGTTGGCCGAGGACGTCGGAGCGGACTCCGCCGCCGATACCGAGGTCTACATCAAGCATCGTGGCAACGGGCCGGGCGGTGTGGTCGGCACGGCGTTCACGTATCCGTTCCACCCGTTCGACGTGATCGGCTGGGACGGCTGCCTGTACCCCTTCGTCTTCAACGTCTCGGACTTCGAGCCGATCACCGGGCGTGTCCACCAGCCGCCGCCGGTGCACCAGGTCTTCGAGGCCTACAACTTCGTGGTGTGCAACTTCGTCCCGCGCAAGGTGGACTATCACCCGCTGTCGATCCCGGTGCCGTACTACCACTCCAACGTCGACAGCGACGAGATCATGTTCTATGTCGACGGCGACTACGAGGCGCGCAAGGGATCCGGTATATCCAAGGGCTCGATCACGGTGCACCCCGGTGGCCACGCGCACGGTCCTCAGGCGGGGGCGACGGAGAAGTCGATCGGGATCGAGTACTTCGACGAGCTGGCCGTCATGGTCGACACGTTCCGTCCGCTGGAGCTCGGGGAGGCAGGTCAGGCCTGCGACGACGGGCAGTACGCGTGGTCCTGGGACAAGGGCGGCCAGGCCGACGAGCCACCGTCCCACGGCTAGCGTCCCCTCGGACGACGTCGACGAACGTGGTGCGCAACATCAGGTGCGGCTGTGTGGCCGCTGTTGGGTGCGCCCCGGTCAGCCGGCGTCGAGCCGAAGACGTACGACGAACGACGTGTCGCCCGGGCGGCTCGAGACCTCGGCTGTCCCACCGTGCGCCTCGACGATGGCCCGGACGATTGCCAGCCCGAGCCCCGATCCTCCAGTGTCACGGGTGCGCGAGCCGTCGCCACGGGCGAAACGCTCGAAGGCGTGCTCGTGCAGCCCCGGAGGCAGCCCTTGCCCGTCGTCATGAACCGTCAGCGTGACCGCGTCCGAGACGCCGACGGTGACCGACACGACCGTGCCAGGTGGGGTGTGTCGGCGGGCGTTCGAGAGCAGGTTCGTGACGACCTGGTGGAGCCGGCGCCGATCACCGTGCACCAATGCGGGGTCCTCGGGGAGGACGAGTCGCCAACGGTGGTCGGGCGCGACCACGCGGGCGTCGTTGAGGGCCTCCACCGCGAGTACGCCGACATCGACCTGACCCGACTCCAGCGGTCGGCCCGCATCCAGGCGTGCCAGCAGCAGCAGGTCGTCGACGAGCGACGTCATTCGCTCGGATTCCACGTCGACCCGACGCATCGCATGGCGCAGCCGTTCGAGCTCGGCGTGGTCGTCTGCTGCTGTGCGTCGGCTCAGCTCGGCATAGCCGGCGATCGTGGACAGCGGGGTGCGCAGCTCGTGGGAGGCGTCCGCGAGGAACTGTCGGACCTGCTGCTCGCTCTCGTGGCGGGCATCCAGTGCGCGCTCGACGTGACCGAGCATCAGGTTGAGGGCGCCGCCGAGCTGGCCGACCTCGTTGTCGGGACGGGTGTACTCATCGGGCACTCGTGCTGTCGTGCCGACCAGGCCGGTGTCCAAAGGCGTGCGCGTCACCTCACCCGCGGTTGTGGCCACCTCGCGCAGCGGCCGGAGCTGGCGGCGTACGAGGGTGTAGCCGGCGACGGCAGCGAGCGCGACCCCGACCAGGGCGACGACCGCTTCCCAGCCGATCAGCCGACCTACGGTGGCGTTCACGTCGGAGGTCGGCAGGCCGGTGACGAAGGCCAGGTCGCCGTCTTGTCGTACGACGACCCGGTAGCTCCCGAACCCCGCGACCTCTACCGTGTGTGGTGCCTCATCGACGGGGACACGGCCGAGGGCAGCCAGCGCCCGGCTGGAAAGTCCTTCGCTGGTGCCGTCCTCGCTGACGACCTGGGCATGCGGGCAGTTGCCGCCGAGGATGCCGTTGAGTGACCCAGGTCCCTGACCCAGGACCTGCCCGCCGGGCCCTTCGTCACCGGGCTGACACAGCTGGTCCGGCGGTTGGTCCGTCCCGTGCCGGACGGCACCCTCGGAACGCCCCACGGCCTGGACGAGCTGGTTGTCCAAGCGAGTCAACAGGAAGTTGCGCAACGCCAGCGTCGTCACGATTGCGACCACGACGCTCACCGCGGCGACCAGGGCGATCGAGGTAAGGACCAGGCGACCGGTCAGACTCGTCGGGAGCAACGACAGACGTCGGCTCGGTGTGGACGGAGCCAGGATGGCCGGTGGTGGCGGTCCACCCGTTGGGTCAGGCGACGGGCTGGCCGACAGATCCGTCGGCGGGTCAACCGGCGGGCTTGAGGACATACCCCGCTCCGCGCATGGTGTGGATCATCGGCGCTCGGCCGGCATCGATCTTCTTGCGCAGGTAGGAGATGTAGAGCTCCACGACGTTGGCTTGCCCTCCGAAGTCGTAGTTCCAGACCCGGTCCAGGATCTGGGACTTGGACAGCACGCGTCGGGGGTTGCGCATCAGGTACCGCAGCAGCTCGAACTCGGTCGCGGTCAACGAGATCTCCTCGCCAGCCCGGGTCACCTCGTGGCTGTCCTCGTCGAGAGTGAGGTCGCCGACAACCAGGGCCGCGCTCGGGCGTTCGCTGGTCACTCCGGTACGCCGGAGCAGAGCACGTAGTCGCGCCACTACTTCTTCCAGGCTGAACGGCTTCGTCACGTAGTCGTCACCTCCCGCGGTCAGCCCCGTCACCCGGTCCTCGACCGCGTCCCGCGCGGTGAGGAACAGGACGGGGACGTCTGGGGCGTGGGCTCGCAACTTGCGAAGCACTTCGAGGCCGTCGAAGTCCGGCAGCATCATGTCGAGCACCACAGCGTCGGGCGCCTGCTTGCGCGCGGTCGACACGGCCTGCGCACCGGTGTGAGCGACCAGGATCTCCCAGCCCTCGAGGCGCAGCGCCATCGAGAGCAGCTCGGCGATGTTCGGCTCGTCATCGACGACCAGGACCCGGACCGGAGAGTTGTCCGCGTGCCGCAGAGTGGCTCCGGCCGAGGCGGGGGTGGAGGCAGGCGTCATCGACATACCTCGATCGTGTCGTTTTGGCGTAGGGGAAGCCTATGACATGGCTTTGAGCCTGCTGTGAGTCCTCGCCCTCCACCCCACTTCGGTGGTCGAGACCCCACTTCGGTGGTCGAGACCCCACTTCGGTGGTCGAGTCCCACTTTGGTGGTCGAGCTTGTCGAGACCCTCCGCGTCGGCGGCGGGTCGCACGGTCGTGTGGAGGTCGGGCTCTTGCGCCTTCGCTTCGCTCTTGACGGCGCTGCGAGTCCTCGCCCTCCACCCCACCGCGCTGGTCGAGACGCCGCTTCGGTGGTCGAGCTTGTACCCTCCGAGTCGGCGCTGGGTCGCGATCACCCGAGGTCCAGTGGTCTCGACAAGCTCGACCACCGAGAATGAATGCTCGACCACCGAGGATGAATGCGCGACACCGACCGATGAATGCTCGACCACCGAGGATGAATGCGCGACACCGATGGACGGGACGTTGGAGCCGTTCCCCGACGTACTAAGGTTTTCGTGGAGGACCACCACGGTCCCCCAGGGTTCTGACATGTCGCGAGCGGAGGCTGCTGTGCCGGGCCGGGTGCCAGAGAGCGTTGACAACAGCGGCCTGAGCGACAGCCAGTCCGCGTTGAGTGACCGCGTCCTGACCTGGCCGAACGTGCTGAGCATCGCACGGCTGTGCGGCGTTCCGCTGTTCTTGTGGCTGGTGCTGGGGCCGGAGTGGGACGGGTGG
This sequence comes from Propionibacteriales bacterium, assembly GCA_038259225.1. Lineage (GTDB taxonomy): Bacteria > Actinomycetota > Actinomycetes > Propionibacteriales > Nocardioidaceae > JANLYC01. The sequence continues at coordinate 5,580 of JBBSPA010000018.1, forward strand.
GCGCTGCTCCTGCTCGCGTTGTCGGGTTTCACCGACTGGCTCGACGGCAAGCTCGCCCGCACGCTCAACCAGTCGTCCAAGCTCGGTCAGATCCTGGACCCGGTGGCCGACCGCTGCTACATCCTGGCCGTGGTGATCGGGCTGGCCATCCGAGACATCATCCCGTGGTGGCTCGCGCTCGGGCTCCCGCTGCGCGACGTGTTCTTGTTCTCCCTCGTCCCGTTCCTGCGCACCAGGGGCTACAGCGCGCTACCGGTGCACTTCCTCGGGAAGGCCGCGACCGCCAACCTGCTGTACGCCTTCCCACTGCTGCTGCTCGGTGACGGTTCGGGCACCGTCGCCCGGCTGGCGGACGTCTTCGGATGGGCCTTCGCGATCTGGGGGACCGGGCTCTACTGGTGGGCCGGTTTCCTGTACGCCTACCAGGTCTGGCAGCTGATGCGAAGTCCGCGGGTCGTCTCGGACGAGGCGACGTGACCTCGGAGCCACCCGCGATCGGCCAGCCGGGCGCTTCCCCGCCGCCCCGCGAGTACGCCGGCCTGCTCAACGACGTGATGACACACACGCTCGACGAGGACTACGCCACGGTGGCCGACCAGCGGCGGGAGCGTCCGGAGCAGGCGCCCGAGCATCCGTCGCGCCACCGGGTCGCTCTGCTGGCCTCCTTGACGGCGTTCGGGCTCCTCGTGGGGGTCTCCGCGCTCAAGACCGACCAGGACCGACCGGAGACCGAAGCCGAGCGAGCCGGGCTGATCTCTCAGATCCACAACCGACAAGACGCCCAGGAAGATCTCTCGCGTGCCATCAATGCCGTGGGCGACGACGTCACGGCGCTCCAGAGGGCGGTCGGGGCGGCCGTCTCTCGCAACTCCACCATCAACGCTCGGCTGCAGACCTTGGGGGTGGACGCAGGCACGCTGACGGTGGCCGGTCCCGGCCTGGTGATCACCGCTGATGACGGGCCGGCCGACCAGGCGGACTCCGGCGGCACGATCCTCGACACGGACTTGCAGGGTCTGGTCAACGGCCTGTGGGACGCCGGAGCCGAGGCGATCGCGATCGATGGTCACCGTCTCACCACCCTGACCGCCATCCGGTTCGCGGGCCAGGCGATCACGGTCGACAACGTCTCGCTCACCGCGCCCTACGAGATCACGGCGATTGGTGACCCCGGTACGCTTCCGGCACGGCTGCTCGAGACCACGGGCGGCCAGACCTGGTTGGGACTCCAGGCCAACTTCGGCATCCAGTTCGACCGTGACACCTCGGACCGTGTCGACATCCCGGGAGACCCGCACGAGCACCTGCTGTACGCCAAGCCGGAGGGGGAACGGTGAGGGAAGCATGATCGCGGCCTTCGGCCTGGTCTTCGGCATCTTGGCCGGCCTGCTGCTGGAGCCGTCCGTGCCGGGGTCGCTTCAGCCCTACCTGCCGATCGCGGTGGTCGCTGCGCTCGATGCCGTGTTCGGCGGGCTGCGGGCGTTCCTCGATGGCATCTTCGACGACAAGGTCTTCGTCGTCTCGTTCGTGTCCAACGTGTTCATCGCGGCCTTGATCGTCTACCTCGGCGACCAGCTCGGCGTCGGTGGGCAGCTGTCCACGGGGGTCATCGTGGTGCTCGGCATCCGGATCTTCTCCAACGTCGCCGCCATCCGCCGCCACCTCTTCCACGCGTGATGCCGATGTCAGACCACCCCGATACCCCCGACAGCGCCGACAGCGCCGCCAGCGCGGACAACGCGGACAACGCGGACAGCCCGTCCAGCGAGTCGACGGCACCCGAGTCGACGTCGACCCCCTCGGGTCGCCAGCGGTTGCTCGCAGCGTTGACCGCCCGCCCGTCGCGCGGCCAGGTCGTGGTCGCGGTGCTGCTCTGCGTTCTCGGCGTCGCCGCGGCCACCCAGATCCGGCTGACCCGGTCCGACAACGACTTCAGCGGTCAGCGGCGCGAAGACCTGGTCGACCTCCTCGACTCGTTGTCATCGGCCAACGACCGGGCCCGCACACAGCTGGACCAGCTCGAGCAGACACGCTCTGACCTGCAGTCCAGCTCGCAGCGCCGATCCGCAGCGGTGGAGGAGGGACAGAACCGTCTGGCCGTTCTGGGCATCCTGGCCGGGACCCTCCCCGCGACCGGCCCCGGCGTCATCCTCACGATCGACGATCCTGACGGCTCGGTCGACGCTGCCACGTTGCTCGACGGGATCCAGGAGCTGCGCGACGCCGGTGCCGAGGCGATCGAGATCAACGACAGCGTGCGCGTGGTCGCCTCGACGTCATTCACCGACGGGGATGGAGAGGTGGTGATCGACGGCGAGTCCGTCCGGCCGCCGTACGTCATCGACGCGATCGGGGGTGCGCACACCTTGAGCGAGGCGGTGATCTTTCGGGGTGGACTTCGGGACACCGTTCAGCAGGACGGCGGTGCGGTCGACATCCGCGAGGCCGACGTGGTCGAGGTGGCCTCGTTGCATACGATCCAGCAGCCTGAGTACGCTCAGCCGACCGACCGGTGATGGACGGTCCGCGGTCGTGAGCCGCGGGACCGACTCAACACGCCACCCGCCTGAGAAGGAGCGCCCGTCCTCATGGCCAATCCCGATGATCTGAAGTACACCGCCGAGCACGAGTGGGTCAGTCCGCGTGACGGCGGGACGGTGCGGATCGGGATCACCGACTTCGCCCAGGAGGCGCTCGGGGACATCGTCTACATTCATCTGCCTGAGGTGGGGGAGTCGGTCGTGTCCGGTAGTGCGATGGGGGAGCTGGAATCGACCAAGAGCGTCAGCGACCTGTTCGCTCCGGTCTCGGGCACGGTGACTGCTCGCAACGAGGCGCTCGATGCCAACCCGGAGCTGTGCAACTCCGACCCGTACGGCGAGGGCTGGATCGTCGAGATCGATGCCGACGACGCGGGCGCAACCGACGGGCTGATGTCCGCCGCCGACTACGAAGCCACGATAACCTCCAACTAGAGGGTGAGCCTTGATGCCGAGGCTACGATCGACCACCACCCCACACGCCCGGCGCACGAGGAGGGAAACATGCCGTTCTGCACTGAATGCGGCCATCAGAACCCCGAAGGAGCGCGGTTCTGTGCCCAGTGCGGCCACCGGCTGGTGGCAACGGAGCGGCCGGCTGAGTCCACCTCGACGTTGAACTTCGGTGGTCCCGACCGCAGCGAACCGCAATCGGCCGGGCTCTCCGAGGCCGAAGAGGCCGCCGTCGAGGCGCTCCCGCACGGCAGCGCCCTGCTCGTGGTGCAACGCGGCCCCAGCGCTGGCAGCCGCTTCCTGCTCGACACCGACGAGGTGACCGCAGGCCGTCACCCCGACAGCGAGATCTTCCTCGACGACGTCACGGTCAGCCGTCGACACGCACTGTTCCGGCGTACGTCGGACGGGTATCTGGTCGCCGATGTCGGCAGCCTGAACGGCACCTACGTGAACCGGGACCGGATCGATGAGGTCCTGTTGTCCGGCGGCGACGAGGTGCAGATCGGCAAGTACCGGCTCGTCTACTTCAACAGCGCGCAGGACAGCCAGGCGTGACTCCGGGGGCGACATCCGCAACCGGTCCTGCCGGGGCGATGGGTGGTCGCGGACGGATGAGCATCGGTGAGGTGCTGGGTCATCTGCGGGCAGACTTCCCCGATGTCAGCATCTCCAAGATCCGGTTCCTCGAGGCCGAGGGGCTGATCGAGCCGGAGCGCACCGCCTCGGGCTACCGGAAGTTCTCCTACACCGACCTCGAGCGGTTGCGCTACATCCTCACCGGGCAACGCGACCACTACTACCCGCTCAAGGTGATCAAGGAACACCTCGATGCGATGGAGCGTGGCCTCGAGCCGCCTGCCGCGGCGGGGGAGACGCCCAGGGCGCCACGGTCGGTACGGGTGGTCGGCGTCGACGAGGACGCGACTGACTTCGGACCGGCGCCTGCCAGCGACTTGCGGATGTCGCGTGCCGAGCTGCTCGCGAACTCCGGGCTCAGCGATGCTCAGCTCACTGAGCTGATGGAGTTCGGGATGCTCCGACCGCGACCCGGCACCCGCTACTTCGACGCCGATGCACTGGTCGTTGCCGAGATCATCGCCAAGCTGGCCACGTTCGGGCTGGAACCGCGACACATCCGAGCCTTCAAGTCAGCCGCGGACCGCGAGGTGGGCCTGATCGAGCAGATCGTCAACCCGGTCTCCCGGGGTCGCGACGACAACGCCGCGGCCCGGGCGGCCGACACCGTCGCCGAGCTCGGTGCACTGTCGGTCCGGTTGCACGCCGCGCTGGTGAAGTCCGGCCTACGCCGCCCGCCCACCCGCTGACCAGCGACCCCCGCGGATCCAGCGACCCGCTGATCGAGCTTGTCGAGATCAAGGGCCGCGACAAGCTCGACCGACGCGGTGGCGGCCATCGCCCTTGGGCGCGCGTGACGAGAGAGTAGGGTGAAAGAGTGCGCGAGGTCGATGTCATCGGAGTCCGGGTGGAGATGCCGTCCAACCAGCCGCTCGTGCTTCTGCGCGAGTCATCGGGGGAGCGCTACCTCCCGATCTGGGTAGGTGCCGTGGAGGCGACCGCGATCGCCTTCGCACAGCAAGGTGTCGTCCCACCGCGCCCGTTGACTCACGACCTGATGAAGGACCTGCTCTCCGCGACCGGTCACGAGCTGACCGAGGTACAGATCACAGAGGTACGCGACGGCATCTTCTTCGCCACCCTCGTGCTGGGCGACGGAGTCGAGGTCAGCGCCCGCCCGTCGGACTCGATCGCGCTGGCGCTGCGGACCGGTAGCCGAATCGTGTGCAGTGACGAGGTCCTCGACGAAGCAGGCATGGCCGTCCCTGACGACCAGGAGGAGGAGGTCGAGAAGTTCCGCGAGTTCCTCGACCAGATCAACCCCGAAGACTTCGAGCCCGAGCAGGAGGGCCGGGGCGAACGGGAGGAGTAGGCGGCACTTCCCGCGTTTGCGGGGAAGTGCATGCGGCGTACGGCGTTTCGACCTGAACCTTCCCGCAATTCCGGGGATTGATAGGTGGACATGGCACCCTCAACTCTCACCCTCGACCTCTACCTGAGACTTTCGACACGCCGTCCGGGGAGGCGCCGGGTCGTTGACCAGGCCGTACGTCCACCCGTACCGTCTGTAGCGAAGACCCTCGCTGTAACTTCACCGCTGTGTCTTGTTCGCGCCACCATTGCGGAGCGTGACAGACCCTGCTCCTTCCCCCGATCAGCGAGACAAGACCAGGAGGTCGCAGTGGCTGACAAGGACACGGCACCGTCGACTGCCGACGCGGCTCGCGCCGCCAAGGCAGCGCAGATGGCGGGGCAGCAGGGTCTGCTCTTCGACGACGACGTGGCGCCGCTGCCCGACGACGTCGGCTACCGCGGGCCGACTGCCTGCAACGCCGCCGGCATCACCTACCGCCAGCTCGACTACTGGGCACGTACGGGCTTGGTCGAGCCCACCGTCCGGACTGCGGGCGGTTCGGGCACCCAGCGGCTCTACTCGTTCCGAGACGTCCTCCTGCTCAAGGTGATCAAGCGGTTGCTCGACGCCGGGGTCTCGCTGCAACAGATCCGGACTGCGGTACACCATCTGCGTGAGCGTGGCACCGACGACCTGACCCAGGTCACCTTGATGAGCGATGGCGCCAGCGTGTACGAGTGCCGCTCGCCTGACGAGGTCATCGACTTGCTGCAAGGTGGCCAGGGAGTCTTCGGGATCGCTATCGGTGGGGTCTGGCGCGAGATCGAGGGTTCGCTGTCCGACATGCCCAGCGAGCGGGCCGCGCGCGACGAGTCCGAACACCCGGACGACGAGCTGGCGGCCCGTCGCCGCGCGCGCCACGTGGGCTGACCACGCGTGCTGCGCTGGTAAGGTTGCGGGTGCCGCAACAGTCGCACGGGAGAGTCTGAACGTCGTGCTCCGCCACACCACGGGGGAGTAGGTCGGGTCAGCGCCGAAGGGGCAAATCCTCCCCGGAACCTCTCAGGCCTCAGGACCGTGTGGACCGGCACTCTGAAGGATGGCTCGCTGCAACCCAGTGGGTGGCTGACAGAGGGGGAGGCTCGATGCTTCCGACGCCGAAGGAGCCTTCCGTTGACCGACCGCTTGTGTGACCTGGAGTCAGCCGCCCCGTTCTCCCGTCGCCATATCGGCCCCGACTCGGCCGAGCAGCAGCACATGCTCGCCGCTCTCGGTTTCGACTCCTTTCACGATCTGTGGTGGGCGGCGCTGCCCGACACCATCCGCACCGACAAGGCCCTGGACCTGCCGCCCGCGTTGAGCGAGCTCGAGGCCCGCGAACGTCTGCTCGCGCTGTCAGAGCGCAACAACCTCAAGGTCCCGATGATCGGCCTGGGCTACTCCGGCACGATCACGCCGGCCGTGATCCGCCGCAACGTGCTCGAGGACCCTTCCTGGTACACCGCTTACACGCCCTACCAGCCGGAGATCTCCCAGGGACGTCTGGAGGCACTGCTGAACTTCCAGACCATGGTCGGCGACCTCAGCGGCTTGCCGACCGCCAACGCGTCCTTGCTCGACGAGGCCACGGCCGCAGCCGAGGCGATGACCTTGGTCCGCCGAGCCAACCGCAAGAACACCTCGACCCGGTTCGTGGTCGACGCCGCCGTCCTGCCGCAGACGTTGGCGGTCGTCCAGACCCGGGCTCGGGCCATGGGCATCACGGTCGACGTGCGCGACGTGTACGCCGCGATGCCCACGGACGACATGGCCGGTGTCCTGATCCAGTACCCCGACGCCGAGGGCCGGGTCCGTGATCCGCGTCCGGTGATCGAGGCGGCGCACGCCGCCGGTGGACTGGCTGTGGTGGCCTCCGACCTGCTGGCGCTCACCATGCTGGAGTCCCCGGGCCACTTCGGCGCCGACGTCGTGCTCGGCTCATCTCAGCGCTTCGGTGTGCCGCTGTTCTACGGCGGTCCGCACGCCGGTTTCATGGCCGTCTCGGCCGGCCTCGAGCGTCATCTGCCGGGCCGACTGGTCGGCGTCTCCGTCGACGCGGAGGGCCGCCCGGCGTACCGGCTTGCGTTGCAGACCCGCGAACAGCACATCCGGCGCGACAAAGCGACGTCCAACATCTGTACAGCCCAGGTCCTGCTGGCGGTGACCGCGTCGATGTACGCCGTCTACCACGGCCCGGGCGGGCTGACCCGGATCGCGCACCGCACGCACCGCTACGCCGCGCTGCTCGCCGCTGCGCTGCGCGAGTCCGGGCACGACGTCACGCACGACCAGTTCTTCGACACGCTCAGCGTGAGCGCGCCCGCTCGTGCCGAGGCAGTCCGCGCCCGGGCCCGCGACCTCGGGCTGCACGTGCGCGCCGACGGGGAAGACCGGATCGGACTCGCCCTGTCGGAGGTGACGACTCGCGAACACCTCGGTCTGGTCCTGACCGCGTTCGGTAGCGACACAGCCACGGTCGACTGGGACGACCTGGACGCCGCCACGCCGGACGCGATCCCGGACGGGCTGCGGCGTCAGACGGCGTTCCTCACGCACCCGGTCTTCAACGACCACCGTTCGGAGACCGACCTGCTGCGCTACCTCAAGCGACTCGCGGACCGCGACTACGCGCTGGACCGCGGGATGATCCCGCTGGGGTCCTGCACGATGAAGCTCAACGCCACCGCCGAGTTGGAGCCGATCAGCTTCCCCGGCTTCTCCGACCTGCATCCCTTCGCTCCGTTGGAGGACGCGCTCGGGTACGCCGAGCTGGTCGAGGGCCTCGAGCGCTGGCTGGCCGAGGTCACCGGCTACGCCGAGGTGTCGATCCAGCCCAACGCAGGCTCACAGGGTGAGCTGGCCGGTCTGCTCGCGATCCGCGGTTACCACCAGGCACGCGGCGAGGCAGGTCGCGACGTCTGTCTGATCCCGTCGAGCGCGCACGGCACGAACGCCGCCTCGGCGGTGATGGCCGGTATGCGGGTGGTCGTCGTCAAGGCCAGCGCCGAAGGTTCGATCGACCTCGACGACCTGCGGGAGAAGTGCGCGACCCATGCCGGCGAGCTTGCGGCGATCATGGTCACCTACCCCTCGACGCATGGCGCCTACGAGGACACGATCATCGACCTGTGCGCTGTCGTGCACGAGCACGGTGGCCAGGTGTACGTCGACGGCGCCAACCTGAACGCCCTGCTCGGACTGGCCAAGCCCGGACAGTTCGGCGGAGACGTCTCGCACCTCAACCTGCACAAGACGTTCTGCATCCCGCACGGTGGAGGTGGCCCCGGGGTCGGTCCGGTCGCAGTGGCGGCGCATCTGGCCCCGTTCCTGCCGAGCCACCCGATGCATCCAGAGCGTGGTCGCAGAGACGGGATCGGCCCGATCAGCGCCGCACCGTACGGGTCGGCCGGCATCTTGCCGATCTCCTGGGCCTACATCGCGATGATGGGCGCCGCTGGTCTCACCGAGGCGACGACCGTCGCGGTTCTCTCGGCCAACTACATCGCGCGCCGACTCAAGGAGCACTACCCGGTGCTCTACAAGGGTCATGGCGACCTGGTCGCACACGAGTGCATCCTCGACCTTCGGCCGATCACCAAGTCCAGCGGGGTGAGCGTCGATGACGTGGCCAAGCGCCTGGTCGACTACGGCTTCCATGCGCCGACGATGAGTTTCCCCGTGCCCGGAACGTTCATGGTCGAGCCCACGGAGTCGGAGAGTCTCGCCGAGATCGACCGTTTCATCGATGCGATGATCGCGATCCGTCGGGAGATCGCCGATGTCGAGCACGGACGGGTCCCGCTGACCGACAGCCCGCTCGTGCACGCACCACACACCTCGGCTGCCGTCACCGGTGATTGGGACCGCAGCTACAGCCGCCAGGTCGGCGCGTTCCCGGCCGGTCACACCCCCGACAAGTACTGGCCACCGGTGGCCCGGATCGACCAGGCTTATGGCGATCGCAACCTGGTCTGCTCCTGCCCTGATCCGTCCGCCTTCGCCGAAGACGCGTGAGCGGGACCGCCCGGACCGGCACCGATCCGCGCCAAGCCCTGCTGGAGGAGACCCGTGCGGGCAGCAGGCTCCCCAGCCTCCTGGCAGGGACGTCTCGTGACGGCGAGGTGGACTGGACGTGCGCCCTGGGGGAGACCGGGTCGGCGTACCGGGTCGCCTCGATCACCAAGACGTTCACGGCCGTCGCCGTGATGATGCTGCGCGACGAGGGCCGGCTCGATCTCGACGATCCGCTCGGTCGGCACCTGGCCGGGGCGCCGTACGCCGATGCGACGATCCGTCGGCTGCTCGCGCACGCCAGCGGGATGACGGCCGAGCCGACCGGTGCGTGGTGGGAGCGGGTGCCTGGAGGGACGTGGGACGACCTCGTGGCCGCCAACCAGGAGCACTACGTCTTCGCGTCGGGAAGTCGGCACCACTACTCCAACCTCGGCTTCGCGTTGCTCGGCAAGATGATCGAGGAGCAGCGCAGCTCCACCTGGTGGGAGGTCGTGTCCGACACCCTGCTTCGTCCGGTAGGCCTGGGGTCCACGACGTTCGACCGTCCCCCCGACGCCGCGGTCGGGACCTCACGTGACCCGCTCACCGGAGACCTGTTCGTCGAGCCGAGCGAGGCCGAGGGCGCAATGGCGCCTGCTGGACAGCTGTGGAGCACGGTCCCCGACCTCTGCCGCTGGGTGGACGTGCTGGTAGCCGGACACCCCGGGGTGCTGTCGGCTGACACTGCCCAGGAGATGCGGACCGTGCAGGCAGCCGACCCGCAAACCCAGCACCGCGGTGGGTACGGCCTCGGACTGCGGCTGCACTGGGAGAGCGCGAGCACGGTCGTCGGTCACACCGGCTCGTTGCCTGGCTTCCTCGCCGGCATGTTCGCCGACGCACGGTCCGGGGTGGGTGCCGTCGTGCTCACCAACGCAACCTACGGCCTCGACCCTGAGACGACCTGCGCAGCCCTGATCCAGGCGTCCGCCCCGGCGGAGGCACCAACGGGACCGGTGGCTGACGACACCTCTCCGGCAGTTGAGCTCAGCGGTGGCTGGTTCTGGGGCAACGTGCCGTTCGAGCTGGTCGCGACCGCTGAGGGGATCGCCCTGGTCGTCGGCACGAACGTGTCCCGATTCGCCGAGCTCGGTGCGGACGGCTATCGCGGTGTCAACGGCTACTGGGCCGGCGAACGACTCGAGGTCCACCGCGATCCCGACGGCACGCCCCGCTACCTCGAGGTGGTGACGTTCGTGCTGACCCGGACACCGTACGACACGACGGCGCCGATCCCCGGCCGGATGCCGGAGCCGTTCCCCGGCGCTTGAAGGTGTCTTGATGAGCCGGATCCGGCGACTCCGTCGCTCGGTTCGGCCGATCAGCTCGCCTGACTCACGCTGGACATGTTGAAGTCCGGCACCCGCAACGTCGGCGTAGCGGTGCGCGGGAACATGTCGCCCCACTCCCGTGAGAAGCTGCGCACCGTCTCGCCGGCCGTGGAGAACCGGTTCAGCAGGTCGATCGGACTCTCGTTGAAGCGGAAGTTGTTCACCGCACCGACCACCTCGCCGTTCTCGACCAGGTACACGCCATCGCGCGTCAATCCGGTGAGCAGCAACGTCTGGGGATCGACGGACCGGATGTACCACAGGCAGGTGAGCAGCAGACCGCGGTCGATCCCCGCGGCGAGCTCATCGACCGAACCCGAGCCCGACGCCACGTCGAGAGCCAGATTGTCGATCAGCGGGCTGACCGGCAGCCCGGTCGTCCGGGCCGAGTGCCGCGACGTCCCCAGATGCTGAAGCGAACCATCGGAGATCCAGTCGGTCACGCCGAGCTCCATCCCGTTGTCGAAGACGCTCTGCGCCGAGGAGGACGAGCTCGCCGCGACGAAGGGCCTGCTGGACAACCCGGCCGCGAGCGGGTCGGAGCGCAGCCGTACACCTGGCTGGGTGATCGGCTGCCCGACCTTGGTGCCACCAGCGGGATCGCTGTAGACGGTACGACCGTCGAAGGCATCCTGGCCGCTCGCGACGTAGTACGCGTAGATCATCAGGTCCGCGACCGCAGTCGGTGGCAGCACGGTGTCGTAGCGTCCGGCCGGCAGCTCGACGCTGCGCTGAGCCCAGCCGATCCGCCGGGTCAGCTCGCTGTCGAGCGCGGCCACGTCCATCTGATCGACACGCTCGGAAGCCTGGCCGACCCACGCCGAGGTCGACAGGTCGCTCGGCTTCCCGGTGATGCCGATGTGCGCCGTGGGCTGCTCGTGGCGGCGACGCAACCCGGTCGAGGTGCCCAGGTACGTCGTCGTCACGTCGTGCTCGATGTAGCCGTACAGCAGTCGTTTCTCGTGACGAGCCCGGCCGAGAGCCTCGCCGAGTCGGTCGGAGAAGTCACTGAAGACGTCGATGTTGGTATGGCCCGCGACCTCGTCCCAGTCCTTCGACACGGCGCCCTCGACCAGTGGCCCGGCGTCGTCGGCGACGCCGGCGGCACGGGCGGCCGCATCGGCGTCGGACACCAAGGCGGTGACCTGGGACGTGGTCGTCGCGGTCCGGTTCAGCACACCGACGCTGGTACCGGTGGCTCCGTCCACGATCGACACGACCGTGACCTCGAGCCGAGCCATCACACCGTTGGTGGTCAAGGTGTTGTTGGCCCAGCGCAGATTGGCGGTCGAGGACTGAGTCACGATCACGGCGCAGTGGTCGGCCGTCGACGACTCGAGGGCGTGCTCGACCAGCGTCTGCGGAGTCGGGGTCACGATCTACCTGCCTCATGTGCGGTGTTGAGGATGTTGACGCCACGGAACCGGGCCGAGGGACAACCGTGGCTGACCGGGGCGACCTGCCCCGGTTGCGCCTTGCCGCAGTTGAAGGCGCCGCCGAGGACCCAGGTCGCTGCTCCGCCGACGGCATCCATACTGCCCCAGAACGCGGTCGTCTGGCCCTGGTAGGCCGCGTCCCGCACCTGGTGCGTCACGGCACCGTGCTCGATAGCAAAGAACCGCTGACCGGTGAACTGGAAGTTGTAGCGCTGCATGTCGATCGACCACGACTTGTCCCCGACGACGTAGAGGCCGTGCTCGACGTCGGCGATCAAGTCGTCGGTCGAGACGTCGTCGGACGAGTGCGCCAGTGAGACGTTGGCCATCCGCTGGATCGGGATGTGTCCCGGTGAGTCGGCGAAGGCGCAGCCGGTCGACCGTGGCTGCCCCATCATCGGGGCCATCCGCCGGTCCGTCTGGTAGCCGACCAGGACCCCGTCCTTGATCAGGTCCCAGGTCTGGGTCTGCACACCGTCGTCGTCGAACCCGATGGTGGACAGGCCGTGCTCGACGGTCCGGTCGCCGGTCACGTTGAGGTGTGGTGAGCCGTACTCGAGCGATCCGAGCTGATCGGTCGTCGCGAACGACGTGCCGGCGTAGTTGGCCTCGTAGCCCAGAGCCCGGTCGAGCTCGGTGGCATGTCCGATGCTCTCGTGGATCGTGAGCCACAGGTTGCTGGGGTGGATCACGAGGTCATAGCTGCCGGCCGTGACTGCGGGTGCTGCCAGCTTGGCGGCCAGTAGCTCCGGCAGCTCGGCGAGCTCCTCGTCCCAGAGGTAGGTCCCGTCGGTCAGGTACTCCCAGCCGCGCCCGACCGGCGGCGCGATCGTGCGCATCGCATCGAGGACGCCGCGCTCGTGATCGGCACCGTAGATCTCCAGCTGCGGGTTGAGTCGGACGCGCTGCTGAGTGGTCGTGGTTCCGTAGCTGTCGGCGTAGAACTTGCTCTCCCGGACCTGCTGGACCATAGCGCCGACATGGTCGACGCCGTCGGCGGCGAGCAACCGGTGGCTCCAGTCCTGCAGCAGACCGACCTTGTCGCGGGTGCTGACGTCGAACGGGTCGATGTCGTAGGCGGAGATCCATGTGACGTCCTTGTACGTCGGCTCGTCGGCCAGCTCGATCCTCTCAGACGTGATGGCCTTCGACACCATGGCCACCCGGACCGCTTGCTCGGTGACGCGTACCACCTCGTCGGAGGTGAACGCGACGCCTGAGGCAAAGCCCCAGGTCCCGTCGATGATCACGCGGACGGCGAACCCGAGGTCATCACCCTCGGAGGAGTCGATCAGGGAGCCGTCGCGGAGCTGAAGGTGTTGGCTGCGCAGTCGCTCGACGCGGAAGTCGGCATGCTCGGCCTTGAAGTCGCGGGCCCGCTGCAAGGCCGTGGCGGCGAGCTTGGTGAGCGGCAGCGCGAGAAACTCGGGGTCGACACCAGTGACGGTGCCGTGACTCGTGGGCATGCGGGAAGCCTAACAACGGCGCTGCCGGTCGCCGCCTGCTCCGGTGCCTCTATGCCGGGGGAGTGGCTGTGGTCGACCCCGGTCGTAGAGAGGCGACCGGGGTCTGGGCTCAGAAGACGAGGTGACCGAAGGCTTCGGGGTGGATGTCGGTAGGGCGGTGGGGGGCGATCACGTCGCCGTTGGGAAGCAGCTCGCCGGTGTCGTCGAACAACAGCACGCCGTTGCAGAGCAGGCTCCAGCCCTGTTCGGGATGCGTGGCCACGGTGTGCGCCGCCTCCCGGTCGGCCGCCTCGGCGGCAGGGCAGATCGGTTGGTGGGTGCAGGTTGTCCCTGTCAGAACGCTTGTCACTGTTCCAGTGTGCATCGCAACCTCGACCTCGTCTCGGATATGTCAGCCAGTTACCGGGAATCATCCAAACGGGAACCATTGGGTGACCGAACGACTGATAGCTGCACAGGGACCCGAATCCGGAGCTCCGCGAGGTGGCTCACCAGGCCCACGGATCGCCCGCCACTGCGCAGCGCATCCAGCTCGTCCATCACATCGTCCAGCGTCTCGGCATCCAGGGTGCCGAAGCCCTCGTCCACGAACAGTGTGGACAACTCGGCACCACCGATCTCATTGTTGACGAGGTCGGCCAGTCCCAGTGCGAGTGCCAGGCTGACGTAGAACGTCTCCCCACCGGACAGCGTCGCCGGATCGCGGCGTACTCCGGTGTAGGTGTCCAGCACGCGCAGCCCCAAGCCGCCGCGGACGTCCCTGACGCCACGCGACAGGGTGTGTTCGAGCTCGTAGCGACCACCACAGATGCCGCGGAGCCGGACGTTGGCGGCGTGCACGACCTGCTCCAGGCGGGCCGCGAGCACGTAGTGAGAGAGCTTGGTCTTGGAGCTGTTGTCGCGCGACGTACCGGCGACCATCGAGGCGACGTGGTCGGCGCGGTCACGTTGCTCGCGTAGCGGTGCCCACCCTGCCAGGATCTGCTCGAGCGTCGTACCGAGTGCGTCCAGCCGAGCCGCCGCGGCGTCCAGACGGCTCGTGGTGGCCCCGGCCAGGGCGGCCCGAGTGGCACACTCCTCGGCGGTCTGTGCGAGCGCCGTGAGGTCGGGGGTCGGCGCCTGCGCCGCCTCCAGCAGGCTGGGGTGTGCCAGCGCCTTCTCGGTCGCGGCGCGCTCCATGCTGTAGGCGCGGTTCAGCGCCTCACCGGAGGCGATGTCAGTCTCGGTACGCACCGCGTTGTGCACTTGTTGGACGGTGGCGAAGACCGAGTCCGCCACCAACCGGTCGAGCCGATGGGTCCCTGCTCGGTGCGCTGCCTGGGCCTCGTTGCGGCTGTGCAGCGCCGGCCCGAGCGCCGCGACGTGGTCGAGTCGTTGTAGCACGACGGCTCGGCGCGTGGCCAGCGACGTCTCCGCGCCGATCCGCGCCGCGATCTTCCCGCGGAGCCCCGTCATGGCTGCGGTCTGCTCGACCCGCTGTGCCTCAGAGGTGTGCAGCGCGGCCCGGGTCCGCGCCAGCTCGTCGTGCCCGTCTCGTTGCTTCTCCTCGAGCCGGCTCAGTGTGGCGGCACAGGTATCCGCTGAGGCGGCGGTGTCTGCGCAGGCCTGACGCCGGATCTGCATGTCCCGCAGCCTCGTCTGGGCCGTGTCCGGGGTCAGACCTGCCGCGGCATGGGCGGCCGCGGTGCGCTCGGACCGTAGGCGTTCACGCCGAAGCTCGAGCGTGCCCATGGCGTCCTCTGCCCGGCGTACGACGTCCTCGCCCGCCGCCTCGTCGTCGGGGCCGACCTCGTCCTGGCCGGGCTCGGCGCGCTGCGGATGGTCACGGCTCCCGCAGACGGGGCAGGGGTCGCCGTGAGCCAGCCTGCTTGCCAGCGCGGCGGCCATCCCGGAGATCCTGCGGGCTCGGAGGAGGTGCAGTGCATCGCGGGCGTCGGCGCGTCGCTCGCGGGCTTCGAAGAGCGCAGCCTCGACCTGGACGATCTCGTCCCCGAGCTCGACCGCCCGCGTGGCCGAGTCCTTGGCTGACTGCGCGGCGGCCACTGTCTCGACCGCTGCGGGCAACCCCGCAGCCGCCTCGCGAGCCGCCATCAGCGCGCCCCGGGCAGCGGCGATCTCACCGGGCAAGCCGGCCAACGTCGTGACCAAGGAGACCTCGCGAGCACGGACGGTGTCGAGCTCGTCCTCGAGTTCGCTCAGGGAGTGCGTACGGCGGTCCAGCTCATTCTGCGTATCGATCAAGGCATCCAAGCTGGCCAGCTCGCCTCGCAGGTCCTCGGCCTCCTCGGTCACCCAGGTCAGCGGGTCGGTGCCGGCTACCGGTCCCGGCGGGTCGAGTGCGGCGAGCGCGGTCTCGGCGTCGATCTCGGCGCGGCGCAGAGCGTCGGCAGCCTCTTCGACGAGCTCCAACAACGGCTCGAACGCCGAGGCGCGGCGGGCGAGCAGCACTTCGCGTTCGCGGCGGCGGACCTCGGCCGCCGACGACATCAGCTCGTCCCAGCGGTTCTTGGCCTCTCGGCGCTGTCGCTGCAGGTCCACCAGCGAGCGTGCCGCGTCCAGGGCATGCTGAGCTGACTTGGCACGTTCAGAAGTCTGCGACTCCGTGTCGGCCGCTGCCGCAGCCGATGCGGCAAGTGCGGACTGACGAGCACGCAGGGAGGTCAGCGCGACCGGGTAGTCCAGGCGAGTCGCCCCGCCGACCTCCTGCGGTCGGCGCTCGGTCAGGGCGGGCTCCGCGATGCCCGTGAACACTTCGTCGACCCGCGCCAGAACCCGGTCGAGCTGAGCCTCGGCGTCGCGGCACTGCCCGTCGAGCTGGCGCCGATGATCGACGAGCCAGCGTTCGACGGCCTGGAAGCGATGGGTGCGAAACAGCGACTCCAAGACGTCGTGCCGTTCCTTGGCACCGGCGGTCAGGAATGTCTGGAACTCGCCTTGTGGCAGCAGCACGACCTGGCAGAACTGGTCCTTGTTCATCCCCAGCAGGGTCGTGACGAGCTGGCCGACCTCGTCGACCCGGTTACTGTGGGGCCGCCACTCCTCATCGACGTACTCCGCGATCGTGGCCTTGGCCTTCTCCTCCACGCAGCCTGATCTCGCGCGACGCGAAGGGCGCGTCCAGCCCGGCTCCCGGGTGACTCGGAACCGTCGGGAGCGCATGGTCAGGTCGAGCACGACCCGCGGTCGGGCGTCAGCGGGAGCATGGTCGCTCTTGAACGCCTTGGCGCCGTTGCGATCCCCGGGGACGGCACCGTACAGAGCGAAACAGATCGCATCCAGGATGCTGGTCTTGCCGGCACCGGTGGGGCCGGCGAGCAGGAACAGACCGGCGGCGTTGAGCCGCTCGAACTCCACCACCTCGGTGCCGGGGAACGGGCCGAAGGCGGTCAGCTCGAGGCGATGGATCCTCATCGCGGCGCTCCGGTGCACATCGTCGGCGCCGGCATCGGCGATGCCGTCCGCGTGCACAGCCGAACTCTCACGACGCCACGTCCTCCGCGACACGGCAGGCCTCGCAGGCATCGCGCAGCAGTGCCGCCTCTTTGTCGTCCGGTGCCGAGCCACGGGTGTCGGTGAAGAAGCCGTCCAGGATGGCGGCGTCGCTGCGGCCGACCACCCGGTCACCGAGCGAGCCGGCCGGGTCCGGCGCGACGCCGTCGGGCTCGAACGAGATCACCAGGCAGTGTGGGAACCGGCCGCGCAGCCGGTCCATCGCGTCACGCGGCCTGCGGGAGTCGGTGAGTGTCGCCTGGACCCAACTGGCTTCGTCGACGGACAGCGCGGGGTCGCTGAGCAGCGCTTCGAGGGTGCCGCGGATCAGCGCCAGCCGACGGGGGACCGGCGCCGCGACGAACTCGACTCCGGCCAGGCCGGCGGCGTCGAGCTCTACCAGCCAGCTGCCCTTGTGATGGCGCGCCTCTGAGAAGGAGTAGGCGAGCGGCGAACCGGAGTACCGCACTGCCTCCGACAACGTGTGACGGCCGTGCAGATGACCGAGCGCGGCATAGTCGACACCGGCGAAGGTGTCGATGCCGACGCTCGCCACGCCGCCGACGGAGATATCCCGCTCGCTCTGCGATGCGGTCGCACCGGTCACGAAGGCATGTGCCATCACCACCGAGCGGTGTCCGCTGCGGGCTCGGTGATCGCGGACCTGCTGCAGCGCGGAGTCGAGGACTGCTTGGTGGGAGCGCTGTGTCACGCCGAGCTGCTCTCGAACCAGGTCGGGCTCGAGGTACGGGACCGCGTACACCGCCACCGGGCCGTGCGCGTCGTCGAACATGACCGGAGCCGCGATCCTGGACGGATCGGTGCGCAGGTGGACGCCTGCGCTGTCGATCAGGTCGGCGGCGAAGCCGAGGCGCTGCGCTGAGTCGTGGTTGCCGCTGGACAAGACGACCCTGGTGCCTGTCGACACCAGTCGCTGGAGCGCATCGTTGGCCAGCTCAACCGCGTCGACAGGTGGCAACGCCCGGTCGTAGACGTCGCCGCTCACCACGACCGCGTCGACACGCTCGGATCGGACGGTGTCGACCAGGTGGTCGATGTAGGCCGATTGCGCGTCGAGCAGACCCTCGCGGTGAAACGACCGGCCCAGGTGCCAGTCGGAGGTGTGCAGGAAGCGCATAGGAAAACGCTAAGTCGGCGGGGCGACAGTTCAGCGCTACCACGCCGTAGGCCGGGGCTCGACAAGCGTACGGCAGGTGTATGGCAGGGTCAGACCTCCGCGACACGCTCCGGATGGGTGTACACCACGAATCGCTCACCACGGGTGAAACCACACACGGTGACCCCGGCACGGTCGGCCAGGTCGAGGGCCAGGCTGGACGGCCCACCAACCGCCACGATGGTGCCGACCCGTCCGGCCACCGCCTTCGTGACGATGTCGAAGCCGATCCGGCCGCTGACACAGAGCAGGACGTCCTCGTCGTACGCCACAGACCCGAGCTGGCGAGCGCCGAGCACCTTGTCGACGGCGTTGTGGCGGCCGACGTCCTCGCGGGCGAGCACGAGGGAGCCCGTCGGGTCGAACACCCCGGCGGCGTGCAGTGACCCGGTGCGGGCGAACACCCGTTGGTGCTCGATCAGCTGACCCGGCAGCGAACGGACCACGCCCGGCGCGACCCGCGTCCGTACTGGGATCGGGTCGTCGTCGGGGGTGAAGATCTCGTCGATGCTCTCCGTGCCGCAGACACCGCACGCCGACGACATCGTCGTGCTGCGGCTGGCCGGGTGTCGACGTGGCTGACCGTGCAGCTCGACTGTGACCACATTGAACTCCTGCTCGGGCGTCAGGTCCGTGTCCGTGCAGTAGGCGACGCTGCGCGGTGGGTCGCCGCTTGCCGTGACGCCTTCGGACAGCAGGAAGCCGGCTGCGAGCTCGAAGTCCGCGCCCGGTGTCCGCATCGACACGGCCACCCGGTGGGCGGAGACTCCAGGCCAGCTGAGCCGGATCTCGAGCGGCTCCTCGGTGACGACGGTGTCCGGTCGTCGGCGTACGTCGTCTCCGACGATCTCGCGCACGGTACGTCGCGACGTCGGTCCGGGTCGTCGCGCCAGGTTCACGCGTCGAGCCTAGTGCGGGTGAGGCGACGTGCGTGAACCTAGAGTGGGCGTCCTGATGACCGGGCACAGCCATGGTGTTGATTCGGCCGGCGGTGCGCAGCACCGACGGCGGCTGACGGCTGTCCTGGTCGTCACCGGCGCGGTGATGGTCGTCGAGGTCGTCGCGGCGTTGGTCTCCGGCAGTCTCGCGTTGGCCGCGGATGCTGGCCACATGTTCACCGACGTGGCCGCGATCGGCATCGCGTTGACCGCTATGACGATCGCCGAGCGGCGTACCACGTCACGCTCGACCTTCGGTCTGTACCGGCTGGAGATCTTCGCCGCTGCCGTCAACGCGGTGATCCTGCTGGCGGTCGCGGCGTTCGTCGTCTGGACCGCGGTACGCCGTCTGGACGACCCACCCGAGGTCGGCAGCGGACTGATGATCGCCGTCGCGGTGCTCGGTCTGGCCGCGAACGCCGGGTCGTTGTGGTGGCTGCGCGAGGGCCAGCGCGAGAGCCTCAACGTCCGCGGCGCCTACCTGGAAGTGCTTGGCGACCTGCTGGGATCGGCGGCGGTGATCGTGGCCGGAGTGGTGATCGCCACGACCGGTGAGCAGGTGGCGGACCCGGTGGCTTCACTGGTCGTCGCGTTGCTGATCGTGCCCCGCACCTGGGCGCTGCTGCGAGAAGCCGTCACGATCCTGCTCGAGGCGACCCCTTCCGGCACGGACCTCGACCACGTGCGGCGACACATCGTTGGCGTCGAGGGTGTGCTCGACGTCCACGATCTGCACATCTGGACCATCTCGTCAGGCCGCCCGGTGATGTCGGCGCATGTCGTGGTCGAGGACGCCTGGTTGGGACACTCCGGTGAGGTCCTGGACATGCTCCAGCACTGCCTGGCGGCGCACTTCGACGTGGACCACTGCACCTTCCAGGTGGAACCGCCCGGTCACGCCGCCCACGAGGCCCCGACCCACCCCTGACCGCCCGAGTTGTCAGACCCGACGGCGGTGGTCAGCGGGGGAAGGCGCGGCGGCTGCGCAGCGCCCGCTCGAGATCGTCGGTGCAGTCGGCGATCGAGCGTCGCAAACCGGTCTCCAGGGTCTTGTCGTCAAGACAGAGCCGAGCCATGGCCACGGTGTCCTCGCTGACCGCGAAGTGCGGATATCCGCTCTCGGCCGACTGCTCGACCATCCATCCGTTGCGGAACCGGGCGGTGCCGGGCATCTCGGCGAAGTACCGCTCGACGAAGGGTGTGGTGAGCTCGACCTGGTCGTGCCTGAAGAATGTTCCGGTCAGGGCGTACAGCTGATAGTTCGACAGCTCGGCGTCGGTCGTGATCGTTGCCCAGACCTGCGCCTTCGTGTCCGGGTCAGCCATCGCCGCGCGGCAACGCAGCGCGTGTAGCGCCCCTTGGGACGAGGGGTCGCGATCTTGCTCGCGAGCGATCTCGTCGGGGCCGGCGGCGCCGAGAGCGCACAGGGTCCGCAGCGCGCGCCAGCGGAACTCCTCGTCGGTGACGAGGCCGTCCGGCTTCGTGTTGCCCGCCAGCCAGCCCGCCATCAGGTCGGCATCGGTCGTGAGGTGGATGAGGGTCCGCGAGGCGATCAGCTGACGGTTGCTGCCCGGCCGCGACTCCGCCAGGACCTGTTCGGCCACCGCTGTGAGGCGGGCGAGGTCGCCCGGTCCTGCCAGGAAGCGGCTCAGCGCCTTTACCGCGACTCCGTTGCCGCTTCCGAGGACAGACTCCAAGGCTAGGTCACCGTCGCCTGCGAGGGCCGTCTCGACAGTCGCGAGGTAGATCTCCGGGTCGACCGTGGCGTCGTACAGACCTTCGCGCAGGGCTCCCCAGATCACGGCACGCGCGACCGGGTCCTCGATCCTCGGCAGCAGCGAGGCGACGCGCGACAGGGAGTCGGCGTCGAGTTGGATCTTGGCCCAGGTCTCGTCGCCAGAGTCGGGGAGCACGAGCCCGTCCGAGTCGTAGGACCCGAGCGGCACCGTGACGCGGTCCTCGACCAGCTCGACGTGCTGAGCCGCCGGCCGGCCGTGTGCGTCATAGGCAGTCACGGTGAAGGCGTGCGGACGCGACACCGGCTCGGGGGAGCCGTTCGTACGCCGGATCACGACGTCGGTGGATCCCTCGTCGTGTTCCACGCTCAGCGTGTCGACGCCCTGGGTGCGCAGCCAGGCGGCCGCCCAGGCCATCACGTCCTTGTCGCTGGCCCGGTCCCAGCACGCCAGCAGGTCCGCGAGGGTCGCGTTGCCGTACGAGTTCGTGGTCAGGTGCTCGACCACGCCCGCCATGAACGCGGCGTCGCCGAGGTACGCGTTGAGCTGGCGCAACGCGGCCGCACCCTTGCTGTAGGAGATGCCGTCGAAGTCGGTCAGCGCCTGCTGGGCGTCCGCCGCGCCGTTGCCGGCGATCGGGTGGGTCGAGGAGCGCTGGTCGGCGGTGAGCCCCCAGGCCTTGGTGCTGAGGGCGTACTCCACCCAGACGTCGTCGAACCTCGTGACGTCGTTGGTCGTGCGGTAGCCCATGTACTCCGCGAACGACTCGTTGAGCCACAGGTCGTCCCACCACCGCATGGTGACCAGGTCGCCGAACCATTGGTGCGCCATCTCGTGGGCCACGACGTTGGCGCGGGTCGCGCGCAGTGAGTCGGTGGCCTGCGCCTTGAAGACCAGCTCGTCGGTGAACGTGACGCAGCCGGGGTTCTCCATCGCACCGGCGTTGAACTCGGGTACGAACGCCTGGTGGTAGTCACCGAACGGATAGCGGATGCCGAAGCGCCGGTGGTACTCGTCGAAGCACTGTCCGGTCACCGTGAAGAGCTCATCGGCGTCCTTGTCCAGGTGCGGTGCGAGTGTCTGACGGCAATGCAGCCCCAGCACGATCCCGTCGTGCTCGGCCGTGACCGAGTGGTAGGGCCCGGCGACCAGGGTGGCGAAGTAGGTCGCCAGTGGTTTGGTCTCTGCCAACGTCCAGCGACCCGGCTCGGTCTGCTGCGCCGCCCCGTTGCCGAGCACGATCCAGTCCGTCGGCGCCACCACCGAGACGCGGTAGAGCGCCTTGAGGTCGGGCTGGTCGAAGCACGCGAAGATCCGGGGCGCCGCCGGCAGGAAGGTCATCGCGTAGACGTAGGCCTGCTTGTCCTCCGGATCGACTGCGCGGTGCAGCCCCTCACCGTCGTGGGAGTACGCCATCAGCGCCTCGACGACGAGGGTGTTCTGCTCGCCGAGCCCGTCGAGGGGGAGCCGGCCGTCGTCGACCAGCCCGATGTCGATGTCGGTGCCGTTCAGGGTGATCGAGAGCACTTCGGCGGCCTGGAGGTCCACGAAGGTTGCGCTGCCGTCGAGGCTACGGAAGACGACCACGCTGCGGGATCCGAAGTGCTCCGATCCTCGTGTCAGGTCTAGCGCGAGATCGTAGCTGTCGACGGCGATGGCGTGGGCTCGCGCGGCCGCCTCGATGGCGGTGAGGCTTCGCATGAGGCCAGGTTAGGCCGTACCCGAGCCGTCGTCGTCCCGGTTATCGCAGCGAGGCCGACGCAGACCCCGGCCAGCACCCACCAGGTAGGTCCGACACCGACCACGGCGATCAGGCCGGTTCCTACGGCGGGTGCGATGACGGCCGCGACACCCCAGCTGAGACCGAAGACCGCGAGGTAGCGCGCCCGGGCGTTCTCCGGTGCAAGACCTGCGACCATGGCCAGCAGCTGCCCCGCCAGGAGCAGGTCGCCCGCCCCGAGCACGACGGTCCAGACGACGTACGCGGGCAGGGTGGTGGACACGGCATACCCGCCAAGCGCAACGGCCAGCAGCAGGTAGCCGGCGACGAGCCCCGCCCGCGGGTCGACGGTGCCGTACCGGCTCCGGCGCAAGACCAGCTGCAGAGCGACCATCGTGATCGCCGAGGTGGTGAGCAGCACGCCGAGGGACCACGAAGGCTGTCCACGGCTGAGCAGGCTCAGCGGCAAGGCGATCGTCGACTGGAGATAGATCACAGCGAACACGGTCTGGATGGCCACCAGCACGAGCAGCCGCCGGTCGCGCCAGGGGAACGCATCGGATGCTGCGCGGGACGCCGTCGTGGTGTCCGCCGGGAGGGCGACGCGAAGGATCAGTGCGCATCCGGCGCAGGTGAGGGCGTCGGCGACGAAGAGCCAGCGCAGGTCCACGCTGCTCAACACGATCGACAGTCCACCGGCCGCCATCCCGGCAGCAGCCAGGGCCGCGGTCATCAGCCCGTACGCCGCCACCTGGTCCTCGGCGGCGACGTGATCGGCGACCAGGGCCTGGCTCGGCGGCTCGTAGATCTCGAAGGCGAGACCCAGCGCCACGACAGCACACACGGTCGCCGCCCCCGACGTCGTCACGGCCAAGGCCAGCTGCGACGCGGCGCAACCGGTCAGTCCGAGCACGATCGTCCGGCGCCGCCCGAGGGACTCGGACAGTCGGCCGCCGATCAGCCGGGAGGGGAGCGTGGCCAGGCCGAACGCCGTCAGTGTCAGCCCGACCTCGGCCGTCGACCAGCCGCGCTGCTCGGTGAGCAGGACGGCAAGGAACGGCAGGCTGAAGGCGCCGAGACGGTTGACCGCGCGCGCCACGACGAGCAGCCGGACGATCGGCTGAAGTCCTGGGCCGACGCCCACGACGTCACTGGCCAGTTCGCTATGATCAGTCATTGAGGGTAATCTAGGAGACTTGGAGTCACTGGTCAAATGTCATTCGACAGTCACTTGCAGAACGTCCTGGACGTGGCGACCGGGCTCGTCAACACGACCACGGCCGGGCAGGCGCACGGACGGCCCTTTGCGCAGCCCGCCCGGCCGCACCTCGGCCGGGCGGTGCGCGAGGCGATCGGGGGAGTAGGGAGCAGGTCGCCGCGGCTGTCGTCCGAAGCGGTGACCACGCTGGTCGAGACCGCCAGTGAGCTGCACACCGTCTTTGCTCTGGTCGAGCAGGAGGATCTTCGCGGAGCGGCTGCGCGCGTCAACGACTTGCTCCGGCGCTTCGGCGCGCGACCTCAGCTCGACCCGGACCTCACGGGTGGCGCAGCGGCGTACCAGCTGCACTTCCACGGGTTCGACGACAGCGTGGCCGTCGGGTGGAGCGCGGGTTTTGCCGCCGGGCTGGCGGTTGTCATCGGCAGCGACCTGGCCGGGCGGATCGGAGTCTGTGCCGCGCCGCTGTGCGACCGGGTGTACGTCGACGCGTCCCGCAACAACCGGAAGCGTTTTTGTTGCACGGCCTGCCAGAACCGGGTGAAGGCGGCGGCCTTCCGCTCCCGAATTGTCGGCGCGGGTGGCAGGATCGGCCGATGACCGACGAGGCGGCGCGGGTGATCGGCTGGGACGAGTCGACCCGCCCACACGTGACCCCGGCAGGCGACGCGGCGGGCACGGGTATGGGCGCCACCCTGGTGCTGATCCACGACATGTTCCGCCGTCAGCTCGACGCCATCTGCGAGGTGCGTGACCAGGTGAAGGCCGGCGCGGTCGACGTTGCTGCTCTGCGTGCCCAGATCCACGACCTGACGTTGCGCCAGGCGTTCGAGGAGTTCGGCTCCTTCTGCGCTCAGTACTGTTACGCGGTCAACGCCCACCACTCGATCGAGGACCAGCACATGTTCCCGGAGCTGCGTCGGAGCGCAACTGAGCTCGCGCCGGTGCTGGACCGGCTCAGTGAGGAGCACGTCACCATCCACCAGGTGCTGGTCGAGCTGGATCGCGCGGCCGTCCGTCTCGCCACCGACGGCGAGGACTTCGGGCAGGTCGATCGACTCGTCGACGTCCTCGCGTCGGCCCTGCGCTCGCACCTGTCGTACGAGGAACAGCAGCTGGTGCGTCCACTGAGCACGCACGCCATCGTGATCTGACCGCGCGGGGAGCCGAAGGAGTCCGGGATGAAGGTGTTCATCTCCTGCGACATGGAAGGTGTCGCCGGGATCGTCGACTGGTCGCAGTGCCGGGTGGACGGGGGAGCGGCGTACGAGCGCGGCTGCGACCTGCTGCTCGGCGAGGTCAACGCCGCCATCCGCGGAGCCGTCCAAGGTGGTGCCACGGGCGTGCTCGTCAACGACAGCCACGGCGCCATGGCCAACCTCGACCCCGATCTGATCGAGGCGCCCGCGACGTACCTCAGCGGCCGCCACAAGCCGGGCTACATGATGCAGGGCCTGGACCAGACGTTCGACGCGGCCTTCTTCGTCGGCTACCACGGTTCGATCTCCGGCCCGCCTTCGGTGCTGTCGCACACCTACAACCCCGAGGTGATCAGCGCGGTCCGGCTCGGGGATGACGAGGTGGGGGAGAGCGGCGTCAATGCACTGGTCGCCGGTGCACTCGGCGTACCGATCGCCCTGATCACGGGGGACCAGGTCACGATCGCGGAAGCACGCTCGGTCGCGCCCGACCACATCGGGGTCCAGGTGAAGACGTCGATCAGCAGGTTCGCCGCGCACCATCTGCGCCCGGCGGAAGCCCGCGCCCGGATCGAGGAAGGGGCCCGAGCCGCGATCGAGGCGGTGTCGGCCGGTCGGATGGGACCACCGCGGCTCCCGGCGCCACCGGCCCTCCAGGTCGATCTGCAGACCGCCGACATGGCCGAGATGGCCTGCTGGGTCAAGGGCGTCCAGCAGACCGGGCCGCGCACGGTGCGGGTTGACGGCGCCGGCGCCGATCCGGACGGGCAGGCCGTGTACGACGCGTTCGTGGCCCTGACGTACATCACCCGGCAGGCCCGTGGACGCTAGGCCGCTAGGGCTGTGGCGACGTGTCCCGGTCGGTGGACTGCAGGTGCTTGTCCACCATCGCGACCACGTAGTCGTCGGCGAGATAGACGCCGGCGCCGAGCAGCACCGCCGAGAGCGGACGCGAGAAGGGCAGCAGGCGGGCCAGCCGGGCGAGGAGCATGTTCGTGCCCACCCAGGACACGGTCGAGCTCAGGTCCTGGACCGCTCGGCTTCGACTGTCGCCCGCCCGCCCGGACAGGGGGGAGGCGATGTCGACGTCGCCGCCTGGGGTGATGGACAGCACCTGGATCCCCGCCGGATCGATCTCCCGTGCGGCCAGGTGCGCCCCGCCGGCGAGGACCCCGGCTCGCACGAAACCGGGCGACCTGCCGGACAGCAAGGTGGCGGTCGTCCCACCGGCGCGGATGAGCGAGCTGAGGCGGAGGCCGAGCGGCCCGGTCGGTGACGTAGCCATGCCGACCAACGTACTCCCGGGTGGCTTCCGCCCGGCCTCGGTTACGCGGCCAGCAAAACGATTGCAGAATCGTCGGTATGACGTCCTAGGCTCGTCTCATGACTGTTGACATCGCTGTCGAGGCGAACGACCTGGTCAAGCACTTCGGGGAGACGGTGGCCGTCGACGGGGTGAGCTTCGCGATTCCGCGGGGCACCGTGCTGAGCATGCTGGGGCCGAACGGTGCCGGCAAGACCACCACGTTGCGGATGCTCACCACCCTCAGCGTGCCGACCAGCGGGACCGGCACGGTCGCCGGTCACGACATCATCTCCGACCCGGATGGAGTCCGGCGCAGCATGGGGCTGACCGGTCAGGCCGCCACAGTGGACGAGCTGCTGACGGGCCGGGAGAACATCCGGCTGATCGGGCGGCTCTACGGCATACCCCGCAACCGGATCGGACCGCTGGCTGACGACCTGCTCGACCGGTTCTCGCTCAGCGAAGCCGCCGACCGGATCGCGAAGACCTATTCCGGCGGCATGCGCCGGCGGCTCGACCTCGCAGTGAGCCTGGTCGCCAGCCCGCCGGTGCTCTTCCTCGACGAGCCCACCACCGGACTCGATCCTCGCAGCCGGGTCGAGCTGTGGGACGTGTTGCGCGAGCTGGTGCGCGGCGGCACGACGCTGCTGCTCACGACGCAGTACCTCGAGGAGGCCGACACGCTCGCCGACGAGATCGTGGTCATCGACCGTGGCCGCGTGATCGCGGCCGGTACGCCGACCGAGCTCAAGGACCAGGCCGGGCGGGCCAGCGTGGTCCTGACGTTGAGCGACGTCGCCGAGCTCGATCGTGCCGCCGGGCTGCTGCGCAGCTGCGTGTCCGAGGTCCACGTGGAGGAGTCGCAGCGCCGGTTGGTGGCACCTGCAGACGGTTTGGACGACATGACGCGGATCGCGGGGCTGCTCCAGGAGCACCACATCGAGGTGGATGACCTCGGCCTGAAGCGCCCGAGCCTCGACGACGTCTTCCTGCACCTGACCGGCCACCGGGCCGAGGAGGAGCAGGTACCTGACGACACCGGTGAGGGTTCATCCACCCCGCCCCACCATTCCGAAGCCGGCTCCACCGTCCGAGAGGAGGCTCTGCGATGACCGCCGCCGTCCAGCCCGGCCCCCAGTCTCGTCCTCGACCGTCGGCCCTGACGGGCTTCGAGCTCGAGCGTCGCGGGCTGTTCCAGCAGTCCCTGACCGTCGTCTGGCGCAACCTGCTGCACATCCGGCGGATGCCGGAGATGCTGATGGACGTCACCATCCAACCGGTGATGTTCGTGTTGCTGTTCGCCTACGTCTTCGGCGGCTCGATCGCCGTCCCGGGGACCAACTACCGCGAGTTCCTGCTGCCCGGGATCATGGTCCAGACGATCGTGTTCTCCTCCTTCGTGGTGGCCGTCGGGCTGACGGCCGACCTTGAGAAGGGGATCGTGGACCGGATGCGGTCGCTGCCGATCGCACGATCGTCGGTGCTGGTCGGCCGGAGCATCTCCAGCCTGATGCACTCCAGCATCGGCATCGTGGTGATGGCGGTGACCGGCCTGCTGATCGGCTGGCGGATCCGGGACGGCGTACTGGACGCCGCGCTGGCCTTCCTGCTGCTCCTCGTCTTCGGCTTCTCGATGATCTGGCTCGGCATCTTGGTCGGCTCGATGATGCGCTCGGTCGAGGCTGTCCAGGGTTTCATGTTCACGGTGATGTTCCCGCTGACGTTCGTAGCGAACACGTTCGCGCCGACTCAGAGCATGCCGGCCTGGCTGCGTACGATCGCTGAGTGGAACCCGGTGTCATCCCTGACACAGGCGTGTCGCAGCCTGTGGGGCAACGGCGATCCGGCCCCCGCCAGTGCGGCGTTCCCGCTGCATCACCCAGAGATCTCCGTCGTCGTCTGGGCCGCGATCTTCACCGGAGTGTTCGCCCCGCTCGCGGTGCGCGCCTTCCGCCGCCGCGCCCGCGACTGACCCCACCACCACCCCCTCCCCCTTCCGCTCCCGCGAATTGCGGGAAAGTGCAGGACGACACGCCGATCGGGGGCTGAACTTTCCCGCAATTCCGGGGATTGGGGGGCAGGTCTCAGCCGCGAAGATGTACCGGGAGGCTGTCGATGCCGTACACGATCGACAGGTCTCGGAAGTCCAGGTCCTGGGGCGGCACCGCCAGACGCATGGCCGGGAATCGGCGGATCAGCCGAGGGATCGCCGCCAGCAGCTCCATCCGGCCCAGCTCGGCCCCGACACACCGGTGCATGCCGTAGCCGAACGCCAGATGCGAGGTCAGCGTCCGTCCGGCGAAGCGGCCGGGGTTGAACGCCTCGGACCCCGCACCGGCCAGTGCCTCGTCGCGGTTGGCCCCACTGAGGGAGCAGATCACCACGTCCCCGGCCCGCAGCCGTACTCCGAACAGGTCCATGTCCTCCCGGGCGAAGCGCGGGAAGGCGATCTGGACCACGGACAGGTAGCGCAGCAGCTCCTCGACCACCGGCGCGTCAGCGGTCTCGTCAGCCTGGAGCCGGGCCATCGTCTGCGGGGACTCCAGCAACGTGAGCGCGCCGAGGGCGATCATGCTGGCCGACGTCTCATAGCCGCCGGTGAAGATGCCATCGGCGAGGCCGCCGAGCTCGTCGTCGGTGATCTCGTCGCCGTGCTCGGCGATGAGCGCGCCGATCAGGCCGTCCCGCGGCTCGACCCGCTGCCGCTTTGCGGTCTCGATCAGGAAGTCGCGGGACTGCGACATCGCCCCGAACACACCGAGGCCACCTTGGCGTACGTCGAAACGCGCGTGCCCGAGCCGCCGGAAGTGCTCTCGGTCCTCCGGAGCCACGCCGAGCAGCTCGCAGATCACGACGAAGGGGATCGGGAAAGCGAACTCCGACACCAGGTCGACCGGCGTACCCCCGTCCGCCGAGGTCGCCGAGGCCGTGGACGCAGCCATCGCATCGAGACGTTCGGCGACGACCGCGTCGATCCTCGGTTGCAGCCTTGCCAGCCGGCGACGGGTGAACTCCGGCGTGAGCAAGCGACGCAGCCGGGTGTGATCGGGCGGGTCGGTGAAGCCCAGACCGCCGATGGCTTGCGGACCGGTCGCGTCCTGCTTGCCGACGTAGCGCCGGATGTCGGTGCTGAAACGCTCGGAGTCGGCGAGCACCGCACGGTTCTCCGCGATCCCGGACACCATCCAGACCCGCAGTCCGAACACCGACGCCAACTGGTAGATCGGCCCTGACGCGCGTGCATCGGCCAGCTGCGCCACCGGGTCGAGACGCTCGCGTTGCAGCGGGAAGCGCAGGGGAAGGGGGACCTCGCGCAGCGTCGACAGGTCGATCGAACGGAGCGCGCGGCGCGACAACAGTCCGCCGGTACGCCGCGCCACCGCTGCCAGTCCGAACACGCTCGTCCCCCTCTTGGCCCTCATCTGCTGATCCCTCGTGCGAGCACGGCACCAGCATGGTCCCTCAGCACAAGACCCAGGATGAGTGACACCCCTGAGATCCCCCTGAACCTCGCCCTCCGTCGCGGCATCAACGGCACGCGTGAAGTGGCCGGCGTGGACTCGAGCGTCGCGGCGCGCATCGCCCCATTCTGCTCACCCCGGGCCACGCCGTCGCACCGGGGAGGTAGGCCAGGGGAGGGGAGCGCCGTCTCCTCACCGGCCGTGTCCGTTTCGTCCTAGAGCTGGGCCGTTGCCGTGTCGCGGCGGCCTTCGCGACCGCCGTGGGCGATAACGTGACCGCCGTGACCGAGTCCCGAGCCGCGGCATTCGACGACCTGCTCGACGCCAACCGGACGTTTGCCGAGTCCTTCGCGTTGTCCGGCTACGACGGAGTAGCCCACGCCGGCGTCGCGATGGTGACGTGCATGGACTCCCGGATCGACCCGCTGAGGATGATCGGTCTGAGCCCCGGGGACGCCAAGATCCTGCGCAACCCCGGTGGCCGGATGGACGAGCAGACTCTGGTGGCGTTGGTCGTCGGAGTCCACCTGCTCGGGGTCGAACGGATCATGGTGGTCCAGCACACGCGCTGTGCGATGGCCAGCAGCACTGAGGGGGAGATGCGCCAACAGCTGGCCGCCGCGAGCGGGAAGGACGCGTCCTGGATGTCGTTCGACGTCATCACCGATCAGGAGACGACGGTCCGGGACGACGTCGCCACGATCCGGGCGCATCCGTTGATCGGTGATGACGCCGTCGTGGGGGGCTTCGTCTACGACGTCGACACTGGGCTGCTGCGCCAGGTCCTCTAGCGGCGTACGTCCTGCACCGTGGTGGCGCTCGCGACCCGGGTGCAGGACATTGCGAGGGGAACCCCTGGGAAGTCCGGCGGTTCGGCAGCTGGCGCGACCCGGGTGCAGGACGTCACGGCGTGGACGGGCCGGGCTCGGTCAGCGCGGCGAGCAGCGTTGCGTACGCGGCATCGGTCTCCCCGGCACGTGTCAGGATCACCTGTACGCCGGGACGAGCAGCCACCACGACCGCCAACCGGTCGTACATCTCACCCAGCAGGGCTTGTCCGCCGCTGGCCTCGACGATCTCCTGGACCTGCTGGTGCCAGGGATCCACGTGGTCGACACCTCGACGGTTGAAGCGGCGGATGGCCGCGTCCTTGGCGTCGGTCAGCAGCACCTCGACGAACTGAGCCGAGCATTCGGCGGCGACCGCCTCGAACTTCGCGATCTCGTCCAGCCGGCCCAGGTACTGCGGCAGCACCACGTCGAGCCCCTCCCGCAAGTGGGTTGCGGCCATGGCCAGGGCGATCGGGCGGGCGCGGGCACCGGCCTCGCTGAAGCTGTGCCGCCACCCACCGATCAGGCTCCGGACCTGGTCGATGTCGAGGCACAGCACACCGGGGTGCTCATCGACGTACCGGGCCGCCAGCGTCGACTTGCCGATGCCGGGAGGTCCGTTGAGGTGGATCAGCCGGGACACGTCGGGATTCTAGGCCGTCCGCGCCCAACGTCCGGCAGCGTGGCGGCCGGGACCGCCAGGGTGCAGGACGTTGCGGGTGAGACGGCCGGTGAGGGGACCAGATGAGGGGGGCGAGACGCCTCGAGATCGCCGTGACTTGACATAATATTGCTTATCGGCGTACCCGAAGTGTTCACAGCGTCCAGCACGGTGGCTGCCACCGCAACCACCGTGCAGGACGTAGCGGTGCTCCAGGCCCGAGGGCGCCGCGCGACACCGAAGCCGGGTGAATCAGGGCGCCAGCCCACGGCGGCGCAGCAGTTCGTCACGCCGGAACGCGTAGCCGACCATCCAGCTCGGCGTGTAGCGATACAGCCGGATGTCGTCGCCCCAGTCCAGTGGCGAGCTGCCGTAGTGCTGCGTCCAGTGCGCGATCGTCTCGCCGTAGCCGGCCTCGGCGGCGGTCAGGTCGCTGACCCGACCGTGGCTGAACACCGCCAGCTCCTCGTTGTCGATGTGGGCCACGCTGACGACCGGGCGGGCGCGCAGGTGCCGGGCCTTGAGCGCCGTACCGCTGGTCGAGAAGGACCAGGTTCCGTGCAGGAAGTGGCCGTCCAGCGCGCTGATCCGGGGCTCCCCCGTCGCGGTCACGGTGGCCACGGCCAGCACCTTCATGCCGGTCAGCAAGGCCACCAGGTCCGTAGCGGACAGGACCCGCTGCTCGTTGATGATGCCGCGCAGATGTTCGCTCGCCCCGGCATGGGACCGGTCGAGCAGTGCCTGCAGGGCTGCGATCTCCTGGTTCGTCTCGTACATGGAACGACCGTACGCCGCTCCCTTACTCACGGACCGGACACCTGCCGTCCGCCGTTTCGAGCCGGATCGGCGGCCCAAACGGCGGACGGCAGGTGTCCGGTCGGGGGGCCGGTCCCACGCGGAGCGGTCTCACCCAACAGTCAGCGGTACGCCGTGGTCGCCCACGCTCCCCAACGTCACCGGGTCGGGGTCCGGAGACCCGTCAGGCGCCAACCCGCCCAGGCTGACGAGCGGACGCGCCGCCGCGGCACCGGCCGCGTACTCCATCGCCACCCGACCCAGCGGCATCCGCCTCATCGCCGCTGCCAGGGTCGCATCCACCGCGGCACTCTCCTCGCCCGGCCAGTACATCTGGGTGATCGAGTGCCACACGATCGTCAGCACGTCCTCGTCGGGCTGACGCGCCAGCTGCGACGCCAGCCAGGCCGACGCCCCCGCCCGGTCGACCGTGGCCGGGTTGTGGCGCGCCAGGGCCAGGGCGTGCACCAGCCGGTCGTGACGCTCGAGGTGGAAGGGCCAGACGAAGGACCGCAGCCGCAGCGCGCCCTCCGCGCGGTTCGGGTCCACCGGTGCCAGGTCGCAACCTCGACGCTCGACCACGGTGAACGCGCTCGGCTCGACGGTCCCGGCGAAGCAGTCCCGCATCACCAGCGGCGAGTCCACCGGACCGAACGCCCAGCCCTCCCCCTCGAAACGGAACCGGTCGACCAGCAGGTTGAGCCCGGCCGAGGCCCCGGGTTCGAGCAGCCGGACCTTCGTCAGTCCGCTGCGGCGTACCGCCTCGAACACTCCCACCAGCAGCGCCGTGGACCGCCCCACCTCGTTGGTCTGCGGAGCGACGTCCAGGGCCGTGTGCAGCTCGTCCACGTGACGGCCCAGCACCTCGCGCACAGCCGGCCACGCCTGGTCCGGCGGCGCGGTCCCTCCCAGGCACGGGTAGTACGGCACGAGGTCGGGCGCCCGCTCGGTGAGCACGATCCGAAACAACCCGGCCAGCAACCGCAGCTGCACCACGGTCCGGGCCGGTGCGGTCTCCCAGCCCCGGCAGATGTCGCGGACCGGCCCGCCCGCGTCCCAGTCGTCGGCCATCGCCCGCATCAGCTCGCCGTACAGATGACCGCTGTCGCCGGCATGAGCCCGCATCCGCTCGGCGAGGGTGGCGCCGTCGTCGAAGCTCATCGCCGGCGCGACACGGAGCGCGACCGGACGTCGGCCCTACCATTCCGCCCGGTCTCGACCACGCTCAGGCAGGCAGCTGCTGGTCGTGGATCCACAGGTCGAGCAGGCCGCGGAAGTGGGCCAGGAACTGCTCCTGCTCGTGCTCGGGGTAGGTCGTGAGGACCGTCGCGGTGAGCAGCTCGTCGAAGGACGGCGAGCTCACCCACTCCAGCACCATGGCGTCCAGGTCGGGCAGCGAGCGCTGCTTGAACTCCAGGTAGCGCTCCTTGTCGAAGTACCGGTCCGCCAGCCGCTGGTAACGGCCCAGCTTGTCGCTGTAGGACAGGTCGGGGTCGTCGGCGATCACGAACCACTCGGTCGGGTCGACGTGCGGGCGCGCCGGGCGGTCTGACGCCGCGCAGTACGCCGACCAGGACAGCAGCCGCGACATCGCCCACGGGAAGTAGTAGTGCAGGGACGTGACAGCCACGTCAGGACAGGCGTTCGCGTAGTCGATCGGCATGACCTCGCTGCCCTGGACGAGCATCTCGCAGGAGTTGAACTCCCACCGGAAGAACGCGTTCACCGTCTGCGCGATCGTGACCGCCTCCGCCCCGGTCTCCGGCGAGAGGAAGTCGTGGTCCACCGCGTAGCGGTGGTGCATCGGCTCGTCGGGCCGGAAGTTCATCACCATCGTCTCGGGGCCGATCGTCAGCGAGCGTGCGAAGACGTCGTACGGCTCGACCGCCTTCTGCAGATGCATCAGCATCTCGCCGGACTCGTCGTAGGACGCCGCCAGGTCGTGCTCGTTCTCGATCCGCGAGACCCCTCGCCAGGCGCCACCGTCGAACGGCTTCATGTACATCGGGAAGCCCATCTCCGCAGCGATCGAGCGGAGGTCGAACGAGGCGTTGTAGCGCTCGGAGGTGTAGGCCCAGCGCACGTTGTCGAGCGGATTCTTGTACGGGACCAGCACGGTGTCCGGCACCTTCATGCCCAACCGGATCAACGCGCAGTACGCCGAGTGCTTCTCCATCGACTGAAACGTGAACGGCGAGTTGAGCAGGTAGACGTCGTCCATCAGGGCGACCTTCTTCAGCCACTCCCGAGGGTGGTAGTACCAGTGCGCGAGCCGGTCGATCACCACGTCGTAGTGCGTCTTCGAACGCAGGTTGAACGGCTCGATCGTCACCCGCTCGGTCTCCAGGACGTGCTGTTGTCCTTGGTGCTCGAAGACACCGAGGCCCCGCGCGAGGGCCTCGAAGGCGCGTGGCCAGTCCTCCTCGGTGCCGAGCAGCAGGCCGACGAGGTGTCGGTTCGGTGCGGCCATGTCGCGGTCCTCTCCCAGGCGATCCAGATCCAGCAGTCGAGCGGTTCAGCAGAAGCGTGGCAGGTGGTGAGCGAACTGGCGCTGCCACCAGGGCCAGTCGTGTGCCACGTCATGACCCCACAGGTCGACCTCGCAACGGATTCCCTTGCCGTGCAGCAGATCGCCCAGCACCGTCGTTGACGGCAGAGCGCCGGTCGGATGCGTCTCCCAGTCACCTTGTCCGCAGACCAGGAGCACCGACAGGCGTTCGCGCAGCCAGTCCAGATGATCACCGTGGAGATGTCTGACGTAGTCGGTCGGGTTGGCGAAGTACGTCGCGTCGCCACGCTCGCCCCAGGCGTGCCAGGCCGCCACGTCGTAGTTGCCCGAGAGCCCGATCGCCATCGGCACGAGGTCGGCGCGTTGCAACGCGAAGTGCACCGCGTGATAGGCCCCCAGGCTGCATCCGGTCGCGATCAGGTCGGAGCGTCCCCCGCTGTCCTCGGCGATCCACGGCACGACCCGGTCCGCGAGCCATCCGGTGTACGTGCCGTGCCGGCGTGCCCGGTCCTCGATCGGCGCGCTGGTGTCCGACCACGAGTACGCGTCGAGCGAGTCCACGCAGTACAGCTTGACCCGCCCGCCGTCGACCAGGTCGGCGACCGCCTCGACCATCCCGTTGTTCTCGAAGTCCCAAGCCCGGCCGGCTTCGCTGGGAAACACCAGCACCGGTCGGCCGTAGTGCCCGTAGGCGATCACGTGCAGCGACAGGTCAGTTCCCTCCACGGGGAGCTCGACCTGGTCGCGTCTCACCCTGTCACCCAACCGGTCGACCACACCGTCTGCAACAGGTCGGTAAGGGTGGGATCCAACGCGTCGCGCCAGGCCGTGTAGTTGTGCAGGTCCTGGACCGGGGCGAACACCACGAGATGCCCATGGTCGGCCAGTGCAGACGCCATCGCGTCGTTGTTCGCGAAGTTCTCCTCCAGGCGCCCGCAGGTCAGCGCGACCTGGAGCGGCCGGTCGACGTGCTCGACCTGCTCGAGCCGGCTCACCGCGTCAACGACGCGCGCGAAGTACGGGTACGACGACTCCTGCGGGTCCAGGTCGGAGCTGAAGAAGGAGCCGGACTGCGCCATCACGCCACCGAACCGGTCGGCGCCGGACAGTGCCACCAGCAGGCTGGTGAGCCCGCCCAGGCTGGCCCCCAGCGCGACCCAGCGGTCCGTGGTCGGCACCGAGGCGACGACGTGATCGAGTGCGTCGAGCTCAGCCTGTACGTAGTCCGGGTTCGCGGCATACCAGGGATCTCGCTCGACCGGGTGCAGACAGGCCAGACGAAACGGCGGCACGGCATGGTCGGAGATCACGGTGGCGGCGTAGTGCGTGAGGTCGGCCAGCGCGACGTACTCCGGGCCGTCATGAACGACCAACAGCCTGGCCGCCGCATCGGCCGCGAGGCCGGCCGGGCTCCAGATCGTGACCGGTATCTCGATCCCGGAGCCGTCGTCGCCTGCGCGGGCCTCGACCGTGATCTCCTGGGTGCTGCCAGGCGACACGTCGCGCCGCAACCAACCGGGTCGCTCGTAGCCGGGCATCAGCGCCACACTGCGCTGACCGAAGGCGGTCTGCACCCGCTCGGGATTGGCGGGATCGCAGATCACCTCGGTCACTCCCCCGCGGTTGCTGACGACGAGTCGGTACTCGAGCCGGTTGAGGTCGGGCCGCGGGATCGACAGCAGCCACCCCGACGTCGTACGCCGAAAGCGTCGTCTGCCGAGGACCGCGTCATCGCAGTCGAGGCTTACCTGGATCAGCGCCCGCTCGGGGTCAGCGAGGGTGAAGACCAAGGCGTCTTCGATCACTGACGGAGGCTGACCGGTCGCGGCCGCCGGCCCGGCTCCCGCCGACTCTGTGCCCGTCATGCTGTGAGGTTAGCGATGGACGTGTCCGGACGTGCTGCGGGGCGTCCGAGCTGCCACGACCGGCCGAATACCTGGATCCGAGACGAATTCTTGCCCGCATCCGGGCAAGATCTTGGCCTTGCTCGGGTAGAAGTGTCATCATCGACCCCGTGACCGACTCGGAGCTGGTGAGCCGCGTGGCCACCTCCACCGGTCTGTCGCGCCGCGAGGCGGCTCGCGTGGTCGCAGACGTCGTCGCCTACTTCGACGAGCCGGTCGAGACGTTCGTGCGGCGACGGCACGAGAACCTGCAGACCGAAGGCCTGAAGAACCCCCAGATCTTTCAGCAGATCGCCGCCGAGCTGCACCGGCGTGTGGTGGCAGCACCCCTCTTCACCGAGCGGCAGCTACGCCGCATCGTCTACGGCTAACTAGGAGCAACCATGTGTGGAATCGTCGGGTATCTCGGCGGGCAGGCCGCTGCGTCCGTGATCGTCGAGGGGCTCAGCCGGCTGGAGTACCGCGGGTACGACTCGGCGGGCGTCGCGGTGCTGGGATCGAGTGGGATCAAGGTGGCCAAACAGGCCGGTCGGGTGCGCGACCTCGAGGCGGTGCTTCCCAAGCGCTTCGCCGGCCGGGTCGGGATCGGACATACCCGCTGGGCCACGCACGGCGCGGCCACCGACATCAACGCTCATCCGCACCTGGATGAGACCGGGCGGGTCGCCGTCGTGCACAACGGCATCATCGACAACGCCGCGCGGCTGCGTGAACGGCTCACCGAGGAGGGCGTCACGCTCGTCTCCGAGACCGACACCGAGGTGCTGAGCCACCTGATCGGCCGCTCGGAGCGAGCCACCCTGGAGGAGAAGCTGCTGGAGGCCCTCGACCAGGTCGAAGGCACCTTCGGCATCGCCGTGATGCACTCCGACTTTCCCGATCGGATCGTCGTCGCCCGCAACGGGTCCCCGCTGATCCTCGGTGTCGGGGAGCGCGAGATGCACGTGGCCAGCGACATCGCCGCCCTGGTCCGCTACACCCGCCAGGTCGTCCACCTCGACGACGGCGAGCTCGCCACGCTGACCGCACAGGGCTTCACCACGTTCACCGACCGGCACGAGCGTACGCACAAGGTGGCCACCACCGTCGACGTCAGCGACGAGGACTACGGCACGGACGGTCACGAGCACTTCATGCGCAAGGAGATCCTCGAGCAGCCGCTGGCCGCCGAACGCGTGCTGCGTGGCCGACTCGACGAGCGGTTCGGCACCGCGCATCTCGGCGGGCTCAACCTCGAGGCTCGCGACGCCCGGTCGATTCGACGGGTGAAGATCCTCGGTTGCGGGTCGGCGTACTACGTGGGGCAGCTCGGCGCCTCCCTGATCGAGGATCTCGCGCGGCTGCCGGCCGATGCCGAGGCTGCCTCGGAGTTCCGCTACCGCAACCCGGTGATCGAGGCCGACACGTTGTACGTCGCGGTGAGCCAGTCCGGGGAGACCGCAGACACCCTGCTGGCCGTCCAGGAAATCACCCGCAAGGGCGGTCGGGTCGTCGGGCTGGTCAATGTCGTCGGTTCCGCGATCGCTCGTGCCTGCGACGGCGGCATCTACCTCCATGCCGGGCCCGAGGTCGCGGTGGCCTCGACGAAGGCGCTGACGAACATGAGCCTGGGCTTCGCTCTCCTCGCGCTGCACCTCGGTCGGGTTCGCGACCTGTCGATCGCCGACGGACGTCGGATCATCGAGGGCCTGCACAAGCTGCCGGACCAGATCGCGGAGATCCTCGGCCAGGACGAGGCGTTGGCCGCCGTCGCCGCGGTGCTCGCGGAGTCCGAGAGCCTCTTCTTCGTCGGGCGGGTGCGGGGCTATCCGGTGGCGCGCGAAGGAGCCCAGAAGTTCAAGGAGATCTCCTACCGGCATGCCGAGGCCTACCCGACGTCGGAGCTCAAGCACGGACCACTGGCGCTGATCAGCCCCGCCGTACCGACCGTCGCGATCGTGCCGTGTGACGACCTGACCGAGCGCAACGTCGGTGCCCTGCACGAGATCAGTG
Source organism: Propionibacteriales bacterium (assembly GCA_038259225.1). Lineage (GTDB taxonomy): Bacteria > Actinomycetota > Actinomycetes > Propionibacteriales > Nocardioidaceae > JANLYC01. The sequence continues at coordinate 43,764 of JBBSPA010000018.1, forward strand.
CGCGTCGAGGCCCGCTGGTCGTGGTCGGCCATGCCGACGTGGACCTCGGTGAGCTCGCCGCCGAGCGGATCGACGTACCCCGCAGCGAGCCCGAGCTGGACCCGATCCTGCTCACGATCCCGTTGCAGCTGCTGGCCTATCACGCCGCGGTCAAGCTCGGCCACGACATCGACAAGCCCCGCAACCTCGCCAAGTCGGTCACCGTCGAATAGCCGAGCTGTCAGGGTGCCGTGAGCGCGAAGCCGGTGTGCGAAGCCGGTGACACGCCCCTGGCGACACTGGTCTATCTCACATATGAGATACAGTCGAATCATGAGTGAGGACTACCTGAGCCGGATCGGCAACCTGATTCGCGACGCGCGCAAGCACCGGGGTTACACGCAGACCCAGCTCGCGGACGTGCTCGCCACCAGTCAAAGCGCCATCAACCGGATCGAACGCGGGCACCAGAACCTCAGCCTGGAGATGCTCGCGCGGATCGGCGAGGCACTGGACTCCGAGATCGTGTCGCTCGGCGTGCCGGGGCCGATGCACCTGCGGGTGGCCGGCGGTACCCGTCTGGCGGGCAGCATCGACGTCAAGTCCAGCAAGAACGCCGGTGTCGCGTTGCTGTGCGCCGCGCTGCTCAACAAGGGCCGCACCACCTTGCGCAAGGTCGCCCGGATCGAGGAGGTCAACCGGATCCTCGACGTGCTCGGCAGTATCGGCGTGAAGTGGTCGTGGTTGAACGCAGACAACGACCTCGAGCTGATTGCCCCCGACACCCTCGATCTGTCGGCCATCGACCAGGAGGCCGCCCGGCGAACCCGCAGCATCATCATGTTCCTCGGTCCGCTGCTGCATGACCGCGACGAGTTCGAGCTCCCGTACGCCGGTGGATGTGATCTCGGCACCCGCACCGTCGAACCGCACATGTCGGCGCTGCGGCCCTTCGGCCTGGAGGTCAAGGCCACCGAGGGGAGCTACCACGCGCGGGTCGACACCGGCGTCCAGCCCAGCAGGCCGATCGTGTTGACCGAGCGCGGCGACACCGTCACGGAGAACGCCCTGCTCGCCGCGGCCCGGCACCCGGGCACCACCGTGATCCGCAACGCCAGCCCCAATTACATGGTCCAAGACCTGTGCTTCTTCCTCACCAAGCTCGGCGTCACGATCGACGGCGTCGGCACCACCACGCTGCGGGTCACCGGCGTCGAGGAGATCGACGTCGACGTGGACTACGCGCCGTCGGAGGACCCGATCGAGGCGATGAGCCTGCTTGCCGCCGCGATCGTGACCGGGTCGGAGATCACCATCCGGCGGGTCCCCATCGAGTTTCTCGAGATCGAGCTCGCGCTGCTGGAGGAGATGGGATTCCAGTACGACCGGACCGAGGAGTACCTCGCCGGCAACGGGCACACCCGGCTGGTCGACCTGACCACCAAGTCGTCCACGCTGCACGCCCCGATGGACAAGGTCCACCCGATGCCGTTCCCGGGCCTCAACATCGACAACCTGCCGTTCTTCGCCGTGATCGCCGCGACCGCGACCGGCCAGACGATGATCCACGACTGGGTCTACGAGAACCGGGCGATCTACCTGACCGAGCTGACCAAGCTGGGCGCCGGCGTGACTCTGCTGGACCCGCACCGGGTCCTGGTCGAGGGGCCGACTCGCTGGTCGGCCGCAGAGCTGATGTGCCCCCCTGCGCTGCGACCCGCCGTGGTGATCCTGCTGGCGATGATGGCCGGCAAGGGGACATCGGTGCTCCGCAACGTCTATGTCATCAATCGGGGCTATGAAGACCTCGCGGAGCGGTTAAATGCTCTGGGGGCTCAGATCGAGACATTCCGCGACATCTAGCCGCCACTCGTTCGGAACGACTCAGGGGGGATCCATCATGGGGGGCGTGATGCTCGTCGTCGTCATCGTCATCATCGTTCTGGCGGTCGCCGGCATCGCGGCGTACTGGAACCACAAACGCACACAGGCCCTCGCGGCGTTCGCGGCCGCGCAAGGCTGGACGTACGTCGACGAGGCGCGAGGCTTCGTCAACCGATGGAGCGGCGACCCGTTCGGGGACGGCGACCACCGGCGCACGGACAACGCGATCCGCGGGCTGTACGACGGCTTGGAGATGATCGCCTTCGAGTACTCCTACCAGACGCAGAGCACGGACTCCGACGGCAAGCGCTCCACGACCACGCACCGGTACTCCGTGGTGGCGTTGCTCACGCAGACGGCACTGCCCGGCCTCGGCATCTCGCCAGAGGGCGGGATCTCCCGGATGTTCGGGCGGTTGTTCAACACCGACATCCAGCTCGAGTCGGAGGAGTTCAACCGGGCGTTCACGGTGACCAGCGACGACCGCAAGTTCGCCTCAGCGGTGCTGCACCCGCGCACGATGCAGGCGTTGCTCGCCTATCGCGAGGTGGACTGGGACATCCGCGACGGCGACTTCGTCTCGGTGGACTCCGGCAACCTCGATCCGGCCGAGATCGCGCGCCGGTGCGACGCCATGCTCATCACCGCGCGTGGCATCCCGGACTTCGTCTGGAACGACCACGGTGGGCGTCCGGCGAGCCTGTCAGCGCAGGTCCAGGCGTGAACCTGCTCATCGCCGGGCTGGCGATCCAGGACCCGGGTTTCGGCGGTCCGGGACTCGAAGACCCGGCGTTCGGCAACGACTCGGGAGTCCCGTGGTGGTTCAAGCTCGCGGGTGTCGCCATCGGACTGTTCGTCCTGCTGATGATCGTGATGGTCGTCAAGGCGGTTCGCCAGACCAAGGCGACCAAGGCGTACGTCGCCGAGCACGGCTGGACCTACCGCGCTCGCGATCGCAAGCTGGCCACCCGATGGACCGGTCCGCCGTTCGAGACCGGCAGCAACCGTAGGTGTGAGGACGTGATCGAGGGTCGCTACCAGGGCTGGCCTTTCGCTGCTTTCGTCTATCGCTACGACACCGGCAGCGGCGCCTCCTCGCTGCTGCACCCACGCATGATGGACCGGCTGCTGCAGGGCGAACGGGAGAGCTGGGCGCTACGCAACGGTGACCTTCTCGACATCGACAACTGGGACGGCAAGCCGGAGGGGATCACTCGGCACCTCGACCATCTGATCGACATCCTTAACGAGGTCCCGGACTTCGTCTGGCAAGATCGCGGGGGTCGTCCAGAGCTGCTGAAGGGGGTTCGGTGATCGCGCTGTGGATCGCCCTCGGTGTCGTGGTCGTGCTCGCCGTCACGACCGTGGTGTCGTACAACCGCTTTGTCTCCCAGCGCCAGCTGATCATCGACTCCTGGCGCGACATCGACGTGGAGCTGCAGCGCCGTCATGACCTGATCCCCAACCTGGTCTCCACGGTCAAGGGGTACGCCGCGCACGAGAAGGCCGTGCTGGAGTCCATCGCGGTGGCCCGGGCTGCGGCGATCCAGGCCACCGGGCAGTCCCACGCAGAGCGTGAGCGCGCGGAGACGGCCGTCACGCAGCGCCTCGGTGGGCTGCTGGCGGTCGCCGAGGCCTACCCCGAGCTGAAGGCCAGCGCGAACTTCCAGCAGCTCCAACACGAGCTCAGCGACACCGAGGACCGGTTGGCGGCTGCCCGGCGCTTCTACAACGGCAACGTCCGGGATTTCAACACTCGGGTCCAGGCGTTCCCGTCAAGCGTCGTGGCGTCGATGGGCCACTTCGAGCTCAGGCCCTACTTCGAGATCGCGGACGCCTCGATCGGGCAGCCGGTCCAGGTGAGTCTCCAGGAACCGCCGCACTGACGACCCCGCGGCTTGTTGAGCAACTGCCGGGCGGCTCCGCCGTCGGTCAGTTGCCATCGAAGAGCTCGTCGATGTAGCTGCGGGCCTGCTTGCTGGCGGCGACCTCCGGAGGCGGCGACATACCCGGCACGATCCGCGGGATCGGCTGGGTGCCCGGCCCGGACGAGACGTGCCAGTCGTTCTCCTGCTCGATCAAGATGCCCCGGTCGATCCGACGCAGGAACAGGCCCTCGCACGAGGTGCACTGGACGACGGAGACACCGCCCCGGGTCCGCTCGGCCATCTCAGAACTGCATTGCGGGCAAGCCATCGCGTCCATGAACCCACCGTAACCCGTCATACTTCACTGCTGTGAGAAGGACACGTTCTGCCCGATCCCGGGGGCGCTGCATCGAGGACTACCCGTTCTTCGATCACGGCGGCCGACCGATCCCGTTTGCGCACCGTGGTGGTGCTCTGACCGGTGACAGCGTCGGTCTGGAGAACACCATGGTGGCCTTCGACGCCGCCGTGGCGATGGGCTACCGGCATCTCGAGACCGATGTGCACGCCAGCCGGGACGGGGAGCTGATCGCCTTCCATGACAGCACTTTGGAGCGCACGACGAACGGCACCGGAGCGGTTTCTGAGCTGAGCTACGCCGACATCGCGCAGGCCCGGATCGGAGCGCGCGAGGCGATCCCGCTGCTCAGCGACATCCTCGCGTCCTGGCCAGACGTCCGGGTCAACATCGACGCGAAGTCAGACGGTGTGGTCGAGCCGCTGGCCCGTTGCATCGACGAGCACCGGGCGTGGGACCGAGTCTGCGTCGCGACGTTCTCCGCTCCGCGCCTGCACCGAATCCGCGCACTGCTGGGTCCTCGCGTTGCCACGGCGTACTCAGCACTCGGTGTGGCCGCACTGCGCAGCGTGCCGCTGCGGCCGTTGCGCGCCCTGGTGACCGCGCGCGGCCTGGCTGCCCAGGTACCCACGCACCGAGGGCGGCTGGAGGTGGTGACAGCGGGGTTCGTCGAGCGTGCTCATGAGCTCGGCAAGCAGGTCCATGTCTGGACGATCGACGAGCCTGCGGAGATGCACCGGCTGCTCGACCTCGGGGTCGACGCGATCATCTCCGACCGGATCGACCTTCTCCGGGACGTCTTCGAGTCTCGGGGTATCTGGTGCGGCCGACATGGCGCGTGAGGGCCAGACCCCTGGCGGGCCGCGAGCGCCGACATCGAGCGCCGGCGCGGAGACGTCCGAGCGCGGCGCGGAGCAGCGCGCCTGGTACTTCTATGACTGGGCCAACTCGGCGTACGTCACGACCATCGGGACGGTGCTGTTCGCGCCCTACCTGACCTCGGTCGCGGAGCAGTCGGCGTGCGGTCGCGTGGGCACCGACGAGAACCCGTGCAGGCAGGACCTGCACGTACTCGGTCTGACCGTCTCCCCCGGTTCGCTGGTCTTCTACGTCGTCACGATCGCCACCATCGCCTCTGCGCTGATCCTGCCGATCGTGGGCGCTGCCGCCGACCGCTCGGCCCGGCAGAAGTCGATCATGGCGGGCTTTGCCTGGGCCGGGAGCGTGTGTGCTGCGGGGATGTTCTTCGTGGCCGGCGCCGACTGGCAGCTCGGCGCCGTGCTGTTGATGGCTGCCAACCTGTGCCTGGGGTCGAGCTTGGTGGTGTACGACGCCATCTTGTGCCAGATCGCCACCCCGGACGAGCGCGACCGGGTCTCGTCGCGAGGCTGGGCGTTCGGGTACCTCGGCGGCGCGTTGCTCCTCACGCTCAACCTCGTGCTGGTCCTTGGGCACGTCGCGTTCGGGCTGGAGAAGGCGATGGCGGTCCGGATCTGTCTGCTCAGCGCGGCGTTGTGGTGGGGGTTGTTCACGATCATCCCGTACCGCGGCCTGAGGAACCGGCCACCGGTCCGCGTGGTCCCAGGCCGCGTGGACACCGACGGCTCAGGCTCGACCGGCCTGGTCCGGGCGAGCTTCGGGCAGCTGGCGGTCACGCTGCGTGAGATGCGTGGCTACCCGATGACGCTGACCTTCCTGGTGGCCTATCTGTTCTACAACGACGGGATCCAGACGGTGATCGTGTCGGCCTCGACGTACGGGGAGAAGCAGCTCGGCTTCGAGACGTCGGTACTGATCGCCACCATCCTGATGGTGCAGTTCGTGGCGTTCGCAGGTGCCCTGGTCTTCGGGAGGGCGGCTGACGTCTACGGCGCGAAGGCCACGATCATGGTCGGGCTCGGGCTGTGGATCACCGTCGTGGTGGTCGCGTTCTTCCTGCCGCGCAAGAACCTCGTGCTGTTCTTGCTGATGGGGGTGTTGATCGGGTTGGTGTTGGGAGGCACCCAGGCGCTGTCGCGGTCGTTCTTCAGCCAGCTGATCCCGCGAGGTCGCGAAGCGGAGTACTTCTCCCTCTATCAAGCCGGCGAGCGCGGCACCAGCTGGCTGGGCACCTTGACGTTCGGCCTGGTCCATCAGTGGACCGATTCCTACCGTCCTGCGATCGTGGCGCTGATGATCTTCTTCGTCGTCGGGCTCCTGCTGCTGTCCCGTGTCGACGTCCGCCAGGGCATCGCACAGGCGGGAAATCAGGCCCCGAACGTGCTCTGATGAGGCGCTGACCTGCACCGACTCGACAGTGGCCTGGCCCACAGCGGAAACTCAGGATGTTCGGGAATGATCGGGTACGTCAAGTCGTTGGAAACCACGTCACCGTCCAGAGTCACGATCAGCCGGAAATGGACCCATCCGCGCGTGGGGGTGGTGACGAATCAGCAGTGACCACCACTGCCACGGGGAGAGCACCACCACTCACAGCGGGGAGAGTACACATGTCAGAGCGAGCAACCCTTCGAGGCTCACGGCTGGGCGGCACGTCGTTCGAGGACGAAAGCGGCATCGAGTTCGCGCCTCGCCAACGGGTCGTCTACGACTGCCCGCAGGGCCACCAGTTCGACATCCCGATGGCCGCCGAGGCCGATATCCCCTTCACCTGGGAGTGCCCCCGCTGTGGTGCCGAGTCACGCCAGCGCGACGGCCAGCAGCCCGAGGCCAAGTCCGAGAAGCCGGCGCGTACGCACTGGGACATGCTCCTTGAGCGTCGGTCGATCCCCGAGCTCGAGGACATCTTGTCCGAGCGGCTGGAGCTGCTGCGGACTGGCGCGATCGGCCCCGCCCACCTACACCGCGGCCGGAGCAAGTCCAAGAAGACCGCCTGACCTCGCCCAACATCCACTCCTGCAGAGCCGACCCACTGAAGCGGGTCGGCTCTTCTGGTGCTCAGGCCATCACGCGGCTTGAGGACTCGAACGAGCATCCCCGGCGGTTCGGCGGTGACTACTGGTCGTCGCGGTAGATCTGGTGCACGCCGCCCCGCTTCGGCGCCCTTCCATCCCGGCCACCGCCGAAGTGGCGCACGGCCCGGCGGGCGAAGACCGCGCTGAGCAGGCGGCGGGCGAGCGGCCGGGTGAACGGAAGCACGACGAAGAACCCGACGACGTCGGTGACGAAGCCAGGGGTCAACAACAACGTGCCGCCGACCAGGACCAATGCCGCGTCCGCGAGCTGGCGGCCCGGCATCTGCCCGGTGCGGAAGCCTTCGGTCAGCGCGTCCCAGGCCCGGCGGCCCTCCCGCTTCACCAGCCAGGCGCCGATCAGCGACTCCACGACGAGCAGCAGCACGGTCGGGACCGCGCCGATCTGCTGACCGACCTGGATGATCACGTAGATCTCCAGGATCGGCAGCCCGATGAAGAGCGCGAACAAGATCAACGGCATGACGGACCGCTAACGAGGGGCGTGGGCACGTCGGCGCCCCTTCAGCTGGTCGAGGCGATGCTGCACACCCCACTGGGTCACCTTGAGCAGGGCCTCGCGGACGATGTCACCGCTCATCTTCGACTCTCCGTAGACACGCTCGACAAACGTGATCGGGACCTCGACGACCCGGAAGCCGCCCTCCATGCTGCGACGCGCCAGGTCGACCTGGAAGCAGTAGCCCTGACTGGTGACCGTCGGCAGGTCGATCCCGTCCAGCGTCGTGCTCCGAAAGGCACGGAACCCGCCGGTGGCGTCGTGCAGCCGCAGGCCAAGAAGCAGCCGCACGTACGCGTTGCCACCTCGGGAGAGCCACTCTCGCCGCTTAGGCCAGTTGACCACCCGGCCACCCGGCACCCAGCGGGCGCCCAGCACCAGATCGGCGCCGGGCAGCGCGTCGAGCAACCGCGGCAGCTGCTCGGGCAGATGGGATCCGTCGGCGTCCATCTCGATCAAGACGTCGTACCCGGCCGCTTGCCCCCAGGCGAAGCCGGCCAGATACGCAGCGCCCAGACCGGCCTTCTCGGTCCGGTGCAGGACGTGCACGCAGTGGTCGTGTGCGGCGATCTTGTCGGCGATCTCGCCGGTCCCGTCCGGCGACCCGTCGTCGACGACGAGCACGTCGAGCTCGGGCACCGAGCCACGGACCCGATCGATGATCAGCTCGAGGTTGTCCGCCTCGTTGTACGTCGGGATCACGACCAGGCGACGCTCACCGGCCGGATCAGAGTTGGCGCTCGCGGACATCACCGGTCAATCTTTGCAGGGCTGCGCCGCCGACCCAAGCGGTTCGCGACAATCGCGACCACCGCGAGCCCGGACAGCGCCAGCTCGACCCACAAGCCGACCCGGATGCCGAGCGTGATGCCGGTACCGAGCTGGACGGACTCGTCCAGCACCGCGCGGGTCCGCTGCTCGGTCTGCGCGATCACCGTCCCGTCCGGCGCCACGATGCCACTGATGCCGTTGGTCGCCGCCACCACGACCGACCGACCGGCCTCGATCGCCCGGTACCGCGAGATGGCGAACTGCTGCTCGAGCTGCCCGGTGCCGGTGTAGGTCGCGTTGTTGGTCTGCACGACCAGCAGCTGTGCGCCGCCCGTGACCGCATCGCGGATCAGCCCGTCGTACGCGACCTCGAAGCAGATGACGTCCCCGATCCGGACCGGTCCGAGGTCCAGCACGTTGTCGAACGTGCCGCGTGCGAAGTCGCGGGGGATCTGGTCGAGCCGGGAGATGAACTTCGTCAGCAGGGAACGGAACGGGATGTACTCCCCGAAGGGCACCGGGTGACGCTTGACGTACTGCTCCCCCGGTCCCGTGGTCGGACTCCACACGATGCCCATGTTGCGCACGTGGGTGGGTCCCGGTCCGTTCACCACGGCACCGACCAGGGTGGGTACGCCGATCGCCCGTACCGCGGCGTTGATCTCGTCGTACGCCGAGCGGTCGTCGTACGGGTCGATGTCGGTGGAGTTCTCCGGCCAGATGACCAGGTCGGGCTTCGGCGCCTCCCCCGCGCGGACCTTGCGGGCGAAGTCGAAGGTGGCCGTGGCGTGGTTGTCGAGCACTGCGCGGCGCTCCGCGAACGGGTCCATCCCCTCCCCCGGCACGTTGCCCTGCACCGCCGCCACCTGCGTCGTGCCGTCGGACCCAGCAATGCCCACCGGGAGCAGGAGGCTCCCCGCCGCCAGCGCCACCACGGCGGCGGCACCGCCCAGACCGACCGGGCTGCGGTCGCGTCGCTCGATCACGTCGACCAGGACCGCGACGACGAGAACCACCACCAGTGACACGAGAGCGGTGCCACCGACGCGTCCCCAGCGGACCACGGGGGTGTCCACGAGGCCGAAGGCGAGGCTGCCCCAGGGAAGCCCACCGACGGGCACGACACCGCGCAACGACTCCGCCCCTACCCAGGTGAGCGCGAAGGCGACCGGCCACCAGCGCTCCGTACGCAGCCACGCCCAGCCGACTCCCAGCAAGCCGTAGAACAGTGCCTCCAGCGCTGCGAGGGCTACCCAGGCGTCGGGTCCGATGATCGTGATCCACCGCATCAGGGGCAGCATGAAGCCCATCCCGAACGCGAAACCCTGGACGAAGCCGGATCGGCCGTGCAGGCCTCGGATCGTGATCATCAGTCCGGCCAGGCCCAGCGGCATGAGCCACACCTGGTCGTAGGGCGGGAAGGCCAAGGCGATCGCGAGCCCGGAGACGGTGGAGCCGGCCGCCCGGCCCAGCACAGAAAGGCGGGGGGCGGCGGGCACGCGACGAGACTACCTGCCGGTGCTGGGCGGTCTGGGTGACAGCTTGTGAAGCCGTGCAGGACTTCCTGGTCGCCCATGAGCGTGCCCTGGAAACGGTAAGAGCCCGATCCCCTTCGGACCGAACGCGGCTTCACTGGCGGTGAAACTTCGCGCCCGTTGTCTACTGGCGATCGAGCTCATTCCGGGTCCACCCTGACGACGGCGAGCCGCGACCCGGAGGCCGTGCTGCCGCTGAGTTTGGATCGAAAACCAGATGGCACGGCCACTCAAGTGCTGACGTCGTCGACAGCCTGCTCAGTGGACGCGCAGACTCTGCCAATCCAGGACGCATGGTGTCAACCTCGCCGTGACCTGCGGCTTCGTACGAACCGGCAGGTCAGCGGCACCGCCACGACGCACCGAATGTGCCGTCCGTTTTCCGGGTGGCGGCGTGTCGAGGCTGACACGCCGCCCTCAGGCTGCGGGCGGCGGGACGACCACGGTCCCGGTCGCAGTCGTGGCCAGGATTGGCTCGTCGAGCACCTCGGCGGCCGACCCGCCGAGGTCGCTGCGTCCGCGACACGTGACGCGCACACTGAACTCGATCGTGCGGGAACGGCTGCCCACCCGAGTGACCACGGCCTGGACGTCCAGCACGTCGCCGGCGCGGACCGGAGCCAGGAACTGCACGTCGGAGTACGACGCGAACAGCCCCTCGTCGCCGTCCGTGCGGATGCAGACCTCGGTCGCGACGTCGCCGAACAGACCCAGGCTGTAGGCCCCGTCGACCAGGTTGCCCGCGTAATGAGCGTGCGCGTAGGGCACGTAGCGGCTGTGGGTGACGGTGAGGCCGACCCGAGGGTCTGGAGTCGTCTCAGTCATGCCGTCCCCTTCGAAGCTGTCGTGGTCGTTCCCGCCGCGAGGACACGGTGGACGAGGAAGCTGGCCACCTCGCCCGGGGTGGTGCCGCGGCTGAAGACCCGGTCCACGCCGAGGTCGGCGGCCTGCCGTTCCTCGAAGCGCGGGCCACCCACGAGCAGGACCGGCCGGCTGGCAGCCGGATAGGCCTCGCGGAACGCGGCTGACATCTCCTTGGTGTTCAAGATGTGCGCGTCGCGCTGCGTGACGACCTGGGAGACCAGGACGGCGTCGGCCTTCTCTTCCGTCGCGCGAGCCACCAGGTCGGGCACGGAGACCTGTGCGCCGAGGTTGACGACCCGGAGCTCTCGGTAGTACTCCAGGCCCTTCTCACCGGCGAAGCCCTTGATGTTGAGGATGGCGTCGATCCCTACGGTGTGCGCGTCGGTGCCGATGCAGCCACCTACGACCACCACTCGGCGGCGCAGCGCCTTCTTGATCGCCAGGTTGACCTCCTTGGGCGACAGCAGCGGGTAGTCGCGTTCGACGACCTCGACCTTGCTGGTGTCCACGAGGTGGTGGCATCGCCCGTAGACCACGAAGAACGTGAACTCCGGACCCATCGCCTTCGCATGCACGACCAGGGCGGGGTCGATGCCCATCTTGTTCGCGAGCTGCGCGGCGGCGCCTTCGGCGCGCTTGTCGTGCGGCATCGGCAAGGTGAACGACACCTGCACCATGCCGTCGCCGGTGGTGTCACCGTACGGGCGCAGGATCGTCCCCTGCTCCTTGGCGACCTCGCCGGTTGAATCTGTCGAGACCCGTGTCGGGACCACTACTCCTCCTCCAGGATCGTCGTGGCGGGGTTGACGTAGTCGCGGGCCTTCTTGGCGACGCCTTCGAGGCCCCGGCCGGCGTCGGCCGGGCGTTTCATCAGCCCGAACGTCCCGTCGGCGATCGCATCGAGCAGACCGGCCCCGAACTCCGTGCCCGCGTGGTCGAGGATCTGTTCGAGCAGGTCGATGGACTCCCCCAGCACCTGGCGGGCCCGGCCGGCGATGAAGCCGTCCGGTCTCGGTGCGAAGTCCTCGGCGAGCCGGCCGGCGGCGTTGACGACGTACTTCACGTTCTGCACAGCCAGGTCTCGGTCGGACAGCCACGGTGTGACGACGGCCTCGGTCATCATCCCGACGAGCAGGATGTCCTGGTCGGTCATCACGCCGGCGAGGTTGAAGAAGCCGTCCAGGAGGTAACCCCGGAACACATCGCCGGTCATGTGCCGGGTCGGCGGCATCCACTTCAGCGGCGCCTTGGGGAAGAGGGTCCGCGCCAGCAACGCGTGGGCGAGCTCGAGGCGGAAGCTGTCGGGGATCGCCGGATCGATCTCGAAGGCGTGGCCCAGCCCGAGCTGCCAGTCCTCCAGCCCGGCCTCCTTGGCGAAGTACTCGTTGAGGAGCTGACTGACGGTGACCGTGTGCGCAGCCTCGACGGCGTCGGCAGTGGTCAGGTAGTTGTCCTCGCCGGTGTTGATGATGATTCCGGCGCGGGCGTGCACCTGGCGGGAAAACCGCTGGTCCACGAAGGTGCGGATCGGGTTGATGTCGCGGAACAAGATGCCGTACATCGAGTCGTTGAGCATCATGTCGAGGCGTTCCAAGCCC
>JBBSPA010000019.1:0-55210 GCA_038259225.1 Propionibacteriales bacterium
CCTGCCCGCTATTGGGGGAAACTCCCCGGCCCCCCCCCCGGGCCCGCCGGGACCTTCCCGCCACTTCGCGGGAATGGGAGGAGAGGAGGGGGAGGTAGCCGCGAGAGGGCGCCAGGGACTGGACCGTCAGCCGAGGACGCGTTCGAGGCTGCGCAGCTTGTTGGTGGCGTCGAGCGCGGCGACCTTGTACGCCTCGGAAAGCGTCGGGTAGTTGAAGACGGTGTCGACGAGGTAGTCCACCGTCCCGCCGCACCCCATCACCGCCTGGCCGACGTGCACCAGATCGGTAGCGCCGGTGCCGAAGACGTGTACGCCGAGCAGACTGCGGTCCTTCGCGTGCACGATCAGCTTGAGCATGCCGTAGGGGTCACCGACGATCTGCCCGCGGGCGAGCTCACGGTAGCGGGACAACCCGACCTCGTACGGGATCGTCTCCGACGTCAGCTCGGCCTCGGTCCGGCCCACGTAGGAGATCTCCGGGATGGTGTAGATCCCGATGGGTTGCAGGTCGCTCATGCTCGTGCCGGCTTCGCCCATCGCGTGCAGGGCGGCCAACCGCCCTTGCTCCATGCTCGTGGCGGCCAGCGCAGGGAAGCCGACGACATCCCCGACGGCGTAGATGTGCTCGACACACGTGCGGTAGTGCTCGTCCACCGAGATCCGGCCACGTTTGTCCGCCTTGACGCCGGCTGCATCGAGGTCGAGCTGGTCGGTGGCGCCCTGACGCCCGGCGGAGTACATCACGGTCTCGGCAGGAATCCGCTTGCCACTGGCCAGGGTCGTGATCGTGCCCTCGCTGCCGATCTCGACCTTCTCGACCTGTTCGCCGAACCGGAAGGAGACCGACAGGTCGCGCAGATGGAAACGCAGTGACTCCACGATCTCCTCGTCGCAGAACTCCAGCATCGAGGGACGCTGGTCCACCACCGTGACGCGGCAGCCGAGGGCGGCGAACATCGAGGCGTACTCGATGCCGATGACGCCGGCCCCGACGACCAGCAGCGAGCCGGGGATCGACTCCAGCCCGAGGATCCCGTCGGAATCGACCACGTGCCGGCCGTCGAACTCCACGTGGGCAGGCCGAGCCGGCTGGGTCCCGGGCGCGAGCACGATCTTCGCCGACGTCACCGTGACCCGATCGGCCTGATCTCCGCCATCGACCACGAGCGTGTGCGGATCGGTGAAGTGGGCGGTCCCGGTGAGCAGGTGCACGTGGTTGCGCAGCAGCTGGCTGCGGATCACCTCGACCTCGCGGCCGATCACGTGCTGGGTGCGTGCGGTCAGGTCGGCGATGGTGATCTCGTCCTTGACCCGGTAGCTCGCGCCGTACATGTCCCGCTGCGTCATCCCGGTCAGGTAGATGACCGCTTCACGCATGGTCTTGCTCGGTATGGTCCCGGTGTTGATGCAGACGCCGCCGAGCATGCCGCGACGATCGACCAACCCGACCTTCTTGCGGAGCTTGGCGGCGGCGACGGCGGCGCGCTGCCCGCCGGGTCCGCTCCCCACCACGAGCAGGTCGTAGTCGTACTCATGGTCGCTCATGGGTCCATCGTGACGATGGTGGTCGTATGCCGCAACGGCGTCTCACCCGCGCCACGGTCCCGACCCGGCGTACGGTGCCGACTGTCGCTGCCTGCCACGATGGAGTCATGGCTGACGCATCCACTCGGTCCGGACGTCCCCTCGACGTCGTCCTGCTCGGCGCGACCGGGTTCACCGGTGGGCTGACCGCAGACCGTCTCGCGAGCGACGGGCCGGAGGACCTGCGCTGGGCGATCGCCGGACGCGACCAGAGCAAGCTCGATGCCGTGCGCGAACGGCTCGCCGGACTCGGCAAGGCCGGAGCCTCGGTCGAGACGCTGCGCGCCGACATCACGGACGCGGCCTCGCTGCGTGCGCTCGCCGAGCAGGCCCGGGTCGTCGCGACCACGGTCGGCCCCTATCTGGAGTACGGCGAGCCGCTGGTCGCCGCGTGCGCGGAGGCCGGTACCGACTACGCAGACCTGACGGGGGAGCCGGAGTTCGTCGACCGGATGTGGCTGGCGCACCACGGACGGGCGCTTGAGTCCGGGGCTCGGTTGGTCCACGCCTGTGGCTTCGACTCGGTGCCGCACGACCTCGGCGCCTTGCTCACTGTGCAGCAGCTGCCTGAGGACGTCCCCATCACGGTGTCGGGGTACGTCCGCGCCGGCGCCGGGCTGTCTGGCGGCACCTACCACTCGGCAGTTCGGGCGTTCTCCCGTGTGCGGCAATCGTCCGCGGCCGCAGCCGAGCGGCGCCGCCTGGACCGGAGACCGACCGGTCGACGGATCGGCGCGCTGCCGCAGCGGCCGACGAAGGCGCCGGATGGGCGGGGCTTCGCGCTGCCGTTGCCCACGATCGACCCGGTCGTCGTACGCCGCTCGGCACGGGCTGTCGAGCGCTACGGACCTGACTTCCGCTACGGCCACTACGCGCTGGTCCGCAAGCTCCCGACCGCCGTGATCGCGCCCGTGCTGCTCGGCGGCATGTTGGCGGTCTCGCAGCTGCCGCCAGGACGCGACCTGCTCCTGAAGCTGCGCGCGGCCGGCGACGGCCCCTCCGCGGAGCAACGGGCCAAGTCCTGGTTCACGGTGCGCTTCGTCGGCGAGGGTGGTGGCCGCCGGGTAGAGGTCGAGGTGAGCGGCGGGGACCCCGGGTACGACGAGACCGCGCGGATGCTGGCGCAGTCCGCCTTGTGCCTGGCGTTCGACGACCTGCCGGAGACAGCCGGACAGGTCACGACCGTGCAGGCGATGGGCGACGCGCTGCTCGGCCGGCTGCGAACGTCGGGGATGCGTTTCGAGGTCGTGACGTGAGCGACCTGTTCTGCCCCGCGACGTTGATCGTGGCGCGCCACGGTGCGGCGGCGTACGACCTTCCTGACGTCCCCTCCGACGACGGCGGCTGCCTGACGCTGGACGGCCGTGCTCAGGCGCGAGCCCTGGCGGAGTCGCTGCGAGAGCGCCGGATCGCGGCCATCTGGTGCAGCGACATGGCGCGGGCGGTCCAGACGGCCGAGATCGTGGCTGGCAGCTTGGACGTCCCGGTACGCGTGCGGTCGGGTCTGCGGGAATTCTCGGTCGGAGACCTTGCGGGCCAGCCCGGTGGTTTCGAGGTCGTCGATGCCGTGTGGGCGCAGTGGGTCGGCGGCGACCTGTCGGGGGGAGCCCCCGGCGCAGAGACCGGCCTCGACGTGCTCCGTCGGGTGAGCGCGGAGCTGGAGTCGCTGGCCGACGTGGTCCGGGGCGAGAACGTCCTCGTGGTGAGTCATGGCGGGGTGATCGGAATGGTGCTGCCGCGGCTGGCGAGCAATGTGCCGGCCGACTACGGGATCGGTAGGCCGCTGGCGAACTGCGGGACCTGCGAGCTCACGGCCGACGCCGACGGCTGGCTGCTGCACACGTGGAACAGCCGGTCGCTCGGCGCGGACTCGACCACGCCGACCGCCAACAGGCGTTCCTGACTGGCCGCCGCCGGGTTCGGTTCGGTCATCCGGCCGCACCCGGCCCTGCGGCGTACCACGCAGGCGCTCAGGTTCTCGCGGGCCTACCAGGCTCTGCGGCGTACTCCGGGTGTTGACAGACTGGGCAGGTGCGCGTTCTCGTGATCGGTGCCGGAGTCAGCGGTCTCACCGTGGGGGTCAGGCTCGCCGAGGCCGGCCATGACGTACACGTGCTGGCGCGCGAGCTGCCGCTGGAGACGACGTCGTCGGTGGCGGCGGCCATCTGGTACCCGTACCTGGCCAGGCCGTTGGACCGGGTGCTCGGCTGGGCGCAGGCGTCCCTGGACGAGTTCCGCTCGCTCGCGGTGCACGACGACTCCGCCGGCGTGGTGATGCGCGAAGGTGTGGAGCTCGTCCGGGCGCGGGCCGAGGATCCCTGGTGGGTCGCGGCCGTACCGGACTGGAAGAGGTTGGACTTCGCGCCTGCGCCGTACCGCGACGGCTGGACGTTCACGACTCCGGTCATCGAGATGCCGGTCTACCTGGCGTGGCTGCAGCATCGCCTGGAGTCCGCGAACGGCACGATCACCCGGATGGCGCTGGCGGCGCTGCCGGACCACGCCGACCTCGTGGTGAACTGCTCGGGCCTGGGTGCCCGGCTGCTCGGGGCCGACGACGAGATGGTGCCGGTCCGCGGCCAGGTGATCCGACTCGGGCAGGTCGGGCTGACCCGCTGGTTGCTCGCCGAGGACGGTCCGACCTACGTCGTCCCGAGGTCGAACGACATCATCGTCGGCGGGTCGGAGGACCATGGCGAGTGGGACCGGCGGCCGTCGCAGCGGCTGGCCGAGCAGATCCTCGCGCGGGCGGTCGCGCTGGTGCCGGAACTGGCCGAGGCGCAGGTGCTCGGGCACCGGGTCGGGCTGCGGCCGGCTCGACCCGCGGTGCGGTTGGAGGCGGAGAAGCTGGAAAGCGGTCACCGGGTGATCCACTGCTACGGGCACGGCGGCTCGGGCGTGACGACCTCGTGGGGCTGTGCCGACGAGGTGCTGGCCCTCGTCGAGGCGTGACCCCTCCCCGGTGGCTAGAAGAGGCGGGCTGAGGGGTCGTCCATGCCGCGCAGGGCGTCGTAGTCGACGGTGACGCAGCTGATCCCACGGTCGGTGGCCAGCACTCGTGCCTGCGGCTTGATCTCCTGGGCGGCGAACACGCCGCGCACCGGGGCCAGCAGCGGGTCACGGTTGAGCAGGTCCAGGTACCGGGTCAGCTGCTCGACGCCGTCGATCTCGCCGCGTCGTTTGATCTCGACCGCGATCGTGGCGCCGGACGCGTCACGGCAGAGCAGGTCGACCGGGCCGACGGCCGTGGGGTACTCCCGGCGTACCAGGGTCAGGCCATCGGCGAGCGAGGCCGGGTGATCGGCAAGCAACTCCTGCAGATGCTTCTCCACGCCGTCCTTCTGCAGGCCAGGATCGATGCCGAGGTCGTACGCCGTGTCGCTGAGGACCTCCTCGAGCAGGATGCGCAGGGTGTCACCGGACTTGGCCTCGACCAGCCACTCGGCCACGCCGTCGTCGGTCACCGCCTCGACCAGCGTGCAAGGAGGCGACATCCAGTTCAGCGGCTTGTAGGAGCCGCCGTCGGAGTGGACGAGGACCGACCCGTCCGCCTTGACGATCAGCAGCCGGGTGGCCATCGGCAGGTGCGCCGTCAACCGGCCCGCGTAGTCGACCTGGCAACGGGCAATCACGAGGCGCACCCCCGCGACCCTACCGACTTGTCAGACGCTGTGGTCGCTCTGGCACCCACACCGTCTGACAACTCGGGCATGGGAGACTTGGCGGCATGTCTCGAGAGTTCTCCACGATCGGTGTCGTCGGCCTTGGCACGATGGGTGCCGGTATCGCCGAGGTGTTCGCCCGCAACGGCTTCAGCGTCGTCGGTGTCGAGCAGACCGAGGAGCAGATGGAGCGTGGTCGCGGCCACGTGCAGCACTCCACGGACCGCGCGAAGAAGCGCGGAAAGCTGAACGAGGACGAGCAGGCGGAGATCTTCGACCGGCTCACGCTGACCACGACGCTGGCTGACCTCAAGGACTGCGACCTGGTGGTCGAGGCGGTCGTGGAGCACCTCGACCTCAAGCGCTCGATCTTCCAGCAGCTCGACGAGATCGTCCGGCCGGACGCGGTGCTCGCCACCAACACCTCAAGCTTGTCGGTGACCGAGATCTCCGCTGCCACCTCCAGTCCCGGTCGCGTCATCGGCCTGCATTTCTTCAACCCCGCGCCAGTCCAGAAGTTCTGCGAGGTGATCAGTACCGTCGTCACCGAGCCCGATGTCGTCGACGACGTGCAGGACCTGGCCCGCAAGCTCGGCAAGAACCCCGTCTCGGTCGGCGACAGAGCCGGCTTCATCGCCAACTCCCTGCTCTTCGGTTACCTGAACCACGCCGTCTCGATGTACGAGAACAACTACGCGACCCGCGAGGACATCGACGCGGCGATGCGGCTGGGCTGCGGCTACCCGATGGGCCCGTTGGCGCTGCTCGACCTGATCGGGCTCGACACGGCGTACGAGATCCTCGACACGATGTACCGGCAGGGCCGCAACCGGCTGCACGCCCCGAGCCCGATCCTCAAGCAGATGACGACGGCCGGGCTGCTCGGTCGCAAGACCGGGCGCGGCTTCTACACCTACGAGGCGCCCGACAGTCCGGTCGTCGTCGCCGACAAGCAGACGCCCGGCGCCGATGCGCAGCCGGGTTTCCCCCGCCAGATCAGCCGTGTGGGTGTCGTCGGATCGGGCACGATGGCAACCGGGATCGTCGAGGTCTTCGCCAAGGCTGGGTATGACGTCACGTACGTCACCCGCAGCAGCGACAAGGTCGAGAACGTCCGGGCCGGAGTGACCCGGAGCCTGGAGAAGGCGGTACAGCGCGGAAAGCTCGAGGAGGCCGACCGTGACGCAGCGCTGGGCCACCTCACCGGGTCGACCACGCTCGACGACCTGGCCGGTGTCGATCTCGTGGTCGAGGCGATCGCGGAGGACCTTGCGGTCAAGAAGGCCCTGTTCGAGAACCTCGACGAGATCTGTCGCGACGGAGCGATCCTGGCCACCACGACCTCCTCGCTTCCGGTCATCGAGCTCGCCTCGGTGACCGCGCGGCCGCGAGACGTGATCGGCATGCACTTCTTCAACCCTGCCCAGCTGATGAAGCTGGTCGAGGTCGTGTCGACGGTCGCCTCCGACGACGCCGTGGTCGAGTCCGTCCGCGCGTTGTGCCTGGCGGTGGACAAGCACCCGGTCTCCTGCGGCGACCGCGCCGGCTTCATCGTCAACGCGCTGCTGTTCCCCTACCTCAACGACGCGGTCCGGATGCTCGAGGCGCACTACGCCACCGCCGACGACATCGACACCGCCATGAAGGAAGGCTGCGCGCTGCCGATGGGACCGTTCGAGCTGCTCGACGTGGTGGGCAACGACGTGTCGCTGGCGATCGAGCGAACCCTCTTCCTGGAGTTCCGGGAGCCCGGGTTCGCGCCGGCGCCGCTGCTCGAGCACCTCGTCACGGCGGGCTACCACGGGCGCAAGACCGGCCGCGGCTTCCGCGACTACTCGGCCCGCTGACCACTCCCTGCGGCGTACGCGGACGGGGCGGGCATGAGTGAGCCACAGCGGATCCGGCCGAACTCCGTGCTGCCTGCCCGGCGCGAATCGCTGAGGCTGCAGACCGCCGACGGGCTGGAGTTGGTCGGCGAGCTCGCGCTCCCGGAGTCCGGCGAGCCGGCCGCCACGATGATCTGCCTGCACCCGTTGCCGACGCACGGCGGGATGATGGACAGCCAGATCTTACGCAAGGCGGCGGCCCGGCTGCCGGCGCTGGCGCAGATCGCGGTGCTCCGGTTCAACACGCGGGGTACGACCAGCGTGCAGGGGACCAGCCAGGGCAGCTTCGACGACGGCGTGGGCGAGCGATGGGACGTCGCGGCGGCTATCGAGTACGCCGAGTTCGCCGAGCTGCCCAACCTGTGGGTGGTGGGCTGGTCCTTCGGGACCGACCTCGGCCTGATGTATGCCAACGACCCGGGGGTGCGAGGGCTGATCCTGCTGTCGCCGCCACTGCGCTTCGCCGGGCCGGAGCACCTCGCCGACTGGGACGCCTCGGGCAAGCAAGTCGTGGCGATCGTGCCGGAGTACGACGACTACCTGCGCCCGGAGCAGGCGCGGGAGCGGTTCTCCGTCATCACGCGGGCCGAGGTCATCGGCGTACCCGACGGCAAGCATCTGTGGGTGGGCCAGGCCGAGGAGGTGCTCGACCTGATCGTCGAGCGGTTGCATCCAGACGCGGCGCCGCTGCCGGACACCTGGGACGGGCCGATGGACCACGAGGCGCCGCAAATCCTGGGGGGCTGAGGCCGGCTCGGAATGGGTCGTGAGGTCGGTCGTCCGGCCCCGGCTCGGTTTGCCTCGCTAACTAGGCAAACCGCTGGTTACCAAGGGAGGTTTGCCTAGTTAACAAGCCAGCGGAATAGATAACTAGGCAAACCACCGAGGACGACTGCCCGGGGGGGCTAGCTTTGGTCTTGGCGGGGGACGACGATCTCGCGGACCAGCAGGAGGACGGCGGCGGCGGTCGGGATCGCCAGTAGCGCACCGACCACGCCCAGCAGCGTGCCACCGATCAGCACGGCGATCACGGTCACCACCCCGGGCACGTTGACCGACGAACTCATTACCCGTGGATAGATCACGTAGTTCTCGATCTGTTGGTAGACGATGTAGAAGATCAGGCAGCTGATCCCGATGGTCGGTGACGTGGCCAGACCGATCAGTGACACGATGACTGCGCCGATCGTGGCTCCGATCAGCGGGATGAAGTCCAAGATGGCCACGACGAGGGCCAGCGCGACGGCGTACTCACCGAGACCGACGATCTCCAGGAAGACGAACGACGACACGCCCGCGCACAAGGCGACCACGAAGGCACCCGCGACGTATCCGCCCACCCGGCGCAGGATCTCGTCTCCGATCGACGTCACGCGCTCACGACGCGAGGCGGGTGCCAGGGAGTAGCAGGCGCGCTTGATCTGAGGCAGCGCGGACAGGAAGTACAGGGTCAGCACGAAGATCAAGAACGCATTGAGCAAGGCGTTCAGCACGGCAAGGCCGACCGTGAAGACGCTTCCGAAGACTTGCTGGGCCAGCCCGCCTTCCTGAAGCTTCTCCTTGGCCTTGTCGATCACGCTGTACTTGGCGTCGAGGTCTTCGATCGTCTTGTTCTTCTGCAGATTGTCCAGCCAGTCGGGCGCGTTGGTGATGAGGGCGGTGATCTGGTCACGCAGCACCGGCACGAGAGCGACGACGAACAAGGTGAGCAGGCCCAGCACGCCCAAGGACACCAGCAGCACGGCCCAGGCGCGACGGATGCCGCGATGCATCAGGACCTCGACGAGCGGGTTCAGGCCGACGGCCAGGAACGCCGACACCAGAATCAGGACGAGCACGGACTCGATCTGTCGGAACGCCAGCCCGACGAAGAGAGCGACCAGCACCCCGAGTCCGCCGAAGAAGCCGACGAAGAAGGGCGAGCGCCGAGAGATCGGCGCACCGGGTAGGCCAAGCGGGTTCGCCTCGCCATGATCGGGCATGTCGTCGGGATGGATCAGCAGCTCGTCGGGATCGGCCGATGACTCCGAGAACGACCTGCGGATCGAGCCGGCCACCGTCTCCTCGTGATCGACGGACTGTGCGGCGCCCTCCGGGGCCTCGAGCGCCTGCTCGCGCGCGTCGAGCGTCTTCTCGCGGGCGTCGACCGCCTCGTCACGAGCGTCCTCGGCGCGATCGGCAGCCCCGCGGGCGCGCGCCGCCTCGTCGCCATCAGACATGCGTCACACCTTCCCACAACGGTCGCGTACTGGCCCGGGTACAGCGCGCGACACCCAGGGCCGCTGCCACGTCAGCTCGGCTGCAGGCCCGGAGGGAATCCGCCGGTCGCGATCGGCCCCCAGCGCTCGATCGTCACCCGGATCAGCGACTTGCCCTGACGTCGCATCGCAGCCCGGTACTCGTCCCAGTCCGGATGCTCCCCCGACAACGCGCGGAAGTACTCCACCAGCGGCTCTAGCGCGTCCGGCAGGTCCAGCACCTCGCCCGTGCCGTCGAGGTGGACGTAGGGACCGTTCCAGTCATCGGACACCATGCACGCCGACACCCGAGGGTCTCTGCGCACGTTGTGAGCCTTGGCACGCTCGGGGTACGTCGCGATGACCAGTCGACCCTCGGAGTCGACTCCGCAGGAGACCGGTGAGGACTGCAGACGGCCGTCGTGCCGCATCGTCATGATGACGGCCTTGCTGCGCTCGCGCAGGAACGCGATCAGCTCGTCTCGGTCGGGGCGATGCGTCGTCGCAACAGAAGGAGCCATGAACCGAACGTACGTCGATCCAAGGCTCCTTGCTGAGCGGCATGCTGAGCGGCTTGCCGAGCTGGGTGGTGAGCCGGTGGGCGGCTGGTCCTCAGCCGACCCTGGTGTCGCGGTCCTGCTCCGGCGCCTCGTCACCCTCACCCTGATGGTCGATCTCCGCAGCGGTGGCCGGCTGGGCGGCTTCAGAGGCCAACCGAGCAGCGACGCCGGAACGTTCCTTCTGCTGCCTGGACGCCGAGCTGCCGCTGGATGCCTGGGACGTCGGCGCTTCCTCCGTGGATTCCCGGGCAGCTGCCGGTTCATCGCCGGTGAAGCTGGCGACCAGGTCACGCAGCTGCGCCAGCTGAGCGACGATGCCGTCGCGCTGCTTGCGCAGCTGGGTCACCTCGACGAAGGCGGCAGTGCTCTGTCGCTCGGCGTCACCGTTCGCGTTCGTCACGATCTGCTCGGACTGACGTCGCGCGGCCACAACGATCTGCTCCGCTTCCCGGCGGGCCCGGGTCAGCAGCTTCTCGCTCTCGACGTTCGCCTGCTCGCGATGCTTGGTCGCCGCTCCGATGGCCTCGCGGGCCCGTCCCTCGGCGGCCTGCGCGCGTGCCTCCGACTCCTCGACCAGCCGGGACGTCTCGGTCGTGGCTGCGGTGTGGCCTTCGGAAGCCTCCTTGGTCAACCGCTCCTTCTCGACCGCAAGGGTTCGGCGCGCTTCCATGACCTCTCGGTCGGCGGCCGCCCGAGCCTGCTCGGCCTCCCGCTTGGCAGAGGTGCGCACGCCGTTGGACTCCTGCTGAGCGGCCAGGCGCAACTGGTCCGCCTCGCGCTGGGCAGACGCCAGGATGTCCTCGGCCTCGGCGGTGGCAAGGCTCCGCTCCTGCTCGACCTCGGCAAGGGTGTTGGTACGGCGCTCCTCGATCTCCTGCAGCTGCACCGTGCGGATGTCGTCGGCCTCCCTTTGTGCGTCCGCTCGTAGGGCCTCAGCCTCGCGCACGATCCGAGCGCGCGACTGCTCAGCCGCCTGCAACGCCTCGGCCCGGACCTGCCCGGCCTGCTCCTCGGCGAGCCGGAGCATCGTTGCCGCGTGAGCGCCCAGACCGGAGTACGTCGGATTGGCCTGCTCGGCGACCTGCTGCTCGAGCTCGGCGATCCGGTCGGAGAGTCGGTGGTTCTTCTCCTCGACCGCCCGGACGCCGGCTGACGCGTCGGCCGGGCCGGCCCGCAGTCGCGACACGAACTCGTCGACGGCGGCTCTGTCATAACCCCCTCGGCGTACAACCGGGAAGCTCGGCGCCGACATCGCCGTCGACCCGGCCTCGTGGAGCGGCCGCGAGTCCGACGGCGCAGGCACCAACGGGATTACCTGGGTCGAGTCGTGCGGGCCGGCCTGCGCCGAGGCGTCGTCAGCCGAGTTGTCGAAGATGGACAGTCCTCGTTGTGCGTTACCAGGCTTGTCGGTCATGGTCCGTCAGGTTCCTCGTTCCTGTCGCGAGAGCCTGGCCGGACACGGCCGTGGCCCTCTCCTTACGCGCCGCGGAATCGGTTGATGGCGTCGGCGTGCTTCGCGCGAAGCTCGTGATCACGCACACCGAGGCCCTCCTCCGGTGCTAAGCAGAGTACCCCCACCTTTCCCTGGTGCTGGTTCCTGTGAACCTCGTACGCGGCCTGCCCTGTCTCGCGGAGTGGATAGGTCTTGCTCAGGGTGGGATGGACCAGGCCCTTGTCGATCAGCCGGTTCGCCTCCCAGGCCTCCCGGTAGTTCGCGAAGTGTGAGCCGATGATCCGCTTCAGGCTCATCCACAGGTACCGGTTGTCGTACTCGTGCAGGAAACCCGACGTCGAGGCGCACGTCACGATGGTCCCGCCTCGGCGCGCGACGAAGACTGACGCTCCGAACGTCTCCCGGCCCGGGTGCTCGAACACGATGTCGGGGTCGTCGCCGCCGGTCAGCTCGCGGATCCGGGCTCCGAAACGACGCCACTCCTTCGGGTCCTGAGTCGAGTCGTCCTTCCAGAAGCGGTAGTCCTCGTGCCGGCGGTCGATGATCAGCTCGGCCCCCATCGCGCGGCACAGTGCGGCCTTGTCGTCGGAGGAGACCACGCACACCGGGGTGGCCCCACCGTTGAGGGCGAACTGGGTGGCGTAGGAGCCAAGACCCCCCGACGCGCCCCAGATCAGCACGGTGTCGCCTTGCTTCATGTCAGCGCCGTTGCGGGATACCAGCTGTCGGTACGCCGTGGAGTTGACCAGGCCGGGCGCGGCCGCCTCCTCCCACGACAGGTGGCGCG
The DNA here is from genome assembly GCA_038259225.1 of Propionibacteriales bacterium. Lineage (GTDB taxonomy): Bacteria > Actinomycetota > Actinomycetes > Propionibacteriales > Nocardioidaceae > JANLYC01. The sequence goes on from JBBSPA010000019.1 coordinate 12,170, forward strand.
GCTTGGGCATCAGCTGGTTCGACTTGACCAGGGCGATCTCGGCGAGACCGCCGAAGTTGGTCTCGAAGCCCCAGATCCGCTGCTCCGGGTCGAGCATGGTGTCCCCATGACCGTCAGAGCTCTCGAGCTCGACCGACAGGCAGTGCGCCACCACCTCATCGCCGGCGGTCCACGCGTGCACCCCCGGGCCGGTCCGGAGCACGACACCGGCCAGGTCCGACCCGACGACGTGGTACGGCCGGTCGTGCTTGCTCGACAGCGGCGACATCCGCCCGTACCGCTCGAGGAAGGAGAACGTCGACACCGGCTCGAAGATCGATGTCCAGACAGTGTTGTAGTTGATCGCGGAGGCCATCACCGCGATCAGCGCCTCACCGGGTCCGAGTTCGGGGGTTGGTACCTCGTCGAGGTGGAGACTCGCACGGGGGTCCTTGTCGGCTGAGTCGAGGCCCTCGAACATGTCGGTCTCGTCCTTGCGCACGGTGATGCCGCGGTATGTCGCTGGGACGGGCAGGGCGGCGAACGCCTCGGGTGCGGTGTCGCCGGCCAGCACGGCTGCACGGATGTTCTCGAGCTCGGGGGAGTCGGCCATGGCGAGTCGGTGTCCTTCGCTGCTGTGGGTCGGGGACCGGTCGCCGATGCGGGAGACCAGCCGCGATGAACGGACCCTAGCGATTCTGCGGAGTCGACGGTCCCTTGTGTGACCTAGTTCTCCGCGGCGACCCTCAGCCCCTCAGCCTGTGTCCGGACGCGGCTCGACCAGCTCGACCAGCACACCGCCGGCATCCTTGGGGTGGATGAAGTTGATCCGGCTGTCGGAGGTTCCGCGCCTCGGCTCGTCGTAGAGCAGGCGCAGGCCCAGGCGGCGTACCGCCTGCATCGCGTCCTCGATACTGGTCACCCGGTAGGCCAGCTGTTGCAGGCCGGGCCCGGACCGGTCAAGGAATCGGGCGATCGCGGAGTCCGGCGACAACGGTGCGAGCAGCTGGAGGCACGTCTCGGACCCCCCGACGGACAGCATTGCCTCCCGCACGCCCTGATCCTCGTTGACCTCTTCGTGCACGACGGACAGACCGAAGGTGGCGGAGTAGAAGGCGATCGCCTCGTCCAGGTCCGCGACCGCAATGCCGACGTGGTCGACGGCCGTGATCAGGCCGGCGGGGAAGCCCGGCGGAGCGCTGGCGGTCATCTGCCCATGGTCGCCGACCGGGCAGCGACGCTCCAGAGGGTGTGACGTGTTCGACACAGGTCGAGCCGACGGGTCCGTTTCGCGGTTCCGACGGGCTGGGTAGGGTTCACAGCAAGGTTTCGTCGAGGAGGACTGATGGCCGGATCTGTCATTGTCGCGGGTGCACGTACGCCGATCGGGCGGTTGCTCGGAGGTTTGAAGGACCAGGCGGCCACCGATCTCGGCGGCGTCGCCATCAAGGGTGCCCTGGACAAGTCCGGGGTTGGTCCCGACCAGGTCGACTACGTGATCATGGGCCAGGTGCTGCAGGCCGGCGCCGGTCAGATCCCGGCCCGCCAAGCGGCCGTCAAGGCCGGCATCAGCATGTCGGTACCGGCGCTCACGATCAACAAGGTGTGCCTGTCGGGGATCAACGCGATCGCGCTGGCCGATCAGCTGATCAGGGCCGGTGAGTGCGACGTCGTGGTGGCCGGCGGCATGGAGTCGATGACGAACGCCCCGCACCTGATGACGAAGTCCCGCGAGGGCTACAAGTACGGCGATGTGACCGTGCGCGACCACATGGCCTACGACGGGCTGTGGGACGTGTTCACCGACCAGGCGATGGGCGGACTTACCGAGGTCCGCAACAGCGAGGTCGAGACGCTCACCCGCGAGGAGCAGGACGCGTTCGCGGCTCGCTCGCACCAGCGTGCCGCAGAAGCATGGAAGAACGGGCTGTTCACCGACGAGGTCGTCCCGGTCGAGGTCCCGCAGCGCCGCGGCGACCCGGTCGTGGTGGGTGAGGACGAGGGCATCCGAGGTGACACGACGAGGGAGTCGCTGGGCAAGCTGCGCCCCGCCTTCGACAAGAACGGCACCATCACCGCCGGATCCGCTTCGCAGATCTCCGACGGCGCCTGTGCGGTGATCGTGATGAGCAGGGCCAAGGCTGAAGAGCTCGGGCTGACGTGGCTGGCGGAGATCGGCGCGTCCGGCCAGGTTGCCGGACCGGACTCGACACTGCAGAGCCAGCCGGCCAGCGCGATCAAGGCGGCCTGCGCGAAGGACGGCATCGACGTGGGGTCGCTGGACCTGGTCGAGCTCAACGAAGCCTTTGCCGCCGTCGGCATCGCCAGCGCCCGCGAGCTCGGCATCAGCGAGGACCGCGTCAACGTCAACGGTGGAGCGATCGCGCTGGGTCACCCGATCGGGATGTCGGGTGCCCGGATCGTGCTGCACCTGGCCCTGGAGCTGAAACGCAGGGGCGGCGGCACCGGAGCTGCGGCGCTGTGTGGTGGCGGCGGTCAGGGCGACGCCCTCATCGTGCGCGTCCCCGCGTGACCTCAGGCTCTGAGGCGGCAGCTGAGACGACCGGGTCCACGCGACAGGGCGTCGGACGGCGTACGTCGCGAGGGCAGCGCACCGTGGCGGAACTCGTCGAGCGGGCCCAGTCCGGTGAGCCGCGCGCGGTGGCCCGACTGATCTCGCTGGTCGAGGACGCCTCGCCGCTGCTGCGTGAAGTCGCCGAGCGTCTCGCATCACACACCGGCCATGCCCAGATCATCGGGATCACCGGTTCTCCTGGGGTCGGCAAGTCGACCTCCACGTCCGCACTCGTCACGGCGCTGCGGGCGGTCGGCAAGCGGGTTGGCGTGCTGGCGGTCGATCCGTCGTCGCCCTTCTCCGGGGGAGCGCTGCTCGGCGACCGGGTCCGGATGCAGGACCACGCAACCGACGCCGACGTCTACATCCGCTCGATGGCAAGTCGGGGACACCTCGGTGGGCTGGCGTGGGCAACACCGCAGGCGCTACGTGTGCTGGACGCTGCGGGATGTGACGTCGTGTTGATCGAGACGGTGGGAGTGGGGCAGTCCGAGGTCGACGTGGCCGGCCTTGCCGACACGACGCTGGTGCTGCTCGCACCGGGCATGGGCGACGGCATCCAGGCTGCGAAGGCCGGGATCCTCGAGATCGGAGATGTGTACGTCGTCAACAAGTCCGATCGCGATGGCGCCGACCTCGTGGTACGCGACCTGCGGTCGGTGCTCAACCTGGGAGCCAAGGACCACGCCTGGCGTCCCCTGATCGTGAAGACGATCGCGCAGACCGGTCACGGTGTCGACGACGTGGTCGAGGCGATCGAGAAGCACCGCGCACACCTGGACGAGACCGGTGAGCTGACGGCACGGCGCGAACGACGGGCTCGGCGCGAGATCGAGGCGATTGCCGTGACGACCTTGCGCGAGCGCTTCGGGGACCTCGGCGGACATGCCGATCTCGACTCACTCGGCGCTGAGGTGGCCGCGGGCCGGCTCGACCCCTACGCGGCGGCCGATCGGCTGCTCGCCGCGCTCTGAGCGGCGTACCGAGGGTGGCACGGTTCGAGTCGGACCTGGCTCCGGTCCGGCGGCGAGACAGTCGACGAGACGGCGGCGAGACAGTCGACGGGCAGGGTGATCGGGCAAACAACGCTCATCGGACAAACGTCGCGAGCGGCGCGCCTCAGCGGCACGGGGGTGGCGATTTGCTACACATGACTGGGACCATGGGTCGTTGTGTGTCCGGACGAGTGAGGTGATCTCGCCGGGTACGCCGTACCGCTGTCGTCAGCCGAGGAGGAGTCGTGACCGACGTCGCCAAGAAGGGCGTGGCGCTCCTGGCGATCGCGTTCGCCGCCTTCTACATGTTCACGCAGCCCGAGAATGCCGCGGACGCGCTCAAGGGTGCCTTCGACGCCGTCGGTGTGGGCTTCCGTGCGATCGGCCGGTTCTTCGACGCGCTGGTGGCCTGACGTCGCCATGCTGGGCTGGCTGCGCCGCAACTTCGGCGATCCGAACATTGCGGCGCACCTGCTCTCCGAAGAGGGCGAGGTCGTCATCGACGAGGTGCGCCACCACTGGGTGGTGTACGTCCGCCCTGTGTTCGAAGCCGCGGTGGCCGTCGTGCTCTTCTCGGTCTTCTTGATGAGCTCAGAGGACGTCGGCTGGTTCTGGTTCATGCTCTGGGTCGGTTTCGGCGTCCATGCCGGGTGGTTGGCCCTGAACGACCACATGGATCGCTTCGTGATCACCAACATGCGGGTGTTCCGCGTGCGCGGCGTCTTCAGCCGCAGGCTCGCCACGATGCCGATCGCCCGGATCCTCGACATCACCGTCGAGCAGCCGCTGCTGGGCCGGATGCTCGACTACGGCCACTTCGTGTTCGAGTCCGCTGCCCAGGAGCAGGGGCTGAAGGACATTCGGTACGTCGGCAGCCCGGACGAGCGTGACCTGACGATCCAGCGCGTGGTGCAGCGCTCGGGAATCCGACGTTCGATGCTCGGCGGCTCGCTCTACGACGGCCACTGACTCCGCTCCGCCGGCGGGTGGCCGCCGCGGTTTGCCTAGTGAACAAGCCACCTGCCTAATCCACTAGGCGGGTCTGCCTAGTGCACAAGCCACCCGAATAGTTAACTAGGCAAACCCCCCGGGCACGGGGACGCCAACAGGTCACAAGCCGCTAACGAGACGGACTCGAACATTGCCCGCAGCGCGATCGACGCGGTTGGCTCACAGGTGATTGCGTGCAACAGGAGGGGGATGCAGTGAGGCGCGGCCAGAACCCGGCCGATCAGGTCGCACCGACTGTCGGACCCCTGAGCCCGGAGAGCAGGGATCAGTCCCTCGGCTCCACCGGCGGCGGACTCGCGCTGCGCTGCCGCGGCGTGGTGCACCTCTACCGGACCTTCGAGGGCCACGACGTCGTCGCGCTCCAGGGTGTGGACCTCGACATCAGTGCCGGTGAGCGGGTCGCGTTCCTCGGCCCGTCCGGATCCGGCAAGTCGACCCTGCTGACCCTGTTCGGCGGGATCCAGCGGCCCTCGGCAGGGAAGATCTTCCTCGGCGATCAGGAGATCTCCCGGGTAAGCGAGCGTGACCTGACCAAGGTCCGCGCCCAACGCGTGAGCACGATGCTCCAGGGGGCCGGGCGAAACCTGCTGCCGTACGCCACGTCGCGCCAGAACCTTGCTTTCGCCCGGGTCTCGGTAGGCCGCTCGGACCGGATCTCGATGGACGACATCGAGCTGTTGTCCCGAGTCGGCCTTTTCGACCAGGCCGACCAGGTCGTACGCACGCTCTCCGGCGGCCAGCAGCAGCGGCTGGCGCTCGCCTGCGCGGTGACATCGTCCCCGCAGCTGCTGCTCGCCGACGAGCCGACGAGCCAGCTCAACCACGAGGATCGCGACCACATGCTCGATCTGATCCACGGGCTCGGCGACGAGCTCGGGACCACCATCGTAGTGGTCACTCACCAGCCGGAGGTGGCCGAGACGTTCCCGCGCACGATCACGATGAAGGGTGGTCGGGTCGGCGCCGAGGGACGCGACGGTGCGGAGTACGTCGTCATCGGAGCCGAGGGAGTGCTGCACCTACCCGCGCACCTGAGCCAGCAGTGGCCGCAGGGGACCCTGGTCAGGATCGAGCCCGAAGACGTGGACACCCTGCTGCTGAGCAGGCCCGACGGCGTCACGCATCGGCGAGAACTCTCGTGAGAGGACCGTTGCTCCTCGACCAGATCGAGCTGGTGATCCACGGCAAGCAGATCCTGCACCCGATCTCCCTGGAGCTCCAGCCCGGCGAGGTCACCGCGGTGTCCGGGCCGTCCGGCTCCGGGAAGACGTCGCTGCTGTCGGTGGCCGGTGGGTTGCTCGCTCCCACGCATGGCGCGACGGAGTACGACGGCCGACCGATGTGGCAGGGCGACGGAGACCCTCGATCCGAGGTGGCCTTCGTCCTCCAGGTCTACGGTCTGGTACCGATCCTGTCGGCGCAGGAGAACGTCGGGGTCGCGCTACGGGCTCGCGGTGTCCCGGTCGCGGAGGTGGACTCCAGGGCAGCGCAGGCGCTGGACCGGTTCTACATCGGCGATCTTGGTGACCGTCAGGTCGAGGAGCTGTCCGGCGGCCAGATGCAGCGGGTTGCCTGCGCGCGGGCCTTCGTCGTCGGTGCGCAGGTGCTGCTCGCGGACGAGCCGACCAGCGAGCTCGACGAGGGCAATCGGAGCCACGTGATGGCCGAGATGCGGGCCGAGGCCGCCGACGGCGCGATCGTCGTGGTCGCCACCCATGACGACGCCGTCGTGGCTGCGGCGCACCGCCACCTCATCATCGACGAAGGTCGCCTCGTGGACCGTGTCGCCCGGGTGGCACACCGCGGTCGACCGGCTGCGGGGGCGACCTGGTGAGCGGGCGGTTCCGGCTCAAGATCCGCCGAGCAGCAGAACCGTGAGCCAGCTCGTCCGCGGGATCGTCTGGCGCGGGCGACAGACGATCACGCTGTTCCTTCTCGGCACGGTGGTGGTCGCCGGATGCCTGGTCGCGGTTCGTTTCAGTGAGCTGACCGACACCCCGGCCGGCTCTGTCGGGGTCCTGTTGCTGCTCGGGGTGGTGGCACTGAGCGCCCAGGCCGCCGCCTCGGCGCGGTCGCGTCGCCCCGAGATCGCCCTGGCGCAGATCCGTGGCCGCCACGGCGTCCGGCTGTTCGTGTACTTCCTCACCGAACCCTTCGCGGTCCTTCTCCTGTCCACCGTCGCCGGGGTGCTGCTGGGACGCCTGGTCACCCGGCTGGCCGCCGACCGGTGGTTGGAGACCGCTGGGGGTGGGGCCGAGCGGATCGGGCGACTGGGTTGGTCGACGGTCGCGATCACGGTGGCAGCGAGCGTGGCAGCCGTACTGGCCGGAAGCTGGCGCTCGGTCCGGGAGCCCCTGGTCGAGCAGCTGGACTCCGGGCATCGACCACGCCCGTCGGCCACCGTCGTCCTGTTCGGACAGACCGTGGTGATCGTGGCAGCGGGGATCGCGGCCTTTCAGGCGACCCAGCACCCGGGCTCGCGCGGCGGGTGGGCAGGGATCGTCAACCCGGCGCTGATCAGCCCGATCCTGCTCGGGTTGGCCGCGGGCCAGCTGGCAGCCTGGGGACTGCGGGCGTCGGCGGCACTGGCGTCCCGCCGATCCCGCGGTGCGGACCGGATCGGGGTGTTCTTGGCCGTACGCCGGATGGCCCGGCGCTCCGACACCGTTGTCGGTACCCGGCTCGTGATCGCAGCGGCGGTGGTCACGGCCGTCACCGCCAGCGCGACGAACGCAGTCGGGTCGTGGCAGGACGAGTCCACCCGGCTGTCCCTGGGCGGGCCGCGACAGTACCCGGTGGACTCCGGCGCGCTCGCGGCGTACCAGGCCTCGCACCTGGCTGATCCCGCTGGACGTTGGTTGATGGCGATGGTCTCAGCGCCGGACGGTTCTGAGTCCTACCGGCGGATCTTCGCCGACACCGATCGATGGCAGCGGGTCGTCGGCGACTTCCTGGACAGCACCGGTGCCGGGTCGGTCGCTGATCAGACATCTCAGCTCGAGGTCGGACAGCCGCTGGGCGTGGCGACCGGCGACCAGGCGTCGATGGTGTTCACCAACCGATCTCTGATCGGGGTGAGCCAGGTGATGGTCACCCTGAACTACGCCACGTCCGGTGGGTCGATCGAGCCTGTCACATTCAGGCCCAAGCGGCCGGCGTCGGGGTCGGGCGCCACCACCGTCGTGACGAGGCTCCGGGGGTGCGACGACGGATGTTCGGTGGTCGGGCTGATCGTGGAGGGCTTTCGGCCCCACACCGGTAAGGCCCGGTTCGTCGACATCACCGCGATCGACTTCGGCGGTCAATCGTTGCTCGCACAGGCAGGGTGGACCACAACCCCCAGTGAGAGCACCGTCGGCTCCGGTCAGCGGGCCGACCAGCTGACGGTCGGTCTCAACTACTTCGGGGATCCCACCAGCTTTTACCCGGCGGGGGCGACGCAGCGACTGGCCGCGCTGACCACGCCGGGGCTGTCGCTGGACTCGAGCCGCAAGGGCGCCATCGCCTACGCGGTCGACGGGTCGGAGCACCTGGTCGAGGAGGTCGGCCACGTGACGGCGCTGCCGATGATCGGGCGCACGGGTGCGCTCCTGGACCTTCCACGGGCGATGGCCGGAGGCGGGTCGACCATCGCCGCGGCCCAGGCCGTGATCGTCGCCCGCGCCGACACCCCGGCGACAGTGCTGGAGCTGCTGGGCTCCTCAGGAGCAGTCGGGGAGCCACGTGCCTTCACCTCGAGCCTCGAACGGGCACAACGTCGGCCCGAGGTCCAAGGTGTCCGGCTCTACACGCTGATGAGCGGGTTCGCGGCCCTGATCGCCCTGCTCGGGCTGGCCGCCGCCGTGAGCGGGCAACGCCCGGAGCGTCAACGCGAGGCGGCCAGCCTGCGGGTGACGGGGGTCCGCGCTCGGCACATCCGAGCCGCGCATCGTCGGGAGGCGATGTGGCTTGCGGTCTGGGCCGGCATCGCAGTCGGAGTGACCGGCTGGCTGGCCGCGCGGCTTACCCTCGAAGGGCTCTCCCTGGTGCCCCAGACGGCGTACTCACCGGTCCTGCAAGGGGAGCCACGGTGGTCCACGGTCGCGGTGGTCGCGGTCGGGGCCGGGCTGCTCGTCGGGCTCGTCACGTGGGGCGCGAACCGTCGGATCGCCGGTGGCTCACCACCCAGCCTGTTGCGCGAAGAGATGACCGGATGAGCCCGTCAGGACGAGACCGTCCCGGCCGGCGGCGCCAGGCCCGGGGATCCAGCCGGTCCGGGCGATCCGCTGTGTACGCGAGCCTGGGTGCGGCAGTGCTGCACGGCCTGCGGGCGCGAGCCAGCCTGACGCTGGGGTCACTGCTGCTTGCCTCGGTGGCCATCGCCTCGGCGGTGGTGGGGCCGGCCTATCAGAGCTCGGCCTCCCAGTCGTTCCTGGTGGCCCGACTCGACGAGGCCCGCCCGGTGTCGACCGGGGTGTCGGTGTCGTTCAAACCTGGTCGCGAGCTGGCCAAGGACGTGCCAGGTGCGTCAGCCCGGGCCAGCTCGGCGGTCGATGCTGATCTGAGTGATCATTTTCGACCGGCGACTTCCTCTTTGGTGTCGATCGGAGCCGGCGTGCAGACGGTGTTCGGGCTGCCCGCGGGGTGGGAGGGCACAGCGTCGATCCGCGCTAAGGATGGTGGATGCGACCACCTCACGATCACCGACGGCGTCTGCCCGACCCATCCCGGCGAGGTGATGATGCTGGCCGCTGACGCCGCATCGATCGATGTAAACCTCGGCGACCAGCTCGCGTTTCCGGCCTACGGCCAGAAGCTGAGTCTGGTCGGGCTCTACACGGTCCCTGAGGACGTGACCGGCTCCTGGTTCGACGAGAGCCGCTTCTTCACCGGGCCACCGAGGCCGACCCAGACGGGTATCGAGTTCCGGCCCGCTCCGCTGGTGGCCGGCCCGTCGACGTTCGACGCGCTACGTCCGGGCAGCTGGCGAGTCGACGTCGATCGCTTCCTGCGGGTCTGGCCGGGCATCAGCCCGAACGACGTACGGACCGCCCGGCAGGAGGTCGTCGAACTGCCGCGACAGCTGCGTTCGGAGAGGCTCGGACGTTACACCGTCTCCGAGGACAACGGGCTTCAGTTCGTGATCGCGGAGATCGACAACAACCGGGACACCGCCAGCAAGACCGTGACCCCCGCCGTCGTGTCCCTGGTGCTGGTTGCGCTCGCCCTTCTCGTCCGGCTGCTGGCGGCCGCGGCCGACCAGCGACGCAACGAGCTCGCACTCGGCTCGCTGCGGGGGATGAGCAGCCGACAGATGTGGGCGTTCGGGCTGGCCGAACCGATCGCTTTGCTGCTCGTCGCTGCACCCGTCGGTGTCGTGTCGGGGTACGTCTTGAGCCGTTGGTTCGCCGACCTCTGGCTGGTCGCCGGTGTCGCGGTACAGGTCGGGTTCGCGAGCACGGTGGCGGCCGGTCTGGTGTGGCTGGCCGCGGTAGTCGCCGCCGTGCTCACTGTGCGCCACGCGCTGTCAGAGCCGTTGTCCTCACAGCTGGCCGGCGTACGCCGACCGACGCGTTCGACGCGTTGGGCCCTGGTGACGAAGATGGTGGTCGTGATCTCAGCGGCCGCGGTGGCCGCCGCCAGTCTGACGGCGTCGGGACGATCCGACCCGAAGACGTCGGATCTGGTGCTGCCGTTGCTGCTGGCGGCAGCCGCCGGTCTGCTCGGCACCGCCGCGACGATCTGGCTGGCCGCCTGGTGGTCCCGGCGGACCTCGAGGCGGCGGGGAATCACGGCGTTCGTCGCCACCCGGGCGGTGAGTCGTCGCCGTGAGGGCAGCCTGGTCATCCTGCCGCTCACCGCGGCCTTGGCGATCTCGGTGTTCGCGGCCGGAGTCTTCAGCGCGGCTGCCGCATGGCGCGCCAGCACGGCGGCCACCCGGGTCGGTGCCGACGCGTCGTACCGATCCGCGAGCTCGCTGTCCGAGACGGTCGCGCTCACGCACCGCATCGACCCGGACGGACGCTGGTTGATGGCCGCCGGGGTGGTCACCCAGGGGAGCTACGGCGAGAAGCTCGTGGTCGACTCCCCGCGCCTGGCCCGGGTGGCCGTGTGGCCGGACACCTGGACGCCCGGCACCGACGCGTCGGCGGTTGCGGACCTGCTCGGTCCACGCCACCCGGCCCTGACGTTCCGCGGCAAGACCTTCAGCATGACCGTGGACAACCAGGTCGAATCCTCAGCCGAGGCACTCGGCATCTCGTTGCAGGTGCAGTCAGCCGACGGCGACGACAAGACGATGTTCTTCGGGCCGTTCGATCCCGGCCGGAGTACCACCTCGACCACGGTCGGCTTCTGCCGGCAGTCGTGCGAGGTACGGACGATCTTGGTCGGCGGTCCCACGACGAGCGCCGCGTTGCTGAAGGGTGTCGCTTCGATCACGCAGTTCACGTCCGACGCTGACTCCGTCGGTGTGATGGTCGACCCCTTACGATGGCGACCGGTCGGGTCTCCGCTCGGTCTGACGCCCGGCAGGACGACGATCGATGCCTCCGGTCCGGGCCTGACCCTCGACCTCGACTCGGACGGTGAGAGCGGGCTCGGCGGCGTCACCCCGAGCGACGTCCCGGAGTACCGACCGGTCCTGATGGGCCGCGACCAGGACACGATGGTGGAGAAGGCCGACGGCAATCGCCTCGTGGTGAAGACTGACGCGTTCGAGGGACTTCCGGTCACCCCGGTGGGCCAGACCGACTCGATGCCCTTCCTCGGGCCGCGCGGCCTGCTCATCGACTACACGATGATGACCCGGGACCAGCAGATCCCCGAGCAGTCCACCGATGTCTACGTCCTGGCGCGTGGCGACACTCCGGCGGAGGTGCGCCGTCAGCTCGAAGGGGCCGGCGTGGCCGGGCGGACCGAGCTGTCGACGGCCCGCGCTCTGCTGGACCAGGATGCGTACGCCTTGTCGCTCAACCTGTATCTGGTCGCCGCCCTGGTCACCGTCGCGCTGGCGTTGGCCGGGCTTTCGGTCAGCCTGGCGGTGCAGATGCCGGACCGTAGACGTGACGCGGCCTCCTTGCGGGTCGTCGGTGTCCGCCGCCGGCAGATCATGCGCGCTGTCTTCGCGGAAATCTGCGTGGTGCTCGGAGTCGCCGGGCTGGTCGGCATCGTGGCGGGGTCGGCGGCGCAGTACATCGTCGTGCGGACGGTGACGCTCGGTCTGGTCGGAGACATCCGTACTCCCCGGGTCGTGCCGACCTTGGACGTCTCGCGACTGAGCCTGCTGATGGCGGCCGTGCTCGTCATACTGATCGCCGTCGCCACGATCGTGGCCGCGCTGGCAGTACGCCGTGCTCGGGCCGCCACCCTGCGCGAGTCCGCTCGCTGACGCGTCGTTCGGCCGCGCGGTCCGCTGCGGTCTGCCTACTCAACTAGGCAACTGCCCTGTCTGCTAGGCGGGTTTGCCTAGTTATCTATCCACCCGAATAGTTAACTAGGCAAACCCCGGGCGGGTTGCAAACCCCGGGCGGGTCGGCGGTCGGGTGGCGTGGGCGTCCATCGCTAGAGTCGAGGCCATGCCGCGCGGAGTCCCCTTGAGCTTCGACCCGATCGAAGAGGCGGCCCGCCAGTGGGGACTTCGGTGGAGCGCCGTACCCGAGATGCGCGCCGTGACCAGCCTGATGCGGGTACAGCAGCTCGTGCTGGCCGAGCTCGACGAGATCTTGCGTCCCCACGGCCTGACGTTCGCACGCTACGAGGCGCTAGTGCTGCTGACGTTCTCCAGGGCCGGTTCGCTGCCGCTGGGCAAGATGGGCGAGCGGCTACAGGTTCACCCCACGTCGGTGACCTCGATCGTCGACCGGCTCGAGGCCCAGGGGCTGGTACGCCGGGTGAAGCACCCAACCGATGGCCGCGCCGTGCTCGCCGAGATCACCCCGGCCGGTCGTGACCTGGTGGAGCAGGCGACGTCCGACCTGGTGTCCGCCGAGTTCGGGGTCGGCGCGCTGCCGCCGGCAGATCTCGACCGGCTCTCCAGCCTGCTCAAACCGGTCAGGCTGGCCGCGGGAGACTTCGCCGAGTAGGCATCGCACGACGCACATGTGGCTCCGGGCAGACGGCCGGCAGGTCGATCCGTTCGTCAACCGCCAAGGTCTCGAATTGGTGGACCGGGCAACTCGGCGTACCATTTAGTTGGACGTCCAACTAAATGCTGGAGGACAGATGACCGACGCCGCCGACATCTCCGCCGGTCGGGCACGCTGGCAGCAGCGATACGACGCCTCCCGGGTGCGTGAGGCTGACTTCACCACGCTGTCACAGACGCCCGTCGACCCGGTCTACGGACCTGACGACGACAGGGACGTCGAGGGCTTCGAGCGGATCGGCTGGCCGGGGGAGTTCCCGTTCACCCGCGGGCTGTACTCCACCGGCTACCGCGGGCGCACCTGGACGATCCGCCAGTTCGCCGGATTCGGCAACGCCGAGCAGACCAACGAGCGCTACAAGATGATCCTCGGCCACGGCGGTGGGGGACTGTCGGTGGCGTTCGACATGCCGACGCTGATGGGCCGCGACAGCGATGACCCCAAGGCACTCGGGGAGGTCGGCCACTGCGGCGTGGCCGTCGACACCGCAGCCGACATGGAAACGCTGTTCGAGGGGATCCCGCTTGGCGAGGTCACGACGTCGATGACGATCTCCGGGCCGGCGGTGCCGGTCTTCTGCATGTACCTGGTCGCGGCCGAGCGTCAAGGGGCCGACGTCGGTGGGCTCAACGGGACGCTCCAGACCGACATCTTCAAGGAGTACATCGCCCAGAAGGAGTGGCTCTTCACTCCGGAGCCGCACCTGCGGCTGATCGGTGACCTGATGGAGTACTGCGCGCAGAGCATCCCGGCGTACAAGCCGCTCTCGGTCTCCGGCTACCACATCCGCGAGGCCGGCTCGACCGCTGCGCAGGAGCTCGCGTTCACGTTGGCCGACGGGTTCGGTTATGTCGAGCTCGGTCTCTCGCGCGGGCTCGACATCGAGGCGTTCGCACCCGGCCTGTCCTTCTTCTTCGACGCCCACGTGGACTTCTTCGAGGAGATCGCGAAGTTCCGCGCCGCCCGGCGCATCTGGGCGCGATGGATGCGCGACGTCTACGGCGCGAAGACCGAGAAGGCGCAGTGGCTGCGGTTCCACACTCAGACCGCTGGGGTCTCGCTCACGGCTCAGCAGCCCGTCAACAACGTGGTCCGGACCGCTGTCGAGGCGCTGGCAGCCGTGTTGGGGGGCACCAACTCGCTGCACACCAATGCGCTCGACGAGACGCTGGCGCTGCCGACCGAACAAGCCGCCGAGATCGCGCTGCGCACTCAGCAGGTGCTGATGGACGAAACCGGCGTCGTCAACGTCGCCGACCCGCTTGGCGGTTCCTGGTATGTCGAGGCGCTTACCGACAAGATCGAGGCCGAGGCCAACGCGATCTTCGACCAGGTTCTCGAGCTCGGAGGCTCGTCGCTGCGCTCGGGTGACACCGAGGCACTGGCCGAGCAGGTCCAGGCGTGCGCGGCGGGGACTGGCAGCGGCTGGCCGATGACCACCGGCATCCTGCGCGGCATCGAGGACGGCTGGTTCATGTCCGAGATTGCCGAGGCCGCATTCCAGTACCAGGTGGCCCTGGAGAAGGACGAGAAGAAGGTCGTCGGGGTCAATGTGCACACCTCGACCGTCTCGCACGAGCTGGAGATCATGCGGGTCTCTCACGAGGTCGAGACCGAGCAGGTTCGCGAGCTGACATCCCGTCGCACCTCGCGTGACCAGGCAGCCGTCGACACCGCGCTTGCCCGGATGGTCGAGGTGTCGCGCACCGAGGCGAACATGATCCCGTCGATGATGGACGCCGTACGCGTCGAGGCGAGCCTGGGTGAGATCTGCGATGCACTGCGCGACGAGTGGGGCGAGTACCGGGAGCCGGCCCGCTTCTAGCGCCGTGCCTGAGTGACGTGGCGTCGTTGAGCCGATCCCTGCGACAGCGTCGCCAGGGCACGTCCATCTAAGATGTCGCCATGACAGTGCCCCAGTTCTCGCGCCCGGGAGCCGTCGACCTCTCCAGCCTCCGTACGCCGACCACGCCTCGCAGCGGGGCCGGGGTGAGCGGCCAGGCCGTCCCCGGCTCGAACGCTCCGGGCACGCCGGCCGGATCCGGCGGCTACGTGATCGAGGTCGTCGACGAGCCGGGGCTGCGCACCGATGTCGTGGAGCGCTCGCTGTCGGTCGTGGTTCTCGTGAGCTTCTGGTCCCGGTCGGCACCGGCCTCGATCGAGATCAACGCCTTGCTGACCCGACTCGCCGACGAGTTCGAGGGGCGGTTCCTCCTGGCTACGGTCGATGTGGGAGCCCATCCCGAGCTCGCCGAGGCCCTCGGCATCCCGCAGGTCCCGTTGGTGGTCGCCGCGTTGCAGGGCCAGCTGGCGCCGCTCGTCCAGGAGGCGGTCCCGGACGACGAGATGCGGTCGATGATCACCCAGATCCTGCAAGCCGCAGTCGCCAACGGCATCACCGGTCGGGTCGAGCCCGTGCCGGGCGCCTCCGCCGGGACCACGCCGGAGGCCATACCGGAGGAGCCGCCAAGCCGCTTCCCCGAGGCTGAGGAAGCCCTGCTGGCGGGCGACCTGGACACCGCGATCACCGCGTACGAGGAGGCCTTGGCCACGGCGCCCGGAGATCCCGAAGCCACCTTGGGGTTGGGACAGGCCAAGCTGCTCAAGCGCACACAGGGGATCGACGTCAACACTGCTCGTGATTCCGCTGCGAAGCAGCCGAACGACGTGGCAGCCCAAGCCCTCGCGGCTGACCTCGAACTGCTCGGCGGTCATGTCGACGATGCGTTCGGCCGCCTCGTCGACGTCGTACGTCGGACCAGCGGTGACGACCGCGATGCCGCACGGCTGCACCTCGTCGAGCTCTTCGGGGTCGTCGGTGACGCCGATCCACGCGTCGGCAGAGCCCGCCAACAACTGGCCTCGGCGCTCTTCTAGCCGATGCGCAGGCCGGGGGGGTGGCTGCTCATCGTCGTCGGGTCGCTCCTCGCGCTCGTCGGAATCGCCGTGGCGTGGATCTTCGGCCCGGACAACCGAGCCGCCACTGGGCCGCACGGCTACTCCTCGGCCGGTGCTGCGGTCGTCACTGCCCCGGCTGCCCTGGCCTACAGCGGTCCGCGTGTCGAAGTCACGGCGGCTGCGGCCGATCGGCCAGTGTTCGTGGGAGTGGCCTACGACGTCGACGTCCGTGACTACCTCGCCCGCACGGCGTACACACAGATCGACAGCATCGACCTGCCGTGGAGCACCGAGACCAGCACCGTCCCGGGAGACCGGCAGGTCTCGGTCCGGCCTGCTGACGTGCACTTCTGGCTGGTGTCCGCGTCCGGCGACGGCGGCGCCACTGTGGTGTTCCCACTTCCGGACGCCGCGGTGGACGTTGTCGTGATGGACGCCGATGGGGAGCCGGACCTGTCCGTCGAGCTGACGGTCGCCGTGGTCCAGTCCGGGGCGTTCGTGAGCGGTCTTGCGCTCCTGGCGGTCGGCGTGGGCGTGGCCGCAGGTGGTGGCTTGCTGCTGCGCCACGCACCACGTCGTGCTCGTCGTCGTGGCCGAGCGCGTCCGGGCCGTCGACGCCGCCCGCGTGGAAAGCCTGCGGTGGAATCATGAGGGGTTCGTCGCGTGGACGCCGATGGCTCGTCGGCGTCGCTGTGGCGAGTGCCGTCGCAGGTTGCGCGCTGCCGCACCACAAGTCGCTGGGCGACGCGAGCAAGCCCGGGGCAAGCTCCGCTGTGGCCCAGGCAACGCTGGCGTCCTACGCTCGCGACCGGGCGGTGTCGGACGCGACCTGGGACGTCAAAGCCCTGGCGTCCCTGGAGACCGGTGCCGTTCTCGACATCGACCAGAGCAGCCTCGTCATCCGCCGCGCTCTCGGGATCACCGCCCGGCCCTTCGCGCTCGACGATGCAGTCACGGTCTGGGCGCCGCGCTTCGACAGCTACCCCTTGTGGTTCGTCGCCGTCGCGAGAGTTCAGAAGCAGCAGGAACAGATCGTGTGCGTGTTCAGCCGGAAGTCGTCGACGGACCCCTGGCTGTTGGAGGCTGCGCCGCGGTTGGCCGGCGACACCGAGACTCCGGGTGTCGGCCGGGCTGCCGACGCGACGGTGGCACGACTGCTTCCGGGCTCTCCGCAGACATGGAGCGATGGCGCGGCGGTCACCCTCACGTCACCCGTACAACAGATCGCCGACGACTATGCCGATGTCCTCACATCGGCGAAGTCCGAGCACGTCGATGAGTTCGTCACGGACTCGTTCATCACCCAGATGAGGCAGATCGCGAAGGAGCAACCGACGCAGGGGGTCCGCTTCGAGCAGCGCTGGACGGCTGGCGACGTCACCTACGTGCTGCGGCTCGCCGACGGGGGTGCCCTGATGTTCGTGACGCTGAAGCGCGTGGACCGGTTCGAGGTCCGTCCCGGCCAGACCTTGAAGTTCGCCGGCTCCGAGGCCGGGGCCTACCTGCCCGACCCGATCCGTCGCAAGGCACGGCTCGACTACGAGCATCAGGTACTGATGGTCGTGCCCCGAGACGGCAAGCCTCTGGTGATCGGGCAGTACGGCGGACTGGTCGGCGCGCGCGGTCGTTGAGTCTGCACGGGAGGGGTCGAGCTTCTGCCGAGCGATCAGAGCGGTCCGCTAACGGGTCGGTGGATCGGACGTGCGCGAGTCGGGCACTGCAGCTTTCGGGGGCGTCCAGCGCAGCCAGACCGTGGCCAGCGGCGGCAGCTGAACCGTGGCCGAGGCGGGTCGACCGTGCCAGGCGGAGCTGTCGGCCTCGACACCGCCCAGGTTGCCGACGCCGGACCCGTAGTAGGTCTCGGCGTCGGTGTTGAGGATCTCCTCCCAGCTCCCGGTTTGCGGAAGACCGACGCGGTAGTCGTGGTGGGGGACGGCCGCGAAGTTGGCAAGGCACACGACGTGGGATCCGTCCGACGACGTCCGCAGGAAGCTGAACACGTTGTTGGTGTTGTCGTTGGCGTCGATCCAGCTGAAGCCCGAGGGGTCCTGGTCGCGCGTCCACAGCGCAGAGTTGTCCTGGTAGGCACGGTTCAGGTCGCCGACCAGCTCATGGACGCCGCGGTGCTCGATGTGGTCGAGCAGCCACCAGTCGAGCTCGCGGCTCTCGGCCCACTCCGACTCCTGGGCGATCTCGGCGCCCATGAAGATCAGCTGCTTGCCGGGATGGGCCCACATGAACGCCAGATAGGCCCGGACGTTGGCCAGCTGCCTCCAGCGATCCCCGGGCATCTTGCGGAGCATCGAGCCCTTGCCGTGCACGACCTCGTCGTGGGAGATCGGGAGCACGTAGTTCTCGGCGTACGCGTACATCATCGAGAACGTCAGCTGATGGTGGTGGTACTGGCGGTGAACCGGGTCGTTGGCGATGTAGCCCAACGAGTCGTGCATCCAGCCCATGTTCCACTTGAAGCCGAACCCCAGGCCACCGAGGTGAGTGGGTCGCGTCACGCCAGGCCACGCGGTGGACTCCTCCGCAATGGTCACGATGCCCGGCACCCGCTTGTACGCCGTGGCGTTGACCTCCTGGAGGAAGGACACCGCCTCGAGGTTCTCGCGCCCTCCGTACACGTTCGGCGTCCACTCCCCGTCCTTACGGGAGTAGTCCAGATACAGCATCGACGCCACTCCGTCGACCCTTAGGCCGTCGGCGTGGAACTCCTCGAGCCAGTACAGCGCGTTGGCGACCAGGAAGTTTCGCACCTCCTTGCGGCCGAAGTTGAAGATGTACGAACCCCACTCCGGATGCCAGCCGCGCTGCGGGTTGGGGTCCTCGTAGAGCGGGGTCCCGTCGAAGTTGACCAGTGCGAAGTCGTCGGTGGCGAAGTGGCCGGGCACCCAGTCCAGGATCAAGCCGACCCCTGCCTGGTGCATCCGATCGACGAAGTAGCGGAAGTCGTCGGGATCGCCGAAGCGAGACGTCGGGGCGAAGAACGAGGTCACGTGGTAGCCCCACGAGCCGCCGAACGGGTGCTCCATCACCGGCATCAGCTCGACGTGGGTGAAGCCGAGTGCCGAGACGTACGCGGCGAGCTGGTCGGCGAGCTCGCGATAGCCGAGGTCACGACGCCAGGAGCCGAGGTGGACCTCGTAGATGCTCATCGGCTGGTCCACGGCCTGGCGCTGGGGGCGATCGCGGATCCATGCCTCGTCGCCCCAGGTGTACGCCGACTCGAAGACCGCCGAGGCTCGCTCCGGTGGCACCTGCGCGTAATTCGCCATCGGATCGGCCTTTTGCCGCCAGACTCCGTCTGCGCCGAGCACCTCGAACTTGTAGAGCGTGCCCCGGCCGATGTCGGGGACGAACAGCTCCCACACCCCGGACGAGCCGAGCATCCTCATCGGCTGGGCGCGACCGTCCCAGTAGTTGAAGTTGGCAGCGACTCGGACGCCCTGCGCGTTGGGCGCCCAGACGGCGAAGGCCGTGCCGTCGACGGTCCCGCTCGACGACTCGTAGTGCTGCACGTGTGCACCGAGGACGTTCCAGAGCTCCTCGTGCCGACCCTCGTTGATCAGGTGCTGATCCATCTCCCCCAACGTCGGCAGGAAGCGGTAGGGATCGTCGACGGTGTGGGAGGGGTAGCCGTCGTACTCGACCTCCAGCCGGTAGGCGCCTACCTCGGTCTGTGGGAGCACCGCCACCCAGATGCCCTCGTGCTCGTGCGTCATCGGCACCGTGGTGCCCTCGGTGTGCACGGTCAGCGTCTTGGCCAGGGGTCGCAGCACCCGCACCGTGACGCCACGCGCGTCACCGTCACCAGCCAGGTGCGGCCCGAGCACGTCGTGCGGGCTTCGGTGCGTGCCGGCCACGATCTTGTCGAGCTCGGCAGGGGAGACCGGGGCCGGGGCCGGGGTTGCCTTGGGGCTCATGCTCACTCCTCCTCGGAGACTGCGGCGAAGCGTTCGATCGCGGCCAGCGGGATGGACAGCCAGCCCGGCCGGTTGCGGGCCTCGTAGACCGCTTCGTAGACCGCCTTGTCGACCTCGTAGGCCCGCAGCAGCACGGAGTGCGCCCGGACATCGCTCCCGATCTGCTCGGAGTATCCCGCGAGGAACGCCTCCCGGTTGCGCTCGGTCCACTCCTCGGAGCGGTAGCGCAGCTGGTCGCTGGGGCCGAAGTCCTGACGGGTCGCACCCGCGGCGTAGTCGAAAGAGCGCAACATGCCGGCGATGTCGCGCAACGGCGAGTCCAGCGCCAGGCGCTCGCTCAGCGGCTTGGCCGGCTCGCCCTCGAAGTCGATGATCTTCCAACCCTTGACGGTGCGCAGGGTCTGTCCGAGATGCAGGTCGCCGTGGACGCGTTGCACCGGGAACTCCTCCGGCCACGCGGCCACCGCGTCGTACGCCGCCTCGAGCGTGTCGGCGAAGTCCTTCAGCTCCGGGACGACGTTGATCGCCGCCTCGAGCCGGGCCCGCATGGCCGCGGCCAGGTCGCTGCGCTGGGCCGGCGTCGACGTGCCGGTCGGGAACAGCTCGGCGAGGTCTGCGTGGACGGACGCCGTGGCGGCGCCGAGGCGCTCGGCCTCGCCGGCGAAATCGCCGCCGACCTCATCGGCGCGCAGGTCCTCCTCGACCAGCAGGTCGCGCACGGACGCCCGGGCCAGGTCCCAGCCGTCGCTGGCGGTGCGGAGGAACACCTGAAGCATGCCGAGGTGGCCGCGTTGACGTGCCCCGGAGGCATCGCTCCAGGCACCGTCGATCCAGCCGAGCAAGGGTGCGACGTGGTCACCGCCCTTGCGGGTGAGCGCGTCGTGGATCTCGATGTCGGGGTTGAAGCCGGCGCTGATCCGCCGGAAGAGCTTCAAGATGGCGTCCTCGCCGTAGGCGATCGAGGTGTTGGACTGCTCGGCGGTCATCACCAGCCCGGGGGTCTCCAGCGCCGGAAGCTCAGCACCTTCGACGGTGTGGAACAACGTTGCCCCTCGCACGTCGTCACCCTCGTCCAGGCTCGAGTGGAAGGCCGAGAGCAGCACTTCGCAGGCGTCCTTGAGATAGACCGCGTCGTAGGCGACGACCGACGAACCTGCGTCGTCGGGGTCGGGGACGGTGCCGATCAGAGCGTGGTCGTGGTCGGGCTCGACCTCAGCACGGTAGGTGAGCGGTACCTGGTAGGTGTCGCGTACTCCGTCCTCGAACTGCACCGTGACGACCTCGACGCGCAGCCGCGGTTGGTGCGCCAGCCAGGGCAGAGCGTCGATGTGCACGACGGCGAACTCGCGCCCCTTGCCGGCGAACCATCGCCGTCCGGACATGTAGGCCGCCAGGGACGATGCGAGCTCGGGGTTCACGGGGGGCTGGGAGGGACTCACGAGCCGGCCTCCTCTGAGCGGGAGATCAGGAACCAGTAGAAGCCGTGACCGGAAAGCGTCAGGAGGTAGGGCAGTTCCCCGATGCGGGGGAACGTAACGTGCCCGAGCATCTCGATCGGCTCGCTACCCTCCCAGCGGCGCAGGTCCAGCTCGACCGGCTGCGGGAACCTCGACAGGTTGTTGACGCAGAGCACGGTGTCGTCGCCGAAGTCCCGGCTGAAGGAGAACACGCTGGGGTTGCTCCCGCCGAGATCACTGAAGGTCCCCATCCCGAACGCGGGGTGCTGCTTGCGGGCGTTGATCATCCGCCGCGTCCAGTGCAACAGGGAGGAGGTGTTCTCCAGCTCGGTCTCGACGTTCACGCGCTGATAGCCGAAGACCGGGTCCTGGATCGGTGGCAGGTGAAGGCGTCCCGGTGTCGCGGTGGAGAATCCGGCATTGCGGTCCGGTGTCCACTGCATCGGGGTCCGTACGCCGTCACGATCACCCAGCCAGATGTTGTCTCCCATCCCGATCTCGTCGCCGTAGTACAGCACCGGCGATCCGGGCAACGACAGCAGCAGCGCGGTGAACAGCTCCATCTGGTTGATGTCGTTGTCGAGCAGCGGGGCCAGGCGACGGCGGATCCCGATGTTGGCCTTCATCCGCGGATCCTTGGCGTACTCCGACCACATGTAGTCGCGGTCCTCGTCGGTCACCATCTCCAAGGTGAGCTCGTCGTGGTTGCGCAAGAAGATGCCCCACTGGCAGTTGTCCGGGATCGAGGGCGTCTGCTCGAGAATCTCCGAGATCGGGTAGCGGGACTCCCGGCGTACGCCCATGAAGATCCGCGGCATGACCGGGAAGTGGAAGCACATGTGGCACTCGTCGCCACCCTGGTCGAAGTCCCCGAAGTAGTCGACGACGTCGGTAGGCCACTGGTTGGCCTCGGCGAGCAGTACCCTGCCGGGGTACTCGTCGTCGACGGTCTTGCGGACCGTGCGGAGGAAGTCGTGGGTCTCCGGGAGGTTCTCTCCGTTGGTGCCGGGGCGCTCGTAGAGGTACGGCACAGCGTCGAGCCGGAAGCCGTCGATGCCCAGGTCGAGCCAGAACCGCAACGCGTCCATCATCGCCGCGTGGACCTTCGGGTTGTCGAAGTTCAGGTCGGGCTGATGACTGTAGAAGCGGTGCCAGAAGTACTGCTGGCGTACCGGGTCCCAGGTCCAGTTGCTGGGTTCGGTGTCGACGAAGATGACCCGGGCGTCACCGTACAGATCGTCGGTGTCGGACCAGACGTAGAAGTCGCCGTAAGGACCTTCCGGGTCCTGCCGGGACTGCTGGAACCACTCGTGCTGGTCGCTGGTGTGGTTCATCACGAAGTCGATGATGATCCGGATGTCTCGCTCGTGAGCGTCTTCGACCAGGGTCCGGAAGTCCTCGACGGTGCCGACTTCCGGCTGCACGTCCTCGTAGTCGGCGACGTCGTAGCCGCCGTCGCGCAGCGGGGACGTGAAGAACGGTGGGATCCACAGGCAGTCGATGCCGAGCCACTGCAGGTAGTCGAGCTTCTCCCGCAGACCCCGGAAGTCCCCAACGCCGTCGCCGTCGGAGTCCTTGAACGAGCGCAGCAGCACCTCGTAGAAGACGGCACGCTTGAACCAGGTCGGATCGTCGAACACCTGCGTACCTAGGCCTTCCTGCTGTGCGGGTCTTTGATCGCGAGCACGTGGGCGGGCTCGTACGACGGATCGAGGCGCACATAGTTGTTCTCGCCCCAGCGCCACTGCTCGCCGGTGATGAGGTCTTCGACCACGAAGGTGTCGTGCCAGTCGTGGCCGAGCGCGGGCATGTTCAGGTGCACGACGGTCTCACGGGTGCCGTGCGGGTCGACGTTGACGACCACGATCACCTTGTCGTCGACGGCGCCGGTCGCGGTGCGCTTGGAGTAGCACAGGACGGATTCGTCGTCGCTGCTGTGCACCGTGAGGTTGCGTAGCTGCTGGAGCGCCGGGTGCGCACGGCGGATCTCGTTGAGCTTGGTGATGTACGGCGCCAGGGTCCGGCCCTCGCGCTCGGCGGCCTCCCAGTCGCGCGGACGCAGCTGGAACTTCTCGGAGTCCAGGTACTCCTCCGAACCGGGCTTGACCGCGACGTGCTCGTAGAGCTCGAAGCCGGCGTACACGCCCCAGGTGGGGGACCCGGTGGCCGCGATCGCCGCCCGGATCCGGAAGGCGGCCGGGCCGCCGTACTGGAGGTACTCGGTCAAGATGTCGGGGGTGTTGACGAACAGGTTGGGGCGCATCGCGTCCGACGTGACGTGAGACAGCTCGTCCAGGTACGCCTCGAGTTCCCACTTCGCGTTACGCCAGGTGAAGTACGTGTAGGACTGGTGGAACCCCACCATCGCCAGTGCGCGCATCATCGCCGGGCGGGTGAACGCCTCGGACAAGAAGATCACGTCGGGGTCGCTGCGACGGATCTCCCCGAGCAGCCACTCCCAGAACATCACCGGCTTGGTGTGCGGGTTGTCGACCCGGAACACGCGGACACCGTGGTCCATCCAGTGGCGGACCACGCGCAGCACCTCGCGGGACAACCCCTCGAAGTCGTTGTCGAAGTTCAGGGGGTAGATGTCCTGGTACTTCTTCGGTGGGTTCTCCGCGTACGCGATCGTCCCGTCGGCCCGGGTCGTGAACCACTCCGGGTGGCTGGTCGCATACGGGTGGTCGGGCGCGCACTGAAGGGCAAGGTCGAGCGCCACCTCGAGGCCGAGCTGGTGCGCTCGCGCGACGAATGCGTCGAAGTCCTCGATCGTGCCGAGGTCGGGATGGATCGCGTCGTGACCACCCAGCTTGGAGCCGATCGCCCAGGTCGAGCCCGGGTCGTTCGGGCCTGGCGTCAGCGTGTTGTTGGGCCCTTTGCGGTTGGCCTCGCCGATCGGATGGATCGGCGGCAGATAGATGATGTCAAAGCCCATCTCCGCAACCGCGTCGAGCCGTTTGGCGGCCGTCGTGAACGTCCCGGACCGCATCGTCTGGGTCTTCTCGTCGTACGTCGCGCCCTCCGAGCGGGGGAAGAACTCGTACCACGAGCCGTACAGGGCGCGGACCCGGTCGACGTACAGCGGGTAGGGCCCTTGCGCGGAGACGAGATCGCGCAACGGATGCTGTCGGAGCACCTCGGTGACCTCAGGAGAGGTCATCGCGGCCAGCCTGACCGGAACCGGACGTTGCCGGTCGCGACCCGCAATGGCTGCCGACGTCAGCGCGGAGCGCAGCGGCTTGTGCTCGACGGGCAGGTTCTTCGCGGCGCGTTCGAGGACCAGGGCGCCCTCCAGCAGCATCAGCTCGACATCGATCTCGGCCGCGATCTTGATCTCCGCGGCGTGCTGCCAGGTGGCGTAGGGATCGGACCACGACTCGATCCGGTAGGTCCAGGCGCCCTGCGCGTCCGGGGCCGCTGTAGCCACGTAGGCGTCCGGCTCGTCGGTCTTCTCCATGTACGTCAGCGGTCGGTCGCGGCCCTCGGGGTCGGTCAGGACGACGCCGGCGCCGAGCAGGTCATGCCCCTCGCGGAAGACGTTCGCCGAGATCGTCACGGGCTCGCCGATTGTCGCCTTGACCGGATAGCGGCCGTGCTCGACCAGCGGAGCGACATCGGTGACGGGAATGCGTTCAACCATTGATTCGAACCTAGCGAAGTGGGCTGCCCGACGCACATTCCGTCCGTCGCCCGGGCCGCGCACGGTCAGGAGTCGCCGCGGCCAGGTGCCGCCGCGCTGTCCGGTGTGTGGTCAGTTGGGCTGAGAATTCGCTCCGAGGCAGCGCGTGCCCTACCGTTTTGCGGTGCGTGCTATCCGACGGTTCACCGTCCGCCCTGTGATGCCTGACTCCCTGCGACCGCTGGCGGAGCTGGTGATCAACCTACGTTGGTCCTGGCACCCGGAGACACAGGACCTCTTCGAAGCGGTCGACGCCCAGGCCTGGGCGGCCAGCCATCACGACCCGGTGCGCTTCTTGGGCTCGGTGCCGGCCAAGCGTCTGCAGGCCCTGGCTGGGGACAAGAAGTTCACCAAGCGGCTGGAGCTGGCGAAGGCCGACCTGGACGAGTACATGACGGGCGACCGTTGGTACCAGTCGCTGGGCGGGAGCGCTCCCCGGTCGATCGGCTACTTCTCGCCCGAGTTCGGGATCGCCACCGTGCTGCCGCAGTACTCCGGCGGACTCGGCATCCTCGCCGGCGACCACCTGAAGTCCGCCAGCGACCTCGGCGTGCCGATCCTCGGAGTCGGGCTGCTGTACCGCCACGGCTACTTCCGCCAGATGCTCTCGCGCGAGGCGTGGCAGCAAGAGCGCTACCCGATCGTCGACCCCGACGAGCTCCCTCTCACCCTGCTGCGCGAGGCGGACGACAGTCCGGCCAAGATCGCCGTCGGCGTACCCGGCGGCCAGCAATTGCTCGCGCACGTCTGGGTGGCGCAGGTGGGGCGGGTCCCGTTGCTGCTGATGGACTCCGACATGGAGGACAACCCTGCGGTCCTGCGTGATGTGACCGACCGGCTGTACGGCGGTGGCTCCGACCACCGGCTGCTCCAGGAGCTGCTCTTGGGTGTCGGAGGAATCCGCGCGATCCGTTCGTACTGCGCGCTCACTGGCCACCCGGCCCCGGAGGTCTTCCACACCAACGAGGGGCACGCGGGTTTCCTGGGGGTCGAACGGATCCGTGAGTTCATCGAGTCCGAGGGACTCGACTTCGCCGGTGCTCTGGAGAAGGCCCGAGCGGGCACGGTGTTCACGACGCACACCCCGGTTCCGGCCGGCATCGACAGGTTTCCTCGCGAGCAGATCGAGATGCAGTTCGGTGGCGAGAACGCCTACGCCGGAATGGCCGTGGAGGACATCTTGGCCCTCGGCTCGGAGGACTACGAGGGCGGCGACCCGACCGTATTCAACATGGCCGTGATGGGTTTTCGGCTCGCCGGCCGAGCCAACGGAGTCAGCCAGCTGCACGGTCACGTCTCCCGTGAGATGTTCAACGGGCTGTGGCCGGGCTTCGACGAAGCCGACATCCCGATCAGCTCGATCACGAACGGGGTGCACGCCCCTACCTGGGTCGCGCGCGGAGTGTTCGATCTCGCCGAGAAGGAGGGCATCCTCACCTCGGTGGAGAACTCCCAGGACTGGGGTGCGGTCGACAAGATCCCTGCACAGGCGTTGTGGGAGACCAAGCGTCATCTCCGGGCCAGGCTCGTCGAGGACGTACGCCGCCGGGTCCGGGCGTCCTGGCTCAACCGGGGTGCCGCGAAGGCCGAGCTGAGCTGGACCGACTCGATCCTGGACGCCGACGTCCTCACGATCGGGTTCGCTCGACGGGTGCCGACGTACAAGCGGCTGACGTTGATGCTGCGCGACCCGGAACGGCTGAGGCGGCTGCTGACGGATCCGGAGCGCCCGATCCAGCTCGTCATCGCCGGTAAGGCCCACCCCGCGGACGAGACCGGCAAGAAGCTGATCCAGGAGATGGTGCGCTTCGCCGACGACCCGGCCGTACGGCACCGGATCGCCTTCTTGCCGAACTACGACATCGGGATGGCGCAGGCGCTGTACCCGGGCTGCGACGTCTGGCTGAACAACCCGCTGCGGCCGTACGAGGCGTGCGGGACCTCGGGGATGAAGGCAGCGCTGAACGGTGGCCTCAACCTGTCGATCCTCGACGGCTGGTGGGACGAGTGGTACGACGGCGACAACGGCTGGGCGATCCCGTCCGCGGACGGCGTCGACGATCCCGAGCGGCGCGACGACATCGAGGCCGAGGCGTTGTACGACCTGCTCGAGAACGAGGTCGCCCCGCGCTTCTACGACGTCGACGTGGACAGGTTGCCGACCCGCTGGATCGAGATGGTCCGCCACACCCTGAAGTCCTTAGGTCCTAAGGTGCTCGCCTCGCGGATGGTCCACGACTATGTGGTCGAGCTCTACACACCGGCCGCCGCGGGAGCCCGGCGGGTGGAGGATCAGCCCGGCAGCGCCACCAGCCTGGCGCAATGGAAGGCCAAGGTCCGCTCCGGCTGGCCGCGAGTGCGCATCGAGCACGTCGAGTCCAGCGGTGTCAGCGACGCGCCGGCGCGCGGGCAGTCGCTCCAGGTCAGGGTCTACGCCTCCCTGGGCGATCTCGAGCCCAGCGAGGTCGATGTCCAGGTCATCTACGGACGGGTGGCCGGGGACGACCAGCTGCACGATCCTCAGGTGGCCAACCTGGCGCACGGCGAGAGCTACGAGGCCGGCCGCCATCGCTTCGAGGGCGATGTGGCGTTGGACCTGACCGGTGCGTTCGGCTACACCGTACGGATCTTGCCCTCGCACCCGCTGCTCGCCAACCCTGCCGAGGTCGGACTGATCGCGTGGCCGGTCGACGTCAACGCGGCCGAGCCGGACTAGCCGGATCGGTTGGTGCCGCGCGGAGTCGGCTCGGTGACCCTGAAACGAGGCAGGATGGGCCTGTGACAGTCCTGTCCGAGGCGCTGATCGCACTGATCGGAGGCACGGCGTGAGCTCCCTACCGCTGGTCGGTGCCGAGGTGCAGCGGATCAGGGTTGCTTTCACCGCGGTCTCCGGCCGGCTCGAAGCAGCGTTGTCGAGCCTGAGCGACGTGGATGGAGCACGCGTCGGTACGCCTGGCGCGGACGCGGCCGTCGAGACCGGGATGTCTGACCTGGTCGCTACGTTGCGACGGCTGCAGGCCAGCGCAGAGGACTGTACGTCGGCGATGCGACGCCATGGCGTCGACGAGGACGTACCGACTGGGACCGGCACCTCTGACTCCTCCGGTGAAGGTGTCGCGCGATGAGAGCCGACGTCGTTCTCGGCTTCGACCCGACGCCCGGCGAGCCGCAGGCGCTGGAAGCGCTGCGGGAGTCGCTTCGGAGCACCGTTCGGGCACTGGTCGAGGCGCGCGCCGAGCTCGACCGGATCGGGCGTACCGGCTCGGTCTGGGACGGTCCGGCCGGCGCCCCGATCGCCACCGTGCTGCGCCGCTACTCTCG
Source organism: Propionibacteriales bacterium (assembly GCA_038259225.1). Lineage (GTDB taxonomy): Bacteria > Actinomycetota > Actinomycetes > Propionibacteriales > Nocardioidaceae > JANLYC01. The sequence continues at coordinate 40,143 of JBBSPA010000019.1, forward strand.
CCAGCTGTCCGGGCTCGAGGAGTCGCTCATCGACTGCCTCCAGGCGCTGGAGACGTGGTCCGGTCGGGCGCGGGAGCGCCAGGATCAGGTCGCACAGATCGTCGAGTCCGTGGCAGACCTTGCCGGTGACACCGCCGGCGAGGACCGACGGACGCGGCTGATCGCCACCGCGCGTGAGATCGGCACCGAGCACGACCGCGCCGCCGCCGACCTGGCGGCGGCCTTCGAAGAGCTCTCCGGCGCGGTCAAGCAGATCGCGCTGGCAGACGACGACGTGGCGGGGGAGCTCGACCGGGCGCTGCTGGCACTGAACGCCGCGGTGGACGACTGGATCGCGTCCGAAGCGCCGGAGCTGCTGCGGACCGCGATGGCGCTGGGCGAGGTGGCCGGGCTGACCACGGTGATCTCCGAGCTCGTCGGCATCGCTGCCTTGGGCCGCAACCCGGGCGAGGCCGAAGGAGTCAGCGACATCATCGCCCGCTCGCCCGGCTCACACCGGCTGATCAGGGCGCTACGCAAGCAATGGCTGGAAGTCGCCCCTCAGACCTTGCCGCAGGCCACGTTCGCGGTTCGCCGTCCCGGCGGCCTCGCCGAGGCGGTGGCTGGTCGACGTACCCGCACGATCGAGGGGGACTCGGACGTCGACGACGGCCGTGAGGGACCGACCGGGAGCGGTGGGTGAGGTTTGCCTTGTTGATTGGGCCCCGGACCGAGGCTGCGCCGGTCATCGTGCTCGACGTGCCACCGGACTTCCATCAGGTGCCGCTCGAGCACGAGACGGAGACCCGGACGGCCGCGCAGCTGCAGGTCGTCGAGGACATGGGGCTGTCCGACAGCGGGCAGCGCGAGGCGTTGTCGTTGTACCTCGAGGCACTGGCCGTACGACTTTCGCGGGGCGCGGTACTGGCGACCGCGTTCTGCGCTGTCCAGGTCGACGGTCATCCGTCCACCGCCACGCTGACCGTGGCGTTGCATCCGACCCATACGGCCGATCGCGGGCTGGCCGTGCTGGGAGCTGCTGAGGCGATGCGCCGCGAAGGCCGCTACGCGCGCGTGGAGATCGTCGAGCTGGGTCAGCACCCCGCCGTAACGGCGGTGACCGAGCGCCCCACCGTCCCGGCGGACACGGCCACCGGTGAGGTGGGTGCGACCTTGCGCGAGCTGTCGGTCCTGGTGCCGGTGCCGGGTCACGAACAGGCCGCCATGGTGACGCTGTCGACACCCTGCCTGGAGGACTGGGACGTGTACGAGAGGCTCGTCCTGGACATCTGCCGGTCGCTGCACGTCGAGCAGACCCACCCCGACTTCATCCGGTGATGGACGGACCGGCTCACCCAGCCACCTCAGCCCGAGAGTGGTCGAGGTCTTCCGCGTCGGCGGCGCCGTACGTCCAACGGCCTCGCATCGTCAATCAGTCGGTTGACGTTGTGGAGGCGAGGGCTTACCGTTGTGTCAACCAATCAGTTGAGGTTTGGGAGGTCGAGATGAGTGACCCGCTGTCGCAGGTGTTCGCGGCCCTGGCCGCTCCGACCAGGCGCGACCTGGTGGCGCGGTTGACCGACGGCGACGCCACTGTGGGGCAGTTGGCGGCGCCGTATCGGGTGAGCGTGCAGGCCATCTCGAAGCACCTGAAGGTGCTCGAGCAGGCTGGCCTGGTCAGCCGCGGCGCGGAGGGGCACCGCAGCCCGGTGCACCTGGAGGCGGAGGCCTTCGACCTGATGACGAAGTGGATCGAGCGCTACCGGCAGCGGGCCGAGGCCCGGTACCGGCGGCTGGACGTCGTGCTGGCGGAGATGGACGCCGACGAGGAGGCCGGGCACCGCCCGACGCGCGAGGAGACGGCATGAACGACACGATGACGACCGCGGCGATCGAGGCGGATCCGACCGTCCCGATCATCCGCGTCACCCGGGACTTCGCGGCCACCCCGGCCCAGCTGTTTCGGGCGCACACCGAACCGGAGCTGTTCGTTCGGTGGGTCGGCCCGGACGGGATGACGACCACCCTGGACCGCTGGGACGCCAGCACCGGCGGCAGCTGGCGCTACGTCGCCGCCCGGGACGGGATGGAGTTCGGCTTCCACGGCTGCTTCCACGAGGTCCGGCCGGACCGGATCGTGCAGACCTTCACCTGGGAGGGCGACCCGGACGGAGTCGCGCTGGAGACGCTCGACTTCGAGGACCTCGGCGACGGACGCGCCCGCCTGCGCGCACAGTCGCTGTGCGACAGCTTCGAGGGCCGGGACGCCTGGCTGCGCAGCGGGATGGAGGTCGGCGTGCACCAGGGCTACGCCAAGCTGGACGCCCTGCTTTCCGCCGTTGAGCTCGCCGGGACCGCCGAAGGAGCGCAGGCATGACACTCACCCCGGGCCCGGCCGGGCGCCATCGCGCGGTGACCGCCGAGTTCACCGCTCGGGTGCGGGGCGCGTCCGACTGGGACGCGCCGGCCCCGGTGGCCGGGTGGCGTGCCCGGGACGTGGTCGGGCACCTGGTCGAGTGGTTCCCGGACTTCCTGAAGAGCGCGACCGGCCTGGTGCTCGACCGCGGCCCGTCGCCGGAGGAGGACCCGGTCGCCGCCTGGCAGGTGCACGCCGACGCGGTGCAGCGGCTGCTCGACGGGCCGGAGGCGGCCACCCCCTTCCGGCACCCGATGGTGGGGGAGATGCCGCTGCCGGTCGCGGTCGACCGGTTCTACACCTCGGACGTGTTCATGCACACCTGGGACCTGGCCCGCGCCACCGGCCAGGACGAGCGGCTCGACCCGCAGACATGCGCCGATCTGCTCGCCGAGATGGCGCCGATCGAGGAGCTGATGCGGTCGTCGGGCCAGTACGGGCCTCGGGTGCAGGTGCCGGGCGACGCCGACGTGCAGACCCGCCTGCTCGGCTTCATCGGTCGCGACCCGCTGCGCGGCAGGGAATGACGCTCAGCGCGTGACGGCAGGCGGGGCTGCGACCGGACCACGCTGATCGACTCGGTCAGCCACGAAGTCCCGACCGTGATCAGCGAGATCATCACGCTCGACCGGACCCTCGAGCGCCGCGATGAAGAGCCTCGAAAAGGGCGAAGGTGCGGTCGAGCAGGGTCACCCGTTCTCCGGCAGCCAGCGGATCGCTCCCGGCGAAGTTCGTGTCCAGCGCGTCGAGGTCACCGTCGGTGCGCAGCAGCGTGACGTAGCCGGCCGCCAGATCGGGCAGGGTGACGTCGACCGGGTCGGCACCGGCGTGCAGCCACAGCAGGTACGACGTGTCCTGGCGGGGCTGCCCGACCGCGTTGGCGCCGCGCAACGTCTCCCCGGACAAGAACACTCCGAGCGTCGCGCGTGTGGGGTCCTGCCACGCGTCGTCTGACATCTCGGTGCCGTCGGGTTGTAGCCAAGAGATGTCCTTGCGCCCGTTGTCGCCAAGCGGAGTGCCGGCGAAGAAGTGCCGCTGGCGCAGCACCGGGTGCTCCCGTCGCAGCCTCAGCAACAGCCGAGTGAGCCGATCGAGATGTTGCCAGTCCTTGTCGAGGTCCTCCCAAGGAAACCAGGAGGTCTCGTTGTCCTGGCAGAAAGCGTTGTTGTTGCCAGCCTGCGTCCGACCGCGCTCGTCGCCCGAGGTGATCATCGGAACCCCCGTCGACAACAGCAACGTGGCGAGCAGGTTGGCGGACTGCCGACGCCGCAGACCGACCACGATGGCATCGTCGGTCTCGCCCTCGACGCCACAGTTCCACGAGCGGTGGTTGTCGGTGCCGTCGCGGTCGTGCTCGCCGTTGGCCCGGTTGTGCTTGCGGTTGTACGACACCAGGTCGCGCAGCGTGAAGCCGTCGTGCGCGGTGACGAAGTTGACCGAGGAGTACGGCAACCGGCCGTCATCGGCGTACAGATCGCTCGATCCGGAGATCCGCGAGGCCAGGTCCCGCACGCCGTTGCCGTGGCCCCGCCAGAAGTCGCGGATCGCGTCGCGGTACTGGTCGTTCCACTCACACCACGGGGGTGGGAATCGTCCGACCAGGTAGCCCTCACCGGTGGCGTCCCACGGCTCGGCGATCAGCTTCACGTCTCGCAGCGCCGGGTCCTGGCTCACGGCGGTGAGGAACGGTGCGTGCAGGTCGACGTGTGGCCCGTTGCGGGCCAGGGCCGGTGCTAGGTCGAACCGGAAGCCGTCGACGTGCATCTCGCTCACCCAGTAGCGCAGCGAGTCCATGATCAGTCGGAGCACCTGCGGGTCCGAGGCGTTGACCGTGTTGCCGCAGCCGGTCACGTCGGCGTAGCGGCCCCAGCCGTCGGTGCGGTAGTACGACCCGTCGTCGAAGCCGCGCCAGCACAGGGTCGGGCCGTCCGGCCCTCCCTCGGCGGTGTGGTTGTAGACCACGTCGAGGATGACCTCGAGACCGGCAGCGTGGAGGTCCTTGACCATCTGCTTGAACTCGGTGACCTGCTGACCGCGTGTCCCGCTCGCGGAGTACGCCGCGTGAGGAGCGAAGAACCCGGCGGTGTTGTAGCCCCAGTAGTTGACGAGTCCCCGGTCGAGCAGCGCCGGCTCGGACACGAAGTGGTGGACCGGCAGCAGCTCCACCGAGGTGACGCCGAGGTCCTTGAGGTAGTGGATCGTCGCGGGATGGCCGAGACCGGCGTACGAACCCCTCAGCTCCGAGGGGATGTCCGGGTGCTGGTGGGTGAGACCTTTGACGTGGGCCTCGTAGATGACGGTGTGGCGCCACGCGACATCGGGCCGGGAGTCACCGGCCCAGTCGAAGGGGTCAGCGGCGACGACGATGCTGCGGGGGGTCAGGTCCGAGGTGTCGCCGGGGAGCAGGGCTCCGCGGTCGTCCATGGCGGCGAGCACCGGGTCGGACATCAGCTCGCCGTCGATGGCGCGGGCGTACGGGTCGAGCAGCAGCTTGTCGGGGTTGAACAGATGGCCACGCGTCTGGTCCCACGGTCCGTCGGCCCGCAAGCCGTAGCGCTGGCCGGGTCCGACACCGGGGACGAAGCCGTGCCACACGCCCAGGGTGTGCTCCGGGAGGGCCAGACGCGTCTCGCGCTCATCGTCGTCGAACAGGCACAGGTCGACCGCGTCGGCATCGGGCGCCCATACCGCGAAGTTCGTGCCCGTGCCGTGGAACCGCGCGCCGAGCTCGCGGTGGTCCCCCGGCCAGACGGCGGCCGGCGGGCTGGACCGTGGGCCGGGTGGCGTGGTGCCTGTCATGTGCCCATCTTGCCGAACCACGCGTATTCGAGCGCGCCGATCGCGGCTACTGCCGGGTTCGCTACGCTGCCGGGTCATGGCTGACTTGGTTCGACTCGAGGTGTCTGACGGCGTGGCGACGCTTCGGTTGGACCGCCCCCCGATGAACGCGCTCGACGTACAGATGCAGGAAGAGATTCGGGCAGCCGCTCACGAGGCGGCCGACCGGGACGAGGTGCGGGCCGTCGTGGTGTACGGCGGGGAGAAGGTCTTCGCCGCCGGGGCGGATGTCAAGGAGATGGCGACGATGTCCTACTCGGACATGGTCAAGCGCTCGGGTGGTCTCCAGTCGGCGTTCACCGCAGTCGCGCTGATTCCCAAACCGGTCGTTGCCGCTGTGACCGGCTATGCGCTCGGCGGCGGGTGCGAGCTGGCCCTGTGCGCGGACATCCGGGTGGCCGCAGACGACGCTCGACTCGGCCAGCCCGAGATCCTGCTGGGCGTCATCCCTGGGGCCGGAGGCACGCAGCGGCTGGCTCGACTGGTCGGCCCTGCCAAGGCGAAGGACATCATCTTCACCGGCCGTTTCGTCGGGGCGGAAGAGGCGTTGGCCATCGGCATGGTCGACCAGGTCGTGCCGGCCGGTCAGGTGTACGACGCCGCGCTGACGTGGGCCACGACGTTCGCCACCGGGCCGGCGTACGCCCTGCGCGCCGCAAAGAGCGCCATCGACCGTGGACTCGAGACCGACCTCGACACGGGTCTGGAGATCGAGCGACAGAACTTCGCGTCGCTGTTCGCCACACAGGACCGCACGATCGGGATGAACTCGTTCGTCGAGCAAGGACCGGGCAAGGCCGTCTTCGAGGGACGCTGAAGCCGCGGTCCCCGACGAGCGCTCTCATAACGCCGTAGCGACATCGTGGTTAGACACCTCGACCGGCCGGTTTCGCCAGCGCGACCTGGCCGTCATCGTCTCGAAACGGATCGCCTGGGTGCGGCATACTTCGGGGCCGACGAAAGGGAGTGAGCGTGCTGAAGGGATCCAGGAGCCGGCCCAGCGAGTCATCGTCCGCGCCGTCGGACTCGACGACAGCCGCGCCATGGGAGCCGTCGGACTCGACGACAGTGGAGCCCGCCGCGCGGTCGGCCGGCGACTCCTCCGGTGCCGATCCGGTCTCCCCGTCATCGGCAGACGATGGTGATCCGCCGCGTCAGCAGCGTCCACAGCCGCAGACCGGACGGGGCGACGAGGACGGGTCTTCGCGGCGCAGCACGCTCGCCAGGAGCGGGCAGGCCCCTCAAGCGAGGCTCGGACCTGGTCCGGAGCAGGATTGCTTCTGTCGTGTGGCTGGTCGCCGTGCTGGCTGCCGTCGTACTGGCTGTGGGCGCGTTGTTGTACGCCCTGGACGCCAACATGAAGAACGACATCGTCAAGGGTGTGCTGAACCTCGCCGCCACGATCGACGGCCCGTTCTGGAGGATCTTCGAGTTCTTCCAGGACAAGAAGGGGGCCGGCGGCAAGCAGGTGCATGACGCGACCAAGGAACACCTCGTCAACTGGGGACTAGCAGCGGTGGCCTACCTGGTCGTCGGTCGGATCCTCGACCGCGTGATCCGTCCCTGAGACCCACGACCCACCCACCCTCGCGCGCGAGACACCGTCGCGCGATGATGGTGCGCGCACCCTGCGTCCGACGCGGCTGCTACGACGCGGGCTGTGAGGGATCCCACGCACGTTCGCCGTACCGCTGCTGGTTACTTGATAGTAACGTCGAACGCGCTCCACGACACTGACCCGAGTCACCGAGGAGGGCCGCAGCGGCCATGAAGATCGTTGTCTGCGTCAAGTACGTGCCCGACGCCACTGCTGAGCGGACTTTCAGCCCCGACAACACCGTCGACCGGGTCGGTGTCGACGGCGTGCTGTCGGAGCTCGACGAGTACGCCGTCGAGGAGGCGCTGAAGATCCGGGAAGCCGCCGACGACGACACCGAGGTGGTGATCATGACGGTCGGTCCTGACGAGGCGCGAGCCGCCATCCTCAAGTCGCTGCAGATGGGCGCCGATGCGGGAGTGCATGTCAAGGACGAGGCGATTCACGGCTCGGACGCCATCGCCACCTCGCTGATCCTGGCCGCCGCGATCCAGAAGCAGAACGCCGATCTGGTGCTGTGCGGCATGGCGTCGACAGACGGGTCGATGAGCGTCGTGCCGGCCATGCTCGCGGAGCGACTGAGCCTTCCGCAGGTGACGTTCGCATCCGAGGTGACGGTCGAGGGGACGACGGTGCGCGTTCGCCGTGACGGGGATGCCGCGACCGAGACGATCGAGGCGACAGCGCCGTTGCTGCTGAGCGTGACCGACCAGTCCAACGAGCCCCGTTACCCGTCGTTCAAGGGCATCATGGCGGCCAAGAAGAAGCCGGTCGAGGAGCTCACGATCGCCGATCTCGGTCTTGAGGCGAGCCAGGTGGGAGCTGACGCGGCCTGGACCCGGGTCGCCGGCTTCGAGGCGCGACCGCCGCGCAGCGCAGGAACCGTCGTGACCGATGAGGGCGGCACCGGGGCCGCCCAGCTGGTCGAGTTCCTGGCCGGCCAGAAGTTCATCTGACCCGAGTCGAGAAAGAGCGCCCCCATGACCGAAGTACTCGTCCTCGTCGATCACGTCGACGGCAGTGTCCGTAAGACAACGGCCGAGCTGCTCACCCTGGCCCGCCGCCTCGGTGCGCCGTCTGCCGTCTTCATCGGTTCGGAGATCGACGGCGCTCGCGACGCGCTCAAGCAGTACGGCGCGGAGAAGGTGTACGTGCTGGACTCCAGCGACCTGACCGACTACCTGGTCGTCCCGAAGGCCGAGGCGTTGGCGCAGCTTGTTGAGGCCAAGCAGCCGGCGGCGGTGCTGATCCCGTCGAACGCGGAAGGCAAGGAAATCGCCGGACGGCTGGCGATCAAGACCGACTCCGGCCTGATCACCGACGCCGTCGACCTCCAGGCTGGTGACACCGGTCCGATCACCACCCAGTCCGTCTTCGCCGGCAGCTTCACCGTCACCGCGCACGTCATTCAGGGCACCCCGATCATCACGGTCAAGCCGAACGCCGTGACTCCGGAGGCCGTCGACGGGGCCGCGGTGGAGGAGGTCTTCGAGGCGACGGTCAGCGATGCGGCCAAGACCGCGAAGGTGACCGAGCGCAAGCCCCGCGAGGCAACCGGTCGCCCCGAGCTGACCGAGGCAGCCATCGTGGTCTCGGGGGGACGCGGTACGGGTGGCAACTTCGCGCCCGTCGAGGACTTCGCCGACTCCCTCGGCGCCGCCGTCGGTGCCTCGCGGGCAGCGGTCGACTCCGGTTGGTACCCGCACTCCTACCAGGTCGGCCAGACCGGCAAGACCGTGTCGCCGCAGCTGTACATCGCTACCGGCATCTCCGGTGCGATCCAGCACCGCGCCGGGATGCAGACCTCGAAGACGATCGTCGCGGTCAACAAGGACGAGGAGGCGCCGATCTTCGAGCTCGTGGACTTCGGCGTCGTCGGGGATCTGCACGCTGTGCTGCCCAAGGCCACCGAAGCCGTCAAGGCCCGCAAGGCCTGACCCTCACCCCCGGCGCCCGCGCCCCCCGCCCGCCTAGTCAATCCCGCGAATTGCGGGAAAGTGCAGGGGTTGTACGGCGTGTCGACCTGAACCTTCCCGCAATTCCGGGGAATGGGGGAGGTGTCAGCCCGTGGCATAGGGGCGGTCCGGCCAGTACGCCCACTCCTCGAAGTGCTCGACGCGTCCGTCGTCGGCGAAGCGGAGCACCCACAGGTCGAGGTACTCCTGGTGTACCGGGTCGCCGTACTCGACCTTGACGCGCACCACCGCATCAGTCCCCTCAACCGCGACGGGTGAGGCGCTGATCGCGAAGACGCTGCCGTCCTCGTCCTCGTCGACCCAGAAGTCCTGAATCGCGGAATGTCCGTCGAGCGGGGTGGCGTACGGCGACTGCAGGTAGCGCGCGGTGGGCGTGAACAACCGTGTGACCGCGGCACGGTCCTCGCCCCGCCAGGCCGACTCGTAGGCCTCGACCCACAGCATCACCTCGTCGCCCGTCATGGTGCGCAAGTCTGCCACCTCCCGTCTCCCGCGAATTGCGGGAAGGTTCAGGTCGACACGCCGTAAAGCCCCTGCACTTTCCCGCAATCCGCGGGATTGGGGCGGGAGGTCAGGCCGGGGCGGGAGGTCGAGACGGGGCGAAAGGTCGAGACGGGGGCGGGAGGTCGAGAAGGGAGCGCGGGTAGTCAGGACGGGGCAGCAGGGACGAGGTGAAGGTTTCGGCCCTGCCAACGATCGCGCAGCCAGCGGTCGTGGCTGGCGACGACGACGGTGCCGGGCGAGCGTCCGAGCGCCTCCTCGAGCTCACCGGCCAGGGTCAACGAGATGTGATTGGTCGGCTCGTCGAGCAGCAGCAGGTCCGGCTCACCCGCGACCAGGATGGCCAGCGCCAGCCTGCGCTGCTGACCGACGCTCAAGACACCGACTGGCCGCCCCAGCTCGCGTGGATGCAGCAGGCCGAGGTCGCCCAGCGGCACCGGCGCTCCCGTTGCCGCGGCGTACACACTGTGCGGTGTCTGCTCGGGATCGGGAAAGACCACGTCCTGGGGGAGCCACCCGATCCGCGTGGCGCTGACGGCCACCTGACCGGCATCGGCGGCCAGCGTGCCGGCGAGGACGGCCAGCAGGGTGGACTTCCCCGAACCGTTCACTCCCGTCACCAGCAGGTGCTCACCGGTGGCCAGGTCGAGATTGGGGACGACAAGACGCCCCTCGACCTGTACGTCGCGCAGTGACACCGCCGGGCCGGTCCGCCGGTGCCGCCCGGTCAGCGCGCGACCGAAGCGGATCTCGCGAGGCGGTTTCGGGATCCGGTCCCGCTCGAGCGCTGCGATCCGCTGCTCGGTGTTGCGGACGCGGCGACGGATCGTGCTCGCGACGTTGCTGCCCTTGAAGTGATGGATGTACTTGTCGTTGTCACGCGGCGGACGGTTGTGGGGGGCGACGTTGCGCGCACTCGTGCGAGCAGCGGTGCGCAGGGCGTTCAGCTCGTCTTGCTGAAGAGCGAACGCCTGATCCCAGCGCCGCCGGGCGGTCAGCTTGTGCGCGAGATAGGCCGAGAATCCGCCCGCGTAGCGGTTGCTGCCATCCCCGTCCACGCCGAAGTGGCTCGGATCGAGATCCACGATCACGGCGCATACCCGGTCGAGGAGCACTCGATCATGGCTGGCCACCACGACGACGCCCGGGATCGCGGAAAGGAACGACTCGAGGAACTCGATCGCACCGTCATCGAGGTGGTTGGTCGGCTCGTCCAGGATCACGCAGTCCGGTTGCCTGACGATCAGCGCCGCCAGCGCAAGCCGGGTACGTTGACCTCCCGACAGAGCGTCGACGTTGCGGTGCCGCTCGACGGCCGCAAGACCGAGACGGGCACAGGCCAGGTCGGCCCGGCGGTCGGCACCCCACGCGTCGTGGTGCTGCGCCCACTCCAGCGTCTGTGAGTAGGGCTCCGCCGTGTCGGGGTACGTGGGATCGCTCAGTCGCTCGGCCAAGTGCTCGAGCCGGCGTACGGCGTCATGCAGCGGACCCAACGCCGCGTCCAGCACCTCGCCGACGGTCGAGCCGGCCGGGAAGTCCTGCTGCTGGCTGAGGAAGCCGACGTCGCGGGGCAGCGCCACCTGACCGGCATCAGCTTCCTCGACGTCGGTCACGATCCGAAGCAGTGTGGACTTGCCGGCGCCGTTCTCACCCACGAGACCGACCGGTTGACCGGGGTGCGCGTGCAGGTCGACACCGTCGAGCACGACGCGGTCGCCGTACGCCTTGGAGACGTCGGTCGCGACCAGGGACGACAACGAGGAAGGGGCAGGCATCAGCACCACCGAGAGACAGGAGGGTGCTCGCCGGGCGAGGCCGCGGGCGCGAGCGAGACCGATGTCAGATCCACATGATGTCCGCCATTGTGCAATCGGTCGCCTCGATGCGCCACCGATTATCAGGTCAGGAAGAACCCGAGGGTGCATGGGCCGGGGCGACCCGGGTACGGCGTTCTCTGGCGCCGGAACCGAGTCTCATCAAGGAGGTGGTGACGCGTGGCAGGCGCACCCCTCGTGGTCGTCATGGGCGTCTCGGGCGCCGGCAAGACCACGGTCGGTGAGCGGTTGGCGGAGAGTCTGGGCGTGCCGTACGCCGAAGCGGACGAGTTTCACCCGCCGGCGAACATCGCCAAGATGGCTGCCGGAACGCCCCTCACCGACGAGGACCGTGGACCGTGGTTGGAAGCGATCGGGCGCTGGCTCGCCCAGCACGCGGAGGCGGGCGCCGTCGCGACCTGCTCGGCGCTGAAGCGCAGCTACCGGGACGCCGTTCGCGCACAGGCGTCTGACGTCTGGTTCCTTCATCTCGAAGGGGACCGCGGTGTGATCCAGCAGCGTGTGGCGCATCGACCGCACCACTTCATGCCCGTGTCGTTGCTCGACTCGCAGTTCGAGACCCTCGAGCCGCCGGCCGAGGACGAGCGCGCCTTCGCGATCGACGCCGATCGTCTACCGGACGAGATCGTCGCAGCCTTCATCGCACACCTCACCCCCGAGCATCCAGGAGACAGCAAGATCTGAGATTCAGATGGCCTTGATCGCCACCCGTGGCGGGGCCGACGAGCGCTTCGTGCTAATCCCGGGGCTGATCATCTAGGGTCCAGTGGTGTCAGACCAGCAGATCGACGTCGACCGGCTGAATGCCACCCGCGCGGAGTACCGCCCCGAGCCCACGCCGGCAGAGCTCGCCTTCCACCGGCTGTACGGCGTCTGGCGTCCCTACGACCCGCACCAGGCCAAAGCGGTCTTCGACCCGACCGGGCTGGAGTGGTGGATCGCCGGCGGTTGGGCGATCGAGGCGTTCACCGGCGTACCCCGCCATCACGAGGACATCGACGTGGCGCTGTGGAGACGCGACGTTCCGGAACTGGTCCGGTGCTTTCGGGGCCGGTACGACGTCTGGGCCGCCGGTTCGGGCGCGCTCAGCCCGCTCGTGAGCGGTGACGACGTGCCGCCGGCCATGCCCGACAACGCGGACCAGGTGTGGCTGCGCGAGCACGCGCTCGCGCCGTGGGTAGCCGACTGCGTGGTCAACCCCGACCGCGACGGGCGGTGGGTCAACCGTCGGGAGCCGACGTGGGACGCGCCCTTGGCGGAGATCACCTTCGTCAGTCAGGGAGTTCGCTACCTCAACCCGGAGATCGCACTGGGCTTCAAGGCGAAAGCCGACCGCCCCAAGGACCGTCGAGATCTCGAGGTCGCCCTGCCGTTCATGAGCAGCGCCCAGACCGCGTGGCTGGCGGCCTTCCTCGACCGGGTGCATCCGGGGCATCCGTGGCGAGCGGCACTGTGACCCGTTCGTGCTCGGCCTCGCGTTCTGCCCCGGTGCCTTTCGAGTCGTACCCTGGGGGACGCGATGAACGCTCCTGACCAGCCGGCTGCCTATCTCGACCATGCCGCCACCACCCCGATCTATCCCGAGGTCGTCGACGTCATGGCGGCACAGATGGCCAGGCTCGGCAACGCCAGTTCGCTGCACGGGTCCGGGCGGTCCGCCCGGCGGGTCGTGGAGGAGTCCCGAGAGACCATCGCCGCCGCACTCGGCGCTCGTCCCTCCGAGGTGATCTTCACCTCCGGCGGCACCGAGTCGGACAACCTGGCGGTCAAGGGCTTCTTCTGGGCGCGTCGGCGTGAGGACCCGCGCCGGGTCAGGGTGCTCTCGACCGCGGTTGAACACCATGCCGTTCTGGATCCGCTGCACTGGCTAGAGATCGACGAGGGTGCCCAGGTCGAGCTGCTGCCCGTCGACGAGGAGGGGCGGCTGGACGTCGCAGCCGTCAAGACCTCGATCGCGAGCGACCCGGACTCGGTGGCCCTCGTTACCGTGATGTGGGCGAACAACGAGGTCGGCACGATCCAGCCGGTCGACGAGGTGGTGGCCTTCGCCTCCGCGCACGGCATCCCGGTCCACACCGATGCCGTGCAGGCGATGGGCCAGGTTCCGTTGGACTTCGCGGCGTCCGGCGTCGACGCGATGACTGTGACCGGTCACAAGATCGGTGGGCCGTTCGGCGTGGGAGTGCTGCTGCTGCGCCGTGAGGCAGAGCTGGTCAGTCTGCTGCACGGCGGCGGCCAGGAGCGCGACGTCCGTTCCGGCACCATCGACGCGCCGGCCATCGTCGGACTCGCCAGGGCCACCGAGCTGGCGGTCAAGGGTCAGCCCGAGCGGGCCGCGCTGTTGGCCGACATGCGCGATGACCTCGTACGCCGGGTCCGTGACGTCGTGCCCGATGTCACGGTGAATGGCGCGGCCGGCTCCGAGCGACTTCCAGGCAACGCCCACCTGTCCTTCGCAGGCTGCGAGGGTGATTCGCTGCTGATGCTGCTCGACGCGCAGGGGATCGAGTGCTCGACCGGGTCCGCGTGCTCTGCCGGCGTACCCCAGGCCTCGCACGTGCTGCTGGCCATGGGTCGCGACGACGCTGTCGCCCGTGGATCCCTGCGCTTCTCGCTCGGGCACACCTCCACCCCCGCAGACGTCGACCGACTCATCGACGCGATCGGTCCTGCCGTGGAGCGCGCCCGCGCCGCGGGCGTCTCTGCCGCACCGGGGGACCGGCGATGAAGGTGCTGGCGGCCATGTCGGGCGGCGTCGACTCCGCCGTCGCCGCCGCGCGAGCAGCCGAAGCGGGCCACGACGTGACCGGTATCCACCTGGCGCTGTCACGCAACCCGAAGTCGTACCGCTCGGGCGCGCGCGGTTGCTGCACCATCGAGGACTCCAACGATGCCCGCCGCGCCGCTGACGTGATCGCAATCCCCTTCTACGTATGGGACTTGAGCGACCGATTCCACGAGGACGTGGTGGAGGACTTCATCGCGGAGTACTCCGCGGGACGGACGCCCAACCCGTGCCTGCGGTGCAACGAGAAGATCAAGTTCGCCGCCGTCCTGGACCGGGCGACGGCCCTCGGCTTCGATGCCGTGGCCACAGGTCACTACGCGCAGCTCGAGACCGGCGCGGACGGTTTGATCGAGATGCATCGTGCCGTCGACCAAGGCAAGGACCAGTCCTACGTGTTGGGGGTGCTGACGCAGGAGCAGCTCGCGCACTCGATGTTCCCGTTGGGGGACACGACGAAGGAGCTCGTACGCGCCGAGGCGGAGCAGCGGGGGCTGGCCGTGGCGAAGAAGCCGGACAGCCACGACATCTGCTTCATCTCCGACGGCGACACGGCGGGATGGCTGCACGACAAGCTCGGTGCGGCGCCGGGAGACATCGTCGACACCAGTGGCGCGGTGCTCGGGTCGCACGAGGGCACGTTCGGCTTCACGATCGGCCAGCGCCGAGGGCTCCGGCTCGGGGTGCCGGCCGCTGACGGCAAACCCCGGTACGTGCTCGACATCGAGCCTGTCTCCGGACGGGTCACCGTGGGTGATCGCGAGGGACTCACCGTCGACCACATCGCGGCCATCAAGCCACGCTGGTGCGGATCGGTGCCGACCGACGACCTCGTCTGCACTGTCCAGCTCAGGGCGCATGGCGAAGAGCACGCCGCGGTGGCCCGGGTTTGCACGGGGCCTCAGGGAGCTGAAGTCGAGATCGACCTGACCGACCCGGCGACCGGGGTCGCGCCCGGCCAGGCGGCAGTCCTTTACGCCGGGACTCGTGTCGTCGGCAGCGCCACGATCGCCAGCACCCGTCGCCGTACCCCCGTCTGACACCTGCCGCCAGTCGAGGGCCGCCCACAGGGCCACCAGGGTCGCGCGTCGTCGTGAGGGTCGGCCGTCGTCGTCAGGGTCGCGCGTCGTCGTGAGGGTCG
>JBBSPA010000020.1:0-55200 GCA_038259225.1 Propionibacteriales bacterium
AACTCGGTGAGCGCCTTCTTGGCCTCGTCGAGCCAGGACCGTCTGGCCTCGATACCAGCCCGGGCCTCGTCCGCCGCCTTCGCTTTGCCGGCCGCCTCGGCTTTGGCGAGGTCGGCCTCGAGCGACGCGATCGAGGCCTCCAGTTTGGCGACGGTGTCAGCGGCCCGAGCATGTGCTTCGGGGTTGCTGCGCCGCCACTGGTCGTCCTCGGCGCCCCGCACCGCCTGCTCGATCTTCTTGAAGCGACCCTCGAGGTCCTTCATGTCAGCGCGCGGCACCTTCCCGGCGGCATCCCACCGCTCCGCGAGCCCCCGGAACTGCTCACGGGCCGTCTTCGGGTCTTGGCCCGGCTCCAGCTTCTCGGCCTCGACGAGCAGGGCCTTCTTCACCTCGGCGTTGGCGGCGTACTCCTCGTCTAGCTTGGTGTTCTCCGCGTCGCGGGCGCCGAAGAAGGTGTCCTGTGCGCCACGAAAGCGCTTCCAGAGAGCGTCGTCGACGTCCTTCTGGGCAGGACCGGCCGCCTTCCACTCCGTCATCAGATCGCGGTACGCACGCGCCGTTGGCCCCCAGTCCGTGGACGTGGCCAGCTCCTCCGCCTCGACGACCAGCTTCTCCTTGACCGCGCGAGCGCCGTCACGCTTCTCGTTCAGCTCCGCGAAGTGCTGCTTGCGGCGGCGGGTGTACGCCGTCCGGGCCGACGAGAAGCGATGCCACAGCTCGTCGTCGCTGGCCTTGTCGATGCGAGGCAGCGCCTTCCAGCCGGTCAGCAGGTCACGCAGTCGGTTGGCGCCGTTGCGCCAGTCGTGACCTCGGGCGATCTGCTCGGCCTCGTCAGCGATCTTGACCTTCTCCTGCTTGGCCTCGTCGGCCTTGGCTGCTCGTTCGGCGCGCTTGGCCTCGCGGCGCTCCGCGATCAGCGGCTGCAGGGCGTCCAGACGTTTCGTCAGCGCGCCGAGATCGCCGACCGCCTGAGCGGCGAGGATCGTCTTCTTGACCTTCGCGACCGTGGACGCCGCGTCGTCGGGCGCCAGCGACCCGGCCCTGATGCGCTGCTCCAGCAGATCGACCTCGACCACGAGGCCGTCGTACCGCTTGCGATAGAAGTCCAGGGCCGCCTGCGGATCACCGACGGGCCATTGACCGACGACACGCTCGCCGTCCCCGGTGATGACGTAGACCGTGCCGTCCGCGTCGACCCGACCGAAGGCCGGGGCGGCGGCTCCCTCACTCATCAGTTCCCCCCGCTCTTGGTGGCCTTCGTCGGCGTGGGCTTGTTGGTCGCCGGCGACTTCTGAGTCCCTTGGGACGTCGGAGCCGTCGGAGCCGTCGGTGATGTCGGGGCAGCGGACTGCGGGGTCTGCAGGTTGGTCGAGAAGCTGTCTGTCGGCACCACCGGCGTCTGGTTGCTCCGCGAGTTCTCCTGGTTGATCAGGTGCAACACCAGCCAGATGAGCAGAGCCACCACGATCACGCCGACCACAGCACCGACGACAAGGGCCGCGACTCGCTGGCGGCGCGCGTCCCTGGCGCGCCGAGCCTGCTGGCGTTCCCACCGGGCGCGCGCCAGCTGACGTTGACGCTGCTTGCTCTTGACC
This sequence comes from Propionibacteriales bacterium, assembly GCA_038259225.1. Lineage (GTDB taxonomy): Bacteria > Actinomycetota > Actinomycetes > Propionibacteriales > Nocardioidaceae > JANLYC01. The sequence goes on from JBBSPA010000020.1 coordinate 1,596, forward strand.
ACTCCGACAACCTCCGTCACCCGGACCGGGGGACAGTCTAAGAGGCGGGCTGTCGGAACGGTGCACCCCGCCCAGGGTCGGGAGGGACGTCCGGACGGCGTACGACGGCTCGATAGGCTGCGGAACCGACCCCGCCAGGCGTGTCTGCTTCCGCCCGGCTCCCGATCGAGAGGCCAGCCGTGCTCATCGCCGCGTTCCCCGCCGGCCCCTGGGGCACGAACTGCTACGTCGTCGCGCCCGCCCCACGCGAGGAGTGCGTCATCATCGACCCGGGCTATGACGCGGCAACCGGCATCGCCGACGTCGTGCGCGAGCACGGCCTGCGCCCCGCGGCGATCTTGCTGACCCACGGACACCTCGATCACATGTGGTCGGTGACCCCGGTCGCCGGCGCGTACGACGCCACGGCCTACATCCATCCCGGCGACCGGCACCTCCTGACCGATCCGGGGGCAGGGATCTCCCCGGAGACCGTGAGCATGATCGAGGGGATGCTCGGCGGTTCGGCGAGCTTTACCGAGCCGGACGACGTGGCAGAGCTCAGCGACGGACGGACGCTCACGCTGGCCGGCCTCGACTTCGTCGTCGACCACACGCCGGGCCATACCGAAGGGTCGGTCACGTTCCGTTCGCCCTACTCCGGTCCCGACGACGTGCCCGAGGTGATGTTCTCCGGTGACCTGTTGTTCGCGGGCTCGATCGGCCGCACGGACCTGCCCGGCGGCGACCACCCCACGATGTTGCGCAGCCTGGCAGACAAGGTGCTCCCACTCGACGACCGGATCGTCGTACTGCCCGGCCACCAAGGGCAGACGACGATCGGCCGCGAACGCGCCACGAACCCGTACCTGCAGGGCCTGCCCGCGAGAGGCGCGAGCCGATGAGCAAGCCCACCGCGCTGAGCGGGTTCCCGGAGTTCCTGCCCAGCCAGCGCGCTGCCGAGCTGGTCGTGATCGACCGGCTCCGCCAGACGTTCGAGCTGCACGGCTTCGCCTCGCTCGAGACCCGGTACGTCGAGCCGCTGGACCAGCTGCTGCGCAAGGGCGAGACCTCCAACGAGGTGTACGTCCTGCGCCGGCTCCAAGCCGACGACTCCGATCCCACGGCCGGGCCGGGCCTTGGTCTGCACTTCGACCTGACCGTGCCGTTGGCACGCTACGTCCTGGAACACCAAGGCAAGCTCGACTTCCCGTTCCGCCGCTACCAGATCCAGCGCTGCTGGCGGGGGGAGCGGCCCCAGGAGGGTCGCTACCGCGAGTTCACCCAGGCCGACATCGACATCATCGGCCGCGACTCCCTTGGGTTCGAAGCGGACATCGAGGTGACCGAGGTGATGGCCGAGGCGCTCAGCCGGCTCCCCGTACCTCCGCTCACCCTGCACGTCAACAACCGCAAGCTGATCCAGGGCTTCTACCTGGGACTGGGGATCGAGGAGCCCGAACGCGTCACCGAGGTGATCCGCGTCGTCGACAAGCTGGACAAGATCGGTGCCGACGGCGTACGCCGGCTGCTGTTGGAACAGGGCCTTCGGACCGGTCAGGCTGACCAGTGCCTGGCACTGGCCTCGATCAAGGGAACCGACTCCGGCTTCGCCGACGAGGTCCGCAGCCTCGGCGTCCGGAACGACCTGCTGGAGGAGGGCCTGGCCGATCTGGTCCGTGCCGTCGAGGCGACCGCGCACACCCGGTCCGACCAGTTCCGCGTGGTGGCCGATCTGCAGATCGCTCGTGGCCTCGACTACTACACCGGAACGGTCTTCGAGGGCCGGATGGAGATGCTCGGCGCTCTCTCGATCTGTGCCGGTGGACGGTACGACGCGTTGGCGTCCGACGGTCGCTCGACCTTTCCCGGGGTGGGGATCTCTCTCGGCATCACTCGGCTGGTCGCGCCCTTGGTGGCACGCGGCTTGCTCGACGCCGATCGGTCGGTGCCGTCCGCGGTGCTGGTCGCGTTGCCGGACGACGCTGCCCGGGACCGGGTCAGGGCGATCGCGCGAACCCTACGGGCTCGTGGCATCTCGACCGAGCTCGCGCCGACCGCGGCGAAGTACGGCAGGCAGATCCGGCACGCCGACCGTCGAGGCATCCCGTTCGTATGGTTCCCGGCCGACCCGGAGTCAGGCGAACCGGACCAGATCCGTGACATCCGGTCCGGCGACCAGCGCGAAGCGGACCCGGAGGTCTGGATGCCCCCGGACGACGATCTGATGCCGCGCATCATCAACCCTGCAGTCGGCTCTGCAACAGTCACCGAAGCTCACCGAGGAGACACCCCGTGATCCGCACCCACGACGCCGGCACCCTGCGCGCCGAGCACGTCGGACAGACCGTGACGTTGGCCGGCTGGGTGGCGCGACGGCGCGACCACGGGGGCGTGGCATTCATCGATCTGCGGGACGCCAGCGGAGTCGCGCAGGTGGTCATCCGGGACGAGGAAGCCGCGCACCCGTTGCGCAGCGAGTTCTGCCTGAAGGTCACCGGCGAAGTCAGGGAACGGCCGGCCGGCAACGCCAACCCGAACCTGCCCACCGGCGAGATCGAAGTCGTGGTCTCCGAGGTCGTGGTGCTCAGCGAAGCGGCGGCGTTGCCTTTCCCGGTGGAGGAGCACCACACGACACCGGTGAGCGAGGAGGTCCGGCTCAAGCACCGTTACCTCGACCTGCGCCGACCCGACATGGCGTCCAACATCAGGTTGCGCGCCGACGTCACGAGGATCATCCGCCAGGAGATGGGCGAGCACGACTTCCTCGACATCGAGACGCCGTACCTGACCCGTTCCACCCCCGAGGGCGCTCGCGACTTCCTCGTCCCGGTGCGGCTCCAGCCCGGATCGTGGTACGCGCTTCCACAGTCGCCCCAGCTCTTCAAGCAGCTGCTGATGGTGGCCGGCATGGAGCGCTACTTCCAGATCGCGCGGTGCTTTCGGGACGAGGACTTCCGTGCTGACCGGCAGCCGGAGTTCACCCAGCTCGACGTCGAGATGAGCTTCTGTGACGCCGACGACGTCCAGCGTCTGATCGAAGACCTGATCGCGAGGCTCTGGCGCGACATCGTCGGCCACGACGTCACCCTGCCGATCCCGCGGATGACGTACGCCGAGGCGATGCGGCGCTTCGGCATCGACCGCCCGGACCTGCGTTTCGGGTGCGAGCTGGTCGACTTCACCGAGTATTTTGCCAACACCCCGTTCCGCGTGTTCCAAGGCAGCGGCGACGACTTCCACGTCGGCGCCGTCGTGATGCCCGGCGGCGCCTCCCAGGCGCGCAAGGAGCTCGACGCGTGGCAGGACTGGGCCCGTTCGCGCGGGGCCAAGGGACTCGCGTACGTCCTGGTGGCCGAAGACGGCGAGCTCGCCGGTCCGGTCGCCAAGAACCTCTCCGAGTCCGAACGCGCCGGCCTGGCGGAGCACGCCGGCGCACAACCCGGCGACTGCGTCTTCTTTGCTGCCGGTAAGCGCTCTGACGCCCTCGGGCTGCTGGCGGCGACGCGACTGGAGGTGGGGGAGCGGTGCGGTCTGATCGATCACGATGCTTGGCAGTTCGTCTGGGTGGTCGAGGCGCCGATGTTCGAGAGGATCGACCTCGCCGACGGCAAGGAGGGGTGGACGGCGATCCATCACCCGTTCACAGCACCGACGACGCCGTACGCCGCAGACTTTCAGGACCGACCCGGAGAGGCGCTCTCACAGGCCTACGACATCGTGCTGAACGGCTCGGAGATCGGTGGCGGGTCGATCCGTATCCACCGCTCGGAGATGCAGCAGCGTGTCTTCGAGGTCATCGGGCTCACCGCTGAGGAGGCGAGCAGCCAGTTCGGGTTCCTGCTGGAGGCGTTCGCCTACGGTCCTCCGCCGCACGGCGGCATCGCGCTGGGGATCGACCGCCTGGTCGCGCTGCTCGCGGGTGCCGACAGCATTCGCGACGTGATCGCGTTCCCGAAGACGGCGTCCGGCGGTGACCCGTTGACCGGCGCCCCTGGCCCGATCACGCCGGCTCAGCGCAAAGAGGCGGGCGTGGACGCGATCCCTGACAACACCGTGGACTCGAAGTAGCGCGGCTTATTGAGCTGGTCTGACCGGCTTCGCCGCCCTCACCGACCATCGGCAGTGTTCCCAAACCGTTACCTCTCGTGACCTATACAGAAACAGCCGGTGGTTTAGAGTCCTCTCGGCTACACACACTGCGGCCACCGGGTCGGCGAGCGTCACGAGCGCGGCACGATGCCGATAGCGATCAAAGGGCAAGGGCTGTTCGACAGCCTGGAAAGGGCACCATGACTGTTGCCGACCTGGAGACCCTAGGCCCTGGAGACGAGCAGAACGAGACCCCGCCCGAGGGTTCCGGCAAGAAGATCACCGGTCGGTCGCCCAGCAGAATCGCGCTGGAGCGGTTACGCAAGGACAAGCTCGCCTTGATCTCCGGAGCCATCGTGCTCATCTTGGTCCTGCTCGGCATCTTCGCGCCTCTGGTGTGCAAGATCTTCGGTATCGAAGGTCCCTACGCCACCAACGGCGCCGCCGACCTCGAGTTCAACTACCCCAAGGTCGGACCCCCCTTCCACCCGTTCACCTGGTCCCACCCGCTCGGTCTGACGCCCAACACGGCGTACGACAACCTGGCCCGCCTGGTCTACGGCTTGCGCGTCTCACTGGGCATCGCCTTGGGCGCCACGTTCTTCAGCAGCGTGATCGGCATCGTGATGGGCCTGATCGCCGGCTTCGCGCGCGGCTGGCTCGACCGGATCATCTCCTTCGTGATCGACCTGTTCTTGTCCTTCCCGTTCATCCTGGGCGCGCTGGCGCTGGCGCCGATCATCACCTCGAAGTTCGCCACCCAGGAGGACAAGCTCAAATGGGTCCAGTTCTTCTCGCTGATGGCCGTGCTGGTCATCTTCGGCTGGATGTATCTCGCCCGCCTGATCCGCGGCCAGGTGCTCTCGCTGCGTGAGCGCGAGTTCGTCCAGTCCGCCCAGGTGCTGGGCGCACCGACGTCGCGCATCCTGTTCAAGGAGCTGCTCCCCAACCTGATCGCACCGATCGTGGTGTCGATCTCCTTGACTCTTCCCGGCTACGTGGCAGCCGAGGCCGGTCTGTCGTTCCTCGGCATCGGGATCACCGGCTTCCCGTCCCTGGGTCAGACGATCCTGCGCGCCTCCGCGTACTACGACACCTATCCCCTGTTCTTGTATGCACCAGTGTTCGCGGTCACCATCCTCGTGGTGGCGCTAAACCTGTTGGGCGACTCGGTCCGAGACGCCTTCGACCCCAAGACTCGTCGCTGACGGCACCTGTCCGTTCGCGGGAGAAGCACAACCAACCAAGGAAAGGGTGGGTAGGAAATGCGGTTGAAGAAACCGATCATTGCCGTTTCCACCGTGGGTCTGATGGCTCTGGCCGCCTGTGGCGGTTCGAGCAACAACGGTCCCTCGGTGGGCGACAACACGTTCCAGACGGGAGGGGACGCCGGTTCGGGTCAGGATGCCAACCGTACGGCGCCTGCTGCCGACATCTCCGGTGCCCAGAAGGGCGGCACTGTCCAGGTCAACAGCGTCGCCGGGCTGAACTCCATGGACCCGACGGAGTCGTACTACATCAACACTGCCTCTATCCTGTCCAGCCTGGTCACCCGATCCCTGACGCAGTATGTCTACGAAGACGGTCAGATGACCCTCGTCCCGGACATCGCGACCGACCTCGGTACGCCGAACGACGACTTCACCGAGTGGACCTACACCATCCGACCGGGTGTGAAGTACGAGAACGGCCAGGAGGTCACCGCCGCTGACATCGCGTTCGGCATCAAGCGTTCCTTCGACCGGACCACGTTCCCTGAGGGCGCGGCGTACAGCAACGACTACTTCCTCGACGGCGACAAGTACGAGGGCCCCTACACCGGCGGCGACAAGTACGACGGTGTGACGGTCAGCGGCGACAAGCTGACCATCAAGATGCGCAAGCCGTTCCCGGACATGCCGTACTGGGGCGCGTTCCCGGCGATGGGACCGATCCCCGAAGGCAAGGCCTCGGACCCGGCCAAGTACGCGCTGCACCCGTGGTCGACCGGACCGTACATGTTCGACAAGTACACGCCGGAGAAGTCGCTGACCCTGGTCAAGAACCCGAACTGGGACCCGAACACCGACCCGGGTCGTCACCAGTACGTCGACAAGTGGGACATGAAGTTTGATGTCCCGAGCGCCAAGGTCGACCAGATCAGCCTGAACGACACCGGTGACGGTCAGACGAGCCTGACGTACGACAACATCCAGGCCTCGAACTTCATCAAGGCCAAGCAGAACGCCAACGACCGGCTGGTCCTCGGCTCTTCGCCGTGCTCGTTCTACTGGGCGCCTGACTACCGCAAGATCACCGACATCGAGGTCCGCAAGGCCCTCGCCTACGCCTACCCGTACCAGGACGCCTGGGCCGCGGGTGGCGAGATCGTCGGCGTGACGCGTCAGCCGGGCACGAACATGATGCCCCCGGGCATCCCCGGTCGCGTCGACTACAACCCGCTGCCTGACCACGACCCGGGCACCACTGACCCGGAGAAGGCCAAGCAGCTGTTGAAGGACTCCGGCAACGAGAACTACGCGATCCAGTTCCTGTACGCGCAAGACGACCCGGTATCGGTCGACGTCAAGGACACGATCGTCAAGGGTCTGAAGGCCGCCGGCTTCAACCCGCAGCCGTACGCGACCACCATCGCGGACAGCTCCACGCTGCGTGCTGACCCGAACACCAAGATCAACGTCCGGTCCGCCGGATGGTGCTCGGACTGGCCGACCGGTGGATCCTGGTTCCCGCCGCTCTTCGAGTCGACGAACCTGAAGGCCGAAGGACTCGGCAGCAACTACGCCGTGTTCAGTGAGCCGAAGATCGACAAGGAGATCGCTGACATCCAGGCGTCCCCGATCGACACGCAGCCGGACGCGTGGAACGCCATGGACAAGGAGATCGCGGAGACGTACTTCCCGACCTTCTCGACCGGGTACGACGGCGTCGCCATGATGCACGGGTCGAAGATCAACAACATGTTCGACGACAACGTGTTCGCCATGCCTACCTGGAAGGACATCTGGGTCGGCTGATCATGGCACCGGTCGTGGCCGCTGAACGTCGGCAGGTCATGACGAGCGTCATGAACATATGACAAGGTGTGGGGTGGGCTCGAGAGAGTCCACCCCACACCCAAAATTGGGCACAGCAAGATCAGACCTGAGTCTGGGAAGCGGGACTGGATATGTTCGGCTACATCGTGCGCCGTCTGGTGGCGGCCTTCCTCGTCGTCGTCATGACGTCGATGTTCGTGTTCGCATTGTTCTTCCTCGGCCCGTCCAACCCCGCCGACAGCATCTGCAACCAGAACGGGCGCTGCACGCAGGCGCGCCAGCAAGCCCTCGAGCACTCGCTCGGGCTGGACGAGAGCGTCTTCACCCAGTACGGCAAGTTCGTGAAGGGCATCTTCGTCGACCGCACGATCGAGGCCGGCGCGACGTACCAGTGCGATGCGCCGTGCCTGGGCATCTCCTACATCAACAAGCAAGAGGTGCGCAAGGAGATGGTCAAGCGGTACCCCGCGACTATCTCGATCGCCCTCGGCGGATCGCTCATCTTCTTGTCGGTCGGCGTCACGATGGGGGCGCTGGCGGCTCGTTGGCGCGGCTCGGTGGCCGACAAGTCTCTGGTGACCGGCAGCCTGCTGCTGAGCGCCATCCCCTACTACGTGGTCTGCCTGATCGCTTGGATCTACCTGGTCAACCAGTGGGGCATCTTCAAGGACGGCAACGACTACGCCGGGCTTACCGAGGATCCGAGCAAGTGGTTCTTTGCACTGCTGCTGCCCTGGATCGTGCTCGGAGTGGCCAATTCGACGCAGTATGCCCGTTTCACCCGAGGGTCGATGGCCGAGGTGCTGGGTGAGGACTATGTCCGCACGGCCACCGCCAAAGGAATCTCCTCCAACCGGGTGGTCTTCCAGCATGCGCTGCGCGCTGCCATCGTCCCGGTCATCACGATCTTCGGCCTCGACTTCGCGGGTCTGCTGGCCGGCACCATCTTCACGGAGTACATCTTCGGGATCGACGGCATCGGCAAGTGGTCGATCGACGCCCTGTCACCGGTGGACTTCCCGATCATCTCCGCTACGGTGCTCGTCAGTGCCATGCTGGTGGTGACGGCCAACCTGATCGTCGACATCGTGTACAGCTTCATCGACCCGAGAGTGAGACTTGCATGACAGGGGTGTTGGAGGAGACCGAGTCTCGACCGGACCAGCCCCGCGACCTGGACTCCGAGCCGTTCCTGACCGTTGAGAACCTCACCGTCCAGTTCCCTACTCACGACGGCCTGGTCCAAGCCGTCAGCGACCTGTCGTACACGGTCCGGATGGGGGAGACCCTCGGCATCGTGGGCGAGTCAGGATCGGGCAAGAGCGTGTCCTCGATGGCCGTGCTCGGGTTGCACGACGTCAAGCGCAGTCGGCTGACCGGCTCGATCCGAGTCGGCGGCAAGGAGATCATCGGGGCCTCCGAGTCCACCTTGCGCAAGGTCCGCGGCAACGACGTCGCCATGATCTTCCAGGACCCGTTGACCGCGCTGCACCCGTTCTACTCGATCGGGCGGCAGATCACCGAGGCCTACCGACTGCACAACAAAGTGTCCAAGGGCGAGGCCAAGAAGCGCGCCGTGGAGATGCTTGACCGGGTCGGGATCCCGCAGCCGGACCGTCGGGTCGACGACTACCCGCACCAGTTCAGTGGCGGGATGCGCCAGCGCGCGATGATCGCGATGTCGCTGGTCAACAATCCCAAGCTGCTGATCGCCGACGAGCCGACGACCGCGCTCGACGTGACGGTGCAGGCCCAGATCCTCGACCTGATCCAGGACCTCCAGAAGGAGTTCGGCTCCGCAGTGGTGATGATCACCCACGATCTCGGGGTGATTGCCGAGGTGGCGGACGACGTGCTGGTGATGTACGCCGGACGCTGTGTGGAGAAGGGTACCTGCAAACAGATCCTCACCCACCCCGAGATGCCCTATACCTGGGGGCTGTTGGGAAGTATCGCCGACGTGGTGGGAGATGTGACCAAGCCGCTGATCCCGATCCCCGGGACGCCGCCGAGCTTGCTCAGTCCGCCGTCGGGCTGTTCGTTCCATCCGCGCTGTCCCCACACGGACAAGGTGCCCTCGGGGCGCTGCTCCAGCGAGCTGCCTGAGCTGCGGCAGGGACGGACCCGGGACCACTTCCTGCGCTGCCACCTCAGCGATCCCGACGAAGTCTTCGAACAAGAAGTCAAAAAGGAGGTCATGTGACCGAGCAGCCGTCCACGACTGGCACCCCCCTGCTCGAGGTCACCGACCTCGTCAAGCACTTCCCGGTGAAGAGCTCAGGTGTCATCCGGCGCACGATCGGACAGGTCCAAGCCGTTGATGGAGTCTCGTTCTCGATCCACAAGGGCCAGTCGATGGGACTGGTCGGCGAGTCCGGGTGTGGCAAGACCACCACGGGTCGGGTGATCACCCGGCTCTACGACCCGACGTCGGGCTCGATGAAGTTCGAAGGTGACGAGCTGGCCACGCTGTCCCGCAAGGCGATGATGCCGTACCGGCGCGAGATCCAGCTGATCTTCCAGGACCCCTACTCCTCGCTCAACCCGCGGCACACGGTCGGCACCATCGTCGGCGCGCCGATGGTGATCCACAAGACCATGCCCAAGGCCAAGATCCTGCCGCGTGTGCAGGAGCTGCTGGAGACCGTCGGCCTGAACCCCGAGCACTACAACCGCTATCCGAGCGAGTTCTCCGGCGGCCAGCGCCAGCGCATCGGCATCGCCCGCTCCCTGGCACTGAACCCGAAGCTGATCGTCGCCGACGAGCCGGTCTCGGCCCTGGACGTCTCCATCCAGGCGCAGGTCGTCAACCTGCTCCAGGACCTGCAGAGGCAGCTCGACATCGCGTTCTTGTTCATCGCTCACGACCTGGCGATCGTGCGGCACTTCTGCCCGGAGATCGCGGTGATGTACCTGGGCAAGATCATCGAGAAGGGCAGCCGCGACTCGATCTACCTGACACCGCACCACCCCTACACCCAGGCCCTGCTCTCCGCGGCGCCCGACGTGAAGCAGGCGGCGATCGGTGGACGCCGCGAGCGGATCCGGCTGGAGGGCGACGTACCCAGCCCGATCAACCCGCCGTCGGGCTGCCGCTTCCGGACCCGGTGCTGGAAGGCACAGGACATCTGTGCCAAGGAAGAGCCGCCGCTGATCCAGATCGGCGGACGCGACGTGGCCTGCCACTTCGCCGAGCCGCTTCAGGTGGTTGCGGGCGTCGAGGGTGACATCGCTGGGCAGACTAGTGGCGAAGGGGCTCCGCCGGTCGAGGTCCGCTGACCGGCCCAACGGCGCGACGGCGTACGACGGAATCGTCCGCCGACCTCCAACCGAATGTGCCGTGCGCGTCCAACTGAGCAAGGCAGACCCTCACTGACCTAGTCGGGTTTGCCTTGTTAACTATCCGCCCGAATAGTTAACAAGGCAAACCTGGGGGGCGCAGAGGGAGATTGCCTTGCGGAGATTGCCTTGCGGAGTATGCCTCGGCGGCCGGGGAGTAGGCGGCCGGAGTAGATGCCTCGGCGGCGGGGGTATGCGGCCGGGAGTATGCCGTGGGGGCAGCGCGGATTAGGGTGGCCGCGTGAGTGAGGAGCCGGACGCCGACGCGTTGTTCGAGGTGGCCACGCCGAGCCCGGCCGCGACGCGAGGGTCGGGCGGGAGCCTGTCCGACCAGGATCACGCGTCAGCCCCGTTGGCGGTACGGATGCGTCCACGCACGCTGGACGAGCTGACCGGACAGGACCACCTGCTGGTCGAAGGCTCCCCGCTGCGCCAGCTCGTCGAGGCCGACCAGGCCACCGCGTTGCTGCTGTGGGGACCGCCCGGCACGGGCAAGACCACGATCGCCGGCATCGTCTCGGCCCAGACAGACCGGCGCTTCGTGGAGGTCTCGGCGGTCTCGGCTGGCGTCAAGGAAGTGCGCGAGGTGATCGACGCGGCCCGTCGTGAGCTGTCTCGCGGCGGGCGGCAGACAGTGCTCTTCGTCGACGAGGTGCACCGGTTCAGCAAGGCCCAGCAGGACGCGCTGTTGCCCGGCGTGGAGAACCGCTGGGTGACCTTGATCGCGGCGACCACCGAGAACCCCTTCTTCTCGATCATCTCGCCGCTGCTGTCGCGGTCGTTGCTGCTCACCCTCGAACCGCTCACCGACGACGCGGTCCGGGAGGTCGTTGCACGCGCGATGGCCGATGAACGAGGGCTGCGCGGCGCAGTTGCGATCGACGACGACGCCCTCGACCAGCTCGTCCGACTCGCCGGCGGCGACGCCAGGCGGGCCCTGACTTACCTCGAGGCCGCCGCCGGGAGCGCCGGCTCGCACGGTGATGACGTGGTCTCGATGAAGATCCTCGAGACCGCGGTCGACCGGGCGGCGGTGCGCTACGACCGTCAAGGCGACCAGCACTACGACGTGATCTCGGCCTTCATCAAGTCCATCCGGGGCAGCGACGTGGATGCCGCGTTGCACTACCTGGCCCGGATGATCGCGGCCGGTGAGGACCCCCGTTTCATCGCCCGCCGGTTGGTGATCTCAGCCAGTGAGGACATCGGTCTCGCCGACCCGACCGCCCTGCCGACCGCGGTCGCGGCCGCCCAGGCAGTCCAGCTGATCGGGATGCCGGAAGCTCGGATCAACTTGGCCCAGGCCGTGATCGCCTTGTCGCTGGCACCGAAGTCGAACGCCGTCATCGCGGCGGTCGACAGCGCTATCGCCGACGTGTCCGCGGGCAAGATCGGCGCGGTGCCGGCTCATTTGCGCGATGCCCACTACCCCGGCGCCGCCAAGCTCAGCCACGGGGAGGGTTACCTCTACGCCCACGACGACCCGCGCGGTGTGGCGCCGCAGCGGCACGCGCCCGATGCGGTGAAGGATGCCACCTACTATCGACCGTCCGGGCGCGGCACCGAGGCGGAGTACGCCGTACGACTCGAGCGGATCAAGGCGATCCTCACAGGCGGGGAGTGATCGGAACCTGCGCGGTAGGGTTGCGGCTTGTTCGCGACCAGACCGAGGCGGCGAAGCGGAGGCGAGAGCGATGACGAGCGACGTGGCTGTCGCGGTAGCGGTAGCTGCCGGCTTGCTGTCGCTGATCCTGCTCGGTGTGGTGATCCGTCAGCACCGTGCGATCCGCGCTCTGTCCGACCAGGTCGGCGATCTCCGTGCGGCGCAGCAGTCCGTCGGCGAGCGCTTCGCAGTCCTCCAGGCGCAGCAGCGGGACACCGCGGTCGCCCTCGAGCTGGCCTTGGCGGCGCTACCGGCTGACGCTGGGGCTTCTGCACCCGAGGCCGGTGATCCCGAGGTCACGCTGATCACCGACTTCGCCGGGCGGCAGCGCGGAACCAGCGCCGACGATGACGACCTGACCACGGCGCGGATCGCGTCGGTAACGCTCGGGCGACCGTTGATCAAGGTGGCCGCCCTCTCGCACGGGGTGCGGCACGCGCTCGATGAGGAGCAACGGATGCGGATCTCGTACGCCGTGCGCAAAGAGCTCCGGCGGCAGCGGAAAATACGTCGACGCCGCCGTGCCGAGCAGGCACCCTCGAAGGGATGGCGCTGATGGCGCCGATGCCGAGGCAACGCCGCGACGACCGGAGAGGAGCTACCCGATGAGCCGCGCATTCTGGTTCGCCGCCGGCGCGGCTTCGGGCGTCTACGGTCTGTTCAAGGTCAAGCGGACGGCGCAGAACTTCACTCCGGACGGTGTCGCTGCCAGGATGGCTGCTTGGCAGGTCGGGGCGCGGATCTTCAAGGACGAAGTCGTCACCGGGATGGCCGAGCGTGAGCACGAACTGCGCGCCCAGTTGAGCCTCGAGACGGCGCCGGATCGGTCGGGGCGGCTGCTCGAGCAGGGACGGCACGCCCGCACGGGACGAGCTACCGGGGCGGCAGCGTCCGCCTCCGACTCGCCACGCGCGAGCGCCTAGCCTTCGTTCCTGTTGCCCGCCTGACGGGCTCCGACACCAGAAAGCTCATACCCATGGACACCGCTGAGATCCGCCGCCGGTTCATCGCGCATTTCGAGAAGCGCGACCATACCCTCGTCCCGAGTGCGTCCCTGCTGCTCGATGACCCCAACCTGCTGTTCGTCAACGCCGGCATGGTGCCGTTCGTTCCGTACTTCCTCGGTCAGGAGAGTCCGCCGTACGCCCGCGCGGTGAGCGTCCAGAAGTGCATCCGCACGCTGGACATCGAAGAGGTCGGGAAGACCGACCTGCACGGCACCTTCTTCCAGATGAACGGCAACTTCTCCTTCGGCGACTACTTCAAGGAAGGCGCCATCGAAGCCGCCTGGGATCTGGTCACCAAGCCGCAGGCCGACGGCGGTTACGGCATCGACACCGCGGTGCTGCACGTCTCGGTCTACCTCGACGACGACGAGTCGGTCGCCATCTGGAAGCGGGTCGCCGGGCTGTCCGACGACCGGATCCACCGCCTCGGCATGGCCGAGAACTACTGGTCGATGGGCATCCCCGGTCCCTGTGGGCCCGACTCGGAGATCTTCGTGGACCGAGGCGAGGCCTACGGCCCCGACGACCTGGAGAAGGCCGGCGACCGGTTCATGGAGTTCTGGAACCTGGTGTTCATGCAGAACCTCCGCGGTGCCGGCACGGGCAAGGACAGCTTCGAGATCCTCGGTGACCTGCCGCAGAAGAACATCGACACCGGCATGGGCCTGGAGCGGATGGCGATGCTGTTGCAGGGCAGGGGCAGCATCTACGAGGTCGACGAGGTCCACCCGGTGCTGGCCAGAGCCGCGGAGCTGGCCGGCAAGCGGTACGGCGACAATCACGACGACGACGTCCGGATGCGGGTAGTGGCCGACCACGTGCGCAGCTCCTTGATGCTGATCGGCGACGGCGTCACGCCCGGCAACGAAGCACGCGGCTACGTACTGCGCCGGATCCTGCGCCGGGTCGTGCGGTCGATGCGGCTGCTGGGGGTCGAGGACCACACGCTGCCGGAGCTTCTCCCGGTGTCACTGTCCAAGATGCGGTTGTCCTACCCGGAGCTCGACACGCAGTGGCCACGGATCTCCGCGATCGCGTACGCCGAGGAGGACGCGTTTCGCCAGACGCTGAAGGCCGGGACCACGATGTTCGACCTCGCGGCGACCCAGACCAAACAGCAGGGTGGCGACACGTTGTCCGGCGCGAAGGCGTTCCAGCTCCACGACACCTACGGGTTCCCGGTCGACCTGACCCTGGAGATGGCGGCCGAGCAGGGGCTGAGCGTGGACGAGGTGGGCTTCCGTGACTTGATGGCCGAGCAGCGCCGGCGCGCCAAGGCCGATGCACAGGCGAAGAAGGGACAGCACAGCGACACCACGGCATACCGTGAGATCGGCGACCGGATGGGTCGGGAAGTCACGTTCACCGGGTACGACGAGGTGGTCACGGAGGCCACAGTCACCGGGCTGGTCACCGACGACGGCGTGGTCGAGCAGGTCACCGAGGGGCAGAACGTCGAGCTGGTGCTGGACCGGACGCCGTTCTACGCCGAGGGTGGCGGCCAGCTCGCCGATCAGGGCGTGATCACGCTTGACAACGGTGCGCAGATCCAGGTGCTCGACGTGCAGTCTCCGGTTCGCGGCGTGATCGTGCACAAGGTCTCCGTCCTGTCCGGCGAGGTCACCCGGGGGGTCGGTGCACACGCTGAGGTCGACGTCGAACGGCGCAAGTCGATCAGCCGGGCGCACACCGCGACCCACATGGTGCACAAGGCGTTCCGGGAGGCGCTGGGGGAGACCGCGACCCAGGCGGGCAGCGAGAACGCGCCGGGCCGATTCCGGTTCGACTTCTCCGCCACCGGCGCGGTGCCCGCCAGCGTGCTGCACGACGTCGAGGCCCGCGTCAACGACCTGGTCCTGTCCGACCTCGCGGTGCAGGCCGAGCTGATGACCCAGGAACAGGCCCGCTCGGCCGGCGCGATGGCGCTGTTCGGGGAGAAGTACGGCGACCAGGTCCGGGTGATCTCGGTCGGTGACTGGGCGCGCGAGCTGTGCGGCGGCACCCACGCGGGGCGATCCGGCCAGCTCGGGGTGATCAAGCTGCTCGGGGAGTCGTCGATCGGTTCCGGAGTACGCCGGGTGGAGGCCCTCGTCGGGTCCGACGCCTACCAGTTCCTGGCCCGCGAGCACGTCTTGGTCTCCCAGCTCACCGACGTGCTGAAAGTCCGGCCCGAGGAGCTTCCTGAGCGCGTCCACGACATCCTCGAGCGGCTCCGTGTCGCCGAGAAGGAGATCGAGCGGGTCCGCGTCACGGCGCTGCTCGCGCAGGCGGGCTCGCTTGCCGACGCCGCTCGCGATGTCTTCGGCGTGCGTCTCGTCGGCCATGTCGCCGACGGTGCGGACGGTACGGACGTACGCCGGCTGGCGCTCGACGTCCGCGGCCGGATGCCGGGTGAGAGTCCCGTGGTCGTCTGCGTGATCGGCTCCGGCGGCGGCAAGCCGTCGGTGGTGATCGCGTTGAACGACGCTGCTCGAACGTGGGGTCTCGCCGCCGGAGCCTTGGTCAAGGTCGCCGCGACGACCCTGGGTGGCAGCGGTGGCGGCAAGGACGACGTCGCCCAGGGTGGCGGCACCGATCCACAGGCCGCGCCCCAGGCCCTGCACGATGTCGAGCGGGCGATCGCCGAACGCGTGACGAACGGCTGACCGCACTGTCCTCCTCGACGCCGCGTGACGGCCCTCCGGCCACTCCGGACGGGTCGCGCCCGGGGGTTCGCCCCGGTGTTCGGCTCGGCGTGGACGTCGGTGACGTCCGGATCGGGGTCGCGCGGTGTGACAGCGCGGCCGTGCTGGCCACGCCGGTGGAGACCGTGTCGCGCGGGCCAGGCGATCTGGAGCGGCTGGTTGCCCTGGTCCGAGACGAGGGTGCGGTGGAGGTGATCGTCGGGCTCCCTGTGTCGCTGTCGGGTCGCGAAGGCCCGGCGGCAACCAAGGTCCGCGCTTTCGCGGTCGACCTCGTAATCGCATTACGGACATCAGGTGTTGAAACCGGCGCCGATAGGTCCGCTCACGACGTGCCAGTTCGCCTGGTCGATGAACGACTGACTACCGTAAGCGCGGAACGCGTACTGCGTGAGCGTGGCAAGAAGGGCTCCCAGCGGCGTGCGGTGGTCGACCAGGCCGCCGCGGTCGTGATCTTGCAACACGCGATCGACATCGAACGGTCGACGGGGCGACCACCTGGGCAGGAAGTGGACCACGGATGACCGAGACCGAACACGGCGACCCCGCATCGATCGGGGTCGGCGGGCTGCGTGCCAGCGGCCACCGTGCCCGGGCGCGCCGGGGTCGCGGCTGTCTCCCGGTGCTGCTCATCGTGCTGGTGGTCGGCGTGATCGCGGCGCTCGGCTACGTCAAGGGTGTCGACTTCGTCAAGAACATTCTCTCGAGCAGCCCGGCCGCGGACTACACCGGCGACGGCCAGAAGCCGGCCGTCGTGGTCGCAGTGCACGACGGCGACACCGCTACCGACATCGGGAACACACTGGTCAAGGCCGGCGTGGTCAAGTCGGTCAAGGCATTCACCGAAGAGGCCGGCAAGGACGAGCGGTCGCTGAGCATCCAGGTAGGCCGTTACCAGATGCTCTCGAAGATGTCGGCACGTTCGGCCCTGCTCGTCCTGGTCGACCCGGGGTCACTGATCAAGAACCCGACCGTGACGATCCCGGAGGGGCTGCGTGCCAGCGAGGTGCTGGCATCGATCGCCAAGCAGACCGACTTCTCGCTCAAGCAGCTCCAGGCGGCGTACGACGACACGGCCTCCCTCGGTCTCCCGGCCTACGCCGACGGGGATCCTGAGGGATACCTGTTCCCGTCGACGTACGACGTGAAGAAGTCCACGACGGCAGCCAGCCTGCTGCACGACATGGTCGCGAAGTTCTCCGAGCAGGCGACGTCACTTGACCTGGAGCGCGAGGCGAAGGCGCTGGGCTACGGTCCGGGCGACATCGTCACCATCGCCAGCCTGATCCAGGCCGAGTCGGGAACAGCGGACATGGCCAAGGTGTCCAGCGTGGTCTACAACCGCCTCGACATCGGCATGGCCCTGCAGTTCGACTCGACCTTGCACTACGCGCTCAACCTGCGCGGTGACGTCGTGACCACCGACGAGCAGCGACAGTCGAGCTCCCCTTACAACTCCTACCTGCAGACGGGTCTGCCACCGACGCCGATCGACGCCCCCGGCACCGAGGCGCTGCAGGCGGCGCTCGCCCCGGCCAAGACCGACTACCTGTACTTCGTCACCGTCAACCTGGCGACCGGCGAGACGAAGTTCGCCAGCACGTTGGAGGAGCACAACCGCAACGTCGCGCAGTACCGCGAGTTCTGCACGACCTCCGATGAGTGCTGAGTCTTCGGTGAGACCGCGCCGATGACCACACCCGGTGCCGCCTCGCGCTGCGGCGTGCTCGGTGAGCCGATCGGCCACTCGCTCTCACCTGTCCTGCACCGCGCCGCGTACGCCGCGCTGGGTCTGGACTGGGAGTACGACGCCTACCGCGTCAACGCCGACGAGCTCACTGCCTTCGTCGGCGGGCTCGGCGCGTCCTGGCGCGGACTCTCGCTGACCCGCCCCCTCAAGCAGGTAGCGGCCGGGCTGTGCGACACGGTGGAGCCGTTGGCCCGCCGCCTGAACTCCGTGAACACCCTGGTCAGGACGGCTGCGGGCTGGTCAGGACACAACACCGACATCGGTGGCTGTGTGGACGCGGTCCGAGCCGCCGGAGTTCCCCACGTGACGACCGGCGTGATCGTGGGGGCCGGTGCCACTGCCGCCTCGGGGCTGGCCGCGATGGCAGAGCTTGGCGTCGCGCGGGTCGAGGTGCTGGCACGGTCCGTCGAGCGGGCGGGTGGGCTGATCCCGCTCGGAGAGGGTCTCGGCATCGAGGTGCGGCTGCGTGCTCTGGAGGACCTGCCGTCGGGCGGGGAGGGTGCACCGCGTGCCGACCTGCTCCTGTCGACGATCCCCGCAGCGGCGCAGCAGCCCTGGGCCGGTTTCCTCGCCGCGATGGCCGACGTGGTGTTCGATGTCAACTACGAGCCCCGGGTGACTCCCGTGATCGAGGCCGCCGGGAAGCGGGATGCGCTGGTGGTGCCCGGAGTCGATCTGCTGCTGCATCAGGCCGCGCGCCAGGTCGTGCTGATGACCGGAAGCAACGTGGCTCCGCTGTCGGCGATGCGTGACGCCCTCGACCAGTGAGACCTCCCACGGACAACCTTGCCGCCGCCGGCCGCGTCCTCCGGACATGACCGATCTCGGGCAACGCCCCTCCCGGCGTAGCGTCCTCCAGGCCGCGGCGACGTCTGCCTTGCTCGCCACCGGGTGCACGGGGGGCCGTTCGGACACCACCGCGACGAAGCCGAACTCCACCGGTGCGACGACCACCGGTATGACCGAGGCAGGCCCCACCGCCGCCGACGGCACGTCCGCGCGGGCCACGGGACCTACCCGAGCGGACTGGCGGGCGCTGGCGGCCGGAATCGACGGCGACGTCGTACGACGCAACGACCCTGGGTACGACGCTGCCAAGCGCCTCTTCGATCCACGCTTCGACCGGATCACCCCGCTCGCGGTCGTCGAGGCCACGACCTCGCAGGATGTGGCGGAGGCGATCGCCTTCGCACGCCGCTTCGGACTGGTCGCGCGACCGCGGGCCGGCGGGCACTCTTACGTCGGTGCGTCCTCGGTGAAAGACGGCCTGGTCATCGACGTGGCCCGGATCAGCGGCACCCACTTCGATGCCGCGTCCGGGCTCGCCACCGTCGGGGCCGGCGCCCGGCTCTATGACGTGCATGCCGCGTTGGCCGGGCACGGCCGGTCGATCCCGACTGGCACGTGTCCGACGGTCGGTGCGGCGGGGCTCACTCTTGGGGGTGGGCTCGGCGTCGACAACCGGCAGCACGGCCTGACGTGTGACCGGCTCGAGTCGGTCCGACTCGTGACCGCCGACGGGAAGGTCCGCACCGCAAGCGGCGACCGGCACTCCGACCTGTTCTGGGCGTGTCGTGGCGGGGGCGGCGGCAACCTCGGGATCGTCACGTCGCTGCGGTTCGCCACGCACCGCACCCAGCGGTTCGGGATCTTCCTGGTGTCGTTCCCGTGGTCGTCGGCGACCCCCGTGCTGCACGGTTGGGGCCGACGGATCATCGCGATGCCGCGCAGCGTATGGATGAACCTGCACCTGGAGGCCGGGTCGGACGGGTCCACGCGGGTGCGCGTCGTGGGAGTTTGCCGAGCAGGAGCCGAAGACGGCGAGGCGACCGCGATCGAGCGCGCGGTGGGCGTCAGCGCGACGAGTGTGTCCACGTTCCGGAAGTCCTTCCTGGACGGCATCTCGTTCCTCGGTGGTGGCACGACGTCGCCGCGTCAGAGCTTTGCGGCGGGCTCGGACGTGGTCGTCGGGATCTCCCCGGCGCTCGGGCGCGCGCTGCCTCGCATCGTCGCCCGCCGCGCCGCGACGCACCGGCCGGTCGCCGTCATCCTCGACCCGCTCACCGGAGCCGTCCGCGACCGTGAACCAGGCGCGACCGCGTTCCCGTGGCGACGTCACCTGGCCGACATCCAGTGGTACGTCGGCCTTGCCGCACACCCGCGACCCGCCCAGGTCGCGGCGGCGTACGACTGGATCGACCGGGCTCACCGTGCTGTCGGCACTGCTTCAGCCGGCGGATACGTGAACTACCTGGAGCCAGGACGCCCGGTGGCGTCGTACTACGGGGGCAACCTCGCCCGGATGCGCCGGGTCAAGCACCGCTACGACCCGAGCGGCTTCTTCCGATCGGCGTACACGGTCTAGTGCCGAGGTACTAGCGCTGGCGGGCCGCGCCACGTGGTCGCGACAACCCTGACCAGGCTGAGCCGAGCCGAGGCAGCCATTAGGCTCCGCCTGTGTCCACGGCCCTGGTCCCGATCGTCTGCGCGCTGGTTGTCGCCGGCCTGTGCGCGCTCGGCCCCGGACTGATCGCCAGACTTCCCGAACCGGAACCGGACCCGGAACCGTTGTCGGGGGTCGAGCCGGCCGAATCCGGCTCGGGGGTCGCCGAGGTCGCGGTCGAGCACGCGCCGATGACGCCGATGGACGGGGCTGATGCGCCGGCCAAGACGCTGTACGTCGACCTGGCTGCCCGGCCGCACCTGGCGGTCAAGCTGGCGATCGTCGGAGGGTTGTCGGGGCTGCTCGTCGGAGTGGAGCTTCGTGACGAGCCGATCGTCGGCGGCTGGGTGTTCCTGGCCGTGATCGGCACCTTGTTGGGCTACATCGATGCGCAGACCCGGTTGATCCCGTACCGGATCATCGCGCCGTCCTACGTCGTGGTGACGGCTCTGGTCGCGGTCGCCGCGCTGATCGACGGTGCGTCCGACGACCTGGTGCGGGCGGGGCTCGGGTGGCTGGCGTACGGCGGCTTCTTCTTCCTGATGTGGCTCGTCTATCCCCGCGGGCTCGGCTACGGCGACGTCCGGCTGGCGGGGGTGCTCGGCATGGCGCTGGGCTACCTCGGATGGGGCCAGGTCGTCGTCGGTGTCTACGCAGGTCTGCTGCTCGGCGGCGTGATCGGGGGCGTGCTCGCCCTGGTGAAGATCGTGGACCGCAAGCGGTACCCGTTCGGGCCTTTCATGATCGCGGGAGCCTACGTCGGGCTGGTCTGGGGCGGCCCGTTCGCGCACTGGTACCTCGGCACCTAGACCACGCACGTCCGCAGATCGTCTTGCCGGTCCGCTGATGGTCGTGCCAGTCCGCTGATGGTCGTGCCAGTCCGCTGATCGTCGTGCCGGTCCGCTGATGGTCGTGCAGGTCCGCTGATCGAGCCTGTCGAGATCGCGCAGTCTCGACTGCCCCGCCCACCGTCCGTTGATCGAGCCTGTCGAGATCGCGGAGTCTCGACTGCCTCGGCCGCCGCCGACGAGACGCTCGTGCGCCGGGCGGCGTGTTCTGCGCGGGCGCGTGACAGACTTTGGCCATGCTCAGATGGCTGACGGCGGGTGAGTCGCACGGTCCGGCCCTGGTGGCTGTGCTCGAGGGCCTGCCGGCAGGCGTCACGATCACGACCTCCGACCTGGTCGACGTGCTGGCGCGCCGGCGGCTCGGCTACGGCCGCGGTGCCCGGATGTCGTTCGAGCAGGACCAGGTCACCCTGGTGGGCGGAGTCCGGCACGGCGCCACGATGGGCAGCCCGATCGCGATCACGATCGCCAACACCGAGTGGCCCAAGTGGGAACAGGTGATGTCGGCCGACCCCGTGGACCCCGAGGTGCTGGCGGGCCTCGCCCGCAACGCACCACTCACCCGACCGCGACCCGGTCACGCCGACCTGGTCGGGATGCAGAAGTACGGCTTCGACGAGGCGCGCCCCGTCCTCGAACGCGCCAGCGCCCGGGAGACCGCCGCCCGGGTGGCACTGGGGGCCGTGGCGGCAGCGTTCCTCGAGCAGGCCATCGCCGTACGACTGGTCGCACATGTCGTCTCGATCGGCAAGGCCGAGGCGCCGCCCGGCGTCGTGCCCAGTCCCGACGACCTCGCCGGCCTCGACGCTGACCCTGTGCGGTGCCTGGACCCTGACGCCAGCGCCGCGATGGTGGCCGAGATCGACCAGGCCCACAAGGACGGCGACACTCTTGGCGGCGTCGTGGAGGTGGTGGCCTACGGCGTCCCCCCCGGTCTCGGATCACACGTCCACTGGGACCGCCGTCTCGATTCGCGGCTGGCCGGGGCGTTGATGGGGATCCAGGCCATCAAGGGTGTCGAGGTGGGCGACGGCTTCGACGTGGCGCGTGGACCAGGGTCGGCAGCTCACGACGAGATCGAACCCGGGCCGGACGGACCACGGCGTACCTCGGGACGCAGTGGCGGCACCGAGGGCGGTATGTCGACCGGGGAGCTGCTGCGGGTGCGTGCTGCGATGAAGCCGATCGCCACGATCCCGCGCGCGCTGCGAACGGTCGACGTGGCGACCGGCGAGGCAACGGTGGCGCACCACCAGCGTTCTGACGTCTGCGCTGTCCCCGCCGCGTCGGTGGTCGCCGAGGCCATGGTGGCGTTGGTGCTTGCGGAGGCCGCGGTGGAGAAGTTCGGCGGTGACTCGGTGGCCGAGACCCGCCGCAACCGCGACGGCTACCTCGCCTCGCTGGCGCGGTCATGACCCCTACGGAGGGCCCGCGGGTCGTCCTGGTGGGTCCACCCGGCGCCGGCAAGACGTCGGTCGGCAGGGCTCTGGCCCAGCGCTGGCAGGTCGACTTCCGCGACACCGACGAAGACGTGGAGGCTGTCGCAGGCAAGCCAGTCCCCGAGATCTTCGTCGACGAGGGAGAGGGCCGGTTCCGCGAGCTCGAGGCCGACGCCGTCGCCCACGCCCTCGACGCCCATCCGGGCGTGCTGGCCCTGGGCGGAGGCGCGTTGACGACCCCGACGACACGCCAGCGGTTGACCGGCCACCGGGTGGTCTTCCTCGATGTGGGGCTGGCCGCGGCCGCCTCGCGGGTCGGCCTCGGCACCACCCGACCGCTGCTGCTCGGCAACGTCCGCTCCCAGCTCAAGGCGCTGCTCGATGCCCGCCGACCGCTGTACGCCGCGGTGGCCGGCACGACGATCGTCACCGACGGACTCAGTGTCGACGAAGTGGTGGTTGCACTGATCGAGGCGGTCGAGCGCGCGGCGGTGGCTCCCGATGACTGAGACGGCCCGGATCCGGGTCGCAACCGAGTCGCCGTACGACGTCGTGGTCGGCCACGACGTGCTCGGTGAGCTTCCCGGACTCGTCGGCGCCGCCCAGCGGGTGGCCATGATCCATCCGCGGGCCTTGTCCTCGATCGGACGGACCATCTGCGACAGCTTGGCCGCCGGTGGCTACGAGACGTCCGCGATCGAGGTCCCGAACGCCGAGCAGGCGAAGACCTCCGAGGTCGCGGCCTACTGCTGGAAACGGTTGGGGCAGGCCGGATTCACCCGTTCCGACGCCGTGGTCGGTGTCGGCGGGGGAGCCACCACCGACCTGGCCGGCTTCGTGGCGGCGACGTTCCTGCGTGGTGTGCGGGTCGTCCACGTCCCGACGACGCTGCTCGGGATGGTCGACGCCGCGGTCGGGGGCAAGACCGGGATCAACACCGAGGAGGGAAAGAACCTGGTTGGTGTGTTCCACGAACCGGCGGGAGTGCTCTGCGACCTGGACACCCTGGAGACGCTGGACCCGGACGACCTGGTGAGCGGTCTTGCCGAAGTCGTGAAGTGTGGCTTCATCGCCGACGAGGAGATCCTGCGGATCGTCGAGGCGGACCAGAAGGCAGCGCTGGACCCGACCTCGCCGGCCTGCCACGAGCTGATCGCGCGGGCGATCCGGGTCAAGGCCGAGGTGGTTGCGGGCGACCTGCGCGAGCAGACCTCATCCGAGGGTGCAGTTGGCCGCGAGGCGCTCAACTACGGCCACACCCTCGGCCACGCCATCGAACGGGCCGAGGGCTACGTCTGGCGACACGGTTCCGCGGTCTCGGTCGGGATGGTGTACGCCGCCGAGCTCGCGCGGCTCGCAGACCGGCTCGACACACCGACCACGGAACGACACCGCCAGGTGCTCACCTCGCTGGGACTCCCGACGTCGTACGCCGGGGCCGACTGGACCACCCTGCACGAGACGATGAAGGTCGACAAGAAGTCGCGGGGCAACCGGCTGCGCTTCGTGATCCTCCGGGAGCAGGGGAGTCCGGATATCCTGGAGGCACCCGATCCTGACCTGCTGCGCGAGGCGTACGCCGCGATCAGCGAACCAGGACAGATAGGCTCCGGCGCGTGAGCACGGCCCCGCACGTCCTGATCCTCAACGGTCCCAACCTGAGCCGACTCGGCTTGCGTGAGCCCGATGTGTACGGCTCGGCGTCGTACGACGACCTGGTGGCTGCGTGCCGAGGTTGGGCGAGCGAGCTGGGCCTGGGCGTAGAGGTCCGGCAGACCGACGACGAGGCCGAGCTGGTCGGCTGGATCCACGAGGCCGTGGACGCCAACGCGTCCGTGGTGCTCAACCCGGCCGCGTTCACGCACTACAGCTATTCCCTGCGCGACGCCTGCGCCCTGCTGGACGGTCGCCTGATCGAGGTCCACCTGTCCAACCCGATGGCGCGGGAGGAGTTCCGGCACACCAGCGTCATCTCAGCGGTCGCCCGAGGCACCGTGTCCGGCTTCGGGCTGGACTCGTACCGGTTCGCCTTGGAGGCGTTCGCAGCTGTGCGGTGACCCCTACCGGGACGAGAGAGCCCGCGTGTGGCGCCGAGTGAGAGGTAACGGCTGTGCTGCGGCCGCGCGAACAGCCGAAGCCTCTCTCTCGACGTCGTGCTTCAGGACAGGCTGCGCACGGTGTTCATGGCCTCGAGAATGCCGCAGCCCATCTCGTCGCAGATCAGGCGGACCGCGGCGACCTCGTGACCGTCGGTCACGAACACCTCGACCTGCGACCGCACGTCGTCGGTCAGGTCGAGGCCCGGGCCACCTGGCAGGACTGACAGCACCGAGGACCCGGCGGGCAGACCCATCAGGCTGCTCTCGATCGTCGAGTCCAAGGTGCTCTCCAGCGCAGCCGAACCCACGTACCGCTCGGGCGGGGCTGCGACGAGGCTCGACGAGGTCGGATCGGCGACCTCCTCGCCAGCGGTCGGGTCACCTCCGGCCAGAGCTTCGGCGGAGGCATCGATGTCGGACAGGACGGCCCGGACGTCAGGATCGGCGCGCAGGGCGTCGACGACGGCGCCGGCGTTGTCCAGGAAGGGCTGGACCTGGCTGAGCGTCGGCGCGTCCGCGGTCGGTGCCCAGGCGGCGGCCTGCCACACAGCCGGCTGGTCGAACGGGTTCGGCGGCGTCCCGCTCTGCGCACCTGCGGGTGGGGTCATCGAAGCCGCGCCAGGCGGCCGAGGCGGCCAGCCGGGTTGCGCACCGTCACCGGGCTCCATCTGCTGGAGCGACTGGAGCTGCTGGCGGGCCTGCTGGAAGCCGAGGTTCGCCTGGGTGCGGATCCGCTCGCGCCGGGACGTGCTGGAAGCGCCGGCGTGCCGGCCCAGGCGGCTGATCACGACGAAGGCCAGCACGATCAGGAAGATGACGAAGCCGCTCACGTTGGTCCACGTTAGACCCCGGTGGTCCGGGCGGATCCGCGGATTGGGGAGCCGAGGTGCGCGGCGGCTAGACTGACCCGCCACCCCGACGACCCCTGTGCGGCGTACGACGGCCAGAACTCGATGACGGAGCAAGGAAGACTTACCCTGATGGCGACCACGAACGACCTGAAGAACGGCATGGTGCTCAATCTCGACGGACAGCTCTGGTCCGTCGTGTGGTTCCAGCACCACAAGCCCGGCAAGGGTGGGGCCGTGGTGCGCACCAAGCTCAAGAGCGTGCTCTCGGGAAAGGTCGTGGACAAGACGTTCAACGCGGACGTGAAGGTCGACACCGCGAACGTCGACAAGCGGACGATGACCTACCTGTACAACGACGGCGAGTCCTACATCTTCATGGACAGCGAGACCTACGACCAGACCCACCTCTCGCCGGACACCGTTGGTGAGGCGTCGCACTTCATGCTGGAGAACCAGGAGGCGATCGTCGCCGTCCACGAGGGGACTCCGCTCTACCTCGAGCTGCCGGCCTCGGTCGAGCTGCTCGTCGAGTACACCGAGCCGGGTCTGCAGGGCGACCGCTCCACCGGCGGCACCAAGCCGGCCCGTCTGGAGACCGGCTTCGAGATCGCGGTCCCGCTGTTCATCACCAACGGTGAGAAGGTCAAGGTGGACACCCGCGACGGCAGCTACCTCGGCCGGATCTCCAGCTGATGGACGAACAGCGACGCACCTGCGTGGCCTGGCTCACCCCGCCACGCTCGCGAGGGTAGATCCATGGGTGCACGCACCAAGGCGCGCAAACGCGCACTGGACATCTTGTTCGAGTCCGAGCAACGCGGACTTCCGGTCGCGGAGACGCTGGCCGACCGGCGGCAGAGCGCGGAGACGCCGCTGAACCCGTACACGGTCACGCTGGTCGAAGGGGTCGACGGTCATCGGGAGGAGATCGACGAGGCGATCACGGCGTACTCCTCGGGCTGGCCGTTGAACCGGATGCCCGCCGTGGACCGCACCATCATCAGGATCGGCGTCTTCGAGCTGCGGCACGTCGCGGAGGTCCCGCAGGCGGTGGCACTGTCAGAGGCCGTCTCGATGGCTCGAGAGCTGTCGACCGACGAGTCGCCGGCGTTCGTGAACGGGGTGCTCGCGAAGATCTCCGGCGCGGCGTCCGTCCAACGCGACAAGGAGGACAGCCTCGCTCTGCCACCGGCGCCGGACACCGGAGCCGATCTGTAGGGCTATCAGGCTCAGCTCTGCGCCTGACTGCTGTCCGGACGCATCACGCCCCAGTTGATCAGCCGCTCGGCCAGAGCGCTCGGTGCCTCGTCGTAGATCACGGCCAGCGTGCGCAGGTCCTCCTGGCGGATCGACAGCACCCGCCCGTTGTAGTCACCGCGCATCGACTGGATGCTCGCGGTGAACCGGGACAGCGGAGCCGCGTCGTTGAGATCGAGCTGGTGCAGCCGCTCGATGTCGAGCACCAGTCGCGGAGGTGCCTCGCGGGCCGCACCGAGCTCGTGCGCTCCGGGAAGCAGCTCGTTCATGGGTACGCCGTAGAACTCGGCCAGCTCGGAGAGCCGCTGGACCGTGACCGCACGGTCACCGCGCTCGTAGGATCCGACCACGACGGCCTTCCAGAGGCCATCGGACTTCTCCTCCACCCCTTGGAGCGAGAGACCCTGCTGCTGCCGGATCGCTCTGAGTCGCATGCCCAGGGCTTTCGCGTAGTTCTCTGTCACGTTGTGTCCCTTCCGTTCTCGGACGCAACATGGGAGATGTCGTCCTGCACCGAGGACAAAATGGTACCCAGTAATCGCCGATGATTACTCAGAGTCGCGAAAAATACTCAGAGTAATCTTGTGGTGACTGCCCGGCGCAGAATTCCGGCCGTGGTCCGCCACGCGTCCGGATGAGCCAAGGACCGGGATCCCCCTGATAGCGTGTCCCGCGACAGACATCCTTTAACGAGCCGTCCCGTGAGGCGGAGAAGGAGGTCAGGCCGCTTCATGCACAGTCATCCTGCGCCCAGCAGCCCCTCTGCAGCACCTGCCGACCCCCCCGGATCGGCGCGCGTCGTCCTCGACGCCGACGACATCGCCCGGGCGTTGACCCGGATCGCGCACGAGATCCTCGAGCGCAACAAGGGCTCCCACGACCTGATCGTGCTCGGCATCCCGTCGCGCGGTACGCCGCTCGCACACCGGATCGCCGCCATCATGAGCCGGGTCGAAGGTAGCCAGATCCCGGCCGGCTCGCTGGACATCACGATGTACCGCGACGACGTGCGGATGCGACCGGCACGCACGATCGGCGCCACCGACATCCCCGGTCGCGGGATCGACGGCGCCGTGGTCGTCCTGGTCGACGACGTCCTCTACAGCGGTCGCACGATCCGGGCGGCCCTGGACGCGATCAACGACGTCGGTCGCCCACGAGCCGTCCAGCTCGCGGTGCTGGTCGACCGCGGGCACCGCGAACTGCCGATCCGCGCCGACTTCGTCGGCAAGAACCTGCCGACCTCGCTGATCGAGCGGGTCAGTGTCACGCTGCGCGACTACGACGGCGACGGTGACGCTGGGTCCGGGCGTGGGCCCGATGTCACCGACGCTGTGGAGATCGTCACCAACGCCGGGAGTGCCTCGTGAAGCGTCATCTGCTGTCCGCCGCCGACCTGACCCGCGACGACGCGATCAGCGTCCTCGACACCGCGACCGAGCTGCTCACCTTGGCGGACCGCCCGATCAAGAAGCTCCCGACGTTGCGTGGCCGGACCGTCGTCAACCTGTTCTTCGAGGACTCCACACGGACCCGGATCTCGTTCGAGGCGGCGGCCAAGCGGTTGTCGGCGGACGTCATCAACTTCTCGGCCAAGGGCTCGAGTGTCTCGAAGGGGGAGAGCCTCAAGGACACCGCGCTCACCTTGGAGGCCATGGGCGCGGACGCGGTCGTGATCCGACACAGCGCCTCGGGGGCACCGCACCGGTTGGCCAACTCCGGTTGGGTGCGCTCCAGCGTGGTCAACGCCGGCGACGGCACACACGAGCACCCGACCCAGGCACTGCTCGACGCCTTCACCTTGCGCCGTCACCTCGGCGACCTGGACGGCCGTCGGGTGACGATCGTCGGGGACGTCCTGCACAGCCGGGTCGCGCGGTCCAACGCACTGCTGCTGGCCACGCTCGGCGCCGAGGTGACCCTGGTGGCGCCGCCGACCCTGCTGCCGGTAGGCGTCGACGGCTGGCCGGTCCAGACGTCGTACGACCTCGACGGAGCGCTGGACAAGTGTGACGCGGTGATGATGCTGCGCGTGCAGAGCGAGCGGATGAACGCCGCCTTTTTCCCGAGCGCCCGTGAGTACAGCCGCCGCTACGGCCTGGACGAGCGACGTTTCGCCCGGCTGCCCGAGCACGCGATCGTGATGCACCCCGGCCCGATGAACCGGGGGATGGAGATCGCCGCCAACGTCGCCGACTCAGCCCGTTCGGTCATCGTCGAGCAGGTCACCAACGGGGTGGCCGTACGGATGGCCGTCCTCTACCTGCTGCTGTCCGGGCAAACTCCGCTGATTGAGCCTGTCGAAATCACCGGGGTCTCGACAGGCTCGACCGGCGACGGTTCGGCTCGCCAGGCCACCAGCACAGACAGCGCGGAGGACGGACGATGAGCACGACCTACCTGGTCAAGGGCGCCCGGATCCTGGGCGGCGGGGCCGCCGACCTGGTCCTCAAGGACGGCGTCATCGCCGAGTCGGGCACGGCACCGGCAGACGCGGTGACCCTCGACGCCGACGGGCTGGTCGCGCTCCCGGGACTCGTCGACCTGCACACCCACCTGCGCGAACCAGGCCGGGAGGACTGCGAGACCGTCGAGTCCGGTTCGCGGGCGGCTGCCCTGGGCGGGTTCACCGCCGTTCACGCGATGGCCAACACCGACCCGGTGGCCGACACCGCCGGCGTCGTCGAACAAGTGCTGAATCTCGGCCAGGCCGCCGGCTACGTCGACGTGCGCCCGGTCGGAGCCGTGACGGTTGGCCTGGCCGGACAGCGTCTGGCCGAGCTCGGAGCGATGGCCGACTCAGCAGCCCGGGTACGGGTGTTCTCCGACGACGGCACGTGTGTCTCCGACGCGGTGATGATGCGACGCGCGCTGGAGTACGTGAAGGCGTTCGACGGCGTGGTCGCTCAGCACGCCCAGGAGCCGCGGCTCACCGAGGATGCCCAGATGAACGAGGGCACGATGTCCGGGATCCTGGGCATGCGCGGCTGGCCGGCGGTCGCGGAGGAGGCGATCATCGCCCGGGACTGTCTGCTCGCCGCGCACGTCGGCTCCCGACTGCACGTGTGCCATGTCTCGACCGCCGGCTCCGTCGAGCTGATCCGCTGGGCGAAGAGCAAGGGCTGGAACGTCACCGCCGAGGTGACGCCGCACCACCTGATGCTCACCGACCATCTGGTGTCCAGCTACGACCCGATCTACAAGGTCAACCCACCGCTGCGTACGGCGGACGACGTGGCGGCGCTCCAGGCGGGCCTCGCCGACGGCACGATCGACGCCGTCGCCACCGACCACGCCCCGCACCCGACGGAGGACAAGGAGTGTGAGTGGGCGGCCGCCGCCATGGGCATGCTCGGCCTCGAGACCGCCCTGTCGGTCGTGCAGCAGACCATGGTCGACTCCGGGCTGCTCGACTGGGCGGGCGTCGCGGACCGGATGTCGGTCCGACCTGCCGCGATCGGGCGGCTCGGCCAGCACGGCTCACCGCTCGAGGCAGGTGCACCCGCCAACATCGTCTTGGTGGATCCTGCCGCGATCCGGGTCGTCGAGGCGACCGAGTCCGCCTCGCTGTCGCGCAACACGCCCTTTCGGGGCCAGGAGCTGCCGGGTCGGGTGGTGGCGACGTTCCTGCGTGGCCGGGCGACGGTCCTGGACGGGAAGCTCCAGTGAGCGTGGCGGAGGCGGTGCTCGTGCTGGAGGACGGCCGGACATTCCGTGGTGAGGCGTTCGGGGCCATCGGCGAGACCATCGGCGAGGCAGTGTTCTCGACCGGGATGACGGGCTACCAGGAGACGCTGACCGACCCGTCGTACCACCGTCAGGTCGTGGTGATGACGTCTCCGCACGTCGGCAACACCGGTGTCAACGACGACGACATGGAGTCCTCGCGCATCTGGGTCGCCGGGTACGTCGTCCGGGACCCGTCCCGGGTGTCGAGCTCCTGGAGGGCACAACGCAGCCTCGACGACGAGCTGTCCGCTCAGGGAGTGGTCGGGATCAGCGGTGTCGACACCCGCGCCCTGACCCGACATCTGCGTGAACGCGGCGCGATGCGGGTTGGCATCGCCTCCGACGCAAGCCCGGCCGAGGCTCTGCTGGCCCGGGTGCGAGAGGCTCCGGAGATGACGGGCGCTGCCCTGGCGGCAGAGGTGTCCACGAGCCAGCCGTACGTGGTCCCGGCGGTAGGGGAGCGACTGTTCACCGTCGCCGCGCTCGACCTCGGTATCAAGACGATGACGCCGCAACGGATGGCCGAGCGCGGCATCGAGGTCCAGGTGCTGCCGGCCACCGCGACGCTCGACGACGTGCTCGCCGTCGGCCCGGACGGTGTGTTCTTCTCCAACGGTCCCGGTGACCCGGCGACGGCCGAGCAGGAGATCGAGGTGCTGCGGGGAGTGCTCTCTCGCGAGATCCCGTACTTCGGCATCTGCTTCGGAAACCAGCTGTTCGGCCGGGCGCTCGGCTTCGACACCTACAAGCTGCGCTACGGCCATCGCGGGATCAACCAGCCGGTGTTGGACCGCAGCACCGGCAAGGTCGAGGTGACCGCGCACAACCATGGCTTCGCGGTCGACGCGCCGCTCGCGGGCCGGACCCAGACGGCGTACGGACCCGTGAGCGTCAGCCATGTCTGTCTCAACGACGACGTGGTCGAGGGTCTTGAGCTGCGCGACGATCAGGGCAGGCTGAGGGCGTTCAGCGTGCAGTACCACCCGGAGGCGGCGGCCGGGCCGCACGACGCCGGCTACCTGTTCGACCGTTTCGTCGAGGTGATGGACGGTTCGCGGCGACGAAGTCGCGCGATGGACGGGTCGCAGCGACGAAGTCGCGCGAACCGGCTCAACAAGCCACCCGTCACCGTTGAGGGGTCCGTGGTTTCGGCGAGCTCAGCCAGCACAGATGGCGAGGTCTCCTGATGCCGCGTCGGACGGACATCTCGTCGGTCCTGGTGATCGGCTCAGGCCCGATCGTGATCGGTCAGGCCTGCGAGTTCGACTACTCCGGCACGCAGGCCTGCCGGGTCCTCAAGGCCGAAGGCATCCGGGTGATCTTGGTCAACTCCAACCCGGCCACGATCATGACCGACCCCGAGATCGCGGACGCGACGTACGTCGAGCCGATCACGCCGCACTTCGTGGCGAAGGTGATTGACAAGGAACGGCCGGACGCTCTGCTGGCGACCCTCGGCGGTCAGACAGCCCTCAACGTCGCGGTGGCGCTGGCCCATGACGGGACGCTGGAGAAGTTCGGGGTCGAGCTGATCGGAGCGTCCATCGAGGCGATCGAGGCAGGGGAGAACCGCGAGTCGTTCAAGGCGATCGTGAAGTCCCTCGGCGGTGAGGTGGCCCGCAGCGTCGTCTGTCACACCCTGGCCGACTGTGCGGCGGCCGTCGACGAGCTCGGGTTCCCCGTGGTGTGCCGACCGTCGTACACGATGGGAGGCGTCGGTTCCGGGATGGCGTACGACGCCGACGACATGCGCCGGATCGCCGGGGCCGGGCTGGACGCCAGCCCGACGACCGAGGTGCTCCTGGAGGAGTCGATCTTCGGCTGGAAGGAGTACGAGCTCGAGGTGATGCGCGACGGCCACGACAACACGGTGATCGTCTGCTCGATCGAGAACCTCGATCCGATGGGGGTGCACACCGGTGACTCGATCACGGTGGCGCCGGCGATGACGTTGACCGACCGTGAGTACCAGGCCATGCGCGACATGGCGATCGGCGTCATCCGGGCCGTAGGGGTCGAGACCGGCGGCTGCAACATCCAGTTCGCGGTCGACCCGAGCGACGGCCGGATGATCGTGATCGAGATGAACCCCCGGGTGTCCCGGTCCAGCGCGCTAGCGTCCAAGGCGACCGGGTTCCCGATCGCGAAGATCGCGGCCAAGGTGGCCCTTGGCTACTCCCTCGACGAGATCCCCAACGACATCACCCAGGAGACCCCGGCCAGCTTCGAGCCGGCGCT
This sequence comes from Propionibacteriales bacterium, assembly GCA_038259225.1. GTDB lineage: Bacteria > Actinomycetota > Actinomycetes > Propionibacteriales > Nocardioidaceae > JANLYC01. Next base: position 34,049 of record JBBSPA010000020.1, read on the forward strand.
GGACTACGTCGTGGTGAAGGTGCCGCGCTTCGCGTTCGAGAAGTTTCCGGCCGCCGACCCGCGCCTGACCACGCACATGAAGAGCGTCGGTGAGGCGATGGCGATCGGTCGCAACTTCACCGAGGCCCTGCAGAAGGCGCTCCGATCTCTCGAAAAGCCGGATGCGGTGTTCAGCTGGTCCGGGCTGCCGGGAGACAAGACCGCGCTGCTGGCGCGGGCGGCGATCCCGCACGACGGCCGGCTCGGCGTGGTGATGCAGGCGATCCGCGCGGGTGCCGGCATCGACGAGGTCTTCGCCGCGACCGGCATCGACCCGTGGTTCGTGGACCAGCTGCTGTTGATCCACCAGGTCGCTACCGAGGTCGCCACCAGCGACACGCTGACGCCGACCGTACTGCGCAAGGCCAAGCGGCACGGCTTCTCCGACGCCCAGATCGCGGAGCTGACCGGCGGCTCCGACGAGGTCGTCCGCGGAGTGCGCCATGCCCTGGGTGTCCGGCCGGTCTACAAGACCGTCGACACCTGCGCCGCCGAGTTCGCGGCCCGAACTCCGTACCACTACTCGACGTACGACGAGGAGACCGAGGTCGAGCCCCGGACCAGGCCCGCAGTGATCATCCTCGGCAGCGGCCCCAACCGGATCGGCCAGGGCATCGAGTTCGACTACTCCTGCGTGCACGCCTCGATGGCGCTGTCGGCGGCCGGCTACGAGACGGTGATGGTCAACTGCAACCCGGAGACGGTGTCCACCGACTACGACACCTCCGACCGGCTCTACTTCGAGCCGCTGACGCTCGAGGACGTCCTGGAGGTCGTCGCCGCCGAGACCGTGGCGGGTCCGGTGGCCGGGGTGCTGGTCCAGCTGGGCGGGCAGACCCCCCTCGGGCTCGCGGCGGGTCTCGCGGCCGCCGGTGTGCCGATCGTCGGCACCAGCCCCGAGGCGATCCACCTCGCGGAGGACCGTGGTGCGTTCGGGCACGTGCTCGCCACGGCCGGGCTGCCGGCGCCGAAGTTCGGTACGGCCACGTCCTTCGCCGAGGCCAAGCTGATCGCTGAAGAGATCGGCTTCCCTGTCCTGGTCCGTCCGTCGTTCGTGCTCGGGGGACGCGGGATGGAGATCGTCTACGACGACGACGCCCTTCGGGGATACATCGAACGGGCGACCCAGATCTCGCCCTCCCACCCGGTACTGGTCGACAAGTTCCTCGACGACGCGATCGAGGTAGATGTCGACGCGCTCTACGACGGGCGGGACCTGTTCCTCGGTGGCGTGATGGAGCACATCGAAGAGGCCGGCATCCACTCCGGAGACTCCTCGTGCGCCCTGCCGCCGATCACGCTCGGGGTCGAGGACATCGCCAGGATCCGTGAGTCCACGCGGGCCATCGCCGAGGGCGTCGGAGTTCGCGGACTGATCAACATCCAGTTCGCGGTGGTCTCCGACGTGCTCTACGTCCTCGAGGCGAACCCCCGCGCCTCGCGCACCGTGCCCTTCGTCTCGAAGGCCACCGCAACGCCGCTCGCCAAGGCTGCGGCTCGGGTGATGCTGGGAACCTCGATCGCTGCTCTGCGCGACGAAGGCATCCTCCCGGCGAGCGGGGACGGCGGGGATCTGCCGCCCGACGCACCGATCGCCGTCAAGGAGGCAGTGATGCCGTTCAACCGCTTCCGCACCGAGGACGGCCGCAACGTGGACACCGTGCTCGGCCCGGAGATGCGATCCACGGGTGAGGTGATGGGCTACGACGCCGACTTCGGTGCGGCGTTCGCGAAGTCGCAGTCGGCCGCGTTCGGAGGTCTGCCGGTCAAGGGCCGCGCGTTCGTGTCGGTCGCCAACCGCGACAAGCGACACATGATCTTTCCGATCAAGCGGCTCGCCGACCTCGGCTTCGAGATCCTCGCCACCGAGGGGACCGCGCGGGTGCTGCGTCGCAACGGCGTCCCCGCGACCGTGGTGCGCAAGCACTCGGCCGGTCCCGGTGCCCACGGCGAGCCCACCACGGTCGGCCGGATCCTCGCCGGCGACGTCGACCTGGTGATCAACACTCCGCACGGTTCGACGTCGGACGGTTCGCCGCGGCTGGACGGCTACGAGATCCGCACCGCGTGTGTGGCGCTGAACATCCCGTGCATCACCACCGTGCAAGGACTGGGCGCCACCGTGCAGGGGATCGAGGCGCTGCGCGCAGGGGTTCTCGGCGTACGGTCGCTGCAGAGCTGGGCCCGCGCCGACGACGAAGCCGCTGCCGACGTCCCGAATGCGACCACAGTGCCGGATGCGAGCACAGTGCCGGACGGAGCCGCGTGAGTCTTACCGCAGGCACCGAGGCCACGTCGGCCCGCGAGCGGGGACCCCTGCAGGTCCGCGGCGAAGTCTTCTCGATCAAGCGGGTCGGTGACTACCAACACCTGACGATCGTCGCGGACGGGATCGCCGAACGGACCCGACCGGGCAACTTCGTCGCGCTCGCGGTCGGCGGCGAGACGTCGGCGAACCTGCTGCGCCGGGCGTTCTCGATCTACCGGGTCCGACCGGCGGGGGTGTACGGCGGCACGGTCGAGATCGTCTTCGCCGCTCACGGGCCCGGCACCCGCTGGATGGACCGCCTCCAGCCACACGACCCGATCGACGTGGTCGGACCGCTCGGTCGACCGTTCAAGCTTCCCAAGGAGCCGGTCGCCTGCGCCCTGGTCGGCGGGGGCTATGGCTCGGCGCCGCTCTTCGTCCTCGCCGAGCGGCTGCGCGAGCGCCGCTGCGCGGTGCACATGGTGCTGGGAGCGGCGAGCGAGACCCGGCTGTTCGGAGCCTTGGAGGCGCGGCGCTCAGCCCAGTCGGTGACCGTCACGACGGTCGACGGGTCGGTCGGCATCCAAGGCCTCGTCACCGACGTGCTGCCCGGGTTGATCGCGCGCAACAAGATCGAGGTCGTCTACTCCTGCGGTCCGATGGGGATGCTCCAGGCCGTCACCGAGGTAGCCACCCAGCACGGTGCATGGAGCCAGGCCGCGGTCGAGGAGTCGATGGCGTGCGGGATCGGCGTCTGCATGACCTGCGTGCTCCCGGTGCGAGGGGACGACGGCGTGATCCGGATGGCCAGGTCCTGTGTCGAGGGACCCGTGTTCGCGGGGGACCGGGTGTGCTGGGACGACGTGGGAACGATCCCGTCGGGCACGCACGGCGCTCCGAGAGGAGGCGGTCACTGATGCCCGACCTGCCCACCCTGCGCCCCGAGGACGTCGACCTGTCCACGGTGCTGGCGGACGCCCACCTCGACAACCCGGTGATGACGGCCAGCGGTTGCGCAGCGGCCGGCCGCGAGCTCCAGCAGTTCTTCGACGTGGCCGAGCTCGGCGCGGTCGTGACGAAGTCGATCATGCGCGAGCCCCGGTCCGGGCGGGCGACACCGCGGATGTCCGAGACCCCCTCCGGCATGCTGAACTCGATCGGCCTCCAAGGCCCCGGCATCGACGCCTTCCTGGCGCGCGACCTGCCCTGGCTGCTCCAGCACGACGCCCGGCCGATCGTGTCGATCGCCGGCTCGTCGCTGGCGGAGTACACCGAGCTGGCCCGTCGGGTGGGGAACACCCCCGGCGTCGCGGCGATCGAGGTGAACATCTCGTGTCCGAACGTCGAGAACCGTGGCCTGGTCTTCGCCTGCGATCCGTTCCAGGCCGCGCGCGTGATCGCAGCCGTACGCCGGGACACGCCCCGCGGCGTACCGGTCTTCGCCAAGCTCTCACCGGACGTCACCAGCATCGTCGAGGTCGCCGAGTCGGTCGTCGAGGCCGGCGCGGACGGTCTGGTCATGGTCAACACCCTGCTCGGTCTCCGCATCGACCTCGACTCGATGCGACCACAGCTCGGAGGAGTCACCGGGGGTCTGTCTGGTCCGGCCATCCGGCCGGTTGCCGTACGAGCCGTCTGGCAGGTCGCAGCGGCGATGCCCGGTGTCCCGATCATCGGGGTCGGCGGAATCCTCACCGGCGCGGACGCCTTGGAGTTCATCGTGGCAGGAGCATCCGCGGTCCAGGTCGGCACAGCGATCTTCCACGACCCGAACGCGCCGGTTCGGGTGCTTCGCGAGCTGCGGTCCGAGCTCGCGGCCCGCGGGATCGCCAAGGTGTCTGAGGTCGTCGGGCTCGCGCACCGCCCGTGCGGCCCCGTCGCGGCTCCGGACGTGACCGACCCCGACGACCACCGACTTCGTGCGCACGTCTCCCAGGAAGGCTGAGGCGATGGAACCCTTCGGCACCCGACTCCGCGACGGGATGGAGCGTCGGGGACAGCTGTGCGTCGGCATCGACCCGCATCCGGGCCTGCTCGCGCAGTGGGGCCTCGACGACTCCGCGGCCGGTCTGGAGCGGTTCGCCCGCACTGTCGTGGAGGCGCTCGCTGACCGGGTGGCGGTCCTGAAGCCGCAGTCGGCGTTCTTCGAGCGCCACGGTTCGCAGGGGATCGCCGTTCTGGAGAGGACCGTCGCCGCGGCGCGCGAGCGGGGCGCGCTGGTCCTGCTCGACGCCAAGCGTGGCGACATCGGCTCCACGATGCAGGGCTACGCCGAGGCGTACCTGGACCAGTCCTCTCCGCTGGCGGTCGACGCGATGACGGTCAGCCCCTACCTGGGTTTCGAGTCGCTGCGCCCGGTCCTCGACACCGCAGCCACCCACGGCGCCGGGGTCTTCGTCCTCGCGCTGACCTCCAACCCCGAGGGCGGACAGGTCCAGCTCGCGCGTGGCCGGGTCGGCACTGTCGCCGGGCAGATGCTGGCCGCGATCGGTCAGGAGAACGCCGGTGTCCGGCCCCTCGGTTCGGTGGGTGCCGTGGTCGGTGCGAACCTGGCCGACTGTGCGGAGGATCTGGCGATCAACGGTCCGCTGCTCGCCCCGGGGTTCGGGGCCCAAGGCGGTGGTGCAGACGACGTACGCCGGATCTTCGCCCTTGTCCTGCCGAACGTGCTGCCCAGCACGTCGCGGGGGGTGCTCGCGGCCGGGCCTGAGGCAGTCGACCTGCAGGAGGCGGTGCGACGCTCGCTGGAGGCCGTGCAGACAGCAGTCGCGGGCTGAGAGTGTCTCGGTGGCCGGTCGCAGTTGGTGTGCGTCGACCGCCGACGGTACGACACCGAGAGTCCGGTCGACACGGGTGTCGCGGCCGAGGATGGCACGGCCGCGTGCAAGGCTGTGCGCCGACACGACCGCTGTGCCGCGAGGCCCGCGGTGCCCAAGGGGAGGCGGTGGGCCAGGCTCGCCGCACGAGGAGAAATCATGAAGAGGCTTTCCGCAGGGTTGGCTGCCGGTGTCCTGGTGAGCCTGGGAGCGCTCACCGGATGCAGCGGTGGCGACGGTAGCGACTACTGCAACCGGGTCCGCGACAACGCAGAGAACAAGACCCTCGACAACATCGACGCAACGAGCCCCGACGGCGTGAAGAAGTTCCTTGCCGAGGCGAAGAAGCTGCAGGCTGACGCTCCGGCTGACGTCAAGGACGACTACGCCAAGGTCGTGCAGGCGTTCGAGGACCCGACGAACCTGGATCCGGCGGCGGTGACGAAGTCGATCGACTCGATCCAGAAGTACGACGAGGACAACTGCGACGTGAAGTACAAGTCCTCCTGACCGACTGATGGCCGCCCGAAAACATCCTGGTCTGCCGTGCCCGACTCGTCGGCACGGCAGACTGGTCGTGGATCGTGACGTTCGGGCTGCGATCCTTCTGAGGCGGGGAGAGCACGATGTCAGACCAACAGCCACCATTCGAGCCTCCGCAGGAGCCGGGTAGGCCGCGGCCCTGGGAGCACGGTGTCCCGCCCCCGGACCGGCCCGGGTCCGGCCCGCACTACCCCCGGCAGAACCTGCTCCCACAGGAGGTCAAGCCGGGCCGCAACCGCACTCCGATCTTCATCGGCATCGGTGTGGTGCTGGCCTTGGTGATCGCCGGCGGGATCGGCTACCTGGTGTTCCGCGACGACGGCGAGGGCACCCGCCAGGCCTACTGCGCCGCACTGAAGGACCTGACGAACAACGGTGACCTGATCTCGGCGGTCAACGGTGCCGACGCTACGTCGTTGAGCGACATCAAGACCGTCATGGACCTGGCACCGAACGCCGTGGCTGACGACTGGGCCAAGCTCGACCAGGGGATCCAGGACGTCCAGGCGGGATCCCCGGACATGTCGCAGGCGCTGGCGATCTTCGGCGCCCTCCGGGTGATCGCCCGGGATGCCAAGGACAACTGCGGCCTGGACCTCAACATCCCCATGCTCTGACAGCTCAAGGGGTCCCGAGGGGTGTGGTGCTCTTGTGCTGGGCAGGGGTCGCCGCGCTAGGTTGTCGGGAGCATCGCGACAGATGCTCCAAGTCGTTGTCGACGACTTGGGCGTGCGCCGGATGAACGTGTCGAACGGACGTGAGGTGAAAGCCGTGGCCGTCCCGGAGTTGACCGCCGAGCAGCGACGAGCAGCGCTCGAGAAGGCGGCGCTCGTACGCCGGCAGCGGGCCGAGGTGAAGAACCGGCTCAAGCACTCCGGCGCATCCCTGACCGAGGTGCTGCACAGCGGCGAGCACGACGAGGTCGTGGCCAAGATGAAGGTCCTCGACCTGCTCCAGGCGGTGCCCGGCCTGGGCAAGGTACGCGCCCGCAGCCTGATGGAGCGGATCGGCATCTCTGAGTCCCGCCGGGTCCGCGGCCTCGGGGCCAACCAGATCGCGGCGCTCGAGCGCGAGTTTGAGCACCGTTCCTGACCGAAGTCCGCGCCGTGGCCAGGCCCGTAGTCGGCTCACGGTGCTGGCCGGACCTACGGCCGTCGGCAAGGGCACGGTTTCCGCGCAGATCCGCGCCGACCATCCCGAGGTCTGGATCTCGGTGTCGGCCACCACCCGAGCCCCACGTCCAGGCGAGGTCGACGGGGTGCACTACCGGTTCGTGGACGACGCCCGCTTCGACCAGATGGTGGCCGACGGCGACATGCTCGAGTGGGCGCTCGTCCACGGAGCCTCCCGCTACGGCACCCCTCGCGCGCCCGTCGAGGAGGCTCTGCGCGCCGGCCGGGCGGCCATCCTGGAGATCGACCTGCAGGGCGCACGTCAGGTACGCGAGACCATGCCTGAGGCGCTGTTCGTCTTCCTGGCGCCGCCGTCGTGGGAGGAGCTGGTTCGCCGTTTGGTCGGACGGGGTACCGAATCGGAGGACGAACGCGCCCGCCGGCTCGAGACCGCGGTCGAGGAGCTCGCCGCCGAGCAGGAGTTCGACGTCACCGTCGTGAACACCGACGTTCGTGCCGCAGCCGAAGAATTGGTATCCTTGATGGGTTCAGACCCCGATTCGTCGCGTGTGACAGCCAGTAGGCGTCCCGCCGGGTCACCCCCGACCACTGAGTGAGGCATCCCGCGTGTCCGGCACCCTGCCCGTCGCCGAAGGAATCACCAACCCTCCGATCGACTCCCTGCTCGAGAAGACCGACTCGAAGTACAAGCTCGTCCTGTACTCCGCCAAGCGCGCTCGGCAGATCAATGCCTACTACTCCCAGCTCGGCGAGGGCCTGCTCGAGTACGTCGGCCCGCTCGTGGACACCCACGTCCAGGAGAAGCCACTGTCGATCGCGCTGCGCGAGATCAACGCCGACCTGCTCACCTGTGAGGACGTCGAGCCGGAGACCGAGCAGGCCTGACCTCTCGGTCCGGTCCTGCCCGCCACGACGTCATGCCCAGCAGCCGCCCCCACGTCGTCCTCGGCGTGAGCGGCGGCATCGCTGCGTACAAGGCCTGCGAGCTGCTGCGCAGGTTCACCGAGTCCGGCCACGACGTTACCGTCGTGCCGACGCCGTCGGCGTTGAACTTCGTCGGCGCCGCCACGTGGGAGGCCCTGTCAGGACGCCCCGTGGCCAGGGACATCTTCGAGCGCGTCGACTCCGTCCAGCACGTTCGTCTGGGCCAGAGCGCTGACCTCGTCGTGGTCGTCCCGGCAACGGCCGACCTGCTCGCCCGTGCGGTGCACGGCCGCGCCGACGACCTGCTGGCCGCCACCTTGCTGACCGCTCGCTGTCCGGTGGTGATGGCCCCGGCCATGCACACCGAGATGTGGGAGCACGCGGCCACGCAGGCCAACGTCGGCGTGCTGCGCGAGCGCGGGGTGCTGGTGATCGAGCCGGCGTACGGCCGGCTCACGGGCAAGGACACCGGTCCGGGGCGGCTGCCCGAGCCGGAGGAGATCTTCCAGGTCGCCGAGGACGTGCTGCGCCGCGGTCAGGACGGTCTGGGGCTCGACCTCACCGGTCGGCGCGTGGTGGTCAGCGCCGGAGGCACCCGGGAGCACCTCGACCCGGTCCGTTTCCTGGGCAACCGCAGCTCCGGCAAGCAGGGTTATGCGCTGGCGCGGACCGCCGTGACCCGCGGTGCCGACGTCACGGTCGTCGCGGCCAACGTGGACCTGCCCGACCCCGCCGGGGCCAAGGTCGTCCCGGTCGTCTCGGCGCTCGAGATGCACCAGGCCATGATCGAGGCCGCGTCGGGCTCCGATCTGGTCGTGATGGCCGCCGCACCGGCCGACTTCAGACCAGCAGCGCGGATCGAGCACAAGATCAAGAAGCGGTCCGACAGAGTCGTCCCACCTCTGGACCTCGTCGAGAATCCCGACATCCTGGCCGATCTCGTCGCGCGCCGGGGCGCTGCACCTGCCCCGACGCTGGTCGGTTTCGCCGCCGAGACCGGCGACGACCGTGCCTCCGTGCTCGAGCACGCGATGACCAAGCTGGCGCGGAAGGGATGCGACTGGCTGGTCGTCAACGACGTCGCAGGCGGGGCGGTCTTCGGCGATGACGACAACCAGGCCGTGATCCTGGGAGCCGACGGATCACAGCGCTCGGTGCCGCGAGGATCGAAGTCCTCGCTCGCCCACGTCATCTGGGACGTCGTAAGGTAACCCGGTCGCTGGCGGATAGCCTGGCTGGGCCACACGCCGCATCAGCGGCACGAGATGAGGAGAGAAGCATTGACCGGTCGTTTGTTCACGTCGGAGTCCGTCACCGAAGGACACCCCGACAAGATCGCTGACCAGATCAGTGACTCCATCCTCGACGCGCTGCTGAAGGACGACCCGAAGAGCCGGGTCGCGGTCGAGACGCTGCTCACCACAGGCCTCGTGGTCGTGGCGGGTGAAGTCACCACCAACACCTACGCCCCGATCTCCGACATCGTCCGGGCCAGGATCCTCGAGATCGGCTACGACTCGTCGAAGAAGGGCTTCGACGGCGCGTCCTGCGGAGTACAGGTCGCGATCGGCGCACAGTCCTCCGACATCGCTCAGGGCGTCGACGACGCGTACGAGGAGCGCCGCGACCACTCCGTCGACCCGCTCGACCGTCAGGGCGCCGGCGACCAGGGCCTGATGTTCGGCTACGCCTGTGATGAGACTCCCGAGCTGATGCCGTTGCCGATCACGATCGCGCACCGCCTCGCCGAGCGGCTTACCGCCGTCCGCAAGGACGGCACCATGCCCTACCTGCGTCCCGACGGCAAGACCCAGGTCACGATCGAGTACGACGGCGACCGCCCGGTCCGGGTAGACACCGTCGTCGTGTCCTCCCAGCACGCCGCCGACATCGACCTGGAGGGGTTGCTGACGCCGGACGTGAAGAAGCACGTGGTCGACGAGGTGCTGGCGTCCTTCGAGGTCGACTCGAGCGACTACCGGCTGCTGGTCAACCCGACCGGCCGTTTCGAGGTCGGTGGGCCGATGGGGGATGCCGGGCTGACCGGGCGCAAGATCATCATCGACACTTACGGCGGCATGGCCCGCCACGGTGGCGGCGCGTTCAGCGGCAAGGACCCGTCGAAGGTGGACCGCTCCGCGGCGTACGCCCTGCGTTGGGTCGCCAAGAACGTCGTGGCGGCCGGGCTGGCGCGTCGCTGCGAGGTGCAGGCCGCCTACGCCATCGGGAAGGCGCAACCGGTGGGGGTCTACGTCGAGTGCTTCGGGACCGAGACGGTCGACGTGGCCACGATCCGCGAGGCCGTGCTGGAGGTCTTCGACCTGCGCCCGGCCGCGATCATCCGCGACCTCGACCTGCTCCGCCCGATCTACGCGCTGACCGCCGCCTACGGGCACTTCGGCCGCGAGCTGCCGGAGTTCACCTGGGAGCGGACGGACCGCGTCGATGCCCTGAAGGCCGCCACCTCCCGTTGAGTGCGCACCTGGTGCAGGTTGAGTGCGCACCTGCGATGTGGCCCTCCCCGACGCGCACGCACTGTCGCTTGCCACTGGTAGAACGGGGGCAGGATGGATGGTCAGGTGGAGCAGCTGGCGTTGTTGAGGGACGAGGTACGCCGACGGCGGCCGAGGCCCTCAGCAGGTCCTGCCGCTGAGCTGCCGATCGCACGGGTCGCCGTCGACCTGCCCTTGGCGCACCTGGATCGGCCGTTCGACTACCTGGTCCCGGCAACCCTGCACGAGCAGGCCCAGCCAGGCTGCCGGGTCAAGGTACGGTTCGCCGGTCGCGACGTCGACGGCTACCTCGTCGAACGCGCCGACGAGACCGCGCACGTCGGTGCACTCACGCCGTTACGCAAGGTCGTCTCCAGCGAGCCGGTGCTCAGCACGTCGGTGCTGGAGGTTGCCAGGATGGTGGCCGATCGCTACGCCGGGACCCTGGCCGACGTGCTGCGACTCGCGGTGCCACCTCGCCACGCCAGAGTTGAGGCCGAGGAGCCTGCGTCGGCCCAGCCACGGCTCGACGTACCACTGGAGGTCCTCACGCCGGCGTGGACGTCGTACCGCGGCGGCGAGGCCTACCTGCAGCGGCTGGCCGCAGGAGAGTCGCCCCGCGGGGTGTGGTCAGCGCTGGCCGGCGAAGACTGGCCGGCGTCGCTTGCCGCCGTGGCGGCCGCGACGGCCGCCTCGGGTCGCGGGAGCCTGCTGCTGGCGCCCGACGCGCGCGACGTCGCCCGGCTCGATCAGGCGTTGACCGGACTGCTCGGATCCGGCCGGCACGTCGTGCTGAGCGCCGACCTCGGTCCGGCCGCCCGCTATCGCGCGTTTCTGGCCGTCAGCCGAGACGCGGTCCCGATCGTCGTCGGCACCCGGGCGGCCGCGCTGGCGCCGGTTGCCGACCTGGGGTTGGTGGCGATCTGGGATGACGGCGACGACTCGTACGCCGAGCCCCGGGCCCCGTACCCGCACGCCCGCGAGGTGCTCCTGCTGCGCGCCCATCATGACCACGCCGCAGTGCTGCTGGGCGGGCACGCGCGTTCGGTGGAGGCCCAGTCGCTCGTCGATACGGGTTGGGCCGCAGCCATCGCCGCCGACCGGGCCACCGTCCGGGCCAGGGCACCCCAGGTGCATGTGACCGGCGAGTCCGACCGAGAGCTGGAGCGTGACTCGGCCGGCGCGGGCGCGCGGATGCCGCGACGGGTGTTCGAGATCGTGCGCCAGGCGCTGGGCTACGGGCCGGTGCTCGTGCACAACCCGCGCTTCGGCTACCAACCGTCGCTGACCTGCGGTGACTGCCGGGCTGCCGCGCGCTGTCCGGACTGCCGCGGCCCGCTGTCACGCGCGTCGTCCGGCGCTGCCCCAGCGTGCCGCTGGTGCGGGCTGACGCCGCCGGTTTGGACGTGTCCGGATTGCCAGGGCGAGAGGCTGCGCTCGCCGGTCGTCGGGTCGTTGCGTACCGCCGAGGAGTGGGGGCGCAGCTTCGCCTCGACGCCGATCGCCACGTCGGGAGGCGATCACGTCCTCGACACCGTGCCAGCCTGGCCGGACGGCCGCGGGATCGTGATCGCCACCCCAGGAGCCGAACCCGTCGCCGCCGATGGGTACGCCGCCGCGGTCATCCTCGACACCTGGTTGTCGTTGAGCCTGCCCGGGCTGCGCGCCACGGAAGAGTCCGTACGCCGTTGGTTCGCCGTCGCGAGCCTGGTACGTCCCGGCGATCAGGGCGGCCGGGTGGTGGCGGTCGGGGAGCCGGCTGTTCCCGCCCTGCAAGCGCTGGTCCGCTGGGACCCGGAGGGATTTGCGGCTCGGGAGCTGGCTGAGCGGACATCGGCGCACCTCACTCCGGCGGCCCGGCTGGCCACGATCACCGCGCCACCGCAGGCCATCACCGACGTGCTCGCCGCGATCCGGCTGCCGCGGATGGCTGAGGTGCTGGGACCGGTCCCGGTGGACGAGCAGACGGCGCGGGTGGTCGTGCGGACCACCCGGGACCGCGGTGCCGGCCTGTCCAAGGCGCTGCAGGACCTCCAGGCCGCGCGCAGCAGCCGCAAGCTGCCACCCGTACGGGTCCAGGTCGACCCGTCCGACCTGGTCTGACGGCGTACGGACGGCCGACCACCAGCGCCGCGCCCTGCTGGTTGAGCCGGACCGCGCGGCTTCGCCGCTGCCAGGCGCGATGCTGGAGCTGGTTTGTTGAGCCGGACCGCGCGGCTTCGCCGCTGCCAGGCGCGATGCTGGAGCTGGTTTGTTGAGCCGGACCGCGCGGCTTCGCCGCTGCGGTCCGTCCATCTAGACTGACCTGCGCCCTTGATCCTTGCCGTCTGGAGTTCGCTGTGTCCGTGCGTGACATCCGGCTGTTCGGCGACCCGGTTCTGCGATCGGTCGCGGCTCCCGTCGTGGACTTCGACAAGCAGATCCGCAGCCTGGTCCAGGACCTCACCGACACGATGCTCGACGCTCCCGGCGCGGGCCTGGCCGCACCGCAGCTCGGGGTGGGTCTGCGGGTGTTCACCTACCACGTGGACGACCTCGTGGGTCACCTGATCAACCCCGAGCTCTCGCTGAGCGAGGAGTCACAGATCGGCGACGAAGGCTGCCTGTCGATCCCCGGGCTGACGTTCGACTGCACCCGCGCGGTCGGTGTGGTCGCCCGCGGCTTCGACATGTACGGCGAACCCGTCGTGATCGAGGGGTCCGACACCCTGGCACGATGCCTGCAGCACGAGACCGACCACCTTGACGGGGTCCTCTTCGTGGACCGTCTCGACGAGCAGACCCGGAAGGCCGCGATGAAGGCGATCCGGGAGGCCGAGTGGAGCGGGCTGACGGCGCCGGTCGTCAAGCAGAGCCCGCACCCGATGTTCGGGCGGGGGATGTGACGGCGTCGCCATGAAGCTGGTCTTCGCCGGTACGCCGGACGTGGCCCTGCCCGCGCTGCGTGCCCTGGTCGACTCCCGGCATCAGGTCGCTGCCGTAGTCACCAGACCAGACGCCCCGGCCGGTCGTGGTCGCACACTGACCTCCTCCCCGGTCGCCGAGCTGGCCGACCGGCTCGGGATCGAGACGCTGAAGCCGACCAAGGCCACAGAGCCGGACTTCCTCGAGCGACTGCGTGCAATCGGGCCGGACTGTTGTCCTGTCGTCGCCTACGGCGCACTGCTCCCCACGTCGGCGTTGGAGATCCCGGCCCGCGGCTGGGTGAACCTGCACTTCTCTGTGCTGCCCGCCTGGCGCGGGGCGGCTCCGGTGCAGCGCTCCTTGATGGCTGGGGACGAGATCACCGGCGCGACGACGTTCCGGCTCGTCGAAGAGCTGGACGCCGGACCGACGTACGGGCTCTTCACCGAACGGATCCGGCCCGACGACACCGCCGGCACCCTGCTCGAGCGGCTGGCCGAACACGGCGCAGGTCTGCTCGTCACCACGATGGACGGCATCGAGGACGGGGTGCTCGAACAGCGTGAGCAGGATCCCGAGCTGGTCTCCTACGCGCCCAAGCTCGGGGTCGAGGAGTCCAAGGTCGACTGGTCGCGCCCGGCGTTCGCGGTCGATCGACACATCCGGGGCTGCACCCCGCTGCCCGGCGCGTGGACGACGATCGAGGGTCAACGCCTGAAGGTCGGGGCCGCAACGGCACGGGAGGACCGCATCGAGCTGGGTGCGGGAGACCTCGGCATCGGCAAACACGCCGTCCTGGTCGGAACCGGCACGCACGCGCTCGAGCTCGGCGACGTACAGCCGCAGGGCAAACCGGTGATGCGCGCAGCCGACTGGGCTCGCGGCCTGCGCACCGCACCGGCCCGGCTCGGCACCTGATGGCCCAGGACGCCCGCAGGGCACGGGCCCGGACCGCGGTCGATCCGGCCCGGCAGGCCGCCTACGACGCGCTGCGAGCCGTCGAGATCGACGATGCCTACCTCAACCTGGTGCTGCCCCGACTGCTCTCCGAGCGTGGCCTGTCCGGCCGCGACGCCGGCTTCGCCACCGAGCTCGCCGCGGGAACGGCCCGCCTCCAGGGCAGCTACGACGCGATCCTCGACACGCTGGCTCGCGGCGGTGCCGCAGGTCTGCAGCCCGCGGTTCGGGCCGCCCTGCGGCTCGGTAGCCACCAGCTGCTCAGCATGCGGGTTCCCTCGCACGCGGCTGTGGGTACGACGGTCGAGCTGGTTCGCGCGGACGTCGGTGAACGTCCGGTGCGCCTGGTCAACGCCGTGCTCCGACGGGTCGGCGACCAGGACCTGGCGGGGTGGCTCGACCAGGTCGCGCCGGACCGCCAGAGCGACCCGGTAGGTGCCTTCGCGGTGCGGCACTCACATCCGCGCTGGATCGTCGAGGCCTTCCGGGACGTGCTGGACGACGCCGCGGTCTTACAGCTGCTGGTCGCCGACAACGTCGCGCCTGCGGTGACGTTGGTGGCTCGGCCGGGGCTGGCCGCACCTACGGGGGACGGGATCCGGCCAGGCCGCTGGTCGGCGTACGCCGGGATCCTGGAGGCCGGGGACCCAGGCTCGTTGGCAGAGGTCAGAGACGGCCGACTCGGTGTCCAGGACGAGGGCTCGCAGCTGATGGCTCTCGCCGTGGCGGACGCCGACGTCGAGGGGCCGGACGCCCGATGGTTGGACCTGTGTGCCGGTCCCGGCGGGAAGGCTGCGCTGCTCACCGGACTCGCCCGGGAGCGGGGTGCGACCCTGATCGCGAACGAACGCCGGCCCCATCGTGCCACCCTGGTGCGGTCCGGGCTGCGCGGCTACGGACCACCTGCGACCGTGGTCTGCTCCGACGGACTACGGCCGCCGTGGAAGGCGGAGACGTTCGACCGGGTGATCGTGGATGCCCCGTGCACCGGCCTGGGCGCCTTGCGGCGGCGTCCGGAGTCTCGCTGGCGGCGTACGCCGGACGACGTTGCGGCCCTGGTCCCCGTGCAGACAGCCCTGCTCGACTCCGCGCTGGACGCGACCCGACCCGGCGGCGTGGTCGGCTACGTCACCTGCTCGCCGCATGCAGCGGAGACCCGCGGTGTCGTCGACGCGGTTGTCGGCGCGCGCGATGACGTGCGGGAGGAGGACGCCCGGCCACTGCTCCCTACCGTGACGGACCTGGGGGAGGGTCCGCACGTCCAGCTGTGGCCACACGTCCATGGCACGGACGCGATGTTCCTGGCGGTGCTGCGCCGTCGATGACGCCTCGAGGTTTGGGGATGGTTGCGTAGCCTCGGGGTGGGGGTGGACTCCCCAGACCTCGAGGCGGCGGCCGACAAATACGTCAAGCTGCGTAGACTCCATCGACGATGGCCACCTCGCCGACCCTGCAGATCTGCCCCAGCATCCTGAGCGCCGACTTCGCCAACTTGGAGGCGGCCGCCCGGTCGGTACCGGGCGCGGACTGGCTGCACGTGGACGTGATGGACAACCACTTCGTGCCCAACCTCACCGTAGGCCTGCCGGTCGTGGAGTCGCTGGCGAAGGTGGCCGACCAGCCGTTGGACTGCCACCTGATGATCGAGGATCCGGACCGCTGGGCTCCGGCGTACGTCGAGGCCGGGGCGGCCAGCGTGACGTTCCATGTCGAGGCCTGCGGCGCGCCGATCCGGCTGGCGCGAGAGCTGCGCGCTCAGCAGGCCCGGGCCGGGATGGCGCTGAAGCCGGCGACGCCGGTCGAGCCGTACGCCGACCTGCTGCCCGAGCTGGACATGCTGCTGATCATGACGGTGGAGCCGGGCTTCGGAGGCCAGCGCTTCCTCGACGTCTGCCTGCCCAAGATCCGGCGGGCCCGTGAGCTGATCGGGCGGCACGGCGGCGATGTCTGGCTGCAGATCGACGGTGGGGTCTCGGCCGACACGATCGAACGCTGCGCCGAGGCCGGTGCCGACGTCTTCGTGGCGGGGTCGGCGGTATTCGGGGCGGACGACCCCGACGCGATGGTCGCCCGGTTGCGGGCCAGCGCCACCGCGGCGTACCCCGGTTGAGCCCGGGTCTACTTCGCCAAGGACTTGACCGAGCCACGGTCCACGCCCTGATCACGTCCGCGCCAGCTCAGACCTGGTGCACCGACGGCCGAAGGGACCGAAGTGGCGGGGCTTTCTGAGGAGTCGGCGGAGGTGTCATACTGACGTCGCAGAGTGAAAGCTCTTGCGTGCTCCGGGGTCGGTGAAATTCCGAGCCGGCGGTGACAGTCCGCGACCCGGCCGCTTCGGCGGTCGGTTGATCCGGTGAAATTCCGGGACCGACGGTGAAAGTCCGGATGGGAGGATGCACGCAACGTCGCCGTCGGCGACGGGTCAGGTCCGTGCTTCGGTCGGATCGGTGACCTGGTATCGACGACGCACGTCGAGACCCCGGAGTCCGCGAGGACCGACCGAGGATCGACGAGAGGCGCGGCGTGGCCAGCAACGGCGAAGTCTTGGCGATGCATCAGGCATTCGCGCTCGCCTGCACGCCCGGTGTGCCGACCGGTCCCAACCCACGGGTCGGCGCGCTGATCATCGATGACGCGGGCACCGTTCTCGGTGAGGGATACCACCGCGGCGCCGGGACTCCGCACGCGGAGGTCATCGCCTTGGCGGCTGCCGGGCACTCGGCCCGCGGGGCGATCGCCGTCGTAAGCCTGGAGCCGTGCAACCACGCCGGCCGCACCGGGCCGTGCTCCCAGGCGCTGATCGATGCCGGCGTACGCCGGGTGGTGTTCGCCCAGCACGACGTCAACCCGGCAGCCGACGGTGGAGCCGAGGCCCTGCGCGCGGCAGGAGTCGACGTCGAAGGCGGTCTGCTCGCCGATGAGGCCGAGAAGATCAACGAGGTCTGGACGTTCGCGATCTGGCACCAACGGCCGTTCGTCACCTGGAAGCTCGCCACCACCGTCGACGGGCGGTCTGCCGCCCCCGACGGATCGGCCCGCTGGATCAGCGGCCCGGCTGCGCGCGCCGACGTGCACCGTCACCGTGCGAGATGCGACACGGTGCTGGTGGGCACCGGTACCGTCGAGGCGGACGACCCCCAGCTGACCGTCCGGGATGAGCGCGAGCGCCCCTGGCCGCCGGACCGCCAACCACTGCGAGCGGTGATGGGGCTTCGCGACGTCGATCCCGCTGCCCGGGTGCTCGACGACACGGCTCGCAGCGTGGTGCTGCCCACTCACGATCCTCGGTTCGCGTTGGCGGCCTTGTACGCCGTCGAGCGTCAGCACGTGTTCCTCGAGGGCGGACCGACCCTGGCGGCGGCGTTCCTCCGGGTCGGGCTGGTGGACGAGATCGTCGCCTACGTGTCACCCGCGCTGCTCGGTGGGGGCGTGCACGCCGTTGGAGATCTCGGCATCGGGTCGATGGACCAGATCCGACGCTTCGAGCTGATCGAGGCGACCCGGGTGGGTGACGACGTACGCCTGACGATGCGCCCACCGCGAGCCGAGCGCCGTACCGACAGACCTCAGGAGGTGGCCTGATGTTCACCGGAATCATCGAAGAGCTGGGTGAGGTCGTGGCGCTGGAGGTCCTCGGGGACTCGGCCCGGTTGACCGTGCGCGCCCCCCGCGTCGTCAGCGACGCCGGTCACGGGGACTCGATCGCCGTCAACGGTTGTTGTCTGACCGTGGTGGCGTGCGACGACGCGCAGTTCAGCGTCGACGTGATGGCCGAAAGCCTCGACAAGACCTCACTCGGTGCGTTGACGCCGGGCAGCCTTGTCAACCTCGAGCGCGCCGTGACCGCGCACACCCGGCTCGGCGGCCATCTGGTCCAGGGTCACGTCGACGGGGTCGGCACGATCACCCACCGAGCATCGAGCGAGCACTGGGACGTCGTCACGATCGGGTTGCCCGCTGAGCTCTCGAAGTACGTCGCGATGAAGGGCTCGATCACCGTCGACGGCGTCTCACTCACCGTCAGCGGCCTCGCCGACGGGGCCGAACCGGCGTTCGAGGTCAGCCTGATCCCGACCACGCTGGACCTGACCACGCTCGGTCGCAGGCAGCCCGGGGAGCCGGTCAACCTCGAGGTCGACGTGATCGCCAAGTATGTCGAGCGCCTGCTCGGAGGATCAGACCACGTCGGCGTACCCCGCCCTGTCCCACCGTCCACCCCTCACCCGAAGGAGCACGCGTGAGCGCCTTCCAATCCGCCTACGACGCCCATCTCACGATCAGCGGGCACGAGATCAGCTGGCGAGAGATCATCGGCAACGCCTTCGGTTTCGCGTCCGCGATCGGGGGGCTGCGACGGAGAATCTGGGCCTGGCCGATCGGCATCGTCGGCAACGTCTTGCTCTTCACCGTCTTCATCGGGACCGCTGTCGTCAATGACCAACACATCCCGCTGCTCGGCCAGGCCGGGCGGCAGATCTTCTTCGTCGCGGTAAGCATCTACGGCTGGCAGCGCTGGCGGCAGACGCGGCACTCCTCGGTCGACGAGTCTGGCCCTGCGGTGCTGCCGCGGTGGGCCACGGCGCAGGAGCGGGTCGCCTACCTGAGTGCCGCGGTCGCCGGGGTACTCGTGCTGTTCTTCGTGTTCAAGCAGATCGGTGCGGTCTGGCCGGCGCCCACGTGGTACTTCCTGGCTGATTCCTGGATCTTCGTCGGCTCGATCCTGGCGACGTACGCGATGGCGCGGGGGTGGGTGGACTTCTGGTTGTGCTGGATCGCGGTCGACGTGGTCGGCGTACCCGAGCTGATCCACTTCCAGCTGTACCCGTCGGCACTGTTGTACGCCGTCTACGGAGTGCTGGTGATCTACGGGTTCTTCGCTTGGCGACGGATCGCTCGTGAGGAGAAGCTGGCGGACCCGGCGGACGAGATGGTCGGGGCGTGAGCGTGCGATGACGACCTCGACCGTACGCCTGGACTCGATCGAGCGTGCCATCGCCGATATCCGGTCCGGCAAGGCCGTCGTCGTGGTCGACGACGAGCATCGTGAGAACGAAGGCGACCTGATCTTTGCGGCCGGCAAGGCCACACCTCAGCTGCTCGCCTTTGCGATCCGCTACACCAGCGGCGTCGTCTGCGTCCCGATGGAAGGCAAGGCGCTGGACCGGCTGAGCATCCCCCTTATGACGCCGCACAACCGGGAACGGATGCGCACGGCGTACACGATCTCCGTCGACGCTCGCGACCAGATCACGACCGGGATCTCCGCGGCCGACCGGGCGCACACGGTCCGGGTGCTGGTCGACTCCGCCACCGAGCCGTTCGAGGTCGTGCAGCCCGGACACGTCTTCCCACTGCGTTATCGCGAAGGCGGCGTGCTGGTCCGGCCCGGGCATACCGAGGCGTCGGTCGACCTGGCCCGACTGGCTGGCCTGACCCCCGCCGGCGCGATCTCGGAGCTGGTCAACGACGACGGCACGATGAAGCGCGGAAGCCAGCTGCGTGACTTCGCTGACGAGCACGGTCTGGCGTTGGTGTCGATCGCCGACCTGATCCGGTACCGACGACAGCACGAACGGCAGGTGCAACGGGTGGCCGAGACTCGGCTGCCGACCGACTTCGGCACGTTCCAGGCGCTGGGGTACCACAACCTGGTCGACGGGTCGGAACAGCTGGCCCTGGTCCGCGGCGACATCAGCGACGGGCGCGACGTGCTCGTCCGGGTCCACTCGGAGTGCCTGACCGGTGACGTTCTGGGATCTCAGCGGTGTGACTGCGGGCCGCAGCTGCACGCCTGCCTCGAGGCAGTCAGTCGAGAGGGCCGAGGCGTCGTCGTCTACCTGCGTGGTCACGAGGGCCGCGGCATCGGGCTGCTCCACAAGCTTCAGGCGTACACCTTGCAGGACGGCGGCCTCGACACGGTCGATGCCAACCTTGGACTCGGGCTGCCCGCTGACGCCCGTGACTATGGGACCGGCGCACAGATCCTGCACGAGCTCGGGATCACGTCCGTCCGGCTGCTTACCAACAACCCGGACAAGCGCAGCGCCCTGGAGGGCTTCGGCATCACGGTCTCCGAGCGCATCGCCGTGCCCGGAACCCCGCACGAGGAGAGCCGCCGCTATCTGACGACCAAGCGTGACCGGATGGGCCACGACCTCGGCCACCTCGACCTCGGCCCAGCCGGTCCGGCCCTCCACCCGGACCCCGGCAGCGGAGGACGGCGCGGATGAGCGGGGCTGGCCAGCCTCAGCATCAGGCCATCGACGCACACGACCTGCACGTCGCGGTGGTCGCTGCGCAGTGGCACGAGACCGTGATGGACGGACTGCTGGCCGGCGCGAAGCGGGCTCTCGTCGACGCGGGGGTCGTGGAGTCGACGGTGGTCCGGGCTCCCGGAAGCTTCGAGCTGCCCGTGGTCGCGCAGGGTCTCGCCGAGCGGGGCTTCGACGCGGTCGTCGCGCTAGGAGTCGTCATCCGTGGGGGTACGCCGCACTTCGACTACGTCTGCACTGCCGTCACCGACGGTCTGACCCGGGTCGCGCTCGACACCGGTACGCCGGTTGGTTTCGGCGTACTGACCTGCGACACCGAGCAGCAGGCACTGGACCGAGCTGGGCTGGACGGGTCCGACGAGGACAAGGGGTACGACGCCGCGCACGCTGCGATGTCGACCGCGCTGACCCTGCGCCGGCTTCGTTCCACCTGAGCACCGGACACCTGCGAACGGCCGTTTTCCGGGGTCCTGGACGCCGAGAACGGCCGTTCGCAGGTGTCCGGACGCAAGACGGGACACGATCGCCCGGGCCGGCGCGGATACCCTGGGAGGTGATGAAGACCTTCGACGCGTTGTACGCCGAGCTGGAGGCGAAGCTGGCCGAGCGCCCTGCGGGTTCGGGCACCGTCGCCGCCGTCGACGCGGGCGTCCACTCGATCGGCAAGAAGCTGGTCGAGGAGGCCGCAGAGTCGTGGATGGCGGCCGAGCACGAGTCGAAGGAGCGAGCCGCAGAGGAGCTGAGCCAGCTGCTGTACCACGCGCAGGTCATGATGCTTGCCTGCGGACTGACCCTCGACGACGTCTACACCCACCTCTAGGAAA
>JBBSPA010000021.1:0-53621 GCA_038259225.1 Propionibacteriales bacterium
CGCGCCCTGCTGGTGCTCGGGCATGGCCGAAACGGAGGGCAGGTGAGCGATGGACACCGACGGCTCGACGCGGGTGTCACCTGGCTTGCGGAGTCCGGTCCAGAAGTGACCAGTCCACTGGCGCCCGGTCGGCGGCGGTCAGGAGCTTGTTGGCTGTCGTGAACGGCTTCGACCCGGCGAGCGGGTTGCGCGCGTTTGCCCGAGCTTTCGGATGTGCAGCCTTGATCGGCGCTGGGTGGCGCGTCAGGTCGATCAGCTTTGCCTTCTTCTGTGCAGGGCCACCCCACAAGATGAACACGACCCCCATGAGCTCGGCGCTGATGGCACTGATGACAGCGTCCGTAAATCTCTCCCAGCCCATCCCTTCGTGGGAGTTCGACTTCCCCCGGCGAACGGTCAGGGTTGTGTTAAGCAGCAGGACACCCTGCTCGGCCCACGCGGTCAGATCACCGTGGTCCGGCAGGTCAGACAGGCTGATTTCGAGGTCGGCGGCCAGTTCCTTGCGAATGTTCCGTAAGGACGGAGGGATGGCGATGCCGGTCGGTACGGAGAACGCCAGCCCGTGCGCCTGCCCAGGCTTGATATACGGATCCTGACCGAGAATCACGACCTTGACGGCGTCGTACGAGGTCGACTCGAACGCCTTGAAGGTCTGTGCCCACGGTGGGTACACCTCGTAGTTCTCGTGCTCGTAGCTGATGAATTCGAGCAGCTTGGACCAGTACGGCTTATCCAGTTCGTCGCGAAGCAGTTCGTCCCAGCCGCCACCAAGGAGGACGCCATTTGCGATGACGGCGGTAGTGGCGGCGTAAGGGCCGCTCCCGGCGTTCGGCGGGCCGCCTTTCAGGAGGTACTCGTTGATGTCCTGGGAACCGACGTTCTCACCAGCCTGAGGCAAGAGGCCGCGGTCACGCAGATCGGCATAGGCAGCTGCATTGCTCTCGAAGAACTCCCGCTCGATCTCGGCGTCTTCGGCGGGGTCCGGCGACACAGCCCGCATCGAGGTGGGAGTTGCGATCGGTTCCGTTGTGCCGTCCGCGAGCTTGCGCTCCGCCTGCATGCCCGGCTGCCGGTGCTCCGAGAGGAAATCGAGGTAGGGACGGCCGCGCTCGTCCTCCCCCCAGGCCCAACCGATGTGCATGCCATGATGGAAGCTGTGGCCGCGTTCCTGACCGGCGACATCAGCCGCGTCCACCTTCCGGTAGTCCTCGGGCACCAGCCGAAGAGCTGACTCAGCGCACCGCAACCATTCATCGCTCACGGCGAGAGGTTACGCGCACACACCGAGACTTCCTGTCAGGCGCAGGCTGAGGCGGCGGAAGGACTGTGAGGCTGATGCTCCCGGGAAAGGACCCCTGCCGAGATCAGTCGAATTGTCCCCGCAGCGCGACGATCCGGTCGGCGATGACCTCGCCAAACATGTCCTGCTCACTTGCACGGATGTGGTTGCTCGCCGCGAAGTCACGCCAGGTATCTAGAGCCCCGACAACATCAAAGATGATTGACCGTGCGTCCTTTTCGCCCAGTCGAAACTCCCCGGCCACTTCGCGGAGAGCCTCGACTTCGTCTTCCGGACTTACCGAACCCCCAATGCTTGTGACCCGGCCACGGCCGATAAGCGGGTTGGGGTTCACGTCAAAGACCGGGCTGAGCGTCCACCCGCCGGGCGCACGCAGGAAGCCGTGGTTGCGCAAGTGGTCGTCAGTGCTGTGGATCGCCACGTTGAACACGATGCGGCGGTACAACTCATGCAGGTCTCGTGTGACGTTCGCACCGTGCTCCGGGATGGCTTCGGCGATCTCGAGGTAGTCGCCCTCGTCGCCATCCCGACGGTCCAGCAGGGTCATCGCGCTGATGTATCCGACCCGGACGCCACTTTCGCGGCGGTCGAACCGGTCTAGCAGCAGCACCGTTCGGTTTCCTACGTCGGTCAGTCGCCGCCCCGGAGCGTCGATTCCGGAAGCCTCGGCAAGATCCAACGCCCACTTCTCCCACGCCATCACGTCCCACTCGTCTTCGCGGTGGGGAAACTTCGCGATCAGCAGTGCCCCTTCGTCCCCCTGCACCGATGCTTTGGGCCGAGCTCCCCCCAATGAGCCGGACCCGGCGTCCAGCAGTGCTTTGACCGCCGCCATGTCCTCACCATCCCCAGCGACTCTGTCTGCTGAGTTCAGGAGTTTTGGCAACGAGATGAGCTTCGGGACCGTGTGACCGATGTCAAGGAAGTCGCCACCATCTAAGTGCGTGAACCTGAGATCGCCTTGCCTGGTCAGATCGCTGACACCGATCAGGTAGTCGACCTCCGTGATCGTCGGCAGCCGTCGCGATCCGGCCACCCGCTCCTCAGCCTGCCGCCGCTTATTGATGAGGTTTCGGCCCCATCGATCCGGCGAGCAGTCCTGAAAGCTGCCAGGCATCTTGTCCACGTACTGCTGACCGCTCTGCCGCGGCAACGTGGGGTCTAGGTCGAACCCCGCAGGGTTTCCCAGGTAGTCGGAGTCGTAGACGAAAGTAGTGCTAACGTGCTGCCGTCCCATCGTCAAGTAGGCGACCCCTGCGCGTACCGGGATCCCCTCGATGTCGACGTAGACGACGATGTCGGTCAATGCCGGATCCGCTTCGGAAGGGCCGTCGCTGCTCGCGTGCGTCCGAGATCGGTCGTGTACGGGTCGAGGGCATCGACCATTCGGTCTAACGCCCCCAGGGCACGAAGCACCCCAAGCAGCGTCTCTAGGGTGACCCCTGGGTCACCGTGCTCCACCCTGCGAAGCGTGCTCAGGCCGATGTTCGCTCGTTCTGCGACCTGCTGTGCCGTCAGGTTCTGGAGTTTGCGCCAAGCGGTCAGCTGTGTCCCGATGTCGGTGGCCGCTCGTTTCACACGCAGCGGGGTCTGCTTGGCAGGCATGGAGGGACTCCTACTCGTATTTAAACGCTCGTACATGAGTGCTAATCGACTTTTATCAAACGTACATGAGCGTTTAAGTGCCGTCTAGACTGCGGGTCCATGGTGCGTTGGATGTCGGCCAAGGGTCCAAGCGAACGCCGAGTCGGACCGGCGCCAAGACGGGAAGGTCAAGAAGAAGAATAGGGAGAAGAGCAAGAAGACGACTAGCAGCAGCAGCAGCAAGACCGACTCTTGATCGGTGCAGGCGATTCCTAGGCACGAGCGTCATTCTGGGCTACTCCCGGCAGCAGTTGCGGTCAGGAACCTCTTGCGGGAACGCCGCCAGTCGACACGGATCCGCGCACGCACGCGCCCCGCAATGTCACCGACACGCTCACCAAGTGGCTCACACCCACTCGGTGGGTGCCTCACAGCTTCGCCCAAAGCTGCTTACACGAGTGGTGTGAGGCCTATTCGACGGCGACGTCTGCGGACATGGCGCGGACATGGGGCCTAAACAACGATCAGAGGCCGCGTCCGAATGACTCCTGAAAACAGCCTCTGAGCTGCGGTTTTACATTTGTAGCGGGGGCAGGATTTGAACCTGCGACCTCTGGGTTATGAGCCCAGCGAGCTACCGAACTGCTCCACCCCGCGTCGGGTGTTGTTGCGAGAGACAACATTACGCAGGCGGTCCAGCCAGATCAAATCGTGCTCGCGTGACCTGCAACAACTCAGCATGCGGGCTCGATCCAACCGTCAGTTGCCGCTGGACGAACCCTGTGATGAAGGGGCAGGCGACGAGGAACTGGTGCGCAAGGCCAGGACCTGAGCCAGCAGGTCGGCTCCCTTCTGGGTCAGCCGCTGGTACTTGCCCAGGTTCTGCTTCTCCAAGGCGTTCTGTGCCTGGTCGAAGGCATCCTGAGCCTCCTGGAGCAGCCGGGTCTGCTGCTCCTGACGTGTCTCGCCCTGGGTCCCGCCATTAGGACCACCGTTGCCGCCGGAGTTGTTTCCACCGTTGCCGCCGGGGTTGACGTTGCCCGGTGGTGGCTCGGTGCTGACCGCGTCCAGGTTGAGCGCATTGGCGAAGGCGTCGTTGAAGGACCGTCCGATACCCACCTGGTCGCCGATCGACAGCACCACGAACTGGAGAATCGGATAGCTACCGGTCCCGCTGCCTCCGCGCAGCGTGTAGACCGGCTGGGCATAGAGCAGCTCGTCACCGACCGGCAAGGTGAGCAGGTTGCCCATCTGTACGGTGGTGCCGTTCTGCTTGAACTTCAGCAGCTCCCCCGACACCTTGGAGTCGTTCTCCATCGCGTTGGCGACCTGGCTCGGCCCGCTCACGGTGTTGTTGCTGGGCAGCTCGAGCACCGTGAACTTGCCGTAGTCGGCGCTCTGCGCGTCGGCGTTCACGGCCATGAAGCTGGCCAGGTTCTGACGCCCGTTCGGTTCGTAGACGCTGGTCAACGAGAACGACGGGTTCTCGCTGGGCAGCTTGATGGTCAAGAAGAACGGGGGCTGTGTGGCGTCGCTGGCGTTCGGGTCAGCCGGCACCCGCCAGTTCTCCGAACCACCGTAGAACTGGCGGGGATCGGTGATGTGGTAGCGCGCGAGCAGCTCTCGCTGCACCTTGAACATGTCCTCCGGATAGCGAAGATGCGCCATCAGGTCAGTGGAGATATCCGCCTTCGGCGAGATGACGTTGGGGAACGCCCCCATCCAGGCCTTGAGCATCGGGTCGTTCTCGTCCCACTGGTACAGCGTCACGGTGCCGTCGTAGGCGTCGACAGTGGCCTTGACGGAGTTACGGATGTAGTTGATGTCGTCGGACTTCTGAGCAGCCACCGCGCTCTCGGCCGTCAGGGAGTCGCTGGTCGTCTCGCTCAGGTCGACACGCTGGGACATGGGGTAGTTCGACGTGCTCGTGTAACCGTCCAGGATCCAGACCAGACGCCCGTCGACGACCGCGGGGTAGCTGTCGGAGTCCACGGTCAGCCACGGCGCGACCTTCTCCACCATGGTGCGCGGACTCCGGTCGTAGATGACCTTCGAGTCACCGTTGACGCGGCCTGACAGCAGGATCGAGGAGTCCCAGAACTTCGCGGCGTACAGGAGCTGGTTGAACGTCGAGCCGATCGGGACACCGCCCTTGCCGGCGTACGTCGACAGCTCGTCGGTGTCGCTCTGCCCCGTCCCGGTCGCCGGGATGTTCAGCTCGACCGGCGCAGCGCCCGCGGGTGCTCCGACGATGGAGTAGTCGGGCTCGCTCTCGCCGTAGTAGACCTCCTGGCGGAAGTCGCCGAGGTCACCGGTCGACGGCAGGCCTTGTTCGGCCCACACCGGCTGGCCCACACTGCCCCGTTGATCACCCAGTGCCGCGACCACGCCGTACCCGTGCGTGTAGACGGTGTGGTCGTTGGTCCAGTTCCGCTGGTCGTCACGCAACCCGTTGAGGTTCAGCTCGCGCGCGGCGAGCACCACGTCCTGCGGATCCTTCGTGTTGTCGAACTGGTAGCGGTCGACGTCCAGCACGTCGGGCATCCGGTAGAAGCCTCGCTGCTGCTGGAGCTGCTCGAAGGCCGGTGCCACCAGCTTCGGGTCGATCAGCCGGACCCCGGGCAGACCCTCCGCGAGCTGCTGGAGCTCAGTGGGACTGTCGGTCGTCACCCCCGGATACGAGACGGGGTCGATCTCGTTGATGCCGTACGCCGACCGGGTGGCATCGATGTTCTTCTGGATGTAGACCGCCTCCTTGTCGGCCTCCGACGGCTTGACCTGGAAGCGTTGCACGATCGCCGGCCAGATCCCGCCGATCAAGATCGCGGACAGCACGAGCAGGCCGAAGCCGAGCACGGGCAGCATCCAGCCCGGCCGGAAGACGTTGCCGAAGAAGAGCAGCGCACAGATCAGCGCGATGATCGCCAAGATGTTCTTGGCCGGCAGCACGGCATGCGCATCGGTGTAGGAGACACCGGTGAACAGGTTGCCGTCGGAGATCGCCAGGCCGTAGCGGTCCAGCCAGTAGGAGACGGCCTTGACCAGCATGAAGAGCCCCAGCAGCACCGAGAGCTGGACCTGGGCTGCGTTGGAGAACTTGTCGCGCTTGGCTCCCAGCCGGATCCCGCCGTACAGGTAGTGCGTGGCTGCGGCTGCTATCAGACCGATCACCAGCATCGTGAAGCTGAAGCTGACCAGGAACCGGTACCACGGATAGCTGAAGACGAAGAACCCGATGTCCTTCTGGAAGTAGACGTCCGGCTGGTCGAACGGCACCCGGTTCCGCCAGAGCAGGAACGTCTTCCACTGGCCGGACGCGCTGGCTCCGCCGAACAGGAACATCACGATGCCCAGTCCGAGCAACACCCAGTGCCGGATCGGGTCGACGGTGTCCTGGTAGCGCTCGACCGTCGGGTTGCGGTAGCCGTCGGTGAACAGGATCGGACGGGCGCGGAACGCGAGGTAGGCGCTGCCGACCGCGATCCCGGCCAACAGCAGGCCGAACACCAAGAAGAGCAGGGTCCGGGTCACCAGCACGGTGGTGAACACGCCGCTGTAGCCGAGCGAGGCGAACCACATCCGGCCGGTCCAGACCTCCACGAACACCGAGAAGAGCACGACGAGCACGACCACGATGCCCAACGTGGGCAGCAACGCACGGGGGCGTTGGGATGGCTGGCGGCGAGGAGGCTTCTCCGCCTTGGGGGCCTCCTCGTCGAACATGTCGCTCACGGTGCTCCTTCCGCTCTCAAACGTGCGGGGTCACGGTGCAAGCGTCTCACGGAGGGCTGAGACGAGACCGGGTACGACGTCTGGGCCCTGCAAGAGCGAGTCGTCCCTGTCGTGCGACCGCATCCGGAGCGCGCAGTGCACCTCTCCCGAGCGCAGCACGCCGACCGCGATCCGGACGTCCTGGCGTTCCTGATGACCGGCGGCGAAGTCCGCCGCCTCACTCGGGTCATCGGGGACCGCCTCCTCCGCGTAGGGCGGCAGCACCAGCCGCTCGACCACCGCCATCGCACCGTCGACCGAGTCAGGCCACATGATGCGACCCAACAACTCCTCCAACGTGTCAGCGTGCTCCTCAAGTTCCTGCTCGACCGGGGTAAACAGGTCGGCGGTGCCGTCGCGTAGTCCGAGCTCCACCGCCAGCTCCGGTTCGGCCAGCGCCAGCTCCGTGGTCCGAACCAGGGCGAACAACCGAGCAGGCTGGTCCCAACCGGCCTCGCCGGCGTGGCGTTCGACCTCGACGACAGCCGTGCGTAGGCCCGTCGCCACGTCGAACACGCCGTCGTGGAACGGCGTGGGTGCGGGGTCGTCCATGGCTCAGCCCGCGTCGCAGGACGGGACGGCCGACGTGTTGCCGGAGTCGATGTTCTCGAGCGCCTGCACGGCCTCGTCGAGCGTGCCGATCTTCACCAGCTGGATCTGGTCGGCCAGCGGTGAGGCCACTGCCTCAGCACAATCACCAGCCGGCACCAGGAAGACGCTCGCGCCCGCCCGATCAGCACCGGCGATCTTCTGCTGGATGCCGCCGATGACGCCGACCTTTCCATCGGAGGTGATCGTCCCGGTCCCGGCGATGAAGCGTCCCCCGGTCAGCTCACCCGGGGTGATCGTGTCGTAGATCGCGAGCGCGAACATGGTGCCCGCGCTCGGACCGCCGATGTCCTGGCCGAGAGCGATCTTGACGTCGAACGGCGGCTCCAGGCCCTCGCCGAGCTCCACACCGATCCGTGACTTGGACGCGTCGTCCGGCGCGGCCTCCGTCGCCAGTGTCACCGAACGGGTCTTGTCTCCCCGTTTGACCATCAGGCTCACCTGGCTGCCGGGCGTCACCTTGGAGATCGCCGCGATCGCACTCCCGATGGTGTCGATCGTCTCCCCGTCGATGGCGGTGATGACGTCACCGCGTTTGAGCTTGCCGTCCGCGGGTGCGCCTTGCGCGACCGCGCTGATGACGACGGTTCTCCTGGTCTTGATGCCGGCCTGGCCCAACCCGGCGGCGATCGCAGCGTCCTGCGAGGAGACCATGTCGCGCTGATTCTGCTGCTGCACCTCCTGGACCGTCTGGCTGGGCGGATACGCGATGTCGCGCGGGATCACGATCTCTTCCTTGTCCCACCACGCCTTCATCACCTCGGCGAGCTTGGGCGAGTAGTCCGGTGAAGTCACGGACACCGTCGTCAGGTCCAGATGTCCCGACGTCGGGTAGGTCTTGTGCCCGCGGACCTGGATCACTTTCGTGCCGTTGAAGCTGCCCAGGGTGTTCTCGGTGAGTCCGGGCGAGTACACGACGTACGGCATCGGCACGTAGAACGACACCATCAGCAAGGCGAAGAGCACAGCACCCGCCGCCACCAGCGACATGGTGCGACGAGTCATGCCGACGATCGTCTCATCGACGACTCGTCGCGCCGGACTCCGGGGCCTCGAGCAGCGCCGCGGATGGCGACGCCGTGGGTCGGCTCGGCCGGCCGGGAGACGACGGGACGTCCCTTGCGGGGGGTCGGCTTCGCGAGCGCCTTCTCCATCCGCAGCAAAGCGGCCTCGGAGTCGTCGCGGCGCTCCTGCTCACGTTCGCGGCCGAGCCAGGCCACCCAGCCCATCGCCAGGGCGGTCGCTGCCAGCGGCGGGACCAGCCACCACAGCACCTCCATCGCAGCCTCCAGATCGCGCCGGCGCCGCGTGTCGGTCGCCCTGACCAGCGTACGTGGCGCAGCCGGGGCACCCGCGGAACCGTCACGGCGTGCCGACCCACTCCTCCGAGCCGTCGCGGAAGCGCTGGTGCTTCCAGATCGGCACGGTTGCCTTGAGTTCGTCGATCAGGGCCCGACTCGCCGTGAACGCGTCGCCACGGTGATCACACGCCACCGCGACGGCCACCGCGATGTCCCCGATGGCAAGCGTGCCCACCCGGTGCGCGGCCGCGACAGCGCGGACCTCGTAGGACGTGATCATCTTGCCCACCAGGTCGCGCAGCACGGCCTCGGCCGTCGGGTGCGCGGAGTAGTCCAGCCCCACCACCTCCTTGCCGTGGTCGTGGTCTCGTACGGTGCCGACGAACAACGCCACCCCGCCGGCCTGCGGGTCGGCTACCGCGGCATACACCGCGGCGACGTCGATCGGGACGTCGGTGATCTCGAGCAGGCGGACGGTCCGGGTCATGTCCGAACTCTAATCGGGGCCGTGGCCGCCTTCGGCGGGTGGCCGCAGGCCAGTACGTTGGAGGTATGGCCGATGTCCCTCCTGACCGCCCGGGCGACGGCGACGACCCGTCCGGTGACGACGTCTCACGCGATCCGAACCCCCAGAACCCGTTTGCCGGTACGCCGTTCGAGCAGATCTTCGGCGGCCTCGCGGGCGGCGACATGAGCGGTCTGCAGGCGATGTTCGGTCAGTTGCAGCGCATGTTCACCCCGCACGAGGGACCGGTCAACTGGGACTACTCCCGTGATCTGGCCCGTCAGGTGGTCGCTCAGCAGCCGGACCGCTCCCCCGACAGCGGTGATCAGACCCGCCTGGCCGACGCGGCCCGGCTGGCCGAGCACTGGCTCGACGGTGTCACCGACTTGCCGGCCGCGAGCAGCACGGTCGCGGCCTGGAGCCGCGCGGAGTGGGTCGAAGCGAGCATGCCGGTGTGGAAACGCCTGGTCGAGCCCATCGCCGAGAGCGTGTCGGCTGCGATGGGAAACGCGATGCCGGCCGAGGCCGCCGCGATGGCCGGCCCGATGATCGGGATCCTCAACCAGCTCGGCGGTGCGCTGTTCAGCCAGCAGATCGGCCAGGCGGTCGGTGGACTGTCTCAGGAGGTCATCTCCGCCAGCGATCTCGGCTTCCCGGTGACCGACGACGCCCGGCCGGCGATCGTGCTCGGCAACGCCGTCGCGTTCGCGTCCGGGCTGGCCGTCGACGAGTCCGACGTCTTGCTGTACCTGGTCCTGCGCGAGTGTGCGCACCAGCGGCTCTTCCTGCACGCGCCCTGGCTCCGTGACCACGTCATCGCGGCTATCGCTGACTACGGCCGCGGGATCACCATCGACACCTCGAAGATCGAGGAGAGCATGCGCGGGTTGGACCCGAGCAACATGGAGGCCGTCCAGAGCGCGCTGGACGGCGGCCTGTTCGACCTCGATCACTCTCCGGCGCAGCAGGCCGCTCTTACCCGCCTGGAGACGACGCTGGCTCTCGTCGAGGGCTGGGTCGACGAAGTCGTCGGACAGGCGACCGAGAAGGCCATGCCGCAGGCGCAGGCGCTGCGCGAAGCGGTGCGTCGCCGACGGGCCACCGCCGGACCTGCCGAGGCGACCTTCGCCACCCTGGTCGGCCTCGAACTCAGACCACGCCGGCTTCGTGACGCCTCGGCGCTGTTCGGCGCACTGCGCGCCGCCGAGGGCGCGGTCGCCCGAGACGCGCTCTGGGCGCACGCCGACACGTTGCCGACGGCCACCGACCTGGATGACCCGCTGGCATTCGCCGAGCGGACCAGGGAGGCCGACGACCTCGACGTGGACTCCGAGGCGTTCGACGACGCACTGGCTGCCTTCTTGGACCAGGCCAACGGGTCAGATCCGGACGCCTCACATCAGGACCGACCCAGCAACCCGGACGAAGGCTCGGGCGACACTCCGCCGCAGGCGTGACGCTGTACGCCGACACGGTGGCGGCGTTGCAGCGCTGGCCCGCCCCGAACGCCGAGCAGAGCAGACTCCGGACGGCATACCTGACCCACCTGGCCGAGCGCCCCGACGCCTTGTCGCGTGACTGCCACCCCGACCACATCACGGCGAGCACTCTCGTCGTGAACCGAGCCCGCGACCAGGTGTTGCTCAACCTGCACGGCAAGTACCGGATCTGGGTCCAGTTCGGCGGACACTGCGAGACCGAGGACCGCGCACTGCACGAGGCTGCCCTGCGCGAGGCGACCGAGGAATCCGGCATCGACGGCCTGCACCTGGTCTCCGACCTGCCGATCCAGCTCAGCGCCCACGAGGTGCGGTGCGGGCCGATCCGTCCCTCGCACCACCTCGACGTGCGCTACGTCGCGGTGGCAGCCGACGACGCCGTCTCCCGGGTCAGCGCGGAGTCGCTGGACGTCGCGTGGTTCGCCTCCGAGGACCTGCCCGAGGGGTTGGACGCGCCGCTGCTGGAGCTGATCGGTTGGGCGTTGGCGACCTGACGGCCCTGGTCGACCGCCCGGTAGCTGTTCGAGACCAACAAGGCCCCCGGGGCGCGGATGCCGTTCGCCTTCCCCTTGCGAACGGCTCCGTTATCCCGGGGGCCTCATCGATACCGCAGACGCTAGGTGCGGGCCGGATCGCTCGTCAACGCGAGTCACCCGATCCTCGTCCACGACTGTGGATAACCATGTGGACAACCTGTGGGGCACGCCGTCCACCGATGTGGACAGCCTAGGGAAAACTCAGCGTGCGCCTGTGCACCACGGGCGGCTGGTGACCGGGGCGACGCGGCTGAGCAGGGATTTCGTCGGCTTCGTTCATCCACGCCGTGTGGACAAGAAAAAGTCGCCGCACCTCGGGCGGGTCGCACGGCGCGTCGCGAAGGCCTGATCGCGGGATCGGTGTGCGGCTGGCTGGCACCGACCACGAACGCGACGAACCGGGAGGATCCCGCATCGGCGACCACCCAGCAGTTAAGTTGTCGGCATGGAGGAGCGGTCGGCGCACGCGGTGCAGCCTGCGGTGGAGGTACGCCGTTCACGTCGCCGCAAGCGCACCGTCTCGGCGTACCGCGACGGAGAGACGATCGTGGTGATGATCCCGGCGCGGATGACGCGCGCTGAGGAACGAGAGTGGGTCACCACGATGGTCGCTCGGGTGACCCGCGCCGAGCGCCGGCGCCGTCCCAGTGACAGCGACCTCGAGGAGAGGGCGTCTCGGCTCTCCCGCAAGTACCTCGATGGGTTGGCCCTGCCGACCTCGGTCCGCTGGGTGGCCAACCAACGCGCCCGGTGGGGGTCGTGCACGCCGGCCGACGGGACGATCCGACTCTCCGAGCGGCTCCAGGGGATGCCGGCGTACGTCGTCGACTACGTGTTGCTGCACGAGCTCGTCCACCTGCTCGTGCCCGGCCACGACGAGGACTTCTGGAGCTGGCTAGAGCGCTACGACCTGACTGAGCGGGCCCGGGGCTTCCTGGAAGGGGTGTCGACGGCCAGCCACCTCGAGCCGCCTCCGGGTTCGACCCTGGAGGGTCCTGTGTCAGTGCTCGACGACCCGGCCAGGGCCGAGGCGGACCTGCACCGTGACGCCGCGTCCGACGTCGGCTCGTCGCAGGCGTAGGAGCCCGTCGTGGACAACCTCACATTGTTGTCTGTTTTACACCTGAAAATCCCCCCGTCTGAGCGTGAATCTGGTCCGACGCGCTGTGGCGAATACCCAACTGTCCCCGCCTGACGTAGTGTGACGCGAGGTCAGCGGTGGAGCCCCACCTCGGCCCGGCGGGACGCTCGAGCGAGTTCTCCGTCGAGACGACACTCGATAACGAAGAGGAGGCCGTCATGGCGGAAACCTGGAGCGGCGAGTTCTACTGCGTGAAGTGCAAGGCCAAGCGCGAAGCGAGCGGCGAGGTGCACGTCAACGACAAGGGCACCCGGATGGCCAAGGCCAAGTGCCCGGTCTGTGGTACCAACCTGAACCGCATCCTCGGCAAGGCCTGATCACAAGCCGACGAGCCACCAGCCTGACCGGGAGGATCCTCTAACGGGGAGACCCTGGACCAGGGTAGGAAAGGCAGGGTCCGATCTCGGACCCTGCCTTTCGTGGTTGTCGAGCAGCGCCCGTCACCGGGCAGCGCCCCGGACCTGTAGCCCGGACCTGTGGATGATCTCCCCGCGTCGACCGGATGCGGTGGCATGCTGCGTGCCAAGTGGCCGATTGCCCGGCTGATCGAAGGGAGCCCTTGTGCGACCGCATCTTCGCCCCGGTCTGCAGGTCCTGCGGCGCGACGCACGCTCCCTTCAGCTCGGGCTCGACTGGCCTGGCGTGGTGGTGGTTCCCGACGACCCGCCGATCCGCGCCGTCCTCGCCGCGGTCGACGGACTGCGTGACACAGCCGCCGTCGTGCTGACTGCGGCAACCGAGTCCGACGTCGATGTCGAGAGCGCGGCCGCCGCCCTGGACGGCCTGATCGACTGTGGTGCCGTGATCGACCTGCCGTATCACCTCCGCGGTCATGCCTCCGAGCCGGGCTGGGCCTCGGACTGGTTGCTGGCCGGTCCCCGTAACGGGGCGCCAGAGCTGGCCGCCACACGCGACCTACACGCGGTGGAGGTCTGGGGCAGCGGCCAGGTCGCCGACGGCGTACGCCAGCTCGCTGAGCGGCTTGGTCCCGGCCGGCCCGGGGCCAAGGCCGACGTGGTCGTGATCGCCACCGACCACGAGCCACCACGGGCGTGGTCGGATCAGGCGATGGCTGACGGGCGACCGCACCTGTGGGCGACGGTTCGCGAGCTGGTCGGGGTGCTCGGGCCGTTCGTCGAGCCCGGCCGGACTCCGTGTCTGCGTTGCGTGGACCTGGCCCGCAGCGAGCTCGACCCGTGCTGGCCCACCCTGGTCGAGTCAGCCGCGCTTCCGCGGTTGCACGTGCACGCCTGTGACCCGCTGCTCGCCACCTTGATTGCGACCTGGGCTGTTCAGGAGGTGGCGGTCTGGGCCGCGGGCCTGCGTCCGCAGACGAGTCGCCTTGCTGTCGAGGTCCCGCTCGGCGTCGGGGCGCTGGAGTCGGTGAAATATGACGCACATCCTGCCTGCGGCTGTGGCTGGCCGGTGTGGCAGGACACAATGGGGGCATGAGCGACCTACCCCGCAAGACGGTGGCCCGGACGGCACGCCTGGCCTCGCTGCCGTTGGGGTATGCCGGTCGCGCCACCCTCGGCCTGGGTCGGCGCATCGGGGGTGCCCCCGCGGATGCGGTCGCCTCGGCGATGCAGCAGCGCACAGCGGAGCAGCTCTTCAAGGTGCTGGGCGAGCTCAAGGGCGGGGCGATGAAGTTCGGCCAGGCCATGTCGGTCTTCGAGTCTGCGTTGCCCGAGTCGCTCGTTGCGCCGTACCGGGCAACCCTGACTCAGCTGCAGGACGCCGCGCCGCCGATGCCCGCCTCGGTGGTTCATCAGGTGCTCGCACGCGAGCTCGGGGCGTCGTGGCGCAAGCAATTCACGTCGTTCGACGACAACCCGGCCGCTGCCGCCTCGATCGGCCAGGTGCACCGCGCGGTGTGGGCCGACGGTCGTGACGTGGCGGTGAAGATCCAGTACCCCGGCGCCGGCGAGGCGCTGCTCAGTGACCTGCGCCAGATCGGACGGGCGGCGCGGCTGTTCGCCGGTTGGATCCCCGGGATCGACATCAAGCCACTTGTGCAGGAGCTCCAGGACCGGGTCGCCGAGGAGCTCGACTACGGACTCGAGGCCGACGCGCAAAGCCGCTTCGCCAAGGCGTTCGAGGACGATCCGGACGTCGTCGTACCCGCTGTGGTGACGCATACCGACAGGCTGTTGGTGTCGGAGTGGCTGGAGTCGGACCGCTCACTGGCCCGGCTCATCGCGGAGGGCACGCAGGAGGAGCGCAACCGGTACGGCGAGATCTACGTCCGCTTCCTCTTCTCCGGCCCGGCCCGCGCAGGCCTGCTGCATGCCGATCCGCATCCCGGGAACTTCCGGCTGCTGCCCGACGGCCGCGTCGGGGTCGTGGACTACGGTGCCGTGGCCCGGCTGCCCGAAGGGGAGCTCCCCCGCGACATCGGGGTCCTGCTCCGGCATGCCGCGGCCGATGACTACGACGCCGTGCTCGCCGGGTTGCGCGCGCTGGGTTTCGTGAAGGCGTCGGTCCGGATCGACGTGGAGGAGCTGCGCCAGTACCTGTCGCCGTTCATCGACCCGGCCACCACCCCGACCTTCCAGTTCAGCCGGGAGTGGATGCGTGGTCAGTTCGCACGCATCAACGACCCGCGGTCGCCCGGGTACACGACCGTGCTCAAGATCAACATGCCGCCGGAGTACCTGCTGATCCATCGGGTCTGGCTCGGCGGTATGGGGGTGCTGTCCCAGCTCGGCGCCGAGGCGGCGTTCGCACAGATCCTCGCCGACTCGCTCCCCGGCTTCGCCGACAACGACGCCGAGATCGCCTGAGGGATGCGGCACTGAAGGAGGCGGCACTGAAGGAGGCGGCACTGAGGGAGGCGGACGCCGCGGTCCCGGATCACCACCACTCGGAGTCGAGCTTGGACTCGATGCTGCGCAGATGCTCGCGAGAGCACCGCTCGCAGTAGGCCAGACGCCGGCCGTTCTCGACCGAGGTGATCCAAGTCATCGGGACCGGGTCATCCGGCATACCCGAGTCGTCCGGCCTGCCAGCGTTGTCGCCAGACCCGCCCGGCGTACCCGAGTCACCGCCAGACCCGCCCGGCGTACCCGAGTCACCGCCAGAAGCACTGGTCGCGGGCGGGTCGTCACTCGACACGTTCGGTGCCGGGGTACCGCAGAAGTCACAGACCACCATCCGTGCAGCCAACCACGTTCGGCAGCGCGCTGAAACCAGCGGGCGTGGCATCGACCGTGCTGGGGATCACCGCCGCCCTCCTGCCCGCCGCCGCCCTCCTGCCACACGCCGCACCGTTGGGGCTTGCCTTGTTAACTAGGCAAGCCCTCAGTCCAGACGGCAGGTTTGCCTAGTTAACAAGCCACCGGAATAGATAACTAGGCAAACCCCACCGGGCCAACCCAACCCGGCGCGGCCACCTCACCGGGCCAACCCCACCGGGTCAACCCCACCGGGTCAACCTCACCGGGCCAACCCCACCGGGTCAACCCCACCGGGCGGGAACGTAGAACGACGCCCGACCTTCCCCACATCGGGCGGGGAAAGCCGGGCGCCGTCGACGCCGGATCACTCTGATTCGCTGATCAGAGCGAGCGGGCGAGCAGCAGGCGGGCCTGCTGGCTGGCACGCTCTGCACGGTTCGCCAAGCGGCGGGCCCTGCTGAGCTGCCGGCCGGGACGCAGTTCGCGCGCCTGCCGAAGGCGCGCGTCCATATGGGCGCGGGCCATCTCTTCATACATGAGATTCATCTCAGTGCTCCTGTTCGTGTGAATGGTCTTGGTCATCGACGTGGACTCCTTTGAGTCACTTGGGCGGGGCCGGTCGGCCCCGCGTGCTGGTGCTGCTCGAGCTGCGATCAGGCCGCAGCCTCACACTTGCGAGGCCTACCCCTTGGCCGCTTGCGGGCAACGACTGCTCCTGAGACGAGCAGTTCTCCACCCCACACACCCCACGGTTCGTGGCGGTCGATCGCCCCTGCGAGGCATTCGACCCGCACGGGGCATGAACGGCACAGCGCCTTGGCCAGCTCGACATCTGACGGCGACTCGGCGAAGAACAGCTCCGGGTCGTTCACCCGGCAGGGCAGTTCACTCGCGTCTGTCACCTCACTCGCGATGAGTGCGTCGAGGACGCTGATAGTCATCTGTGTCACCTCCTTGTGACCTTCGTCGGTTGGACGGGGTAAACGAAAAAGCCGCGGATTCCCTGTAGGGAGTCCGCGGCTTGGAGGTGGCCGACTAGAGAGAGTTGTCTCTAGTGCGGTGGACTCCAAGCACGGGCGCCCGTGGAGACGTCCTTGAGGAATGCCGGCGCGATCTGCACACCAAAGGCGTAGCCGGCGTGAGCCGTACCGACAGCCGTGCAACGACCCTGAACAGGTGCACCGAGGACCGACTCCGAGCGGAGGGCAGACATGACGATGCACGACGTCATGGGCGTCGCGTTGGTGGTGATCAGGTTCTTCATGGTTCTGCGCCTCCTTTCAGAGAATCGGTGGCCGTCTGAGCTTGCCGGGCTCGTCGGGCGGTGTTCGGCTTTCCGGGTCCGTGCAGAGTCAGTTGCCCTCTGCAGTCCTAGCAGCGTACGCGCGCCCGGAACGGGGGTGCAAACGAATTAACGGGAAATCTCGAAGAAAGTTTGAGAACCGTCGGCGGGCACGTCGGCGACGGGAGAATCGCCGGTGCACAGGCGCAGGATGTCAGCACCGTACTTGTCGATCTTGGCCCGTCCGATCCCCGGCACGCTGACGAGCTGCGTGGCGTCGCGCGGCCTCAGCTCAGCCAGCGCGGTCATGGTGACATCGGTGAAGACGCAGTACGCCGGCAGCTTCTCCTCCGATGCGCGCGCCCGACGCCACTCGCGCAGCGCCTCGTAGAGCTGCTCGTCGTACGAGCTCGGGCAGTCAGAGCACCGGCCGAGCTTGCGTTCCTTGGCGTCGGTAAGGGGGCGCTGGCACACCCGGCAGGCCGACAAGGACGCCGCGGACGTACGCCGTTTGGCGCGCTTGGTGGCAGTAGTCTCGGCGGGGCGACCGCGCTCGCCGACCAGAGCGTCGAGGAAGCGGCTTGCTCCCCTGGAGCCTCGACCGCCCGGGCTGCGCGCGGCCGCCCACGAGACGTGCAGCTGGTCACGAGCGCGGGTGAGACCGACGTACAGCAGTCGGCGCTCCTCCTCGAGCCCGGCCGCCGTGTCGGCGTACACGATCGGCATCGTCCCCTCGTGCATGCCGGCACAGAAGACGATCGGCCACTCCAGGCCCTTCGCTGCGTGCAAGGTGGTCAGGGTGACGCCCTCCGCGATCGGGGCGTGCTGCACGTCGGCTCGGCGCTGCAGCTCGCTCACGAACCCGCCCAGCTCGACGCCGGGGTGGTCGGTCGCCAGCTCGTCGGCCATCGCGATCACCGCCTGCATCGACTCCCAGCGGTCGCGGACGTTGCCGCGCGTGCTCGGAGCCTCAGGAGACCAGCCCATCGACGTCAGCACGGCCGCGACCTGCGCGGCCAAGCCGGACGGCGCTCCGGTGCCGTCGTCGGGGCGGTCGGCGTCGTCGGTGCGGTCGGCGTCGTCGGTGCCGTCCTGATGGGCCCGGGAGGCGCCCCGCAGCAACGTCATGGCCTGACGGACCTCGGGGCGATCGAAGAAGCGCTCGACCCCGCGGACCACGAACGGCAGCGACCGTTCGGCCAAAGCTTCCTCGAAGTTCTCCGACTGGGCGTTGATACGGAACAGCACCGCGATGTCGCTGGCCGGCGTACCGTGCGCGACGAGTTTGCCGATGGTGGTCGCGATCGAAGCAGCCTCGACCACCTCATCGCCGTGTCCGGCGTACGTCACGGCGACTCCCGGTTGGCGGGTCGCCTTCAGCTCAACAGCACCGCGCCCGATCTGCGGCGCCATCACGGCATTCGCGCACGCGATCACCTGCGGGGTGGAGCGGTAGTTGCGCATCAAGGTGACCGACGTCGTGCCGGGGAACTTGGCGCCGAAGTCCAGCAGATAGTCAGCCGACGCCCCGGCGAAGGAGTAGATGGTCTGCGCGGGATCGCCGACGACGCAGAGGTCGTCGCGGCCGCCGAGCCACAGATCGAGCAGCGCCGACTGGATCGGGCTGACGTCTTGGAACTCGTCGACGACGAACCAGTGGTACTGCCGTCGGACCGTCGCGGCGACACGCTCGTCATCACTCAGCACGGCCGCGGCGCAGAGCAGGACGTCCTCCATGTCGATCCGGCCGCGGGTGCGCTTGACCTCCTCGTACGCCGCGTAGACGGCGGCCACCGTGGCGTGGTCGTAGCCCTCGACCGAGCGTCCAGATCGGGGCGCGAGGCCGGCGTAGTCATCGGGGCGGACGTTGGACACCTTCGCCCACTCGATCTCGCCGGCCAGGTCGCGCAGGTCAGCCTGGGACGCCTTGAGGCGGCTTCGCCCGACCGCTTCGCCGAGCAGGCCGAGCTTGGACGCGATCAGGCCGGGCAGTTCCGTGCCGTACACCTGCGGCCAGAAGTAGCGCGCCTGGCGCAGCGCCGCGGAGTGGAACGTGCGCGCCTGGACCCCGACTGCTCCGAGCCGGGCCAGCCGTGAGCGCAGCTCGCCGGCCGCGCGGGTGGTGAATGTGACGGCCAGGCCCTCGGTGGGGACGAAGCTGCCGGTGGCGACGCCGTAGGCGATCCGATGGGTGATCGCTCGGGTCTTGCCGGTGCCCGCGCCGGCCAGGACGCGCACCGGCCCGTCGAGCGCGGTGGCGACCTCGCGCTGCTCGGGGTCGAGTCCCTCGAGCAGTTGTTCGGCGGACGCCGCGGACATGTGGCGCGAGTCTCCTCAGATTGGGAAGTTCTGCTCGGGCGAGGGGGTTATTGATGGTGCAACTAGATCCCCAGCACCCACGATCGTGTTCGAGCCCACCCTACGGGCCGGAAGGGACAGCCTCGATGTCAGACCAGACTCCTGTGGACGCTACTGAGCACGGCGGCGAGCAGGCGGGCGAGCTCACCGTCTACTCCACCCCGTGGTGTGGCTACTGCCATCGCCTCAAGGGCCAGCTCGACCGTGAGGGCATCGCCTACCGTGAGGTCGACATCGAGCGGGAGCCGGACGCCGCCGCCATCGTGGAGCGGGTCAACCGCGGCAACCAGACGGTCCCGACCCTGGTCTTCCCCGACGGCTCCGCGCTCACGAACCCCAGTGTCGCCCAGGTCAAGGCCAAGCTCGCCGCCTGACGCCTCAGACCGCACGTGCCGCCTCGCGTCTCACACCTGCCGCCTCACGCCTCACACCTGCCGCCTCACGCCTCACACCTGCCGCCTCACGCCTCACACCTGCTGCCTCACGCCTCACGCCAGACGTGTGACGTCCGACCGCCGCGCGTCCAGCCGATGTCTGCAAGGCAACTACTCCGTTCCCCATCCAGGTTTGCCTTGTTAACTATTCGGCCGACTAGTTCACAAGGCCCACCCGGCGCGGGACCGAGGGGAACCTCGGGATGAGGGGTCGGTACGGCGGACTAGAGCTCGAGGACGTTGCGGGGGAGGTCGTCGCCGTACCAGCGGGTGATCAACGCACCCGCGATCGAGATCGTGGTGGGCAGGCCCACGTCGCCGGACTCGACGGCGAGCTTGAGCTCCTCCCGGGTGAACCACCGGGCCTCGGTGATCTCAGCGCCGTCCACCTCGATCGCTGCTGTCGCCGCGTGCGCCTCGAAGCCGAGCATCAGGCTCGAGGGGAACGGCCAGGGCTGGCTGCCG
This sequence comes from Propionibacteriales bacterium, assembly GCA_038259225.1. Lineage (GTDB taxonomy): Bacteria > Actinomycetota > Actinomycetes > Propionibacteriales > Nocardioidaceae > JANLYC01. The sequence goes on from JBBSPA010000021.1 coordinate 19,962, forward strand.
AGGTAGGTCACCGCGTCGATCATCACGCCGACCTCCTCGCCGACCTCGCGGACGACCGTCTCCTCGGGTGACTCCCCCGGTTCGACGAAGCCCGCCAGCGTCGAGAACCACCCGTGCGCCCGTGCCGCGTTGTGACCGAGCAGGCAACGACCGGCGTCGTCGACCACGGTCATGATCACGGCCGGGTCGGTACGCGGGAAGTGGTCCGTGCCGCATCGCGGACAGCTGCGCATCTCCCCGGCGCGCGTGACCCGGGTGAGCTCACCGCAGACCGAGCAGTGCGGGTGCTTGAGATGCCAGCCGACCATCGCCGCGGCGTGGACCGCGAACGAAGCGTCCACCGCCGAGAGCCGGGTCGCCAGCCTGCGCAACGGCCTGAACTCCAACGTGGTCGGACCCTCACCGGCCCGCACCGAGACCGAGATGTCGTCGAACTCCTCGACCGGGGCCGTCCTGGCCGGCGCCGGCATCAGCGCGAAGTGCACCAGCCCTTCCGCCTCCCCGAGCAGCAGGCGTTCTCCGGGCGGGGCGTCCGAGGGGCTGATCCAGGTCAGCGCCGTACCGTCCTGCGACACCGCCAGGTCCGTCCCGTGCACCACCAGCACTCGGGAGCGTTCGTCGGACCACGCCTTGTCCAGGAATGCGTCATCGGTTCGCCGCTCACCCATCCGGTCGTGCAGCGAACGTCGGAACGGGTAGTCAGGAAGCGGTGCCTGGGTCACTCAGCCGACCCTACGCGCGCGAGCCCGTGGCAAGATCGCGGGTCATGAGCACGCACATCGGCGCCGAGCCGGGTCAGATCGCGCCGCGGATCCTGCTGCCAGGAGACCCGCTGCGGGCGCAGTGGATCGCCGAGACGGTCCTCGAGGATGCCGAGCGCTACACCACGGTGCGCAACATGGTCGGCTTCACGGGCAGGTACGCCGGCGAGCCCGTCTCGGTGCAGGGAACCGGGATGGGTCAGCCGTCCCTCGCGATCTACGTCAACGAGCTGATCCGCGACTCCGACGTGCAGCAGCTGGTCCGGGTCGGGTCGTGCGGCGCGCTCTCCGAGAAGTTGGCGATCCGCGACGTCGTGCTCGCGATCAGCGCCGCAACCGACTCCTCGATGAACAAGATCCGGTTCGAGGGTCTTGACTACGCCGCCACTGCCGACTTCGACCTGCTGCGCGCGGCGTACGCCAGCGCGATCGACCACGAGCAACACGTCACGGTGGGGCAGGTCTTCTCCTCGGACTCGTTCTACTCCGACCGCCCGGAGCTGCTCCGGCGGATGGTGGAGTACGGCGTACTCGCCGTGGAGATGGAGTGCAACGCGCTCTACACGTTGGCTGCCAAGCACGACCGCAAGGCGCTCACCATCTGCACGGTCTCCGACCACATCGTCACCGGCGAGGAGACGTCGGCGCATGAGCGCGAGCAGACGTTCGGGGACATGGTCACGCTCGCCCTCGACGCGATGCTCACCACGCCCCTCCCCTGACACCCCGCCGCCTCCCCCGCCCCCCAATCCCGCCCTGCCCCCAATCAGCGCGACACGCCGATTGACACCTGCACTTTCCCGCAATTCGCGGGGGAGGGCGGGAGCTCGCGGGGGGTGGGCGGGAGCTCGCGGGGGGTGGGCGGGAGCTCGCGGGGCTCGGGGCGGCGGGGGCGGTGACGGCCGGGTCAGCCAGGCGGCGAGGCAGGCTGGCCGGGTGCGGCGACCAGGCGTTCGAGCGCGGCCCGGTCGGGCAGGTCCGGGTGCTCGACGACGTCGCCGGAGCGGACGTAGTAGAACGCCGTCTCGACCCGGTCCAGCGGCAGGTCCTTCAGCTCGGCCCAGGCCAGCCGGTAGAGCGCAAGCTGGAGCGGGTCGGCGTCCTGCCGCCGGTTAGTCTTCCAGTCGACGACCAGGAAGCCGGTCGGAGTCTCGTAGACCGCGTCGATCCGACCTCGGATCACCTGGCTACCGAGTACGAGCGCGAACGGTGCCTCGATCTGGTACGCCGTTCGAGCGCCGAACGGCCCGGCCGCGAACGCCTCGACGAGGGCCCGCAGCTCCTCGTCACCCTCGATGTCGTGATCGCCACGACCGGGCAGGTCGTCGGGTTCGAGAAGCTCCTGCTGGCGGCCGACGTGCTCCTCCACCCAGGCGTGGAAGCGGGTGCCGAAGCGTGCCGACGCCGACGGCTTGCGTGGCATCGGGCGGGCCAGGTCGCGTGCCAGCGCCTCGGGGTCCTCCTTCAGACGCAGCACGGTGGTCGCGGACAACGACGACGGCAGCGTCACCACGATCTCGGCCGCACGGCTCGCCCGCGCCTCGGCCACCAGCCGGTCGAGCTCGACGTCCCACTGCTGGACCCGGCCGATCTCGTCGAGCATCAGCTGGTCGTCCGCGGCCTCCTTGGCGCTCTGATGCCCGATCGCGGCAGCCTCGGCGACCAGAGCGGCCGCCGCCTCACGACGCGCGACCTCGTCCGACCCCGCTTCGACCGGCCAGGTCAGCCGCTCCTCCGCCCGGTTCGCCGGGTTGGCCGCGTCGGCGTCCGGCTCCTCGAAGACCCGCTCAGGCTGCTCGCCCCAGCCGGCCATCGAGGTGACGAGCTCGGTGAAGAACTCCGAAGGCCCCCGTCGCCGCTTCTGTTCCGGACCCCACCAGTGACACGACACGACCAGCTCGTGCCGTGGCCGGGTCACGGCGACGTATCCCAGCCGGCGCTCCTCCTGAAGCTCGTGAGCCTTGCACGCCTCGACGTAGTCGCGTAGTCCCTTGCTGCTCACCTCTCGCACCTTCGGCAGGTCGACGTAGTCGCCGCGCAACGGCCAGGGCAGCTCCGAGGCCGACGACGGCCAGCGGGACCGCCCTTGAGCCGACGGAAACACCTTCGCGCTGACGCCGGGCAGGAACACCACGTCCCACTCCAGGCCCTTGGCCCGGTGGACGGTCAGCAGCTTGACCGAGTTGGCCTCACTGGGAACGGCGAGCGCCAAGCCCTGGCCGTACTCCTCCTCCGCCGCGAGGTAGGCCAGCAGACCCGGCAGGGAGGCGTCGCCGTCGATCCCGGCGAACGACGACACGGCGTCCAGGAAGGTCGACACGTTGTCGCGCCGTGCCGCCGCGACCGCCGACGTGGACGACGCCAGCTCGACGTCGAGCCCGGTCACGTCGATCACCCGGCGAACGAGGTCGAGCAACGGCTCACCGACGTAGCGCCGCAGCGTCCGCAGCTCGCGCGACAGCATCTGGAAACGCTGGCGCGCCTCGGCGGAGTAGTCGCCGGGGCCCGGGTCCTCCAACGCCTCCACCAGCGACACGATGTCGGCCGGGTCGGTGCCGGCCACCGCCTCCTCGAGCTTGCCGGCGACGTCGGCCACGTCCGGCTCCGGCACCCGAGCCAGTCGCTTGGCGCGGCGTCCAAGCAACGCCAGGTCGCGCGGCCCGATCGCCCAGCGCGGCCCGGTGAGCAGGGCGAGCAGTGACGCGTTCGCGGTGACGTCGTGGATCACCTGCAGGGTCGAGACCACCTCGACCACCTCGGGCATCCGGAGCAGGCCGTTGAGACCGACCACCTCGACGGGCACGCCGGCCTGGGTCAACGCGTCGTGCACGTCGTTCGCGGTCTTGTTGTCCCGGACGAGTACGCCGATGTCGCTCCAGGTCGGCGTCGCCATCGCGTTGTGAGCCTTCGGAACCTCTTCGGCGAGGAAGTCGAGCTCGTCGGCGTAGGTCTCCAGGGTGGCCGCGCGCACCACGCCGGCCGTGGCGGGCCCGGCCGACTCGAGCGGTCGACTACCGGCGTGGTCGGCGTACAACGGCTGGGCGAGCTCGTTGGCGGCGTGCAGGATCCGGGCGTCGGAGCGGCGGTTGACGCTGAGCGGAAATCGCGTGACCTCACCGGCCTCTGCGCGCGGGAAGTCCTGACCGAAGCCCTCGATGTTGCTGACCGAGGCACCGCGCCAGCCGTAGATGGCCTGGCAGGGATCACCGACCGCGGTGACCGGGTGGCCGCGCCCGTGGTCGCCGTCGGGGCCGGAGAACAACGCCCGGAGCAGCCGGGCCTGGGCGACAGACGTGTCCTGGTACTCATCGAGCAAGACGATGCGGAACGTCGCGCGCTCGGCTTCACCCACCTCCGGGCGCTGCTCGGCGAGCTGCGCCCCCAGCGCCATCTGGTCGGAGAAATCCATCACGCCTAGTCGACGCTTCAGCGCGCGGTAGTCGTCGACGAGATCCAGCAGCTCCTGTCGCTGCAGCATCGACGTGACGACCTTCCGGGTCTCGTTCGTGGGTCGAGCGATGTCTCGCCACTGCTCGATCTCGGCGGCGTGGAAGCGGCGTACGTCTTCAGCGGTCACCACGTGCTCGGCGAGCTGAGCGTCGAGCTGCAGCAAGGCCGTCACGTTGCTCGGCAACCAGGTGTTGAGGTGGTCGATGGGGTCGACATGCTCACGAAGCACGCGCGCCGCCAGCTGGAATCGGGACGCGTCCGCGATCACCGTGGTGTCCGGCTCGTGGCCGATGCGTAGGCCGTGCTCGGTGAGGAGCCGCGCGGCGTACGCGTGATAGGTGAGCACCGTCGGCTCGGCGATCTCCGGCTCGGACTCGGCCTCGTCGTCACTCGGTGTGCTCCGCCGCAACAGACCGGTGTCCGCAAGAGCTTTGCGCACCCGCTGGCCGAGCTCGGACGCGGCCTTGTTCGTGAACGTCAGACCGAGGATCTCATCAGCGGCGACCGCGCCGGTACCGACCAGCCAGACGACGCGCGCTGCCATCACGGTCGTCTTGCCCGACCCCGCGCCTGCCACGATCACCCCCGGCTGCAGCGGCGCGGTGATCGCCGCCAGCTGCTGCTCACTGAACCGAAGGCCCATCAGCTCCGCCAGCTGATCCGGCGTACGCAGGACGACCGGCTGGGCGGCCGCGTCCCGGAGAGCGGCGACGGAGGTCATGACAGCACCGTCCCGGTGCGCTGCTGCGTCGGGCACAGGCTGGCGAACTCACACCGCTGGCAGTAGGAGTTCGCGGTCGCGGCGAAGTCCTCTCGGCGTACGACGCCGGTGCCGTCTCCCAGCTGCACCTCGATCGTCTTGCGACCGTCGGAGTCAGGAGTCTGCGGCGGTTGCGGCTGCACCTTCGGCAGTCCGTCCTTGTCGGTGCGCAGCTGCACGAGCTCGGCGCCGCCGGATCGCGCGGTCTCGCCGGCCAGCTGCGCGAACCCTCCTTCGTCGACGGCGAGCTGGTACAGGCCGAGCTGCGGGCTGTCGCGTACTGAGACATCGCTAGGCGGGTTCTTGTTGGTCTTGAAGTCGACGATCACGACCCGGCCATCGGCGTCGGTCTCGACCCGGTCGACGCGCCCGCCCAGCGCCACCCGCTCGCCGTTGTCGAGCGTGAGGTCGACGCTGAACTGCTCCTCTGCGCCGAGGTAGCTGCGCCCCGGCCGGCCCTCGTGCCATCGCAAGAACCGTCGCAGCGCCGCGACGGCGTCGGCGTGCTCGCGCGCCGCGATCCAGGGGCTCTCGAACTGCAGCTGGTCCCAGACGGAGTCGAGGAGGGCGACCAGACCTTCCTCGTCGACGGTGTCGGTGGCCATGTGCTCGGCGAGGGCGTGGATGACCGAACCGAAACCCAGCGACGTCGACCGGACCGACTCCCCGGCCGCCTCCCGGGACAGGAACCAGCGCAACGGACAGGTGAGCAGCCCCTCGAGGGCGCTGGCCGAGAGTCGCAGCGGTTCGTCGGGTGCGCGCACCGGGACCTCGTTCGTCGTACGCCGTCGCAGCCCCCACCAGCTCGCGGGGTCTGCGGCGGGAACCAGCCGCTCGTCCTCGCCCAAGGTCTCCGCAGCCAGCGCCGCCAGCCGGGCCGCCGCCGCCTGCCGCATCGCCGCCGACTCGCGTGGATCGGACGCGACTCGTCGCAGCTCGGAGACCACACCACCCAGCGACATCGATCGCGCCGGGCGACCGGGGAGAAACGTGGGCTCGAGGGAAAGCTCCTCGACCAGCCGCGAGGGCTGGTCGCCGTCCGCCTCCGGCGCAGCGACCGCGGTGACGATCAGTCGTTCGCGGGCGCGGGTGACCGCGACGTAGAAGAGCCGCCGCTCCTCGGCGAGCAGGGCGGTCGTGGTCGGTGGCTCGACCAGCCCGGCCGGCCCGAGCCGGTCGGCCTGGAGCAACGAGCCGCGGCGGCGAAGGTCGGGCCACGAGCCCTCCTGGACTCCGGCCACGACCACGATCCGCCACTCCAGGCCCTTGGAGCGGTGGGCGGTCAGCAGCCGGACCGAGTCACCGCGCACACCGCGCTCGGCCAACGTGTCGGCGGGGATCTGTTGCGCCTCGACCTCGGCCAGGAAGTTCTCGGCGCTGGTGTGATGGCGCTTCTCCTCGGTGCGGGCTGCCACTTCGAACAGCGCACAGATCGCGTCGAGGTCACGGTGAGCGGCTCGGGCCGCCGCACCGCCGCGCTCGACCGCTGCCCGCAGCCGACGCGGCCAACGAGTGCCTGCCCACAGGACCCACAGCGCCTCCTCGGCGGGTCCACCGGTCGCGAGCAGGTCGTGCGCGTCGTGCAGCAGCCGCGCCAGCCTGCGTGGCCCGGCGGTGAGACGGTCGTCGACGTCGGCGAGGAAGGACGGGTCGGCCAACGCCTCGCGGAGCAGGTCTGCGGATGAGCGCGCCAGCCGCTCCGCATGCGCCTCGCGGTCTCGGGTCCGCAGCAGTCGGCCCAGCTTGCGTACAGCGGCGGCGTCGAGATCGGCCAGCGGAGACATCAACAGCATTCGGGCGGTGTCCTCGGTCAGCGACGTGGGGTCGACCGCGGCCCGGAGCGCGGTCAGCAGCGGAAGCACAGCGGGCTCGCGCTGCAACGGCACCTCGTCGCCGGCGACCTCCACCGGCACGCCGGAGGTCACCAGGGCTCGACGCAGGCCCGGGATCGACATCACCCCGGACCGGACCAGGACCGCCATCTCCGACCAGGGGATGCCGTCCTCGAGATGGGCCCGGCGCAACAGGTCGGCGATGTGGTCGGTCTCGGCGCCGCTGGAGGTGAACGTGAAGATGTCGACCTTGCCCTTGCCGAACGGTCCTTCGGAGGCGACCGGCTCCCGGAAGGTCCGGAACGTGTCGGCGTCGATCGATCCCTTCATGCCGATCCGGTGCGCGATCCGCCGCGACGCCGTCAGCAGGCGCGCCCCGAAACGCCGAGTGGTCGAGAGGGCGACCACTGGAGCGGGCGATCCGTCGGCCTGCGGGAACTGGGTCGGGAACTCCAAGATGCCGCGGACGTCGGCGCCGCGGAACGCGTAGATGCTCTGGTCGGGGTCGCCCACGACGACCAGGTCGCGACCGTCACCGGCGAGGGCCTGCAGCAACCGGACCTGGCTGGGATCGGTGTCTTGATACTCATCGACGTACACCGCCTTGAACTGGCTGCGCAGCTCCGCCCGGACCTCGTCGCTCTCGGCGAGCAGCACGGCGCGGTGGACGAGCTCTGCGTAGTCGAGCACACCCTCGAAGTCGAGGACCTCGAGGTACTCCGTCATGAAGGCGCCGGCGGCGACCCATTCAGGGCGGGCGGCCTCGCGGCCGATCCGGACCAGCTCCTCCGGCTCGAGGCCGAGCTCGCGTGCCCTCGACAGCACGCCGTGAACCTCCCGGGCGAAGCCGCGGGTGCGCAGCGCCGCGCTGAGACCGTCGGGCCAGGAGATGTCGCTGGCGGCGAGGGAGTGCTCCAGCAGGGTCTGGATCCGCACGTCCTGTTCCGGAGCGCTGAGCAGCCGGAGCGGGGTGAGGTAGAGGTCGGCCGGCTGGTGGCGGCGGAGCAGGGCATAGCAGAACGAGTGGAACGTGGAGCTCATCGGCATCGCGGAGGTCCGACCGAGCCGCCCGGTGATCCGGGTGCGCAGCTCGTCGGCGGCCTTGCGGCTGAACGTCAGGACGAGCACCTCGTCGGGAGACAACCCTCGCTGCTCGACCCGGTGCACGACTGCCTCCACGAGCGTCGTCGTCTTGCCCGTGCCGGGTCCGGCCAGGACCAGCAGTGGACCGCCGGGATGGTCGACCACGCTGCGCTGCGACACGTCGAGGTCCGGCCCGGCGGTGTGGACCCGCGGGGCCGGTTCGAGGCGATAGGTGACCGACACGGGCCTATTCGATCATTCCGGGCCGACAGCGTCGGGGACCCACAGTGCCCGGGCCAGGTCGACCTTCAGGCGGGCCGCGTCGGTCAACGGGCCACGCAGCGGTGTCTCCTCCTGGCGATACCGCGCGACCGCCTCGCGCTGGTGGGACTCGGGGAGGCTGCCGTCGGCACGTACTACCCGCCACCACGGGACGGGAGCGCCGTACATCGCCATCACGCGCCCGACCTGGCGCGGACCACCCGATCCGACGGCGTCCGCGATCAGCCCGTACGTCGTCACGCGTCCCTGCGGGATCTGCTCGACCAATGACAACACCGTCTCGACATACCGCTCCTGATCCTCCTCCCGCATCCGCCCACCCTTACCGCACCTCCCACCGGAGCGCCAGCGCGGCGCCGACGTCACAGCTGGGTCAGCACACGCGCGGCCCGGGGATGCCGAAGGGCCGGGAGGAGGCAGGTCTCTCCCGGCCCTTGGCCGTGGGTGCTCGAGCGCGCAGCGCCCCGTCATCTGACCGAGATCAGAGAACCGGGTCCAAGCGCTCGGTGCCGTTCACCAGCGACAGACCGCTGATGCCGGCGTTGTTCTGTGCGTAGCTGAGTTCCTTGCCGAAGTCGCCGATGTTGTTCGACGCCGGCAGCGGGGCCAGCCCGATCGTGGACAGCACACCCACCGCCTTGCCGTTGGCGTCCACGAACGCGCTGCCGGAGTCACCGGGGACGCCCGGGGTCACGCTGTACAACGCGTGCGACCACCCGTTGCCCTCGTCCCCGAGACTCGCGCCGAGGTGCGGTGACAGGACCGAGACGCCCGCGCGCAGTGAAGAATTGCCGTAGGTGTAGAGCTTGTCGCCGGCCTGCGTACCGCTGGTGTTGATGCCGGCCGGGCCACCCCAGAACGGGATCGACGGGTTGACGTCGGCGACGTACGCCGGATCGACCTTGACGAGCGCGAGGTCGTTGTAGGCGCATGCGTTCAGGTTGGACTCGTTCTTCTGCTGCATCGTCAGCCACGAGCTGTAGGCGAGCTTGCCGGTGCCGACCTGGGTGCCACCGCTGACCAGGCTGCCGCCTTCGTTGAACGTGACCTTGGTCCCGAGCGGGAGCGACCCGGCGTCGCAACCGTTCGTGTCGGTGGCCGCGCCGGTGCCGGCGCAGTGTGCGGCATAGCCGACGTAGGTGCTCCCCGCAGCGTCGGTGAAGACGAAGTTCGCGGTGCACTGGGCGCCCTGGGTGTACATCATCACGCCGGGATGGATCGTTGCGCTGGCGGCGGGCGCGTACGACGCGGCGGCTGCGAACGCCGAATGTGGAGCGACGACGGCACCGGTCGGACTGGGCAGTGTCAGCGCGGCGGCTGCGGCGAGGACTCCTGCCGCGAGGACGGACCGGGTACGGACCAGCACTGCTGCTCCCTCTCTGTCGACGAGCAGATACCGGCCCAACGAGTCCTCCGAAACGTGGTCACGCCCGGCACGAACGCGTCTCAGGATTCGAGATGCGCAACCACCTATAGCGACCGAAACCGGATCAGGTGGTCGGGACAGAGCAGGCCCCGGGGCCTGCGTTACGCGGCCCGGGCGATGGTTAGGCTCGCGTCAGTCCCGCCCCCGTGTGGCTCGGTCGCTCGCGTGGGTGCGACGGGCATGTCCGCCCTGATCTGGAGATTCGATGAGCCCGACTGCGCCGTCCTTCGTCGTCGATGCCGTGCGTACGCCGTTCGGGCGCCACGGCGGGGCGCTGTCCGGCGTACGGCCCGACGACCTGGCAGCAACCGTGGTACGCGGGCTGCTCGACCGGCACCCGGGCCTGGACCCGGCACAGGTCGACGACATCTGGTTCGGAGCCGCCAACGCCGCGGGAGAGGACAACCGCAACGTCGCCCGGATGGCTTCCCTGTTGGCCGGGCTGCCCACCTCGGTGCCGGGCAGCACGGTCAACCGGCTCTGCGGCTCGGGCCTCGAGGCGGTGATCGGTGCGTCCCGGGCTGTCGCGGTCGGGGATGCCTCGATCACCGTGGCCGGTGGAGTGGAGTCGATGAGTCGGGCGCCGTGGGTAGTGCCTAAGCCCGACGGAGCGTTCGCTCGGGGCCACCAGCAGATGTGGTCGACCACGATCGGTTGGCGGATGGTCAACCCGGCGATGCCGAAGCTGTGGACGGTGGCCCTCGGCGAAGGGGCGGAGATCCTGGCCGACCGGTACGCGATCTCCCGCGAGGCGCAGGACGTGTTCGCGATCGCCTCGCACCTCAACGCGGCGCGTGCCTGGGACACCGGCAGGTATCTCGCTGAGATCGTTGCCGTCGACGGCGTCGACCTGGATCGGGACGAGGGCATCCGGCCCGACTCCTCGGTGGAAAAGCTGGCCAGGCTCAGGGCGGTGTTCCGCCCGGACGGGACCGTGACGGCCGGGAACTCCTCGCCGCTCAACGACGGAGCGGCGGCCTTGCTGATCGCCGACGAGGCAGGTGTGGAGGCGGTAGGTGTCGAGCCGTTGGCGCGGATCGTGTCCCGTGCTTCGAGCGGTGTCGACCCGGAGGTCTTCGGGATCGGGCCCGTGCAGGCGGCGCGAGACGCTTTGCGCCGCGCGGGCATCACCTGGTCCGACCTGAAAGCGGTGGAGCTGAACGAGGCGTTCGCGTCCCAGTCGCTGGCCTGTCTGGCCGAATGGCCTGAGCTCGACCCGGCGATCGTCAACGTCAACGGCGGCGCGATCGCGATCGGCCACCCGCTCGGTGCGTCCGGTGCGCGGATCGTCGGGTCACTGGCGCACGAGCTGAGACGCCGGGGCGGCGGGTACGGGTTGGCCGCGATCTGTATCGGCGTCGGCCAGGGCCTCGCCGTCGTCCTCGAGGCCTGACCAGCCCCGACCCGTCGGGGCCCTCGATCAGCTCGTGAGACGGCGAAGTACGTGCGACACAGCAGGCTCGCTGACAGCCGCGTGGTCCGCTGAGCTGAGGCTGGCACTGCCTTGCAGCTGCTGGACCCCGGTTGTGGCCAACCGATAGATCAAGGCCCGAGCGAGCAGCTGATGCCAGTCCGCAACCTCGGCCCAGGCGTCCAGGAAGGACACCGGGACGTCCTCCCAGCGGACGGCGTCCGCGGCGGCGACCGCGAGCGCGAAGCCCGCCGGTCGGTAGTACGGCGGCCAGTCGATCACGGCAGGGCCGCCCTCGGTGAGGAGAACGTTTCCACCGAGGTCGCCGTGGATGACCTGCGAAGGCGACGAGACCGGCTCCAGCGCCGCACGCAGCCGCTCGATCTGATCCCGCGTCGGTTCGCCGCCGCTCGCGAGACGGCCCTCCCAGGCGACGCGGTCACCGGTTGACCAGGCGTCGGTGCGCAGGTCCAGGAACGCCGGCTTCTCCAGCCCGGCTATGTGGACGTGAAACGCCTCGCCGGCGCTACGGATCAGGTCGGGTTCCCAGGTCATCCGAGCACTCCGGCCGGGCATGAAACGGTGCGCCGCCCAGCCGGCGTACACCCAGGAACCGGTGGCGGACCGGACCGGTTCTGGCACACGCACGCCGACGTCATCGGGCCAAGCAGCGAACACGTCACAGACCCAGGTGTGCTCGACCAGATTGTCGGCAGGCTTCAGGACGAAACGGCCGTCGGTCCAGGTGCGCCCCTGGCCGCCGGGTAGCCGCCGCAGATGTGGCGCGTTGGCCCCGAACGCGGCAGCGACATCGTCAGGTGCGGGAAGCACCTGCACAGAGTACGGACGAACCGGTCGGAGGGACGACCGATCAGCGGGGCGGCCCGATCCGGACGGGGTTCGGTCAGTACGACGGCTGGGACGGGTCGATCTGACTCACCCAGGCCGACACCCCGCCGCCGACGTGCACGGAGTCGGAGAAGCCTGCGCCCTTGAGCACGGCCAACGCCTCCGCGGAGCGGACTCCGGTCTTGCAGTGCAGCACGACCTGGGTGTCGCTGGAGAGCTCCCCGAGCGCGTTGCCGTTCAGGAACTCGCCCTTCGGGATCAAGACGGCGCCGGGGATCTGGTTGATCTCGTGCTCGTTCGGCTCGCGTACGTCGACGAGCACGAAGTCACGCTCACCGTTCTCGCGCTCCTTGAGCCAGTGCTCGAGGGTGGTCACCGAGATCGTTGAGTCCGCCGCCGCCTCGGCCGCCTCGTCGCTGATCGCACCACAGAAGGCCTCGTAGTCGATCAGCTCGGTGACCGTCGGGTTCTCGCCGCAGACGGCGCAGCTGGGGTCCTTGCGGACGGCCAGCTTGCGGTACTCCATCTCCAGGGCGTCGTAGATCATCAACTTGCCCAGCAGCGGTTCGCCGATGCCCGTGAGCAGCTTGATCGCCTCGTTGACCTGGATCGAACCGATGCTCGCGCACAGCACCCCCAGCACGCCGCCTTCGGCGCAGGAGGGCACCATTCCCGGGGGCGGCGGCTCTGGGTACAGGCAGCGGTAGCAGGGGCTGGTGCCCCCCGGGGCGGCGGCCCAGAAGACCGAGGCCTGGCCGTCGAACCGGTAGATCGAACCCCAGACGTACGGCTTCCCGAGCAGGACCGCCGCGTCGTTGACCAGGTAGCGGGTAGCGAAGTTGTCGGTGCCGTCGACGATCAGGTCGTACTGCTCGAAGATCGCCATCACGTTGTCGTTGTCGAGCCGCTCGTCGTGCAGGACGACGTTGACCAACGGGTTGGTCTCCGCGATCGACTCCTTGGCCGAGATCGCCTTGGACTTGCCGATGTCACTCTGCCCGTGGATCACCTGGCGCTGCAGGTTGGACTCGTCGACCTCGTCGAATTCTGCGATGCCGAGGGTGCCGACGCCGGCTGCCGCGAGGTACAGCAGGGCAGGGCTGCCGAGTCCGCCTGCCCCGATCACGAGGACGCGAGCGTTCTTCAGCCGCTTCTGCCCCTCCATGCCCACGTCGGGAATGATCAGGTGGCGACTGTAACGACGGACTTCGTCGATGGTCAGCTCGGCGGCCGGCTCGACCAGGGGCGGCAATGACACGGAATCTCTCCTTGTACGACGGGCGGACCTGCGGCGGGGCTGCACGCTTCCCAGAGGGCAGTCGAGTCCGGACCACGCGATCGCTCCGCGACCGGCCAGGCGGTCGCCCGAGTGATCGGCCCAACGGCTCCCACCGCGTACAACCCCGTCCTGCGTCTCCATGTTCCCCGACGTCGCGGCGGCCCGGCTGGAACGGTCCCGACATCCGGACACCGGCGCATGGTCTGCTAGGCAAACCCCCAGTGACCACGCGAGATTTGCCTAGTGAACGAGATTTGCCTAGTGAACAAGCCACCTGAATAGATAACTAGGCAAACCACGGCGGGCAGACAGCTAGGCAAACCACGGCGGGCAGACAGCTAGGCAAACCACGGCGGGCAGACAGCTAGGCAAGCCACGGCGGGCGGCAGGAGATGGGAAGGTGTGGGGCATGCCCGAGAAGGTGACGGTAGAGATCGAGGGACGCACCCTGGCGCTGTCCAACCTCGACAAGGTGCTCTACCCCGAGGCCGGCTTCACCAAGGGCGAGGTGATCGACTACTACGTCAGCGTCGCGGACGCGTTGCTCCCCCACCTGGCCGAGCGGCTGCTGACCCGCAAGCGCTGGCCCGACGGCACCGGCAAGCAACCGTTCTTCGAGAAGAACACCCCCCGCGGCACTCCGCAGTGGGTGCGCACCGTGTTCATGGAGGAGCACGGCGACGACGGCGTGGAGTACGTCGTGGCCGACGACCTCCCGACCCTGGTCTGGCTCGCCAACCTGGCGGCCTTGGAGCTGCACGTCCCGCAGTGGAAGGTCGGGCCGCGAGGCGGTGCACACGATGCCGACCTCGTGGTCTTCGACCTCGACCCCGGCGCACCTGCCGACATCATCGACTGCTGCAACGTCGCTCTCGCGCTCAAGGAACTGCTGGCCATCGACGGTCTGACGGCCTACCCGAAGACCTCGGGCAACAAGGGCGCCCAGCTCTACGTGCCGATCGAGCCGACTACGTCTCGACGCACCTCGGCGTACGCCAAGACGCTGGCCGATCAGCTCGCCCAGGCCATCCCCGACGACGTCGTGTCCTCGATGGACAAGAAGGTCCGCACCGGCAAGGTGTTCATCGACTGGAGCCAGAACAACGCGGCCAAGACCACCATCGCGCCCTACTCCCTGCGCGGTATCGATCGACCCACCGTCTCGACGCCGCTGACCTGGGAGGAGGTCGAGAGTGCGACCACGGCGGCGGACCTGCGGTTCGAGACCGCCGATGTCGTACGCCGTCTTGACAAGCACGGCGACCTGCTCGCGGACATGCCGCAGCGTGCAGCACCGCTGCCCTGAGACGGCCGACGACCCGGCGGTACGATGCGCATGTGCCTACCGATGCCAGACAACGACCTCGTACGGGGCGAATGCCGCGAAGTGCGCGCCGCGCCCAGCTGCTCGAGTCGGCGCTCGACGTCTTCGTCGCGCAGGGCTACCACGCCGCTGCGATGGACGACATCGCAGAACGCGCCGGGGTGTCCAAGCCGGTGCTCTACCAGCACTTCCCGGGCAAGCTGGAGCTGTATCTCGCGCTGCTCGACAGCGCCTGCGACCAGGTCGTCGACGGCGTGCGCGTGGCCCTGGCGAGCACCTCGGACAACAAGGAGCGGGTGGCGGCGACGACCGAGGCGTTCTACGCCTACGTGGTCAATGCCGGCGGCGCCTTCCGGCTGGTCTTCGAGTCCGACCTGACCAGCGAGCCCGCGGTTCGCCAACGGGTCGATCGGGTCACCGAGCTGTGCGCCGAGGCGATCGCCGAGGTGATCGCCGACGACACCGGCTTCCCGCCCGAGGCCTCCCAGCTGCTCGCGGTCGCGCTGGTCGGGATGAGCCAAGTCTCGGCCCGCTACTGGCTCAGCGCGGGAGGCGCCCTGCCGCGCCAAGGAGCAACCGATCTGATCTCCAGCCTCGCCTGGCGTGGCATCCGTGGCTTCCCGCGACACGAGTGAGCAACCGGTCGTCCTGAGCCCGCACACGGCCTTGTCGCCTCGGCACTAGGCTGAAGGTCGATCGGGCTGCCATCCATGGCGGCCGTGGTCACCACCCGGAAAGGACTCCACGTGGAGGTCAAGATCGGCGTCACCCACGCCAGCCGCGAGCTCACCCTCGAGATGAGCCACAGCGTCGACGACCTGCAGAAGGCGGTGTCCGACGCGCTCGCTTCCGACAACGGCCTCGTCACGTTCACCGACGACAAGGGACGGACCGTCGTCGTCCCCGCAGAGAAGCTCGCCTACGTCGAGATCAGCGGAGAGTCCGGGCGCCGGGTGGGTTTCGGGAACGTCTGAGGCCGGAAGGACCGGGCCGTGCTGTACGCCGCGATGCGTTTCGTGATCGCTCCGCTGGCACGTCTGGTCTACCGCCCGGTCGTCGAGGGACGCGACCACGTGCCCAGGCACGGCGCCGTGATCATCGCGTCCAACCACCTCTCGTTCATCGACTCCGTGGTCCTTCCGATCGTGGCCCCTCGGCCGGTGATCTTCATCGCGAAGCAGGAGTACTGGACCGGCACCGGGATCCGCGGCGCCCTGAGCCGAGCCTGGTTCTCCGCGATGCGTTCGATCCCGGTCGAGCGTGGCACCCACCGCGCGGCCCGGGCCTCGTTGGACGCGGCGTTGCAGGTGCTCAAGGACGGGCAGGCCTTCGGGATCTATCCCGAGGGCACCCGGTCCCGAGACGGCCGGCTCTACCGCGGCAAGACCGGCGTCGGCTGGCTCGCTCTTACCGGACAGGTACCGGTCGTTCCTTGTGCGGTGATCGGCACCGACAAGCTCCTGCCGGTCGGCGCCCGGCTCCCGAGACTGACGCGGATCACGGTGCGGTTCGGGGAACCGTTGACGTTCGGGCCGCCCAGCACGGCGACGACGGCTGCCCAGGCAAGGCGCGAGGCCACCGACCAGGTGATGGCCGTCATCGCCGCGATGTCGCCGCAGGAGCTGGCCGGCGTCTACAACGAGTCACCGCACACGCCCTAGAACGCCGGGCGCCGGGGTGCTGCGTGAAACCTGAGGTCCTTCAAGGCAGACTAGAGATGACCGACTGCGGGCTCCTGCTCGCGGCATGGCATCGGAAGGACCACGCTGATGGAACTCATCGGGCTGATCATCGCCGGCATCATCATCGGCCTGCTGGGCAAGCTTGCGGCGCCCGGATCTCAGGGCAACGTGCCGTTCTGGGCCACTATCCTCTGCGGGATCGGCGGAGTCCTGATCGGGAACGTCATCTACGTCGCCTTCGGTGGCAACGGCAGCCCCGGCATCGACTGGACCCGCTGGATCGTGGCCATCTTGGTCTCGGCCGGTCTGGTCATCGTCGCCTCCAACTTCCTCGGCCGACGCCAGACCCGCGTCTGAACCCTCCCCGATCCCCGCGAATTGCGGGAAAGTTCAGGTCGACACGCCGGGACGGACCTGGACCTTCCCGCAGTTCCGGGGCTTGTCAGGCCTGGAGGCCGAGGGCTTCCATCCGTTCGGTATGGGTCTCTGAGAGGCGGGCGAACATCCGCCCGATCGCGGCCAGGTCCATCCCCGGCCGGTCCACCCCGCCGACCAGCAGCGCGGTGAGCGCGTCGCGTTCGGCGGCCACCCGCTGTGCCTGGCTGAGCGCCTCACCCATCAGCCGCCGCGCCCACAGCGCGAGCCGCCCGGCGATCCGGGGGTCCGCCGCGATCGCCTCCCGGACCCGTTCGACGGCGAAGTCGGCCTGCCCGGTGTCGTCGAGGGTGGTCAGGATCAGCTCGCGGGTCGACTCGTCCACATACGCCGCGACCTCCCGGTAGAAGTCCGCGGCGAGCCCGTCTCCGACATAGGCCTTGATCAGGCTCTCCAGCCAGTTCGACGGGGCCGTGTGCGCGTGGAAGGCGTCCACCGGCGCATGAAAAGGCTCCATCGCTGCGAACGGGTCGGCCTCGAGCTCGACCAGCCGGTCCCGGAGACGTTCGAAGTGCCCGAACTCCGCCGTGGCCATCGCCGCCAACGCGACCTTGTCGCGCAGCGTCGGCGCCGTGGTCGCGTCCTCGGTGAGCCGTTCGAACGCGCTCAGCTCGGAGTACGCGAGCCCACCGAGCAGGTCGACGATCGCGACACGGTACTCGGGATCGGAGAAGGGCGAGGTGGTCATGACCGTGAGCGTAGCGACCGGCCGGAGACCCGAAACGATAGACTTCGTACGACGACGCCTCGTCTGCGACCGATTCGCCACACCGTCACGAGCGCGTCCAGACTTCAGAATCGAGTTTCGACATCACCTCCTTCCACGACCTCGGGGTACTCCCCGAGATTGCCGACGCGCTGTCCGACGTCGGGATCATCGACGCCTTTCCCATCCAGGAGATGACCCTCCCGATCGCGCTGATGGGCACCGACCTGATCGGCCAGGCGCGGACCGGTACAGGCAAGACGCTGGCGTTCACGATCCCCATCCTCCAGCGCGTCGTCTCCCCGCACGACCCCGACTTCGACGAGCTCGCCGCCCCCGGCAAGCCGCAGGCGCTCGTCGTCGCGCCGACCCGAGAGCTCGCCCTCCAGGTGTCCAACGACCTCACCCTGGCCGGCAAGAACCGCGGTACCCGCACCCTCACGGTGTACGGCGGGGTCCCCTACGAGCCTCAGCTGGACGCCCTGACCACCGGGGTCGACGTCGTCGTCGGTACGCCGGGACGTCTGCTGGACCTCGCCGCTCGCAGGGCGCTCGACCTCTCGCACGTGAAGGTGCTCGTCCTGGACGAGGCCGACGAGATGCTCGACCTGGGCTTCCTTCCCGACGTCGAGCGGCTCATCGCCAAGACGCCGGAGCTCCGTCAGACGATGCTGTTCTCGGCCACCATGCGCGGTGAGGTCGTCACCTTGGCCCGCACCCACATGCGGCACCCCGTCAACATCCGGGCGGAGTCCAGCACCGAGACCGCGATGGTGCCGGCGACAGCCCAGTTCGTCTACCAGGCGCACGATCTGGACAAGATCGAGATCATCGCCCGGATCATGCAGGCCGAGAACCGTGGGCTGTCACTGATCTTCACCCGGACCAAGCGGCGGGCTCAGCGGGTCGCCGAGGACCTGATCGAGCGTGGCTTCCCGGCGGCACCCCTGCACGGGGACATGGCACAGGTCGCCCGTGAGCGCGCTCTGAAGCGCTTCCGGGACGGCTCGGTCGAGATCCTGGTCGCCACCGACGTGGCGGCACGCGGGATCGACGTGGTCGGCATCACGCACGTGATCAACGAGACCTGTCCCGAGGACGACAACAACTACGTCCACCGGATCGGTCGCACCGGTCGTGCCGGCGCGACCGGGGTCGCGATCACGTTCGTCGACTGGGCCGACGTGACACGTTGGAAGGTCATCAACAAGACTCTCGACCTGCCCTTCGAGGAGCCGCAGGAGACCTACTCCACCAGCGAGCATCTCTACCACGACCAGGGCATCCCGACCGATGCCAAGGGCCGGATCGGTAAGGCCGGCGCGAAGCCGTCAGCAGACGACCTGCTGGAGCCACGAGGTGGCGCCCGTGGAGATCGAAGCGGCGGCCGCGGCGCGGGCCGATCCGGTCCAGGCGGCTCGCGCGTCAGCGGCGACAGCTCAGGTGACAAGAGCCGGTCTGCCGGTCGCTCCCGCAACCGCAATCGCCAACGCACACGAAGTGGCGAGTCGGTCGAGAACGCTCCCAGCGAGCCGGGGTCATCGAGCGAGTCCACGAAGTCCGCAGACGCCGGCGCGCCTCAGCGCAGGCGTCGCTCGCGCAGCCGCAACCGTTCACGCTCTGGCCAGACCGCTACGGAATAGCCCGCTGCGCTGCCAGATCGCGTCAGCGAGCCCTGACAAGGTTGGAGCGCGTACTCTCCCTGCTCGCACCCGCCGCGTTGACCGCGTGCACGCTGAAGCGCCACGTGCCCCGCTTCGGAAGGACCGCGCTGTAAGCCCTGGCGGCGCCCGGTCGGGTGAAGCGCTTCTTCTGCAGCACCGCTCCGGACGCGCTCATCCGGTACGCCGTCACGACGTACTTCGTGATCGGGTCGCCACCGTCGGAGGCCGGTGCCTTCCAGGCCGCCTTGGCGGTGACCTTCCCCCCCGACGATCCCCATCTGGCCTTGCCGATCCTTGCGGCGGTCGGCTTCTTGGGCGGCGCTCCGGGCGTCCCGGCGACCCGGGCGACGCGCCCGGAGATCGGCCCGGCGCCTACGGCGTTGATCGCGCGGACGTCGAAGGAGTAGTCCTGTGCATAGGCCAGTCCGGTGAACGTGAAGCTGCGCTGCGTGGCAGCCAAGGTGTCCACGACGTCGCCGTCTTGCCGGACGGTGTAGCCGGTGATCAGGCTGCCGCCGTCAAACGTCGGCGCGGACCAGTCCAAGGTGGCAGACGCTTCCGCGTCATGTGGCGTGACCGTCACCCCCTGGGGAGCTCCGGGTCTGGACGACAACGTCACCGAGGACGAAGCCCCCGGGCCGGGGCCTCCGGAGTTGGTGGCGCGCACGAGCAGAGTGTGCGGAGTACCGCGGCTGAGTCCGGCGAATGTGTACGTCGACGTCGCCGGCCCCACCACGATCGGCGCGGCGTTGTCCAGCCCCACTTCGTATCCGGTCAGCGGCGCTCCACCGTCGTCCTGCGGAGGAGCCCACGACAACGTGGCCGACCCGGCCGCATCATCCTTTGTCACGCTCAGGCCAGTCGGCGCCGACGGCGCGGGAGCGGCCGGGCACGCGTTGGACAGCGCCACGGTGTACTGACCGACGCTGCCGTAGTCGCTGTAGCCGGTTGAGCTCGGGTCCTGGGCGCCACTGCCGTCCACCTGCACCGAGTATGCCCCGACAGCGGTGCTACCGGTCGTGATCGACGCCCCCATTCCCACAGCCACGTCGCCGCTGCCTCCGGAGTCGGGGTTGTCGATGGTTGTGGCACCGCCGGGGCGCGTCAGCGTCAGTTCGATGTCGAGGTTCGGTGACGTGGCTGCCGGGGTGGCGGTGACGGTGAAGGGACTCTGGCACGATCGGTAGAAGGTGTAGACGTCCACGTCGCCGGCTGTGGTGACGTAGCCGGTCGCCGTGCCATTGATCGATGCCCCGCTGGCGACCGTGTCGCCGGCCTCGTCCGTGCGATAGGCGAGACCGTGGCTGCCGATCACCCCGAAGTCGTTCTCGGTGTTGTTCGCACCGGCGTACTCGCCCTTGCTGAACTGTGCGATCGGCTTGGAGTACCCGACTCCCATGATCGGTGCCCAGCTGCCCTGTCCGGCGTAGTAGCTCTGCACCGCCGTGCCGTCGTGTTTGAGGCCGAGGTTGTGGCCGACCTCGTGCGAGATCGCCTCCGCGATGTTCTTGGAGCTGTTGCCGAGGGCCTGCGGGAAGACCCAGGCAGGCTGATAGTAGTTCGCGGGGAGGCCGCTGTCGTTGAACGAGCCGATGTAGGCGACGCCGCCACAAGCACTTCCCTGGCAGACGCTGGCGCGAGCGGCATTGCTGGGACTGATCAGGGCGCGCGTGCCGAAGGTCGGGTCATTCGCGGTCGAACGGTTCAAGGCGGCGTCGCCGGGATCAGCGGTCGTGACGTCGACGTCGAACGGTGCGTAGTCCTCGGCCACCCGCTGCCAGATGCTCTGGATCGCCGTCCGTTCGGAGTCGCCGAAGGTCGCCGCTGAACCGTCGGTGTTCCAGGCCGGGTAGTCGCCCGGCGGCAGCCCTGGACCATCCGGGGCGGGTCGGTTCCATGCGGTGCCGGTGACGTTGGTGCCGTCGAAGTCGAGATAGATCGTCTTGGTCGAGCCGGGCTCGCTGTGCAGCAGAAAGGTCTGGTCGAGTGGGTAGGGCGTCGCACCTGCGGCCGCGGGCTCGGCTGCGGGCGCGGACGCCCCGGGTGCGGGATCGATGAAGAACAACCGTCCTGCGGCGTCCAGCCAGGCCGTCCGGTCGGTGGTCAGCAGTGAGCGCAGCTGCGACGCGCGCAGGTCGTTGCGCGCGGCGGCGGCGGCCAGATCAGGTCCGAGCTGTTCGACGGCGCGC
Organism: Propionibacteriales bacterium; assembly: GCA_038259225.1. Classification (GTDB taxonomy): domain Bacteria; phylum Actinomycetota; class Actinomycetes; order Propionibacteriales; family Nocardioidaceae; genus JANLYC01. The sequence continues at coordinate 41,095 of JBBSPA010000021.1, forward strand.
TTGCCGCGGGTCGGGCCGTCGAGCAGCGGGTCATCCCACGTCGCCCCGGCCCCCGCCGCCTGTCTCGACTGGCTGAGGTCGCCACGGTCCGGCGTCGCCGAGGCCAGCTGGCTCGACGCCAACGTCAGACTCAGCCCCATCAGCAGACCGACGGGGACGTAGCGAACCTGCATCCAGACTCCCGGTAGGCGCGAAGCGGTCAGCTCGGGTGACCGGACCGTGCATCACACACTGGCCGACGGCATCGCGCGATGACCGGGAAACCCGTAGAAAGCGGCTGAACGGCTGATGCCGATCCTGTCCGCGGTCAGGCCGTGACGACGACGGGCGTCTCGATCGTGGCGAACTCCCACAGCGCCCGCGCGTCGGTGACCCATTGCCGGATGCACCCTGAGGAGAGCGGCGTACCGAGCTGGTCACGGCTCTGGACAAGTGATGCGTCCGCCCGGGCCGGAACGTCGTGGAAACCGATCGGTGCGTGGTCGCCCGTGGTGAACCGCACCATGTACTGCATGGTCGACGTGTGGTTGTAGCTGACCGCCTCGCGCGACATGGAGTAGACGGCGTACCGGCCGGGGTCGAGCAAGGTCGGATCCTTGCCACCCGAGACGAGATAGGTGCGCCGGACCTTTCCGGACGCGGCGACCAGCCAGACCCGCTGAGCACTGATGTCGTAGACGATCCGCTTGCCCGGACCGGTGTCCTTGGGCAGCGAGGTGTCGTCGCGCTGTGCCGTCGCCGAGGTCGGTGGGTCGTTGCTGAAGGTCAACCAGTCGTCGCCGGCGGGCTTGCGGCTCGACGTGGTGTCTCCCGACTTCGGCTCGGACCTCGGCGCGGTCGGCTGCGTTGCGGCCGAACCCGCCTGTGCGGGACCGGTCTGCGCCGACGCAGCGCCTTGGACCAGGCCGATCTGGCCGGCGACGGTGAGCACGGTGACGGTGGCCGCCACGCCGACGGCGATCATTCGCCCAGGTGAGGTACCGGAACGGTGCAGTGGATCACGGACGGGAGACACAAGGGGAGTCTAGGTGCGTAGGGCCCGGATTCGGCCGATTGTCGCTGTGACGGGTGTGGCGGATGTGACAAGAGAAGCGATCCACCGGCTCCGTGGTCAACCCGCGGCGAGGTTGTCGGCCAGCAGGCGATAGGCCTGTGCGCCGCGACTGGAGCGCGCCGTCCGGACGATCGATCGCCCCGCCGCCGGAGCCTCCGCGAACCGGATCGACCGCGGGATGGCCGGCTCGATCACGTCGATGTCGTAGGTCGCGGAGATGGTCTCGAGCACGGCGCGGGAGTGTTTGGGCCGGGAGTCGAACAGGGTCGGCAGCACCCCCATCACCTGCAGGGTCTTGTTCGTGTAGCGGCGTACGTCGTGCACGGTGTCGAGGAGCTGACCGACACCGCGATGCGACAGCGTCTCGCACTGCAGCGGGATCATCACCGAGTCAGCGGCCGACAGCGCGGCGACGGTGAGGACTCCGAGCGAGGGTGGACAGTCCAACAGGATCCAGTCGTAGTCGTCGGCCACGTCCTCCAACGCGGCACGCAGTGCGTGTTCGCGACCCGGCCGGGTGAGCAGCGCCGCCTCCGCCCCAGCGAGGTCGATCGTCGCCGGCAGCAGGTCCGGGCCGTCCTCGGTCTCGACGATCACGTCGGCCGCCTCGGCCTGACGCAGGAGTACCTGGTGGATCGAGGTCGTGAGCTCCTCGGGGTCGATCCCCAGCGAGAAGGTCAGGCAGGACTGCGGGTCGAGGTCCACCATGAGCACTCGGAGTCCTTGATCGGCCAAGGCCGTCCCGAGGGAGGCGACGGTGGTGGTCTTCGCGACGCCACCCTTCTGGTTGGCGATCGCAAGGGTGGTGGTCATCGACGGTCAGTCTGCCACCCGCCGACACCTGCCCCGCCCGGTCCCGTCCACCCGGTGTGCTTGCGGCGGCCTCGAAGGCGACGTGAAATGCTGACGGTGTGCCCGTCGCCCTGATCACCGGACCCACCTCGGGCATCGGGCATGCGTTTGCGCAGGCGCTGGCCGCAGAAGGCCACGACCTCGTGCTCGTGTCGCGGGACAAGGCTCGGCTCGAGCAGGTCGCCGCCGACGTCAGCGCCCGTCACGGTGTCTCGTGCGAGGTGCTGCCGGCAGATCTGGCCGTCGCGGAGCAGACCCGGACGGTCGAGCGGTACCTGGCCGAGCACCCGGTTGACGTCCTCGTCAACAACGCCGGCTTCGGCAAGCGACTGCCGTTCGAGGTCAACGACATCGAGGCCGAACAGGAGAGCCTTGACGTCCTGGTCACTGCCGTCATGCGGCTCACCCATGCTGCGCTGGGACCGATGCGTTCCCGCGGCAGCGGCGACATCATCAACGTCTCGAGCGTCGCGGGCTTCCTGCCTCGTGGCACCTACGGCGCGAACAAGGCCTGGGTCACCAGCTTCAGCCGGTGGGCCCAGCTGCGCTATCAACGTGACGGGGTCCGGGTGCTGGCGCTGTGCCCCGGATTCGTGCGCACCGAGTTCCACCAGCGGATGTCTGCTGATCTCTCCGGTATCCCAGGCTTCATGTGGCTACCGGCCGACCGGGTCGTGGCGGACGCTCTGACAGACCTGCGCGCCGGCAAGGCCGTGTCGATCCCGAGCAAGCGCTGGAAGGCCGTCATCAGCGTGGCACGGCTGGCCCCGTCGAGGCTGGTCGAGAAGGTTGCCAGGCGCGGACGTTGAGCCGACCACGCAGCCTCGACCTCGATCGTGCGGTACGCCGAGCGGACATCTCCACCGACCGCGGAACCTTCGCCACCTGGGTGTGTGAGCCGCACGACACGTCCCTGCCGCGCGGCAACGTGTTGCTGCTGCCCGGTTTCACCGGGTCGAAGGAGGACTTCGCACCACTCCTCCCGCTGCTCGCCGAAGCCGGGTGGGGGGCAGCCACGTACGACCAACGCGGCCAGTTCGAGACACGAGGCAGCGAGGCGGACGATCTCTCGCTCGAGGGGTACGCCGCCGACGCCGTCGCGGTAGGTGCCGCGCTGTTCGGCTCTGCCGAGCGGGTGCACCTGATCGGTCATTCCTTCGGCGGTCTGGTGGCGGCGACCGCAGCCGTCGATCACCCGGAGACCTGGGCCAGTCTGACACTGATGTGCAGCGGTCCAGGGGCCATCGAGGGAGAGCGCGGGGTCAAGGCCCTCGAGGCTGCCGACGTGATCGAGCGCGAGGGGCTGGAGGCAGCCTTCGAAGCCAAGGAGCGCGACAACGAGCAGCGCGGGATCGAGCCGTCGCCCCCGGAGATCGAGGACTTCCTCCGTCGCCGCTTCATGTCCAACTCCGCCGCCTCCCTGGCCGCGATGTCGCGCCACATCGGTGCCGCTGCCGATCGCACCCAGGATCTGGTCGACCTCGCGATGCCCGTCGCCGTGCTGCGAGGCGAGGACGACGACGCCTGGCCTCATCCGGTGCAGGATGCCCTGGCCGATGCTCTTGGCACCCACGTCGTGGTGATTGCGGGCGCGGCTCACTCCCCCGCGGTCGAGCAGCCCGAGCTCACCCGCGACGCCCTGGCCCGGATCTTTCTTGCGTCGTGACAGCGTGCCCCTGCCGAACGATCCGACGCCAGAGTGGTCAGGACCCCGTAGGTGTCGGATCGTCGAGTCCGGCCCAGGGATCCCGCGGCGAGGCGGCGGCCGTGCCCTGCGGGCATGCGCGGTTGAAGTCACACCAGCCACACAGACTCGACACCGAGGGCGGGTACATCGCGTCGGCCTCAGCGGCGTCGACACCGGCCCGGAACCGTGCGTCGAGCTCAGCGATCTCCGCAGCGATCGAGTCCGCGCGCCGCAGGTGCCGCGCCAGACCCTCCTCGCTGTGCTCCCAGGCCACCACCTCACCGGTGGGCAGGTGGTGCAGCTCGACGCGGTGGCAGGACTTGCGCAGCGTGCGGGCGGCCCCTGCGGCGTACACCGCCAGCGCGAGCGACGTCCGCGCGTCGTCGACGGTCAGCACGTGGCGGCCGGTCTTGTAGTCGACGACCACCAGCCCCTCACCGACCCGGTCGTCGATCCGGTCGACCCGGCCGAACAACGCGGCGTGGTCCGTCTTCAGGGCGACCGTGCGCTCCACGCCGACCGGCTCGTCGGCCGGGTCGAGCTCACCGACGTACGTCGTCACCATCGCCCGGGCACGCAGGCGGGCCCGCTCGCGCTGCGCGTCGTCGCGGAACCCGTCGCTCAGCCAGGCCGCGTCCAGGAGCTCGCCGGATCGCTCGACCGTGCGCTGTCCGACCGGGAGCTTCCACCAGTTCGCCAGCGCGGTGTGAACGGCGGCCCCGAGTGAGTTGTGCGCCCACGGCGGACCCTTCGGCGGGGCGGGCCGGTCCAGGTAGCTGAAGCGATAGCGGCGCGGACAGTCGAGGTAGGTGACGAGCCGAGACGGGGCCGCCTGCAGCAACCGCTTCGGCATCCCGTCGAAACCCAGCTGAGCGGCGTGGGTAGGTGGGCTGCTCACGATCCCTCCAGCGGCGTACCTCGACCGGCTGTCGCAGCGTGCTTGGCCGCGTGCGCCAGCAGGAGCTCGTACTGGTCGACGCTGGTCGTGTTGCAGCCGAGCTCATGGTCGACCTTGCCGGTGCCGTGGTGATCACTGGACCCGGTCACGACCAGATCGAGCTCACCGGCGATGGACCGGAGGGTGCTGCGGTCGGCCGCGTCGTGATCTTGATGATCGACCTCGATTCCGACAAGTCCGAGGGTCTGCAGGTCCGCCAGGGCGGACTCGTCCAGCACCCGCCTGCTTCCCCGACCCCACGGGTGTGCGATCACCGCCGCGCCCCCTGCGGCGGTGACGATCTCGACCATGGCGCTGGTCTGGCTCGCATAGCGGGTCGCGTACCCGGGCCGACCCCAGCCGAGCCACCGCTCGAAGGCCGCCGTCCGGTCGGGGACCACACCCTTCGCCACCAGCACGTCGGCGATGTGCGGTCTCCCGACGGCCGGCGAGTCACCGACCCGATCGAGCACTTCCTGCTCGCTGATGTCCACACCCGCCTCGCGCAGCTGATCGATCATCGCGGGCAACCGGCCGGTCCGGCCGGCCAAGACCTTGGCGAGCTCGCGGACGAGCGGTGGGTACGTCGGGTCCGGCAGGTAGGCCAGCAGGTGGACCCCTGCACCGTCGAGCTTCGTCGAGATCTCCATCCCGACCACGAGGGTCACCCCCACCCGGCGGGCTGCTTGGGTGGCCTCGTCCCATCCGGCCGCCGAGTCGTGGTCGGTGAGTCCGATCACGTCGAGCCCCGCGTCCCTGGCCGCCGTCATCAGCTCAGCCGGCGACTGCGTCCCGTCCGAAGCGCGCGAGTGGGTGTGGAGATCGATGAGCACGTCGCCAGCGTAGGCGGGCGGGCACTACGGCTGGGTGACCGGCGCGTCGTCCTGTGCATCACTGCCCGCGACAGCGATGATCCGTCGCCGCCGGGTCAGGTAGAGATCGATCACGCCCACCAGCAGTGCGGCCGCGACGAAGCACAGCGCGACGACGACGGCTTGGCCCAACGCATTGGCGTAGGCGTCGCTGCGTGCCGAGCCGACCAGGCTGCCCGCGCCGGTCGGCAACGCCGCGAAGAACGCCGCCCCGACGACGGCCTGCCCGATCGCAGCACCGATACGTTGCGACGTCTGCAACACGCCCCCGGCCGTGCTTCCGGTGACCGGGTCGACGTCGACCAGCGTCAGGGTCTGGTTCGGCGTGATCACCGCTCCCGCACCGAGCCCGAGCACGAACAGCGGAACGGACAACGCGAGCGCTGCGTTGTCGCCCGGCTGGTGGCGCGCAACGACGTCCAGCGCGACGGCGCCGAGCCCGAACGTCAGGCAGGCGCCGACCAGCAACGGCCGACCGATCCGGGTCACCACCCGACCTGCCAGCGGCGCCGCGATCGCTGAGCCGAGCGCGTACGCCGTGATGCCCAGCCCGGACTGGAGTGCGGAGTACCCGAGACCGAGCTGGTAGTACAACGCCAGCACCAAGGGCAGTCCCACCATGCCGGCGAAGAACACCACGGCCAGGGCAACTCCGGCAGTGAACGAAGGCTGCCGGAACAGCCTCAGGTCGATCAGCGGGTCACGTCGCTGGCGGGTCAGCCGCGCCTCGCGACGGAAGAAGACCAGCAGGAGCAGCAGGGCCGGGATGACCAGGAGGAAGAGTCGGGCGTCTTGCACCGCGTCGTACTCGACAGCCGAGAACAGGATGCAGAAGGTCGCAAGGCCCAGCACCAACGCTCCCACCACGTCGAGGCGATGGCGACCGGTTGCCGGGGCATCGGGCAACCAGCGCCGTGCCAGCGCGATCACGGCCAGGCCGATCGGGATGTTGATGAAGAACACCAGCCGCCAGCCGAACTCGGGACCGCCGATGGCGATCACGAGGCCACCCACGACCGGCCCCAGAGCGGTGCCGAGCGCGACAACCGTCCCGATCACCCCGAACGCCCGGCCACGGTCCCGGCCTCGGAACAGCTCCTGGACCAGCCCCGACACCTGGGGGTTGATCAGGCCGCCGGAGAGGCCTTGAAGGACGCGTGCGGTGATCAACAGGCCGGGACCTGGCGACAGCCCGGACAATGCGCTCGTAGCGACGAAGCCGGCGACGCCGATGATGAACATGAAGCGACGGCCGTGGTCGTCGCCGAGACGGCCGGCCAGCACCGGCACCAGCCCGAACGCCAGGGTGTAGCCGCTGACCACCCACTGAAGCTGGGCCGGACCAGCACCCGTCGCGGTCCCGATGGACGGCAGGGCGACGTTGGTGATGCTCAGGTCGAGCAGGGTCATGAACAAGGCGCTACAGCAGACCGCCAGCGCGATCCACCGGCGCCGGTCGACGGCGGGGGGCACCCGAGCAGGCTACGTGGCGGCACCCTCCACCCTCGCCGAGCGGGCCGCGCCCGGAGGTCGATGCGGCTCGGCTCCAGCCGCGCTGACCGGCCCGGTCAGTCCAGGAGCAGGCGGGGTGACAGCTCTCCGACCGGCAGCACGGTCAGCTCCGCGCCGAGCTGACGGGCGTCGACGAGCTGTATCGGCTGGACCACGAGCGCCGCTGACTCCGCCGGATGGACGACCACCCAGAGCCATCGGCCGGCAGCCTCTCCGGCGTACGCCGCTCGGCCTGGTCCCGCGTCGACCGCCCACAGCGGCACCGGCCGCCCGCCGACCTCGAACTTGGCGTGCGGCGGACCCTCACCGACGCCCGGGCTCGGGTAGCTCATGGCCAGTCCGGCGAAGTGGCTTCCGACACCGGCGCCGGCCTCCTCGCACACCAGCACCAGCTCGGCCGGATCACCGAACGGGTCGGCCCCGCTCCAGCTCGCTACCGTGGCGGCGCCACGTTCCTCGCGATCGCCCTGCCCGGGACTCCCGTCCAGGTGGGCGTACCCCCCGAACGTCCACCCGAACGGGACCGGCCACGGTGTCCAGAGCGGAACAGGGAGGTTGTTGATCTCTCCGCCGATGACCGCGGCGAAGGGATCCACGACCAGCAGGCGCTCCTTCATGGGTCAACCGTGGTGGGAGCCAGGCTCGCGGTCAAGGTCGGCGTACGGTCGGGCCATGACCGAAGCCGCCCGGGTGCCGTGCGTCGGTGTGGTCGTCCTCGACGACCAGGGGCGGCTGCTCGTGGTACGACGGGCGCGTCCGCCGAGCGCCGGACGCTGGTCCGTCCCGGGCGGTCGGGTGGAGCCGGGTGAAGCCCTCGAGGCGGCGGCGGTCCGCGAGGCTCACGAGGAGACCGGCCTGGACGTCAGGCTCGCAGGCGTCGTCGGTCTGGTCGAGCTGCCAGGACTCGATGACCAGGTGTACGTCGTCACCGACTTCGCCGCGACCGTCGTCGGCTCCGAGGTCCCGGCCCCCGGCGACGATGCCGACGAGGTCCGTTGGGTTACCCGGGACGCGCTGGTGGCCCTCCCGACCTCGCCCGGACTCCTCGAGACCCTCGACCGCTGGCAGGTCTGGCCCTGACGCCTTTCCGCCTCCCGCCCCAACCCCGCGAATTGCGGGAAAGTGCAGGGCGACACGCCGTGCGCGACCTGAACCCTCCCGCAATTGCGGGGATTGGGGAGGAGGACTGTCGCAGGGCTGGCGCGACGAGGCACGGCGGACACTCGGTCAGGAGTCGGCGTTCCACCGGTCGAGCGTGGGAGTTCCCCGGTCGTAGCTGAGCACGCTGAGCTTGGCGGTGTCGAGTGGCAGGTGCGCTCCGACGGTCACCGGCTGCGCGATCCACCGGGCCGCGAGGGTGCGGAGCACGTGGCCGTGCGCGATCAGCATCACCCGGCCGCCGTGCGCGCGGCACTTGGCGATGACCGTGTCGACACGTTCGGCGATCTCGTCCGGCGACTCACCGTTCGGAGCGCCGTCGGTCCAGACCGACCAGCCGGGTCGCTCCTCCTGGACGTCGATCCGGGTCCGGCCCTCGTAGTCGCCGTAGTTCCACTCGACCAGGTCGTCCTCGATGTGGAGGTCGGTGACCCCGGCGAGCTCGGCCGTATGCCGGGCGCGCAGGCGCGGACTGCACAGCACCAGGTCGAACGGCGTACTGGTCAGCAGCGGGCGCAGCGACACGGCGGCCTTCTCCCCGTCGGCCGTCAACGGCAGGTCCGTGACTCCGGTGTGCTGACCAGACTTGCTCCACTCGGTCTCGCCGTGCCGGACCAACCAGACTTCGTCCTCGCCCTCGCTCACGAGGCTGACTCTAACCGTCCTGGTGCGCCACGCAATGGCTGAAGGTCATTCCGCGCGGGGTGCAGGCACCGGGCGTCCAGGCTGGTCGCCGCCGCGTTCCTGGAGGTAGCTGTCCTTCGGCACCATCACCTTGCGTCGGAAAACGCAGACCACTGTGCCGTCCTGGTTGTAGCCGATCGTCTCGACATGGACGATGCCCCGGTCGTCCTTGCTCGTGCTCTCCCACTTGTCCAGGACAGTCGTCTCGCCGTAGATGGTGTCCCCGTGGAACGTCGGTGCCACATGGCGCAGCGACTCGACCTCGAGGTTGGCGATCGCCTTCCCGGAGATGTCCGGCACGCTCATGCCGAGCAGCAACGAGTACACGTAGTTTCCGACGACGACGTTCTTGCCGAACTGCGTGCTGTGCTCCGCATAGTGGGAGTCCAGGTGCAACGGATGGTGGTTCATGGTGAGCAGGCAGAACAGGTGGTCGTCGTACTCCGTGACCGTCTTGCCCGGCCAGTGCTGGAACGTCGCACCGACCTCGAACTCCTCGTAACTGCGACCGAACTGCATCGGGGCTCCTCGTCCAGGCGGACCGTGTCTTGTGTCGACGTGGTCAGCCCATCGTGGCAAAGCCGACGGTCCTGCGCCTTATGGGACTCGTCACAGTGTGTCGTGACAGCTGTTCGCGCAAGTAGTCCGACTTGCCCCGAAGGTACGTCTACAGTGTGGCGATGCACCGTGCTCGCACCGCCCTTGCCGCCTCCGTCGCTCTGCTGGCCCTCGCCGCGTGCAGCTCCGCGTCGGACACCGCCGGCACCGACACCGCCGGCACCGACACCACTGGCGACTCGACAACGCCGACTCAGGAGACCGCCGCGACGTCCCCCACCGAGGTAACGACCACGAGCGAGCCGACCAGTTCTGCCGCCGACGCCTCGACCCTGCGTGGGACGGGCTACTCCGTCTCGCTGCCAGACGGCTGGGAGGACGTGACCGATGTCGCCAAGCAGAGCAACGCGGCCGCTGACGTCGCGCTGGCAGAGCCGGCGAGCAGCACCGAGTTCCGGATGAACTTCAACGTCGTCGATCCCAACCCGATCAACGCAGGCGTCAGCGACGACGAGCTGGCTGCCCAGGCGGCCAAGGAGCTGAAGAGCGTCACGCAAGCGAAGGTCACCTCGATCAGCGGACCGGACTTCGACGGATCGCCCTCACTGGGTCAGACCTCGCAGGCCGAGGCGTCCGGCTTCACGGTGTCACTGATCCAGTTCCTCGTCCGCCACGACGACCAGGTCTACGCCACCACCATGACGTTCGAGACGAAGCGGACCGACGAGGCCAAAGCTGTGTTGGACGAGATCGTCGCCAGCTGGACCTGGGAGTAGCACCGACCTCGCTCAGGCGTCGGTCAGCCGTCGCGCAGGGCGAGCCGGCCGAGCAGGTTGGCGGCATCCTCGGCCACCTTCGGCTCGCACATGACCTCGTACGACGTCGCGACCACGCCGGTGTTCGACGTGAAGTCGCGCTTGCCACCGGTGGCGGCGTACGCCATGTAGCCGGACCCGGCGCCGAAGCCCGCACCGAGACCGGCAGCGAACAGCAGCACGATCACGGAGACGCCCGAGCCGAACAACAGGAGCAGCGCTCCCATGAACACGCCCCACGTCGCCCCGGTCGCCGCGGTGGCCCCGACAACTTTGCTGCGCGTCAACCGGCCGGTGACGTTCTCGACCAGACGTAGGTCGCTGCCGACGATCGAGACGTTCTCGACGGGGAACTCGTGGTCGGACAGGTAGTCGACGGCTTCCTGGGCCTTCAGGTACGTCGGGTAGGTCCCGATCGGGAAGCCTCGCGGGATCTCGGGATTCGCTAGCGGCATACCTCAAGTCTAGGTCGCGCGCGGACCCGACAGGCCGGATCAACGGACAGGCTGGATCAACGGACGGGCTGGATCAACGGGCAGGCTCGATCACCCGGCGGAGGCCTCGGCTTATCGGAGCTTGTAGTCCTCCAGCAGGCGGCGACCGATGATCATCCGCTGGATGTCGGCGGTGCCCTCCCCGATCAGCAGCATCGGCGCCTCCCGGTACAGCCGCTCGATCTCGTACTCCTTGGAGTAGCCGTAGCCGCCGTGGATGCGGAAGGAGCCCTCCACGACCTGCGAGCAGTACTCCGACGCGAGGTATTTCGCCATGCCGGCCTCGAGGTCGTTGCGCTCTCCGGAGTCCTTCTTCTTGGCCGCCTTGACCATCATCTGGTGCGCGGCCTCGACCTTGGTCGCCATCTCCGCGAGGCGGAACAGCACGGCCTGGTGCTCGGCGATCTTCTTGCCGAACGTCTCACGCTGCTGGGAGTACGCGATGCCCAGCTCGAACGCTCGCCAGGCGACCCCACAGCCTCGGGCCGCGACGTTGACGCGACCGACCTCCACGCCGTCCATCATCTGGTAGAAACCACGGCCGCTCGCGCCGCCGAGCACCTTGTCGGGACCGACTCGATGCCCGTCGAAGACGGCGCCGGTGGAGTCGACCCCCTTGTAGCCCATCTTCTCGATCTTGCTGGGGATCGTCAGGGTGCCGTCGGACTGGGCGCCCAGTCCCGGCTCCTTCTCGATCAGGAAGGTCGTCATGTTGCGATGCGGATTGCCCACGTGGTCAGGGCCCTCGTCGGTCTTGACCAGCACGGCGAGCAGGTTGGACGTCGCGCCGTTGGTGATCCACATCTTCTCCCCCGTGATCACGAAGTCGTCGCCGTCGCGGACCGCCTTGGTACGGATGGCGGACACGTCGGAGCCGCAGCCTGGCTCGCTCATCGAGAACGACCCGCGCAGGTCACCGGTCGACATCCGAGGCAGGTACTTCTGCTTCTGTTCGTCGGTCCCGTGCTGCATCAGCATGTACGCCACGATGAAGTGCGTGTTGACGATGCCGGAGACGCTCATCCAGCCCCGGGCGATCTCCTCGACCACGAGCGCGTACGTCAGCAGGGACTCGCCGAGACCGCCGTACTCCTCGGGGATGGTCAGCCCGAAGAGTCCGAGGTCCTTCATCCCCTCGACGATCTTGTCGGGGTACTCATCAGCGTGCTCGAGCTCGGTCGCAACCGGGAGGATCTCGTTGTCGACGAAGTCCCGGACGGTCTTGAGGATCTCGGCCTGGATGTCGGTCAGACCGTCGGTCTCGCAGAGGCGACCCATCGTGGTGCTGCCTTCCCGTTCGGAGAGCCGTGCTTGGCACGGTAAGGGCAGTATCCAAGCCAGTTCGCATCGACGCCATGAGCGAGGTCACAGCGCTCGCGGCCCCTGCCCTCGCTAGCATCATCGACCTGCGGCCCTCGCTCGGCGGAGCCGGACTGCTCAGGTGCACCAGACGCCCCCTTCACGCGACAGCCTCCAGCGACAGGAACTCTCGGTAATGCGACACGAGTTCAGCGGCTCGGACGACCTGCGTCGGATGCAGGGTCTCGTGCAACGGATCTGGACTCCCGCCCAGCGCTTCCACATCGGTGACCTGGCCTGGGGTCGCTATTCCGTTCCAGGAGCCGAGGACCCGTTCCGGACCTCGTGGTGGGAGCGCGAGGGTGAGGTCGTGGGGTGGGCCTGGGGCGAGACCTCCGGCTCCGTGGACCTGTGCGTTCACCCTGATCACCTCGACCTTCTCGAGGAGATGCTCGACTGGTTCGAAGCCGCTGTCGGCGCCACGAGCCTGTCCTGTATGACGATGGAGCACGACACGCAGACCCACGAAACACTCACCCGGCGTGGTTACTCCGCCGAAACCGAGGGACCGTTCTTCACCCGGCACTCGCGAGACCTGGTTGACC
>JBBSPA010000022.1:0-52563 GCA_038259225.1 Propionibacteriales bacterium
CGATGCGGACCGGGTCCTGGACCTGTACTCCCGCTGGGAGGTGGCGCAGTGGCTCGGCGCCGACCCGAAGGTGATGCAGACCCGTGAGCAGGCCGTTGCCACGGTCGAGCGGTGGGCCGAACGCAGCGCCGGGGCCGATCCCTTCGGTTTCTGGGCGGTGGAGGTCAGGTCCGACGGGGTGCTCGCCGGGACGCAGCTGCTCGTACCCCTGCAGGGCGGTCAGCACGATGAGGTAGAGATCGGCTGGCACTTCCATCCCGACTCGTGGGGGAAAGGTCTCGCATCGGCCCCCCGCTGAACGATCCGAGTCCTGCCAGGCCATGACCTGGTGAAACTCGGATCGTTGCGATTCACGGTCGAGGCGGCGTACGCCGTAGCCTTGTCGCCCGTGGCACTCACCATCGGGATCGTCGGCCTCCCCAACGCCGGCAAGTCGACCCTGTTCAACGCTTTGACCAAGAACGACGTACTCGCGGCGAACTACCCGTTCGCGACGATCGAGCCCAACGTCGGCGTGGTCGGCGTACCCGACTCCCGGATCCCGGTGCTCGCCGAGCTGTTCGCGTCGGCCAAGCAGATCCCGGCCACCGTGCAGTTCGTCGACATCGCTGGCATCGTGCGCGGTGCGTCCGAGGGGGAGGGGCTGGGCAACAGGGTCCTCTCCCACATCCGCGAGGCGGCCGCGATCTGCCAGGTGACTCGGGTCTTCCGCGACGACGACGTGACGCACGTGGACGGCAAGGTCTCGCCGGCCGACGACATCTCCACGATCCAGACCGAGCTGATCCTGGCCGACCTGCAGACCGTCGAGAACGCCATCCCGCGGCTGGAGAAGGAGGCTCGCCTCAGGAAGGAGACGGCCGCCCAGCTCGAGGCCGTGCGCGAGGCGAAGGCTGCGCTGGAGGCGGGTACGCCGATCCTCGCCACCGAGATCGACCGGTCCCTACTGCGCGAGCTGATGCTGATGACGGCCAAGCCCTTCATCTACGTGTTCAACTGCGACGCCGATGAGCTGGCCGACGAGGACCTGAAGACGCGCATGCGCGAGATCGTGGCGCCGTCGGAGGCGATCTTCCTGGACGCCAAGTTCGAGGCCGAGCTGGTCGAGCTCGACGACGACGAGGAGGCCCGCGCGATGCTCGAGGAGATGGGCGTGTCCGAACCTGGGCTGGACACGCTGGCCCGGGTCGGGTTCGACACCCTCGGCTTGCAGACGTACCTGACGGCCGGGCCCAAGGAGTCGCGCGCCTGGACGATCGCCAAGGGTGCCACCGCCCCCGAGGCCGCCGGCGTCATCCACACCGACTTCCAGCGCGGCTTCATCAAGGCCGAGATCGTGTCGTACGACGACCTGGTGGCGGCGGGTTCCATGGCGGCGGCAAAGTCAGCCGGCAAGGTGCGCATGGAGGGCAAGGACTACGTGATGGCCGACGGCGACGTCGTTGAGTTCCGCTTCAACGTGTGAATTGGCGTAAACCGCAGCTCAAAGGAGTATGGGGTCTCTCAGTCCGCACATAGTCCGCAAGAATTTCAGCAATGTGGGCTCGATCGGGCTGTTTCGGAGACCCGATCTCCGCACCTGGTGCGACTATTACGCGGTGAGTGACCCTTTGGCGGCGGGAAAGAGTCACTCACCGCGTAATGGTCGCGCGTTGTATTCGAGGTCGCGTGATGAAGGTGAGGGTCTGAACCCGGTCGAGGTTCGCCGCCTCCGAGCGGAGTGGGGGAGGCACAATGGCGGACATGGTCGATCTCGAGCCGTCCTTTGCACACAACGCCGACGCCGCGGCCTACTACGAACGCGGTGCGGCGGAGTACGACGATTGGTACCTGGGCGTTGGGCGGTTTGCCGAGTACGATCACCCCGAGTATCACGCGGAGGTGGCGCGGCTGGTCGGCATGGTTTCTGCACTTGCTCCTGCCCGGACCCTTGACGTGGCCTGCGGCAGCGGATTCCTTTCCCGGCACGTTCGCGGTGCCACAGTCGGCCTGGACCGGAGTCCCTCGATGGCGCGGCTGGCTCGCTCCCGGATACCGGGGAGCATGGCCGTGCTGGGCGACGCACTGTGTGTGCCCTTTGCCGATCGGTCGTTCGAACGCGTGCTGACCGGACACTTCTACGGGCACCTTGGCCGCGACGAGCGGGAAGCGTTCCTCTTGGAAGCCTCGCGCGTTGCGGGCGAGCTCGTCGTGGTGGACGCCGCCCTACGTCCGGAGCTCGTCCCCGAGCTCTGGGAGGAACGCCTGCTCAACGACGGCAGCCGGCACCGGATCTACAAGCGATACTTCACCGCTGAGCAGCTTGCGGACGAGATCGGCGGCGAGACTTTGATGGCTGGAGAGTGGTTTGTGGCAGCTCGCGCCTCGCTTCCGGACCGCAGCTGACAACCTCGACGGTGGCGTTGACCACAGGCGGACCATCTACGTCCTTCGTAGCAAGCGGCTCGCTCCAGTGAGCGGCAGGTCCAGCTTCCTGCCTAGGCTGTCGCCATGGCCGATGTGAAGCCGATGGCGCGTTCACAACCGATCCAGCACGGCGCCGAAAAGCCAATGCTGGAGAGCATGCTCGACTTCTATCGGGCCACGGTGGTCAACAAGGTGGCCGGTCTGACCGACCCCCAAGCATTCGCCGCGGCTGTCTCGCCGTCCACGCTGACGCTGGCCACCGTGGTCAAGCACCTGACCGGAACGGAACGGTTCTGGTTTAGCATCGACTTCGCGGACCTCGACGTGACCTGGCCGTGGACCGACGATGACCTACACGGCAACTTCCGGATCGAGCCCGGCGACACGCTCACTACGATCGTGGCCGACTACGTCGAGGAGTGCGCGAGGTCTCGACGGGCGGTTGCAGCTTCCCACCTCGAGGATGCCGCTCGCGCAGAGGGATGGACTTCACACTTCGCTACGCCATGATCCACATGATCCAGGAGACGGCACGACATTGCGGTCACCTCGACTTGCTGCGCGAGACGACCGACGGTGCCGTCGGCGGGTGATGGGCATGTGCCCGTTCTAGCCACATTCCGCGAACAGGCTGGTGGGCTGGACGTGGGGCACTGGTCAGCAACGATGGACCATGCGCTGGAAGCCAGCGCTCAACGCGTTCGCGATCACCTTCGGTGACCGGGCGTTCTGGATGGTGTCTACGGCAGAGGGTTTGATGCGGCTTTCGTGAGGCGTTCGCCGAGCGCGGCCAGGTGGTCGCGGAGCTCGGCTGGTTCGTGCACAGTGAAGTCGGCGCCGATCAGTCCGAGGTAGAGGGCCATCTCATCCAGCGACTGTGAGCCGGCGACAGTTCGCAGCTGGTCTGGTCGAGGGGGGTGATGACACCGACGGTGGGACCGATGCGCTCGGACATGACGTCGCGGTCGGTACGTAGGCAGACCTCGGCTTGGGACCGGTAGCCGTCGGTCTCAAGAAGTACTTTGACTTTATGTCGCTCAGCGCATCGGCCAAGCTCGATCAACACATCGGGAGGCGTTGGCGCAGCGTCCTGAGCCGTCGCTACTCCTGCGCGCGGGTCTGCTCGACCCGACGCGGCACACGGAGCAGCCGGATCGCGGTGACCAGGCCGATACCGCCGACCATGTTGCCGAAGCCTGACCAGACCAGAGCGACCAACCAGGTACCGACACCGATGTCCGCGCCGGAGAACATGGCTGCGAACATGAACAACGAGTCCAGGATGCAGTGGAACAGCTCACCGCCGGCGAGCAGGGCTCCGAAGAGGATCGCCGGGACGAGCTGGACGCCCAGGCTCTCCGTGGCGTGCTGCATCCGGGTCATCAGCGTGATCACGGCTCCGGCCAGCACGGCCAGGGTGAAGCTCTCCAGGCTGACACCCAGGTCGGCGTACTTGGTGCCGATCTCGATCGCGGTCGCCTCGAGGTCGGGGCGGGCCTGCACCACGATCCACATCATCAGCAGGCCGCCGATCAGGTTGGTCACGAGGGTGACGCCCCAGAGCCGGGCGAGGTTGAGTGCTGTGCCGCTGCGCGCGACGACGGCCGTGACGGGTACGAGGAAGTTCTCCGTGAACAGCTCGCTACGCGCCAGCAACAGAGCAACGAAGCCGATCGAGAAGGCGATCCCGGCCAGCAGCGTGTCCCCGGTGTGTTCCTTGACCACCAGATAGGCGAGCACACCGGTGCCGACGTCGATGCCGCCCAGAAGCCCTGTGGAGACCAGCGCGAGGATGGGTCGTTCCAGCCGTTCCCGTCCCTCCTCGACGATGCGGTCGAAGGCCTCCTCGACCTCGGGCTCGGGGCGCTCCCTGTCCTTCGTCACACGCAGGACGCTATCCCGTCGCCGTCGCTGAGGCGTCGAAACGATGCCGGCGGATGGCCGAGATCAGCACCCGGGTCGGCGTTCTTCGGTGGTGATCAGCGATCACGCAGCGCGTAGGATCGACTGCATCAGGTGACCAAGGATGCGGCCGCGTCAGGCCCTACGGTCCAGCGCAGCGACCACCCGCGCACCCCGGACCGCACCACGCACCACGTCCCAAGGAGTTCCGCAGGCATGGCTTACACGACCGAGTCCATCCCCGACCAGACCGATCGAACCGCCATCGTCACCGGCGCGAACGGCGGACTCGGCCTGGCCATCGCCAAGGGACTCGCCGGTGCCGGGGCGCATGTGGTGATGGCCGCCCGCAACCAGGCGAAGGCGCAAGCCGCGTTCGAGGAGATCCGCCTCAGGCATCCCACAGCCTCCCTGGAGATCGTCGAGCTCGACCTGGCATCACTGGCCTCGGTCGAAACCGCGGCCAAGTCCATCGCCGCCGACCACGGCACGATCGACATCCTCGTCAACAACGCCGGCCTGATGGCGCTCCCGGAGCGCAAGACCTCCGACGGGTTCGAGATGCAGTTCGGGGTGAACCACCTCGGTCATTGGGCCCTCACCGCACACCTGATGCCCAACCTGCTGCGCGCCGACGCGGCCCGAGTGGTCACCATGACCAGCGTCGCGCACCATCTGTCGCGCGGCGTCGACCCCGACAACCCACACCTGGTCGGTAGCTACAGCGCGTGGAAGGCCTACAACCAGTCCAAGCTCGCCAACTACCACTTCGCCCTCGGGCTGCAAGCAGCCTTCGAGGCGGCAGGCGTCGCGGCGATCAGCCTGCTTGCCCACCCCGGCCTGACGAACTCCGACCTCCAGTCCCACACCCAGAACCAGGGTGGAGCCGGCTTCCTCGGGCGGTACTCGGATCCGCTGGCCGAAAAGACGGGGATGACCACCGATCAGGGCGCGCTTCCCGCGCTGCGCGCCGCGACCGACCCGAGGGCGACCGGCGGTTCGATGTACGCCCCGCGCTTCGTGAGCAACGGTGCTGCCGTACGCCGCCCGATCCTTCGCCCAGGACGCAGCAAGGCCATCGCCGAGCTGTGGCAGATTTCCGCGCGCGAGACCGGCATCGGGCTCGACATCCCCGCGCGCTGAGGGACCCGCGCTGAAGGCCCCGCGGCCGGTCGCGTCACGGTCTCCGAGGACGACCGGGAGACCTCGTATGCCGCTAGGCGGACGAAGTCTCCGGAGTCGATCTTGGTCGCATCCGGCGTACCGACATGACTCGCTCACGGACGGGGAGCAGGCCGACCACGGCCGCGGCCGCCAGCGCCACGGCAGCACCGGCGGCGGCGTCGAGGATGTAGTGGTTGCCGGTGGCCACGATCACGGTCACCGTCAGGATCGGATAGATCACGCCCAGGATCCGGATCCACCGGGAGCGTACGAGCAACAGCACGATCAGCGTGACCCAGACGGCCCACGCGGTGTGCAGCGACGGCATCGCAGCATACTGGTCGGGTGCTGCGGTGTTCGAGGCCGCGGCGACGCCGGTCACTTCCGTCACGTCGATGAACCCGCCGCCGGGCAGCAGCCGCGGGGGTGCCACAGGGTAGACCCAGAAGACGGCCAGACCGATCAGGTTGATGAACACCAGGGCGTTGCGTGCGGCGCGATAGACCGCCGGGCGCCAGATGTAACACGCGACGAGCACCAGGAGCGTCACCGTGAGATGCGCCAGCTGGTAGTACCAGCTCGTCACCTCAGCCAACCGACTGTGTGCCGCAAGCCATAGATTGGTGGGGAGCTCGACGGCGAGACCGAGATGACGCTCCCACGCCAGCAGCTGGAAGCCGTCATACAGCGACAAGGCGGTCCGGGTCTCGGCAAGATCGTGGATCCGGCCGTAGACGAAGACCAGCATCGCCACGATGGCCAGCTCGACCGGTAAGAAGGCCCGACGGGTCGAGCGGTCAGGAATCGTCAAAGCTGACTCAGCCGACGTCGCGCCCCGGGGCGTCGAAGAGATCGCGGTCACCGGATCGAGCGTAGCCGCTCGTGGTCGACACGCGTCGACCCGTCGCCCCCGGGGACGACGGGTCGACGCGATCGCAAGGCTTCTGCGACCGGGTTCGGGTCACTTGACCTCGGAGCGCATCACCAAGGCGAGGCCGACGGCCAACGGGAGCAGCAGCCAGAGCCCCGTCGTGGTGGCCAGGTTGGCCCACTCCTGCCCGTTCGGGCCGCCGTCGAACAGCGGGGCCTGGGCGAAGTTGAAGTCGACCCACGGCTGTAGGTTGGCGAACCACTCCTGGCTGGCGGCCAGCAGAGCGAAGACGGTGGGCAGCAGCAGGGAGTAGACGAAGTACGCCACGATGGCCCCTGCGGAGTTGCGGATCAGGACGCCGAGCATGAACCCGATCAGCAAGCCCATCACGTTGCCGAGGACGATGTAGCCACCGTCCGCGAGCGAGACGTCCCACACCGCGTTCGTGCCGGTGATCGACGTACCGAGCAGGTTTCCGACAGCACCGATAGCGAACGCGAGGGGGATCGAGACCACCCCGACGGCCACCGAGGAGATCGCCTTGGCGGTGATGACTCGACTGCGGTTCGGGACCAGCGTGAAGGTCGTCAGGCCGCTGCGCTGGCTCCACTCGCTGGTGACTGAGAGGATCGCGATCATCGGGAGGATCACCGCCATCGGGAAGCCAATAGCGGCGGCGAACGTCGAGTAGGTGAGCTCGTTGTCCGGTGCGAACAGGATCACCGCTCCGGTGGCCAGGGTCGCGGCGATCACGATGCTCGCCATCAGCCAGAAACCCGATCGGGTGTCGAACATCTTGCGCAGCTCGACCGCCGTGACCCGAGACATCGGCACCCGGCGAGGGGCGACCTTGGGTTGGCTGATCTGCTTTTCCAGTGTGATGGCGGTCATGCCGCTGCTCCTTCTCGTTGAGTGTCTGCGGTGAGCTCGAGGAACATCTCCTCCAGGCCGGCGCCGTCGGCCGCCTTCAGCTCGGTCAGGGGTAGCCGCGCGCGCAGGGCGATCTGCCCGACCAGCTCCGGATCCGCGTCCGTACGCAGTGCACCGTCGCCGGATCGCGTGGCGGCCAGGCCGGACCCACTGAGGGCCCGCTGGAGGTCATCCAGGTGCGGTGTGCGTACGACGGTTCCGGCGGCCTCGAGAAGCTCGGCCTTCGTGCCCTGGGCCACGATCCGGCCGTTCCCGATCACCACGATGTCGTCGGCGATGACCTCGATCTCGTGCAGCAGGTGCGAGGACAGCAGGACCGTCCCGCCCTGGTCGGCGTAGCCGCGGAGCAGGTCGCGCATCCAGCGGATCCCGGCCGGGTCCAACCCGTTGGCCGGCTCGTCCAGGATCAAGACGTCGGGTTCCCCGATCAGCGCGGTGGCGATGCCGAGCCGCTGGCGCATACCCAGGGAGTAGTTGCGCACCCGACGGCCTGCCTCGCGCTCGGTGAGCCCGACCAGCTGGAGCATCTGAGGCACCCGGGCAGCGGGAAGCCCCATCGTGTGCTGGGTGATGCCGAGGATCTCCCGACCGGTGCGGCCGGCGTGCTGGGCGGACGCGTCAAGCAGGACGCCGACCTCGAGCCCGGGGTTGGGAAGCTCGCTGAACCTCCGCCCGGAGATCGTGGCAGTGCCGGAGGACGCCGGGGTCAGGCCGACCATGATGCGCATGCTCGTGGACTTGCCCGCGCCGTTGGGGCCCAGGAAACCGGTCACCCGACCGGGCCGGGCGGTGAACGTGATGTCGTCGACGGCGGTGAAGCCGCCGTACTTCTTGGTGAGTGACTCGACTGTGATCATGGACGTAAGCCTCGTCGCGAACCACGCCGACCGGAATCAGGGAAGGCGCTGGTGCCACCCTCGTCCTGACCCGCAGGTTTCCTCGGGGTCGACCCTGAGACTCCGTCAGTCGCCCCGGCCCAAAAGACGTCGGAGGTCCGCCCCCGGACCGAGGTGTCGCAGCTTGTCAGGGTTGATCACCGACCGGATGCCCTGCACCTGTCCTTCGACCACGTCGAACGACAGGACCGAGACGACGTGGTCGTCGTGGTCCAGCACCAGCGCGCCGGGATGGACGTTCACGGGCACGGCGCGCAGCCGCACGCGGACATCGCGGCGCGCCAATGCCAGCAGCAGTCGGCTGACCTTGTCTCGACCGTGTATCGGCTGCGCCACAGCGGCGCCGGGCGGGACGTTGCCACCGCCGTCTCCGGTGAAGACCACGTCGGGCGCGAGGACCGCGAGGAGACCGTCGAGGTCTCCTTCCTCGCAGGCCCGGAGGAACTGCGCTGCGACGCGGTCTCTCACCTGGCGGTCAACGGTGAACCGAGGCGTCCCCTCCTCCACTCGCTGGCGGGCCCGGCCGACCATCTGCCGGCAAGCCGCCTCCGAGCGATCGACCACGCTCGCCACCTCGCGGTAAGGAAAGCCGAACACGTCGTGGAGCAAGAAGGCGGCGCGCTCGCGTGGGGCCAGCGTCTCGAGCAGGACGAGGACAGCCATCGACAGCGAGTCGGCGAGCTCGGCGTGTTCTGCCGGGTCCGGCCCGGCGTCGACCAGGGGCTCCGGCAGCCAGCTTCCCACGTAGAGCTCGCGCCGCCTCCGGGCCGACCGCAGCACGTCGATGCTCAACCGGGTGGCAAGCGTCACAGCGAACGCGTCGGGTGACCTGATGACTCCCCGGTCGCTGGTGGTGTGCATCCGCAGCAGGGTCTCCTGGACGACGTCCTCAGCCTCCGAGACGCTGCCCAGCATCCGGTACGCCACAGAGAACGCGAGCGGTCGCAGGTCGTCGTACGTCGAATCGGCCCGATCCATCCCTCAGCCTCTCCCGAATCTCACGACGCCGCCAGGGAGCCCGATCGGGGCGCGGTCAGGTGCCTGCGACGTGCGAGGTACGGTCCTGGCCAGCGGAACAACAGCCGCGCGCCGTTCAAGGTGGCGTTCTTGTAGTGCAGGGCGAGCCGTCCGGTCAGTACACGCTTGGCGGGGGTTTCGTCAGCGTGCAGGAACTGCACCAGCCCGCGTCGCCGGCCGAGGCTGATGCACTCATGCACGTAGCGGTAGCGGAAGTCCCGGGCCGAGCGTCCGCCTAACCGAGCCGCCAGCACGTCGGCGACCCGGGGGCCCGTCAGGCCGCCGGTCCGACATCCCATGGCCAGCGCATCACCCCACGCCCCGGGGACGGCGGCCGCATCGCCGATCACGTAGACGTCGGGGTGGGACACCGACCTCAGCGTCGGGTCGACCACTGCTCTGCCGGCGCTGTCGACTGCGAGCCCGCTCGACCCGGCCAGCGAAGGCACCGCGAATCCTCCCGCCCAGATGGCCACGTCGGCCGGCAGCGCCGTGCCGTCGTCGAGCACGAGTCCAGCTGCATCCACACGCGCGACCGACCGACCCGACACGACGTCGACCCCGAGATCGTCGAGGACGCGGTCGAGGTAGCGGCGCCCCTGGTCCGACAGCCATCCCCCCGGGGTCGCCCGGCTGACCAGCTGCACGTCGAGAGCGGGATGCGACTCCGCGAACTCGGCGGCGACCTCGAGTCCGGTGAGACCACCGCCACAGACGACGAGACGTCCGCGGTCACGGACCACCTCCGCCACTCGGCGTCGAACCTCGTGGGCCGCGGTCCACCCGGTGAGAGCGAGCGCGTGCTCCCCGCTCCCGGGGACCGTTCGGGTGTCGATGTTGCTGCCAAGGGCGTAGACGAGGGTGTCGTACTCGAGGACCGTCGATCCACAGGTGGTCTCCAACGCGACGGTACGCGCGGTCAGGTCGATACCCTGCACGCCCCCGGTGACCAGGTCTACGCTCGAGCGCGCCAGATAGTCGTCGAGCGGGATCGCAGTGACGTCCTGACCAGCCGCGACCTGATGCAGTCGAGGGCGCTCGACGAAGGAGCTGCTCGCGGAGACCAAACGGACCGAGACCTCGTCGGCGTACACCTGCCTGGCCAGTCGTTGCGCGGCAGGAAGTCCTGCGTATCCCGCACCGAGAACCAGCACCTGATGCGTCATGAGAAGCCCTCCCGTCGTGTTGCCCCTTGTGGGCGGTGAATCCCTACGACGAGATGGCTGCCCCGGTCGTGACACGACGATCGCGGTCGCCTGGTCCAACCTTTCCGGACTCGCTCGCCGGAAGACCCTGGGTGCCGTCGTCGGTCAGCTGGCTGATCCAGGAACTGCGCTGACGGCTCGGTGCACGACCTCGGCCTGGGACGCCGAGAGCAGACCCAGCCCGGCCGCGTGGTCAGCGACCACCGCAGAGTCTGCCGCGAGGACGAACGGGATCGTGTGGTCCCACCCGTCGGTGATCGCCTCCACCCGACCGTCGCCTGGGTCGAGCCGGACTTCCCGGATGTAGACGGCGATGATCCGGCCGGGGTTCTCGCGTACGACGTCGGCATAGATCTGCGGGTCGTGCTGGCCGGAGTCGCCGATCAAGATGAACGACAGATCCGGATGCAGGTCCAACACCTCCGCGATGTGGCCAAGCTTGCCCGATCGGTGGCTTCGCCGAGCGCGGCCCCCGAGCAGGTCGCGCAGCAGAAGCGGCCCGAGAGGGAAACCGCGGTGTTCCAGGAAAGCCACCAGGAAGCTGTGCAGGTTCCAGGGACTCGACGACACGTAGAAGAAGGGACGATCGCGCCCTTCGCCGTCACCCGCACAGAGCGCCCGGTAGAGCTCAGGTGCCCCGCGGAAGGCGGTACGGGTCAGAGCGGACCCGGTCAGGGTCTGCCGGACCATCGTGAGAGCGCGCTGCGCGCCGGTCTCCATGATCGTGTCGTCGACGTCGGAGATCACCCCTACTCGAGCATCGGCTCTGGGGACGCGCACCCGAACGGGCGTGGTCACCGGTGCGGTGATTCCGCGGTAAGGCTGTGACAGCTCGACCAGTGCCTCGACCCAAGGCCCGTCCTGGCCAGTCAGGTGTGGCTCGATCCGAAGATCGAAGTAGCCCTCGTCGTCGGTAGCGGTTTCGACGGCGCTGGATCCGACGCGCACCCGGACCGGTACGCCCGGCAGCTCGTCGGTCAAGAAGCTGGCGGCCGTGCGTCGAACAGCAGCCCAGGCGCTCTAGCCGTCGGTGGCGGCTGACGGTTCGTGACCGTCGAGCAGCCGCCCCCGGACCACGACGCGCTCGCCATCGCCGTGCCCGATGTAGCCGTCGAACCGCAAGGCACGTGGCGGCCGGCTGGTCGCGCGGGCGAGTCGCCACGAGTCCCAGTGCCGCTCGGCACTGATCGCCGTACGACGAGCGAGCCGTTTGAGTCGCTGCCGACCAGACCTACCCATGCCGCCATGCTGCCTCACGCCACGTCAGGCCGGACTCACCTGCGCTTCGCCTGCCGCGATGCGCTCTGCCTTCCAGCGGGTCCAGCGCTCGAGCATGCCGGACAGGTCCGTGCGCGCGAACTCGAAGAACTCCCAGGTCTCGCGCAGTCGGGCGAGACCGAGGTGGGTCTCGCCCGGCGGCTGCTTCTCGAGGAGGGTGATCGCCTCCCCGATCGCGGCCTGCATGTGCTCCAGCAGAGGCAGCCTGGCTCGCACGATGGTGGCCCACACGTCGTTGTCGCCGAGCCGGAAGAGGTCACCGCGGCTTCGCGGCGCCCGCTCCTTGACCACGAGTCGGGTGTCCGCGAGGTAGCGCATCGCTCCGGAGACCGCAGCCGGGCTCGCCTGAAGTCCCTCGGCGAAGTCGCGCGCCGTGTAGGTCTCCTGGTTGCCGGCCAAGATGTAGGCAAAGACCCGAGCCGGCATCCGCGGAATACCGTCGAGCTCGAGAGCCTGGCCGACTCGCTCGACGGCTCGTTGGAGATCTGAGGGCGCTGACATCTTTCTATCGTAGCGCAATTAGATTCAGAAGTTTGTGAATGTTAGAGTAGTAGGCATGACTGATGCCATCGCCCTCGACGGAGTTGTCAAGAAGTTCGGTGCCGTGCGGGCACTCGACGGGTTCGATCTGCACGTCGCCACCGGGGAGGTGCATGGCTTCCTCGGGCCCAACGGATCGGGCAAGTCCACCACGATGCGGGTGCTGCTCGGCCTGCTCCGTCCCGACGAAGGAACAGCGAGTCTGCTCGGCGGCGACCCGTGGTCGGAAGCGGCGGAGCTGCACCGGCGGATCGCCTACGTTCCCGGCGACGTCAACCTGTGGCCCAACCTCAGCGGTGGTGAGGTCGTGGACATGCTCGGCCGGATGCGCGGTGGCCTCGACGAGCAGCGCCGGGCGGAACTGGTCGAGCGTTTCGAGCTCGATCCGACCAAGAAGGCGCGCACCTACTCCAAGGGCAACCGGCAGAAGGTGGCTTTGGTGGCGGCGTTCGCCTCCGGCGCCGAGCTGCTCCTGCTGGACGAGCCCACCTCGGGCCTTGACCCGCTGATGGAGGCGGCCTTCCAGGACACCGTGACCGAGGCGATCGAGCAGGGCGCGACGGTCTTGCTCTCGAGCCACATCTTGGCCGAGGTGGAGGCGCTGTGTAAGAAGGTCACGATCATCCGTGCCGGGCGCAGCGTGCAAAGCGGCACATTGTCCGACCTTCGGCATCTCACGCGTACGAGCATCGTGGCCGAGACCGCGTCACGAGTGGTCGGACTGGACACCATGGAGGGCGTGAACAAGCCGGAGTACCAGGACAACCGCGTCACGTTCGACATCGACACAGACCACCTCGACCAGGCAATGGTGGCCCTGACCAAGGCTGGTCTGACGTCCCTTCAGGCACACCCACCGACGTTGGAGGAGCTCTTCCTGCGCCAGTACGGCGACGAGACCAGTGCCGAGACCGAGGTGTCGGATGGTGCGGGCTCGACCGAGGGTGCCGAGGCAAGGGTGCACGCGTGAACGCCTTTACCGGTACCGGACACCTGATCCGACTGATCCTGCGTCGAGACCGGCTCCGCCTGCCGATCTGGATCCTGGCGATCACCGCGTTGGTCTATGGCACCGCGAGCGCCGTCGCGGGACTGTACGAGACCCCGAAGGAGATAGCGGGATATGCCAAGACGGCGGACTCCCCGGCCACCCGGCTGCTGAGCGGTCGCCCGGACGGTCTCGACAGCGTCGGCGCCGTCACGACGTACGAGATCTCGATGGTCGGCCTGATCGCGCTGTCCCTGATGGTGATCTTCTTGGTGATCCGGCACACGCGTAGCGAGGAGGAGACCGGTCGGGCCGAGCTTCTGCGCGCCACTGTCACCGGCCGGCACGCGGCGATGCTGGCGGCGGTCGTCGTGGCCTCGGCCGCCAGCGTGGTCGTCGGCGCCCTGGACGCCCTGGCGCTGATCGCCGGCGGTCTGGAGCCCTCCGGCTCCCTGCTGCACGGCAGCGTCCTCGCGGCCGTGGGAATCTGCTTCACCGCAGTGGCTGCGGCCGCCGCCCAGGTCAGCTCCACCGCCCGGGGATCCCTCGCGATTGCCGGCGCCGTGCTGGGGTTCGCGTTCCTTGTCCGCGGCATCGGCGACGTCGGGCAGAACTTCCTCAGCTGGCTCTCGCCGCTGGGCTGGGCCTTGCTGACGCAGCCGTACGGTGCTGCGCGCTGGTGGCTGCTCCTGCCGCTGGTGCTGCTGGGCGGGGTCCTCGTCGCGTTGACGGTCTGGCTCACCGCACACCGCGACGCGGGCGCAGGCATGCTGCACCCGCGTCCAGGTCCGGCCCGCGCCGACGCGTCGTTGGGCACCGCCGCCGGCCTGGCGTGGCGGTTGCAGCGCGGCACCGTCTACGGCTGGACGATCGGGCTGGTGGGTGCGGCCGTGATGTTCGGATCCATCGGTCCGGAGATGAAGACCATGCTCGAGGACAACCCCTCGCTCAAGGACTACCTGTCCGTGTCAGGTGGTGACCCGGTCACGTCGTTCCTGGTGACCGCATTCGGCCTGATCGCCGTGGCCGCGGGCGCATTCGCTGTCTCGTCCGCGCTGCGACTGCGCTCCGAGGAGACAGCCGGTCGTGCGGAGCCATTGCTCGCCACCGCGATGTCCCGGTCTCGCTGGGCGCTCGGCTCACTGACCGTGACCCTGCTGGGTGCGGTCGCGGTCATGGTGCTGATCGGGCTCGGTGTCGCCGTGAGCTTTGCGGCGACCACCGGCGACACCGGCTCCTTCGGCACGAACCTAGCGGCCGGGGTGGCCTTGGCACCGGCGGTCCTCTTCCTTGCCGCTGTGGCGGTACTGCTGGTCGGCTGGCTGCCCCGCTTCAGTGCGGCGGCCTGGGCGCTGGTCGCCTTCGCGTTCGTGCAGATCTACCTCGGCGGCTTGTTGCACTTTCCCGGTTGGGTCAACGGGCTCTCGCCCTTCCACCACCTGTCGGAGATGCCGGTGGAGGACTTCGCGCTGACACCGGCGCTCACCGTGCTCGCGCTCTCGTTGCTCCTCGGCGCCGTCGGTGTGCTGGGACTGCGCCGGCGCGACATGGCCGGGTGAGACGGATCAGGGCTCGGGGTGACCGCTGATCTCCTGGGTACGCCGCTCGCGCAGAGCACGCAGGTGCACGGCGCCCCAGGTCCGGAAGGGCCGCCAGGCCTCGGCCACGTCCTCCAGCGAGTGTGAGGGACCGTAGCGCTGGTGTACTTCGGCAGCCAGGCGGCGCTCGTGGTGCGGCAGCACGTCCGGTGCGTTCGCTCCCCGGATGACGACGAGCTCGGCTCCGAACGGTCCGAGGCCCTTGACCTGCTGCACTGCGCCGATGGCGGCAGCCGGGTCGACCGCTCGCAGCGCCGGGCCATCGAGGATTCCGTCGAGCGCCGCCTGGGCGACCGCCTGAAGGTACTCCGCCTTGCGTCCGGGCAGATCGAGGTCGAGCGAGCGCAGGACGTCCGGCGCGGGGAAGGTCCCGCCCTCGCCGTACTGACCGAGGAAGTCCTCACGGAGGCGGGCCGCCTGCACGATGCGGAGGCGCTGAGACAACACCGCCCAGGAGGCAGCCTCGTAGGGGGAGTGGAAGCCGCACGGCCTCAGCCCGGGCAGTCTTTGCTGCGCGTCGGCGATGACCGGGTCGCGCAGGGCCACCTCTGGCCAAGGATCCGCGTCGATGTCGATGCCAAGGAATCGACAGACCTGCCCAGCAGCCGCCTCGAGATCCCCCTCGCCGCGCAGCGTAAGGGTCGCGACGGACCCGGCCTGGGTGACCGTGACGTCGGCGCGGCTCCAATCGGCCTCGACGCGGAAGGCCGTCCGTAACGTCGAATCGTTGCCCGAGGGGGTCAACGAGGCGGGCGCGAACCCCTCCCAGAATGTCGTGCTCGTGGCCAACGACCATGGACCGACGACGTCGATCTCCACCGTGTGCTGCATGCCTCACCGACCTCACCTGGGGCAGACCCGAATCGGGTCGCCCGATGAAGGTATCCGCCGCCTCCGACAGGTACCGGTGCGCGGATGTGGGCTTTGCCGCAGCGCAAGGCATCCTGGACGCGTGCGACTTCCCCGGTTCCGTCGGTATGCCTTCGCGGCGCGTTGGTACGACCAGCTCTCCGGGGAGCGCCAGGTGTACCGGGCACCGCGCCGGACCGGCATCGCAATGCTCGATCTGCGGCCCGGTGATCGGGTCCTGGACGTCGGCTGCGGGACCGGCCTGAACCTGCCGCTACTGGTGGATGCGGTCGGTACGTCGGGAACGGTCGTGGGCGTCGATGCCAGCGCGGCGATGCTCGATGGAGCTCGGCGACGGATCGTTGATGCCGGCTGGTCCAACGTGACCGTGCTGCACGGCGATGCAGGCGAGCTTGCTCAGGTCCTCGGTGACGAAGCCGAGTTCGACGCCGTGCTCTTCACCTATTGTTTGTCGATCATCGACGCCTGGCGGCAAGCCTTCGACCAGGCGGTGCAGCGGCTCGGAGCGGGAGGCAGGGTCGCCGTCGTCGATCTCGCGTTGCCGACCGGCCGATGGAGCTGGCTGGCACCGCTGGCAAGACTGGCCTGTTTCACGGCCGGGGCGGCAGCTGACCGGGAGCCGTGGACGCTGGTCACCCAGGCGCAGCCGGCCGCCGCCCACGTCGTGCTGCGCGGGGGACATGTGCACTGTGCCGCGGGCCCGCTGGCCGCACGAGAGCCTGCCCTGCCCCAGAACGAGGCAGACTGAGGCCATGACGGCACGACGCGGGAAGAAGGCGAACGCCTCAGCGGGTTCCCCGCGTGTGACATCCTCGGTGGTCGACGCCACGGCGACGCGCAACGACGCGTTCGTTCGCTACGTCGAACCCGAGATCGCGGTGATGCTGCGGGTTGCCCAGACACTCACAGGCTCCTGGGCGGACTCCGAAGATCTCGTGCAGGACACGATGATCCGCGCCTATCGGGCCATCGACCGCTTCGACGGCGCCCATCCGCGCGCATGGCTGTTGACGATCCTGCGGCGCGTCCACCTGAGCTCGCACCGCCGTCAGCGGCCCGACCTGCTCACCGAGCCGTCGACCCTGGACCAGCACCGACCGGCGTTCGGTGCCCGGTCGGCGCCCAGCGCCGAGGAGGCGGTGACCGACCTGGTGCCGGACGAGGCGCTTCAGCGGGCCGTGCAGAGTCTGGACGTCCGCTTCCGGACCGTGCTGCTGCTCGTCGACGTGGACCAGCTCACGTACGCCGAGGCAGCGGAGGTGCTGGGCATTCCCACCGGAACGGTCATGTCACGGCTCAGTCGAGCCCGTCAACGGGTCCGGGCACACCTGCATGACGCGGATGTCTCGAGGAGGACCCGATGATCTCGTCGATCAGGACCATGCTGACCTGCCACTGGGCGGCTCGCCGGATCCAGCGCTATCTGGACGCTGACGCCGCGGCGCCGCTGACGGCGGCCGAGGTCGAGCGGCTCGAGGGTCATCTGGCGATCTGCGAGAAGTGTGCCGAGGTGTACGCCGACCACCGGATGCTCCGACGTCGCCTCAGGTTGTGGTCTCAGACCGACCTGCCCGATCCGGCGATGGTGGCACGGGTTCGGCTTGCGGCGCACCAGGCGATGTCCGAGGACGGGGCGTGACGGAGCGCTCCACGCCGCACCCCGCGTCCAACCTGCCAGCCCGTGGGTGCTGGGACCTGGTCGTGGTAGGAGGCGGGACAGCCGGCATCGTCGCAGCCAAGACGGCCGTCGGCCTCGGCGCCGACGTGCTGATGATCGAACAGGACCGACCCGGCGGAGACTGTCTGTGGACCGGATGCGTGCCCAGCAAGGCGTTGCTCGCGGCCGCCCACACTGCCGCCGAGGCGCGTGCGGCGGGTCGCTTCGGCGTCCGGGCCGACCTGCATGTCGACTTCGGATCGGTGATGGCTCACGTGCACGCCGCGATCGCCGCGGTCGAGCCTGCAGACTCACCGGAGACGCTGCGTGCGGCCGGTGTGCACGTCCTGCGCGGTACGGCTCAGTTCTGCGGTCCGGGCTCCGTACGCGTGGACACGGACGAGATCCGCTTCCGTCAGGCTGTGGTCGCCACTGGCGCCGCACCGCACGCGCCGCCGATCCCCGGCCTGGCCGATGTCGTCCCGCTGACCAGCGAGACCGTCTGGGACCTCAAGGAGCTCCCGGAACGGCTCGTCGTCCTGGGCGGCGGGAGCGTGGGCTGCGAGCTCGGTCAGGCCTTCGCCCGGCTCGGTGCACAGGTGACGATCGTCGATGCGGCGGACCGGCTGCTCCCTCGAGAGGACCGGGACGCCGCCGACCTGCTGACCGCGCAGCTGCGCCGCGACGGCGTCAGCGTCCGCACGGGCGTGGATGTCGACGCGGTTGTCGCGGCCGGCGAGGATCGCTCGCTGCGACTCGCTGACGGCACCGAACTCGGGTTCGACGAGCTGCTTGTCGCGGTCGGACGACGCCCACGAA
Organism: Propionibacteriales bacterium; assembly: GCA_038259225.1. Lineage (GTDB taxonomy): Bacteria > Actinomycetota > Actinomycetes > Propionibacteriales > Nocardioidaceae > JANLYC01. Next base: position 18,142 of record JBBSPA010000022.1, read on the forward strand.
CGACGGGGCTTGCGCTCGAGCGAGCCGGTGTCGAGGCCGACGAGGCCGGCTTCGTGGCGGTCGACGCGCGGCTACGGACCAGCAACCCACGCATCTTCGCCGCCGGTGACGTGACGTCGCGCTCGCAGTTCACCCACACCGCCGGGGTGCACGCCAGTATCGCCGCGAGCAACGCCGTCCTTGGTCTGCGCCGCACGATCGACACCGCGACCGCCCCCCGGGTCACGTTCACCCAGCCCGAGATCGCTGCGGTCGGGGCCGATACCGACCAGGCCGCTGCCGGTCTCACGGTCGCCACGACCTACCACGACGACGTGGACCGGGCGCTGGCGGAGGACAGCGCCGGCGGCTTCAGCCGACTCGTGCTTGATCGGAAGGGCCGGGTGGTCGGAGCAACTCTCGTCGGGCCTCGGGCCGGAGAGTCGCTGGCCGAGGTGGCGCTGGCGGTTCGGCACGGGTTGCGCGCACGGGATCTGGCCGGCACGACGCACGCCTATCCGACGTATGCAGACGGGGTGTGGAAGACCGCCGTCGACCAGGTGCAGCGGCAGCTGGAGAGGACGCCCCTCCCCCAGGTCACCTCGGCACTGCGCCGGGGGCGGCGCTGGTGGGTCTCACGTTGATGCGCCCGGCTCGACAGGGTCTGGTCGGCGATCGGGATGCCGACGATGACGGCGGCCTGCGATCAGTGCGACCACTGTCAGCACGGCCAGGCCGGACACCCCCACCAGAAACGGCCACGAGCCCGGACGTGAGCCGTACGCGCCGATCGTGACGTAGGCGGTCGTAGCAGGCGTCATGCCGACGGCGGTCCCTAGCACGAAGGCGGACGACCGGATCGCGGTAACTCCACTGAGATAGTTCAGCGCGGTGAACGGTACGACCGGTGCCAGCCGTAGCACGACGACCGCCCAGAGACCACGGTCCCTGAGCAGGTCGTCCCACCTGGCTGCTCGCGCGCCGAACATCCGCAGCGCGATGTCTCGGCCGAGCAGCCGTCCGAGCCAGAAGGACACCGTTGCCCCGGTGGTCGCGCCGACCAGTACGACCAGGACGCCGGCCGGGACGCCGAACAACGCGCCGGCTGCCAGCGAGAAGACCGGCTTGGGCAGCGGCGTGAGACTCACGGCGGCGTACAACGCCGAGTAGGCCAGGGCGGCTCCGAGTCCGGGGCTGGCGAACGCGGACTCGACCTCGGAGCGGTCCGGTGGGCCGACCAGCACCAGCACGAGGACAGCTGACACGACGAGGACGCCGAGCACGGCCAGCCTCATGAGCGCGATCGACGTTGGTGGCCTCATGCCCGCGCCTCGGCCTCGAACATCGTGCAGGCGTGTCGTGGCAGGCGGAGGTGAACCCGACTGCCGATCGCGATGTTCTGGCCAACCGGAACATGCACGTCCAACGTCTCGCCCGCCTCGATCTCGACCTCGACGGCAATGTGGGTGCCCGCGAAGCGCGCCATGATCACCGTTCCCGCCACGGTCTCGGTTCCGCCGTGCTCAACGACCTCGATCGACTCCGGACGCACCACGAGGACCGCTGCGCCGTCCGGCAGGTCTGCAGGGAGTACCAGTCCGGTCCGATGAGCGAAGCTGCGGCCGCGGACCCACCCCGACAGCTCGTTCGTGACGCCGAAGAAGCGCGCCGCGGCCAGCGACGGAGGTCGTCGGTAGAACGCCTCCGGTTCGTCGTGTCCGACCAAACGACCGTGCAACATCAACGCGATCGTGTCGGCGACGTCGAGCGCCTCGCCCTGGTCGTGCGTGACGAACAGCGTGGTCACGTCGGACTCGTCGTGCAGTCGGCGTACCAGCGCACGCATCTGTACTCGCAACCCGGCGTCGAGCTGGGAGAAGGGTTCGTCCAGCAGAAGCACTCGAGGCTTCAGGACCAGCGCCCGCGCCAGCGCCACCCGCTGCTCCTGACCTCCCGACAGCTCACCGACGCGGCGGTCGGCGAGATCGGGCAGCTGCACGCGGTCCAGCATCTCTGCGACGAGCTGACCCCGTCGTCGCCGGTCGACCCGCCTCATCCGAAGCCCGAAGGCGACGTTCTGCGCAACGGTCAGGTGTGGGAAGAGCAGCGGCTTCTGCACGACGAGGGCCACCGGTCGGCGTTCAGCCGGCACCGCCAGGATGGACCCGCCGTCCACGCAGACATCGCCGGAGTCAGGATGATGCAGGCCCGCCACCAACGACAGCGTCGTGCTCTTGCCGCACCCTGACGGCCCCAGCAGCGCGGTCAGCGAGCCTGGCGACAGGCGCAGCGACACGTCGTCCACAGCGGCCACAGCCCCGTAGTGCTTGCTGACCTCGATGACCTCCACATCCGCCCCGCTCACAGCCGTCCCACCCCTACCATCGCGCTGGAGCGGCCGTTCAGGAATGGCGCTGCGGCGATCAGCAGGAGCAGCGGCGGGCCCACGACCAGCAACGCCAACGCGGCGGCTGCCGTCGTGTCGGAGGAGCTGATGGAGGCGAACAGCAGCAGCGGCAGCGTCTTGACCTGGCCACCTCCGACCAGCAGCGTCAACACGTACTCGCTCCAGGAGATCAGGAACGTCAGGAGCGCCGCGACCACGATCGCCGGCCGGAGCAGTGGCACCGTCACGAACAGCAGGATCCGCACCGGCCCGGCGCCGAGCGTCCGCGCCTGCTGCTCGTAGTCGACGTCCAGGTTGGCGAACGCAGCCCCGAAGACGGTGGCGGCGTACGGCACGGTCGGCATCAGCTGGACGAGGATCACGCCGACGGCAGTGTCGGACAGTCCGAACCGGACGAAGAACACCTGGATGCCCAGTGCGACCGCCAACCCCGGCACGATCACGGGTGCGAGCAGCAGGAACTGCACCACCCGGCGTCCTCGGAACCGGTAGAGACCCAGTGCCCGGCCGGCGGGAAAGCCGATCAGACAGGCCAGCGACGCGACGGCCGCTCCGATCACGGTGGAGGTGACCAGGCCGTCGAGCACCCGAGTACGCGGATCGACGAGCAGGTGGAGCCCTCTCGTCGTGACGTCGGAGGGCAGCAGGTCCGGGTAGCGCCAGGTGCCGCTGATCGCCCACAGCGCGAGCGGGACGACCGGGAGCAGCAACCCTGCCAGCAGCAGGCCGAGGAACGCCCGCCTCACAGCTGTCTCCGAACCAGCCGAGAGGTCAGCATGAGGTACGCGGCGACCAGGACGACGGACAGTCCGGTGATGACCACTGCCACCGCCATCGCCTGAGGCCGGGTTGCCAGGTCGACGTCCTGGTAGTACTGAAGGGCGACGACCGGGAGCGTCGCCGGATACGGACGGCCCAACAGGTAGGGCACCTCGTAGGACCCGGCGGCGAACGCCATCACCAGCACCGACGCCGCTGACACCGACGGCAGAAGAGCAGGCATCGTGACGTGCCGGATCCGCTGCCACCCTCCGGCACCGAGCAGCCGCGCCGCGTCCTCGAGATCTGCGACACCACGGGTGAGCGCGGCGAGTGCGATCACCCCGATGAACGCCGTCTCCTTCCAGACGTACTCCGCGATGATGCCCCAGCCGAACCGGTCGGCGGTGAGTTCCGGGAAGTCCGCGGGTCCGGAGGTCAGCCCCACGGCGTACGAGAGTCGCGAGAGCAGACCGGACTGCGAAAGCAGCAGCACCATGCACAGCGCCCCGACCAGATGGGGGACTGCCAGGTTGGCCTGGAAGATCGCGTTCACCCAGGCACGCGAACCGAACCGCCGGATCAGGAGAGCTCCCGCGACTCCGAGCACGGCCGCCAGCAGTGTGGAGAGCACGGACACCCGGATCGTCAGGCCGAAGGACGCACGCACCGCCGGGTCGTGCCACAGCGAGCGGTAGGCGTCCGCCGACCACCGGGAGGACGGCAAGAACGGCTGGTAGCCGAAGCTCTGTGCCACGGCCTGTGCGACACCACCGACGAAGAACACGCCGACGACGAGAAGTGCCGGTGTCAGCAGCGCGATGATGCGAAGCCGACGTGACGCGGCACGGCTACTGCTGAAGGACATTCGTCTTCCAGTCACGCTCCAGACGTGTCACGTAGTCACCGCCCAGCTCCGGCTGTGTGTCCTGCGTCAGGGCGGACAGCGGGAGCACCGACGGACTCTGCGGCACGTCGGCGAAGGCCTGCTGTGTCTGCCTGTCGGTCCTCGCGAGATCGATCACGGGGTAGGTGCCCTCGGCCTTGAACAACGCCAGCTGGGTCTGCGGGTCCAGCAGGACGTCGGCCAGGAGCAGGGCGGCAGCCGAGTGCTCGGCGTTGCCCGGGATCGCTACAAAGCTGGCGTTGCCGATGTTGCCCCCGGCCAGCACTGCTTCGCGGGTCGAAGCGGGGTACACGCCCTTCTTCACCTGATCGGCCACGGCGCCGGGTCCGTAGGTGAAGAACGCACTGATCTCGCCGTCGCTGTAGAGCTTCTCCACGGCAGTCTGTGAGCGCGGATAGGTGCTGCCACCACGCCACAGGCTGTGCTCGATCGCGTTCAGCCGCGGCCAGAGTCGGTCGGCGGCGGCGCTGTAGGCGTCCTCGTCGAAGGGATCAGTCAGGCGGGCCGGACCTCCGATCGTGTCGTAGAGGATGGTCCGCACCGCCATCGATCCGGTGAAGTCGGGCAGAGCCGGATAGGTGAATCGGCCGGGATGTGCGGCAGACCAGCGAAGCAGGGACGAGACGGACTCGACGTCGGCCCCGCCGAGCTGGTCGCTGTCATAGACGAGGGCGGAGTCGGCTTCCTGCCACGGCGCTTCGCACCCCTTCACCGGTACGCCGAAGTCGTTCCTGACGGCGGGTCGGGTGAAGTCGACGTAGCGGGAGTTCGGCAGCCCGGCTACCCACCCGCAGGACCAGAGATCGGCCTGGACCCCGGTAGCGAAGTTCTCGCCGTTGATCCAGATCGCGTCCACCGAACCGCCGGTCGTACGACCTGCCTGCTTCTCCCCCAGCACCTTGTTCACGGCGTCGGCCGTGTCGGACACCGGCACCTGGTTCAAGGTGACCCCGAGCTCTGCGAGACGATCGGCGACATAGCCGTTCACGAACCCGTTGAGGGTGTCGTCGCCTCCGTACATGTACCAGTTGACGGTCTGCCCGTCGGCCTGCGCGAGCACGGAGTTCCAGTCGTTGGAGTGGAGCCGTTGCGCTGCCGTCGTGGACGACTGCGACGCGCACCCGGTCACCATCAGTGCAAGCGCCGCCAGCGCCCCGGCGGCCAGCCTTCGGCGGGCCAGTCTCGGGCCGGACATCAACGCTCCTGGAGCTCGTGGGGGGCGTCGACGGACCCGTCGGCAGCCCCGTTGGAGCTCGGCTCCTCAGGACGACGGAGCAGGTGCACCCCCATCGCGACGCGCTGGAGCGCGGTGATCGCTACGAGCGCGCTGAACACCCAGGCGATCTGGGTGGCGTGGCCAGGCAGCAGGCAGAACAGCACGTAGACGACCACCGTCTCGGTCCCCTCGGCGAGGCCGCCGACGAAACGCAGGGACCGGCCGTCGTCCCAGCGCCGCGAGCCTTCTTTGACCAGGCTCGACAGCGCGAGGAAGGCAGTACCGGACAGGTAGTAGGTGGTGAGCAGCACCAGGCACGCCACCTGGGCCTCGGGGCGCGCGATCGCGACGGCGACCACGAATCCGGCGTAGATGCTGAAGTCGGCGAGGAGATCGAGGAAGCCGCCGAGCTCGGTCTGACCGCGACGTCGCGCCACCGGTCCGTCGAGCCCGTCCAGCACCCGGTTCAGGATCCACAGCCCGAGTGCGAGGTTCCACGAACTGGTGGCGGCCGCACCGCAGGCCGCGACGCCGGCCAGCCATCCGCCGATGGTCAGGGCCAGGGGAGGGACGCCCCCGTCGGAGAGCCGGGCTCCGACCGAGTCGAGGCCGGGTGCGAGCAGTCGGCGTACACGGGCGTCAAACATCGGTGCCTGCTCCCACCGCGCGAGGCGTGGTGGGACCGGTCCTGACCGTCAACGGCAACAGGCGGCGAAGCTCGATGTTCTCGGCGGGGTCGAGCACTGCGTGCTGCACGCACGCCGGGACGAGCTCTCCGGTCTCCGGGTGTGCCATCGCGTACGAACAGGCGCGCAGCCTTTCCTGGGTCGCGGCCAACCGGGGATCGTCGGCGTCCTCACCGCGCTGGATCGCCTCCCAGGCCGGTGCGACGTCAGCGGCATCCATGAACGAGTGCATGACGAAGGTCACTGGCCGGACACGGTGCCGAAGCAGCGAGCCGATGCCGGTACGCCGGAGCATCCGGCCGGCCCAGCCGCCGAAGATCCGGAGAAGCGCGGGGTGGCGCACGACCACGCGCAGCAGCTTCACCGCCAGCGCCGGCAAGCCGGTACCGGAGAAGTTCACGCCACCGAGATGTCGGTAGAAGGCGTCTCGCACCCGCACGTCGGCCGGATCCTGGTCGTCGAGGATCGGGTACCACAGGCTGCCGAGATAGAACCCGTACGCGGTCCGGTTGCAACGCTCGTCGCCGACCTGCATCGCCCGGAAGGGCAGCCGGGCTCCGGCACCTCGCTCGATCTCGGCCCATACGTCGTCGGCAGTCGTGTCGCGATAGGGCTCGTGCCAGCGCCTGTCGTCACCGATGAAGGCGGCCGGCTGGAACGAGAACATCCCGTACCCGTAGTCGTGGCAGGAGCGCACGACATCGGCCACCTGCCCCAGGTTGGTCGGGGTCACCGTCATGCTGTGCGCCAGAAAGCTGCGGACGCCGTGCTCGCGTCTTAGCTGGTCGAACATGGCGGCGAAGTCCTTCCGGAAGGGGTGCAGCGACGCCTCGCCGCTCGGCCGCTCGATCCGCCGGCGACCGAACATCAGCATGTCGAAGTGCGCGGAGAACGAGACGCGGTCCAGACGGCGGCGGCCGTCACCGTCCAGGACCAGGGCCGTCAGGTAGTCGTAGTCGAAATCGCCGTGGGTCATGCTCATCGGCTCCCGACCGTGGTCGCGCATGATCTGCAACGTCGCGAAGTGGTCGTCGGGCGGCAGCAGACTGACTTCTCCACCGATCAGCTGAGCGTGCGCGCGAGGTCCTCGGTCGCGACGCAGCAGGCCCATCTGTGCCGCGACCGCACGCTGGGTGTGGGAACCGTCGACCCCGACCCGGTTCGCGTCCCGGGAGTGGTAGCACGGCGTACACGCGAGGTTGCACCGCGGAAACACGCCGTGAGTTCCTTCGCAGCCGACGGCGTGCCGACCGAGCGTCTGAGCCGGGGTTCGTACGGAGGCGGGGAGGTCCTGCCACCGGCGCTCGAGCGCCTCCAGGGTCTCCGGGTGCACCGGCCGGGTCGCGAGCTCGAGAGCGCGGATCCGACGCCACAGCGCCGAGAAGGCGCTCACCCGGCCGACACGTCAGGCAGTAGCACGTCCCCGCGCCGGGTGCCGGCGGGTCTCCAGGGCACGGGCATGGTCTCCTCCGGGTCGGTCGTCGGGATCCAGTGTCACTCAGGCGGTCGCGCCCGGCGCTGCAGGAGTAACCCGGTGAACACCCTCTTTTCATCCCGTTGCCATTTCCGGGAACGATTCGACCACGCTAACGGGTTCCTCAGGTGGAGCCCACACCAAGGAGTCCGCATGCCCGCACGACCGGTCCGCCTCGCGCCACGCACGCTCGCCGCCCTCGTGGTCGCGTGCGCGCTGCTCATCCTCACCGCCTGCTCGGGCGGTGGGGCGTCCGGCGGAGACGGCCAAGGTGGCTCCGCCGCAGCAGCGGCGGAGTTCACCGGTACGACGCTGGAGGGCGCGTCCTTCGACAGCTCCAGCCTGTCCGGGAAGCCCTCGGTCCTGTGGTTCTGGGCACCTTGGTGCACGGTGTGCCGGGCCGAGGCTCCGGACGTGTCGGCCGTCGCGGCTGACTTCGCCGACCAGGTGACTTTCGTCGGCATCGCGGGTCGTGGCGAGGTCGGGCCGATGCGACAGTTCGTCACCGAGACTGGTACCGGTGGCTTCGAGCACCTGGCGGACGTGGACGGGTCGCTGTGGCAGCACTTCGGAGTGGTCGCGCAGCCGTCCTTCGTGTTCATCGACGCCTCGGGGCACACCGAGCTCGTACCGTCGGGACTGAGCGCGGGCGACCTTCGGAAGATGACGCAGTCGCTGCTGACCAGGTGAGGCGCTGATGGACCGCGGTGTTCTGGCCCTGGCTCTGCTCGCCGGAGCCGTGGCTGCGTTCAACCCGTGTGGCTTCGCACTGCTCCCGGCCTACCTCTCCTTGCTGGTCGCCGACGGTCCCGGCGGCGACCAGCCGGCGGGAAGCCCGCGGCGAAGCCTGGCTGCCGTGCGCAAGGCGGTGCGGTTCACGTCAGGGATGACCGTTGGGTTCGTCGCCGTGTTCGGCGCTTTCGGGATCGTCATCGCGCCCCTCGCGCTCTCCGTCGAGCAGTACCTTCCCTACCTCACCGTCGTGATCGGCATCGTCTTGGTGCTGCTGGGAGGGTGGCTGCTCGCCGGCAGGTCGCTCACGGTCCGCGGGTTGGCGGGGCGCGGGTCCGGTCCTACCTCGTCCTGGTGGTCGCAGGTCGGTTACGGCGTCTCGTTCGCGTTGGCGTCGCTCTCGTGCACGATCGGGCCGTTCCTCGCCGTCACGTCGACCTCCCTGCGCGGGAGCACCTCGATCCAGGTCGTGGCGTCGTACGTCGCGTATGCGCTGGGGATGGGGACTGTGATCCTGGTGCTCGCGCTGGTCGCTGCCACCGCGCAGGCGACCGCCGTGTCCCGGATGCGCAGGGCGGGAGCGTTCATCGGCCGCGTGAGCGGGGCGTTGCTCGTCGTCGCCGGGGCCTACGTCGCCTGGTACGGCTGGTTCGAGCTTCGCGTGCTCTCGGGAAGCGCGAGCAACGATGCCGTCGTCGAACGGGCGCTGCAGGTGCAGGGGTATCTGACCCGGACGGTCGCAGATGCCGGGGCGGGAGCGATTCTCGTGGTCCTGCTCGCACTCGCGGGTCTCATCGCGATCTCCGCCTTGGTGCGACGATGGCGACGGCCGAGCCAACCCGACGACGTCGACGAGCGTCGGTCGACGCCCGACGATCAGCCTTCGGTACGACGATGAGTTCGGCCTGTGCCGCCCGGCTGCCCGCGACGTCTAGGTCTAGCGCGACCGGGGAGTCGCTGGGTTACTCTCCGGACATGACCGGTCGAACACGCCATCAAGCCGGTCACGAGACCCACCACCTCGTCGACGGTGGCGACCTCGCGTGCGGGGAGCTGTTGATGCGCCTGGTGAGCCAGATGTCCGCGCTTCCCACCGGTGATGTCGTCCGGCTCATCGCTACCGACCCGGCCGCGCCGCTTGACATCCCCGCCTGGTGTCACTTGACCGGGCATCGCTATCTCGGCCCTGGACGCGAGTCCGACGGCCGTGCGCACTATGACCTCGAGGTCTGCGCCCGACCCACCGCCACCCGACCCGGCCAGCCGTGGCGCCGGGCCGATCCCACCCCACCACCGGAAGGAACCACCTCACCATGAACGGTTTGGTCATCAATCTCACGCACTCCACCGACGACGTGGACCGCGCCAGCGTCGCGATCGTCGTGGCAGGGGCCTCCGTAGCCTCCGGACAGGAGACCACGGTGTTCTTGTCGTCGGAAGGGGTGTCCCTGGCCAAGAGTGGCGTTGCCGACGATCTGCACGAGGAGGGGTTCGCACCGATGTCGGAGCTGGTCGGCAACTATGTCGCCGGAGGCGGGAAGTTCCTCGTCTGCAGTCCGTGCGCCAAGAAGCGCGGGATGGGGGAGGACGACCTGATCGACGGAGCCACCATCGTCGGGGGAGCGACCCTGGTCGCACTGCTGGCCGACGGCGCCGCTTCACTGTCGTTCTGAGGTCCACCTGATGTCGGCGTCTGATGTGGCTCCTGATCCCGTCGGTCCGTGGACCGCGGCGGCGGAGCTGGACGGCGGGACGGACGACTGTGGCAGCGGTCTGCTGCTGTCGTTGACCGCCGCGATGCGCGGCATCGACGTCGGCGACGTACTGGTCCTGAGGACCGAGGAGAAGTCGGTGCTGGTCGATCTGCCCGCGTGGGCACGGTTGGCAGGACACGAGCTGTTGACGGTGAACGACGACGGCGTCGGAAGCGGTCCGTGGCGACTCGCCATCCTGCGCGGGGCTCCGCGCGGCGCCACGATGCCTGGGGTCGATCCGGGTTTCTCCTCGGGTGCCGCGGTTCCATTGGGCAGTCGGTTGTGGCTCTACAGCAACTTTCACTGCAACCTCGCGTGCGACTACTGCTGTGCCCAGTCGTCGCCGAAAGCCGAAGCGCGACTTCTGCCGGTGGAGCTGGCCAAGGACGTGATCGACGAGTTCGTGGCCCAGGGCGGTCGCGAGCTGCTGATCACCGGTGGCGAGCCGTTCCTGCATCCTGACCTCGGCGCGGTCGTCGGCTACGGCGCGGAGCGGGTCCCGGTGGTGATCCTCACCAACGCGATGGTCTTCGACAAGGGCCGTCGTCGCGAGACGTTGGACGCGATGGACCGCGAGCGGGTGACGCTCCAGGTGAGTCTGGACTCTGCGGGACCGGCTCTGCACGACCGACAACGAGGGGCAGGCTCGCACGCGCGTGCCCTGGCCGGGATCGGCCTGGCGAAGCAGCTCGGCTTCCGCGTCCGGGTGGCGGCCACGTTGTGGGAGGACGAGCTCGCCTCCGTCGACCAGCTGCACGCCGCGCTGACCAATCTGGGCGTGGCACCGGAAGATCGGTTGATCCGACCCGTCGCGGCAGAGGGCTTCGCCGACGAGGGACTTCACATCTCCTTGGACACCGTGGAGCCGGAGCCGACGATCGCCGTCGACGGTGCGTGGTGGCATCCCGTAGCGGTCACGAACTCGCATCTCAAGATCGCCGACTCGCCATTGCCGCTGGCCGACGTCCTGGACGTGATCCGGGATGTCCTGGACGTGCAGGTCGCGGGGGCAGCCGAAGGCCGGGAGGTGTTTCGGTGCACGTGATCGAGGAGCGTCGCGGCCTTACGTGCCGGTGACGTTTCGTCCTTTGTGGCGGCAATCGAGGGTTGGCGCCCTAGCGTGGAAGTGGCGCGGTGGACTGCACCAGCGCCGGAAGGGATGACGATGACCACATCAGTTGCCCGAGGGACACCTTCGGCTGACACGGGGCAGGACACCAGGACCAACCGGGTGCTCCTTGCGGCGCTTCGCGTCGGTGTCGCGATCATGTGGATCGAGAACGTCGGCTGGAAGCGACCGCCGGACTTCTCCTCCCTGCGCAGATTCACCACGGACGCGGTCGAACACCCCGTCTTCAGCCCGTTCAGCTGGATCGTCGAGCACGTCGTGCTCCCGAACTTCACGTTCTTCGCCTGGATGACGCTGTTGCTGGAGGCGTCGATCGGTGCCTTCCTCTTCGTCGGTCTGGCTACCCGGCTTTGGGCATTGATCGGGATCGGTCAGAGCCTGGCCATCACGATGTCGGTGCTGAACGCACCGAACGAGTGGGAGTGGTCGTACTACCTGATGATCTTGGCTCACGTGGGAATCTTCGCGACCGCGGCGGGTCGTTCCTACGGGCTCGACGCCGTGATGCGTCCCATCTGGCGATCCTCGGACAGCCAGCTGTCGCGCGTGCTGATGAGGTTGTCATGACCAGGCACCCGCTCGACCAAGCCGCCGCGACGCTCGGCGCTGCCGGTATGGCCAGCGTGGTGTTCACCCTGGCGACCAGCTCCAACAACAACTTCGTCAAGGTCGAGGGCGCTGGCCTGCTCGTCTTTCCGGTGCTCGGCCTGTGCGCCCTGGTGGGTGGGCTCACCGGGCAGCGGATCCTGGTCCGGTTGGCTGGGGCGGCGTACGCTGCGGCGGCCATCCTCCAGCTGGCGCAGTTCGGCCGGTCGACCAACTGGATCGACGGAATCGGTTCGACGTTCGCGCTGTTGCTGGCGCTGGGTCTGGGTTTGCTGGTCGTCGGTTTCGCACCGAAGGACGATCGCACGGAGCCGACGTCTGCTGATCGGAACTCACGGACGACGTCAGCTCGCTAGCTGCACCGCCAACTCCGGCAGTGCAGCTACCGTGCGGTCCGGAGGCATGAAGTAGCTCGGGTAGGGCGGGCCGCCCCGGTTGATCCACGCGGTCTGCAGTCCGGCGTGCTTGGCTCCGTGGATGTCCCACGGGTGGACCGCCACGAGAAGCATCTCCGCGCGATCCACCTGACACTGCCGCGCGGCGAAGTCGTAGGCGCCTTCTGCGGGTTTCCAGACACCGGCGTCCTCGACGGAGAGCAGCGTCTCGAACGCATCGCGGACACCGGCGGTCGTGAACAGCGTGTCGGCCACGGAGGCAGCGCCGTTGCTCAAGGTCACCAGCCGCAGCCCGGCCCGCTCCAGCGCACGGATGCCATCCACGACGTCCGGGTGGACAGAAAGGCTCAAGAAGCCGCTCATCACGTGCTCGATCGCTGCATCGAGGTCGCGTTCGATGTCGACCCGGGACAGCACGACCCGTAGCCCTTCACGCCCGAGGTCGGCGAACGCCGCCTGGCTGTCCGTCACCGTCGTCGCGAAGCCGTCGCGTAGCAGCGCGGCGAACCACTGGCCGGCGAGATGCTCCGGTGCACCGATCTCGGCGAACCGGGCGGCGATCGGCGACATGTCCGACAGCGTCTCGTTCACGTCGAAGACGATGACCTTCGGGGCAGGGTGCATGCCAGAGTCCTCACTTTCCCATGGCGATCGGGCGTCGGTGTCGCCGTCGCGGTGTGCGTCGCAGTGGTGGGACGGTTCAGAGGCCGAGCCGCTCCGAGGCGATCTCCACGCCCTTGACGCGGTTGGCGATCTTCTGGAAGGCGATGTCGCGGGCGAAGTCCGGCGACCCGTGCTTGGGCTTCTCGTCGATGCTGAACGGGGAGAAGCCGCAGTCGTCGGTTGCTCCGAGCCGCTCTCTGGGGATGTAGTTGGCAGCCGTCACCAGGTCGTCAGCCACCTGCTCGGGAGTCTCGACGGTCGGGTTCAGCGGGTCGATGACACCGACCAGGCACACTTGCGGTACGCCGTTGGCGTCGTCGCGGGAGTGCTCGCCGATCAGCTTGTAGACGTACTCCTTGTCCCTTTCGCTGGCGAGCTGGATCAAGAAGTAGCCTGCGTTCATCCGGAACATCGACGGAAGCAGGTCGGCGTAGTCGACCTCGGCGGAGTGCACGGAGTCCATGTCGCCACCGGGGCAGGTGTGGATGCCGATATCGGCTCGCTCCTCGGGGGTGAAGCGGTCGAGGACCCGGTTGTTGAGGTCGATGAAGAAGTCGAGCATCTTGCGGCCGGTCCACGGGTTGCGCGGGTCGTTCTTGGAGGCCAGGCGCCCTTCGGTGAAGTCCACGGAAACCCGCGCGGCGCCGGCGGCGAACGACTGTCGGATGTCCTTCTCGGCCTCGTCGCACAAGTCAGCGAGGAAGTCGTCGCGCGAGTAGTCGTCGACCTGGTCGTCCAGCGGGTACAGCAGCGAGAGCATCGAGGGTGCGATCACGGCCTGCTTGAGAGGTTTGGTGGCGTACGGCTTGGACTTCTCCAGGTAGTCCGAGGCGAACGTCTTGTAGCGGAACGGCCCCCCGGTAAGTCGGGGCAGCTGTCGGTGGTGGCCGTCGTCGAAGATCGCGAAGTACTGCCCGTCCGCGGCCAGGTGGTCCGCCAGACCGGTGCCTGCCAGGGTGTCGGTGATCGGGTAGGTGGCGAAGCTGGAGGCCCGCTGCTCGCCGTCGGAGACGATCGGCGCCCCCGTCGCCTCCATCCGCTCGATCGAGTCCTTGCACGCCGCGTCCTGCTCTGCCGCGAGCTCCTCGAATCCGACACTGCCCTTGTCGTACTCCGCGATGGTCTTCTGCAGGGAGGCGGGGCGTGGAAGCGATCCGACGTTCTCGGTGGGCAGTGTCATGGCGACTCCTGATCGGGGGGTTGCTGCATCGACTTTCGACCCTAGACCTCGCTCCGTGGGAATGCACCCCGGTGAGATCGCGGTTCCGAACGCCGACCTCCCCGACGCGTCACGGTCGCGTCCTCCGCTTCGTCAGCGGGCGATGATCAGGTGGGTCGCCTCGGCCCGCGGGGCTGGCGCCGGCTCTGCTGGGTCCGTCGCAGTGGGCTGCACCGGGATGATCCGGCCGTCGGACATCGACAGGCAGCCGTTGTAGCACCACTGCTTGACGAGGACCCAGTCGACGGCCCGCGGATCGTCCATCACCTCGCCTCGTTCTTGACCCGTCAGGCGAGTGCCGCACTCCGGGCAGGTACCGGCAAGGATGCGTGTACGAACCAGTTCCATGCTGCGATTCTGAACCATCTGTCAAGGGGCTGGCACTCTGTGTTACCGACGTGACCAGAGTGGCTAGTGTAAATGCTGATTGATCAGAATTTTAGGAACATGACACTCAGTCCGACGTACCCATACTCAGGGTGATCGAACGCTTGTGGAACGGTGGCCAGCACCACGAAGCCGAGTCGTTTCCACAGGGCCAGGGCGGCCGCATTGGTCTCCACGACCGCGTTGAACTGCATGCCGTGATACCCCTGCCGACGCCCCCAGTCCACGACGTACTCCCCGAGGGCGCTGCCGATCCCGTGACCTTGCCGGGCCGGGTCGACCATAAAGCTCGCCGTGGCGATATGAGACCCGCGGCCCGGTCGGTTCGGACCCATCTTCGCCGAGCCCACGACCGCGTCGGAGTCAACGGCGACCACGGTCTGGCCCGGCGGGCGCTCCATCCACCAGCCTGCCGCGGTCTGCTCGGTGAGGCCGGCCGGGAACGCATAGGTCTTCCCCTCATCCACGATCTGCGCGAAGAAGGGAAAGATCGCCGGCCAGTCGCCCTGGTCAGCAAGCCGGATGTCCACGACAACGACCGTAGTCGGCGAGGAAAGTGCACAGGATGCCCGACGCCGTCGATCGTCCACCGAGGTCGGACCGGAGCCGGTTCAGGTCGATGTACGCCGGTAGCGGCCGTCGAACGCGGTCTGCCAGGTGCGGCCGTCGTCGCCGGAGACCTCCCAGAGTTGTCGCACCTGCGAGCCGTCCGGCGCTGGCGTCCAGGTGATCCGCTGCCGGTCGAGTCGGGCGGGGTCAGCCTCGCTGGGAGCGTTTCCTTCCATCACCATCGCGCCGTCGTGCCGCCGGCCCTCGAGGAGCAAGATCGCGCCGGTGGAATCCATCCAGGTCTGGTGCCAGCAGGCGCGCGACTCGTCGTACGCATTGAGGCTGTGACCTTCGATGTCGCCGGCACCGTGCCAGTGCTCGGCGATGGCGCCGGTCCCGAACAAGCTCGTGATCCGGTTGGTCCCGACCTGCTTGCCCTTCGGGCCGAAGACGTCCCATAGACCGATCCAGAAGTCGAAGTCGTGCGCAGGCGAGTCCGAGACAGGGCGCTGAGTCATGCCCGCGATCGTAGGAGCGTCAGTACCGTTGGCCCTGCGCCGAGAAGAAGTCCTGACGCGAACGCAACCACCTCGTGACCAAGCGGATCGGGCTCCAAGGCCACGCCCCCTCGGCGGTCACCGCAGGGTCGAGGCCGCCTCGCGGTGCGAGATCAGGGCTTGAGGGCGGGAGCGTTGTTCTTCGCCGGGTGGCGCACCTCATCGCACATGTGGTGTTCGCGATAGACGGTGCGGGCATACATCGGGCGGGTGTCGGCGGCCTTGTCCCAGGGCAGGGACGCGTGCAGACCGCCACCGGACGACCGACTCGCGTCGGCGTCGGCAGGCGAGGCGGTGCCGCCTACCAGAGCGGCGATCAGAAGCAACGCGAACAACGCCGCGATCAGGGTGGTCAGGGTAAGGGTGATCCGGGTCTGCGTCATGCGACGGCCTCCACTTCGCACGGGTGGGCCCGCGCGGCTCTCTCGTCAGTATCACCCCGCCCGGCGTGCAGGTAAACCCTCCGCGTCATCGCAGGACGATCGGCGGCTGTCCCGGTCAGGGGGCGAGCCGGTCGATCTCGGCGGCGAGTCGCACGTCGTTGTCCGTCAAGCCGCCTTCGGAATGTGTGGACAACCGGAACGTGATCGTGGTCCAGCGAATGTCGATGTCCGGGTGGTGGTCCATCGAGTCCGCGATCTCCGCAACCTGGCCGACCAGCGTGATGCCGCCCTTGAACGTCCCTGCGGTGATGTCGCGACGGATCGTGTCGCCTCCCTCGAGCGTCCAGTCGCTCAGCGAGGACTCGAGGGCGTCGTCGATCTGGTTCTGCGTGAGTCGGTCAGCCATGTGCTCACCGTACGCCGGTCGGCCAGGTGCCTGCGCCTGCGAGGCACTACTGCCCTGCCAGGGACCGGTGGCGTATCAGGTGCTTGGCGGTCGGCCTCCTGAAGACATTCCATCACCTGGTCGCTCGGGGGTTTGACCATGTTCAGTACGTTGTTCTGGCAGTTGGCAGGCGAACGCGCCGCCAAGTCGTTTGCCCAGTCCCTGGCCGCGGTGCTCAGCGCTGCCGGACTCGGGCTGCTCGATGCACCCTGGCCGAAGGCCCTGTCGACGGCAGGCATGGTGGCGCTGCTCTCGGTCCTCACGTCGATCGCATCGTCCAAGGTGGGGGCGAGTAACGACCCCTCCGCCATCAACCCGGCCGCCCGGTCCGGTGGTGCACCGGTCGAGTCCTCGACTCCGGCGTCGGCCACGACTCCGGCCACTGCCTAGCGGCGTGTTCGGCAGGGCGGCGAGGTCAGACCTCTTCGCGGGAATTGCGGTCGCTGCGCTTGAAGATCTTGGCGCCGAGGAACGTGACCGGGTCGAACTTGCGATCCACGACTCGCTCCTTCATCGGGATGATCGCGTTGTCGGTGATCTTGATGCCCTCGGGGCAGACTTCGGTGCAGCATTTGGTGATGTTGCACATCCCGATCCCGGCGGCGTCCTGGACGAGCTTGCGGCGGTCGTTGGTGTCGAGCGGGTGCATGTCGAGCTCGGCGTACCGGAGGAAGAAGCGTGGTCCGGCGAACGCTTCCTTGTTGCCCTCATGGTCCCGCACGACGTGGCAGGTGTCCTGACACAGGAAGCACTCGATGCACTTGCGGAACTCCTGGCCGCGCTCGACGTCGACCTGCTGCATCCGGCGCTTGCCGTCCTCGTCGCGCGGTGTCGGTGCGAACGCGGGTACCTGCTTGGCCTTCTCGTAGTTGAACGACACGTCGGTCACCAGGTCGCGGATGACCGGGAACGCTCGCATCGGTGTCACCGTGATCGTCTCGGACTCCTCGAAGTCCGCCAGCCGCGTCATGCACATCAACCGTGGACGGCCGTTAACCTCCGCGCTGCATGAGCCGCACTTGCCGGCTTTGCAGTTCCATCGCACGGCCAGGTCACCGGCCTGGGTCGCCTGGACCCGGTGGATCGCGTCGAGGACGACCTCGCCTTCCTCGACCCCGACGGTGAAGTCGTCCAGCCCGCCACCGGTCTTGTCGCCTCGCCAGATGCGCATCTTCAGGTCGTAACCCATCAGCGGTTCTCTCTCACTGCTCGAAGAAGGTGGCGAGCTCGTCAGGCATGACGGGCAGCGGCTGGTGCGCGAGGTCGACACGTCTCTCGTGGTTCATCGTGAGAACCAGGTTCTGCTTGCCCCAGTGTGGGTCCGGACCGGGATAGTCGTCGCGGGTGTGCCCACCGCGGGACTCCTTGCGCTCCAGCGCGGCCTTGGCGATGCACTCCGACACCAGCAGCATGTTGTGGATGTCGACCGAGAGGTGCCAGCCCGGGTTGTACTGCCGGTGGCCCTCCACGGACAGGTGTGCCGCGCGCTCGCGCAGATTCTCGATCTCGGCGAGCGACTCGGTCAGCTCCTCGCCGTTGCGGATGATTCCCACGAGCCGCTGCATCGTCTCCTGCAGGTCGTGCTGGATCGTGTACGGGTTCTCGCCCTCGTCCTCGAATGGCGCCAACGCCTGGGCGGCCGCCGCCTTCACCTCGCCCTCGGAGACGACCGGTCGCTTGGAGGCAATCCGCTCCGCGTAGTACGCCGCGTTGAGTCCCGCGCGACGGCCGAAGACCAGCAGGTCCGACAAGGAGTTGCCACCGAGCCGGTTCGACCCGTGCATCCCTCCGGCCACCTCACCGGCGGCGTACAAGCCGGTAACGATGCTCTCCGCGGTGTCGGGATCGACCTCGACACCACCCATGACGTAGTGGCAGGTGGGTCCGATCTCCATCGGCTCCGCGGTGATGTCGACGTCCGCCAGTTCCTTGAACTGGTGGTACATCGAGGGCAGCCGGCGCTTGATGAACTCCGGCGTACGCCGCGAGGCGATGTCGAGGAAGACGCCGCCGTGCGGGGATCCTCGCCCGGCCTTGATCTCGGAGTTGATCGCCCGCGCCACCTCGTCGCGCGGCAGCAGCTCGGGTGGGCGCCGGTTGTTGGTCTTGTCCTCGTACCAGCGGTCGCCCTCTTCCTCGGTGTCGGCCGTCTCGGCCTTGAAGAACTCTGGGATGTAGTCGAACATGAACCGCTTGCCCTCGGAGTTGCGCAGTACGCCGCCGTCGCCGCGCACCGACTCGGTGACCAGCAGCCCGCGCACCGACGGGGGCCACACCATGCCGGTTGGGTGGAACTGGACGAACTCCATGTTGATCAGGGACGCGCCGGTCTTCAGCGCCAGCGCGTGACCGTCCCCGGTGTACTCCCAGGAGTTGCTGGTCACCTGGTAGGACTTGCCGATCCCGCCGGTGGCGAGCACGACGCTGGGCGCCTTGAACACGATGAACCGACCCGACTCGCGCCAGTACGCGAAGGCCCCGGACACCGGACCCGGCTGCTCTCCGCCGGCCGAGGAGTCCCTGAAGATCTCGGTAACGGTGCACTCCATGAAGACGTCGATCCCGAGAGCGACCGCGCGCTGCTGGAGGGTTC
Organism: Propionibacteriales bacterium; assembly: GCA_038259225.1. Lineage (GTDB taxonomy): Bacteria > Actinomycetota > Actinomycetes > Propionibacteriales > Nocardioidaceae > JANLYC01. The sequence continues at coordinate 36,982 of JBBSPA010000022.1, forward strand.
GGATCATCTCCAGCCCGGTGCGGTCACCGACGTGAGCCAGCCGGGCGTACCGGTGACCGCCGAAGTCGCGTTGGGAGATCAGACCGTTGTCGAGGCGGTCGAACAGCGCGCCCCACTCCTCGAGCTCGATCACCCGCTCCGGCGCCTCCTGCGCGTGCAGCTGCGCCATCCGCCAGTGGTTGAGCATCTTCCCGCCACGCATCGTGTCGCGGAAGTGCACCTGCCAGTTGTCCTCTTCCCAGAGGTTGCCCATCGCGGCAGCGATGCCACCCTCGGCCATCACCGTGTGAGCCTTGCCCAGCAGCGACTTGCAGACGATCGCCACCCGGGCGCCGGCGTCGTGGGCGGCGATGGCGGCACGCAGGCCAGCCCCTCCCGCACCGATCACGACGACGTCGTACTCGTGCTCCTCGAAGCCATGAGCGTCGGAGGACGTGGTCTCGGCCGAGGTCAGGTTGCCGGTCATCGGATGCCGGTTCGCGTCCGGGCCGTGGGGATCACTCATCAGAAGAACCTCGGGTCGTCGAAGGTCCCGTTGGCGAGGAAGTAGATGTAGAGGTCTGTCAGCGCCACCGAGAACAGGGAGTACCACGCGTAGCGGGCGTGGCTGAGGTTGAGCTTGGACACCATCGTCCAGGCGCGGTAGCGGATCGGGTGTTTGGAGAAGTGCCGGAGCCGGCCACCGACGGCGTGCCGGCAGGAATGGCAGGACAGTGTGTAGAGCCAGATCAGCACGATGTTCACGACCATGATCACGGTGCCGAGGCCCATATGGCCCCAGTTCTCGCTCTCGTCGCGGAAGGCGAGCACCACGTCGAAGGTCAAGATCAGCGAGACCACGATCGCGGCGTACCAGAAGTAGCGGTGGATGTTCTGCAGGATCAGCGGCAGTCGCGTCTCACCGGTGTACTTGCCGTGCGGTTCGGCGACGGCGCAGGCCGGCGGGGACAGCCAGAACGCCCGGTAGTACGCCTTGCGGTAGTAGTAGCAGGTCATCCGGAAGCCGAGCGGGAAGATCAAGATCAGCAACGCCGGCGACAGCTGCCAGAACGAGAACGGCTGTCCGAAGTCAGACGACCCGTCGACGCAGTCACCGGTCAGGCAGGGCGAGTAGAACGGGGACAGGTAGGGCGCGGAGTAGTAGTTCGACCCGCTGAACGCCCGCCAGGTGGCGTAGACGACGAAGGCACTGAAGACGACGAACGTGGCGAGCGGCGCGAGCCACCAGCGGTCCTGGCGCAGCGTCTTGCCTTGGACGCGGGCACGGCCCGGACCCATGACTCCTGTCGACATGTTGGGGCTTCCTCCGCCTGCTCGGGTGCGCGACATGCAGGCCGCAACAGCCCTGTCGCTGCTCGGACATTACTCCAGCCGGGGCCGGTAGCGGGGGAGGGGGCGGAGTGCAGAATCTCACACTTCGGAACACGTCGGTGGTCGGGAGTCCGCGGGAACTGCTGACGCGCGGGGTTGCCTGGCCAGCCGCTGAAGGCAGCCTGTCAGCAACCGTGGTTCGTCTGGCCACAGGTTCCGAGGCCCCAGGGCAAGGTGAAGGTGTCGTTGGAGGATCCGCCGCTCTGCGTGTAGGCCACGGTGACCTTGATCGGGCCGAGGTTGTTGTAGTTGGTCTTCGGGTCAGCGAGCGGGCCGGAGGTCGGCTGGTAGTTCATCGACCACATCCCGTTCTGACCGACCACCGCATCCTCGGTGTGGCCGTCGGGGAAGGTGTAGGAGATGGCCTGGACGCCGTCGAAATCCGCGCCGGCGGCGAAGTACTGGTAGTGCCAGTTCGCGGTGTTCGGACCGCCGATCGTGTTGTCGCTGATCTGCAGCGTCTTCGCACTCGGGACATAAGGCTTCTGCTTGCTGTGCGCGGCCAGCAGTGTGGGTAGTCCGCCGTCCCCGCCGGCAAAGTCATCACAGATCACCCAGGCCGACTTGCTCTCGTACAGGTAGGTGGTGCCCCGATCGCCGGCCCGCTGGGCTGTCACGGTCGCTCCGGCGAGCTCGGGCTCGCCCTGCTGGATCAGCTCGTTCACGGCGTCAGCGCAGTTCTGGGCGGTCGGCCGGATTGGTGGCACCTGGACGGTCGGAGTCGGCGGTGTGGCGGTGCCCTGGGGAGCCGTCGTCCGGAGCACCACGGTGTCCTGAATCGTGTCAGGGGGTCCGTCGGGTGAAGGGACTGCCTGCGAGGTCGGTTGCGAAGTCGACGTGGAGGTGCCGGCCGGGAGGAGCGGCGTCGATGTGGACGAGTCGTTGGCGTTGGCGAGGTAGACCCCGGTACCGATGACGGAGACCACGGCGGCGGCCGCCAACCCCGGGATCAGCCAGCCGGGGCGGCGCGCCGGGCCAGGTCCGTCGCCTTGCCCGGCGGCGCTCAGGAGGTGCTCACGCATCTCTTGCCTGCGATCGGCCGACAGCGGCTGGTCCGGAGGCGGGGTGAGCTCGGGCGGCAGGTCAGGATGTTCGTCGGTCATAGCGGGTCCTTCCGGGTGTTACGAAGCAATCGGTGGCGGCGCGAGGATGCAGGCGAGTCAGTCCGACTCGTCACGGGTGGCCAGGCTCAGCCGACGCCGGGCCCGGGACAGTCGGGATCGGATGGTCCCGGTCGGTACGCCGAGCGAGGCGGCGGCCTCGTCATAGCTCGCGCCGGCCCAGACGACGAGCTCGAACACGTCTCGCTCGTGGCCGGGCAGGGCAGCCACGGCGTCCAGGACGGCGGACATCTGGCGTTCGGAGTCGATGCGGCGTACGACATCATCGGCCAGCCAGTCGTCGGGTGCCGTCCCCTCGTTCAGCACCCGACGCAAGGCTTGGTCGTGACGGCGGCGGGCTCGTTCGAGGCTGCGGCAGACGTTGCGGCCGATGCCATAGAGCCAGGGAAGAGCCGAGCCGTGATGGATCAGCGCGCGGGACCGCCCTCGCCACAGCTCCAGGAACACCGTCGAGGTGGCGTCCTCAGCGACGTGCCACGACGCCGTACGCCGGAAGCAGAACGCGTGAATCGTGTCCGCATGGCGGTCGAAGAGCTCCGCCAAGGCGGCGCTGCTGCCATGCCGCAGCTCGTCGACGAGCAAGGCATCCGGGCGATCTGCCTCGTCAGGCTGATCATCGGTGGGCACTGGGTGCATGTGCGTCCCCTCGAGTGATGTCACACAGGCTTATGTCCGCAGTCTGATGTGAGTTCCCGGCGGAGCGAAACTTTTCGTCGACGAGCGCGGGTGTGCGACGCTGCACGGCGTGACGGAGCCGCAGATCGACGTGGTCGCCGCGGCGCTGGTCGACCACGGTCGGGTGTTGGCGGCGCGCCGGGTTGGGCCGGTCGACGTCGCCGGTGGCTGGGAGCTCCCGGGCGGGAAGGTGGACGCGGGCGAGTCGGCCGCAGCTGCGGTGGTTCGTGAGCTGCGTGAAGAGCTCGGCTGCACGGTGGACGTGATCCGTGCGCTCGGGGGCGACGCGGCCATCAAGCCCGGCTACCGGCTCACTGCGCACCTGGCCTGCCTGGTCTCCGGCGAGCCGGTTCCTCATGAGCACGACGCGATCCGCTGGCTCGGGCCCGAGGACCTCGACGACGTTCAGTGGCTGCCGGCTGACCGGCCGTTCCTGGCGGAACTGCGCGCGCTGCTGCTCGACGGCGAGCCGTTGGCCGGGGGCAACGTGGGAGGTGCCGAGCGGATCGGCAGGACCGTGCGGCGTACGACCGGAGCCTGGACCGAGTCCGTTCACGGGCTGCTTCGGCACCTGCGGGAGCACGGCGTGCTCGAGGCGCCGGAGGTGTTCGGCTACGACGAACGCGGGCGGGAGGTGCTGACCTTCCTGCCGGGCCGGGTGCCCGACGTCGACCGCGAGGTGCTCGACGACGCGACCCTGGTGGATGGGATCGGCTGGGTACGCCGCTTCCACGACGTCGTCGCGGACTATCGGGTCGACGGCACGTGGCGCAACGTCCACCGCCCGATGCGGCCCGACGAGGTGGTCTGCCACCACGACGTCGCGCCCTACAACGTCACGCTCAGCTCCTCGACGTTCGGGGAGCGCGTGGTCGGCGTTTTCGACTGGGACATGGCCGGCCCCGGACGACCGATCGACGACCTGGCCTTCGCCGCCTGGAACTGGGTCCCGCTCACCCGTGACCTCGGCCCGGAGTTCAGCGCGCGCCGGCTGGAGAAGATGGCGGCGGCGTACGACACCGAGATCACGGCGCTCGAGATCCTGGACGCGATCGAGCCACGCACCCAACGTTCGCTCGACGTGATCGCGGCCGGGCAGGCCGCCGGGGATCCCGGCATGGTGAATCTCGGCAAGGTGGGCGAACCGGCCCGGACGGCCGCGGCATTGGCTCAGCTGGTCGCGCGGATCCCTGCGATCAGGCGGGCTCTGCTCCGCTGCGGCTGAAAGAGCGAGACGCTGCTGTCACCTCCCTTCAGCCACAGGGAGACTGGCGACGCCACCCTCGTGAGATCAGCTTCCGCTCGAGCTGGTCCATGAACGCATCCGTCCGGGTGCGTAGCCCGATAACGGGGATGCGTACGAAGTCGTCCGGGCCCGTCGTCAGGGCGTTCTGCCGCAGGGCGTCGTCGACGGCGTTGTCCACCGCGTCGTGGTGTGCCCCCTCGATCTCGACGATCACGCCGTACTCGTCGAAGTAGACATCGAGGTAGACCCGGCCGTGTGGGCCTCGACGGACCACCTGACGGCTCGGCGTCGGCAGCCCGCGTCGACGGCACTCACGGGCGAAGTCGAGCTCACCCAGAGCCTGTACGCCGTCGGTGATGTCACCGAGCACAGCGCTGATCAGTCGGCGACGGCGCAACCGCGTGAACCGGGGCAGCTGCTCGAGCATGGCGGAGCCCTGCGCGATGCGCTGTTGGGCCACCATCACCAACAGCAAGGCGGCCTGTCGGTCGCTGCGCGCCCAGGCTGCCGCCCTGACTGCTGCCAGAGCGGTCTGAACCTGACGCAAGCCGGCGTCCACGACGTCTTCGTCTCGCCACCCACGGAGCTCGTGCACGATGACGCCCTTGAGCCGCACCGGCTGCCAACCGTGCCGCACGCTGACCACGATCGAGTCCTGGAACCCCGTCAGACCAGCGGCGCGTAGCGCTGTCACGCCGTCGAGTGCGCCCCCTGAACCCACCTCGTGTAATGCGACTCTCCACAGGCCTCGCTCGGTCAAGGGTCCGCGGTGCAGCGCAATCGCGTGCCGTCCGTACTCCGTCCACCGCCCATGGGACAGCTCGCGATCGACCGCGAAACGGTCGATTCCCCCCGCCAGGAGCTCCGTTCGCGACACCACGTCGTCGGTGAGCCGGCCACGCTGCTCCACCGCCATCACCCTGGCTCGGCTGACCTCGCTGCCATGGCCGGGCCGGATGCCGCGCCGGCCGGGGACAGGAAAGAGGCCGCTCATCGGGCGAGAATGGTGGATCCGTGGGGACTCTCGTGCCGCGGCCGGCCCGTCGGTGGAAAGGCGCCTCAGGTCCTGTCGGCTGTGGACGCTCCCTCTGGCTGAAGGGTCGTGACACTCGGGTCACGGAGCTTCAGCCACAAGGGTGGACGGCAGGTCGCGTCGTAGGGTGGTGCCATGACAGCTGACACGCTGCCTGAGCGGCGCATGCTCCTGGTTCACGCGCATCCCGACGACGAGTCGATCGGCAACGGGGCCACCATGGCCAAGTACGTCGAGGAGGGCGCACACGTCACCCTGATCACCTGCACGCTCGGCGAGGAAGGGGAGGTCCTGGTGCCCGAACTCGAGCACCTTGCCTCCCAGCACGACGACGGCCTGGGGGAGCACCGGATCGAGGAGCTCTCCGACGCCATGAAGATCCTCGGTGTCACCGATCACCGCTTCCTCGGGGGTCCCGGACGCTACCGGGACACCGGCATGGACGTCGATGACCGAGGCCGCGCGATCGCGCCGAAGCAGATCCGCGACGAGGCGTTCTGGGCCGCTGATCTCGTGGAGGCGAGCAACCACGTCGTCTCGGTGATCCGGGAGATCCGACCACAGGTCCTGGTGACGTATGACGAGCACGGTGGCTACGGACATCCCGACCACATCCAGGCGCACCGGGTCGCGATGTACGGCGCGGTCCTCGCGGCGGCCCCGAGCTACCGGACCGACCTCGGTGACGCGTGGGACGTCCCCAAGATCTACTGGAACGCGATGTCGGAGGAGCGGATGCGCGAGGGGTTGCGCAAGCTCCGCGCGAGTGGCGACACCACGACGTTCGAGGGGATGGATCCGGAGGGCGAGCTGCCCCCGTTCGTCACCCCGGACCGCTACATCACCGCGACCATCGATGCCGTCAGCCACGTCGACAAGAAGCTCGATGCGATGCGAGCCCATGCCACCCAGATCACCGTGGACGGGCCCTTCTTCGCGCTGTCCAACAACGTCGGCGCCCACGTGTGGGGCCTCGAGTCGTACCGCCTGGTGAAGGGCACGAGCGGCGTTGTCGAGGGCCACGAGACCAGCCTTTTCGCCGGAGTCGCCTGACTCGATGGCGAGGTCACTCACGGATGGCCCCGAACCCGCGGTGATGAGCCGTGCGGAGGGGACAGGCATGCGTGACCACCGGCTGGTGCTGCTTGCCGTTGCGGTCGGGACAGGAGCACTCTCGCTGGTCGTCGCGGTGCTCGCGGCGCTGGTGTCGCGGATGGTATGGCGTCCTGGCTCTTTCGTGGTGCCGTGGGGGCTGGGGTTGTCGGTCGTCGCGTCAGTGGTCGTCGTGTTGGTCGCGCGGACGTACCGCCGGGGGATGGCGTTCGTCGCCGCCGGGGTCTGGGTGATTGCCACCGGCCTGGTGCTTGCCGGACGACCCGAGGGCGACTACGTCTTCGCGCAGGACGGCCTCGGGCTGGGGTATCTGCTGGTTGCCGCGGTCGCGGTGATCAGTGCCGCCTCGGCGGGAGGGCCGCCGAGATGAGGTGGTGGCCGCGGCGCAGGGTCTACCTCGACAACCTGCCGAAGACGCACGACCTGCGGTTCCTGCTGGTCTTCGTCATCGCACTGACGTTGGTCTTCGGAGCGTTGTACGGCGTCGGGTACGCCGTGGCCGGAAACAAGCTGCCGTCGGGGACCACCGTGGCCGACGTCGACGTCGGTGGCATGAGCCCTGACCGGGCGCGGATCGTCCTCCAGGACAAGCTGGCGCCCCGGCTCCAGACACCGGTCAAGGCGTCGGTGGCGGGCAAGACCTACACCCTCGACCCGCAGCGAGCCGGGCTCACCTTCGACATCGATGCAACGCTGGCGACGGCGACCGGGGGCAGCCCCTGGGACCCTCGGCACATGTTGCACGTGCTGATGGGTGGTGACGACCTCGATCCGGTCGTTGCGGTGGACGATGCCGAGCTGGCTACCAAGCTGAAGAGGATCGCCCGCCACGTCGAGCAGAAGCCGGTCGACTCGACGATCTCGTTCACGGGGGCGCGGACCAAGGTCGTGTACGGCCATGCCGGTCGGCAGCTGGACTCTCAACGCAGCGGCGACCGGTTGGTCGCAGCTCTGGTCGCCGGCGATCGCTCGGTCGACCTGGCCGTCCGAGCCGTCCAGCCCAAGGTGTCCGCGATCACCGCCACCCGGTTCGCGGACAAGGAGGCCCGTCGAGCGCTCAGCGGGCCCATCACGGTGAAGGTGGCCGACGCCGCCCTGGTCGTGCAGCCGCGCCGGTTCGGACCCGCTCTGAGGGCTCGGCCCGGCGACGACGGATTGCGCCTCAGCATCGACGAGGTGCAGCTGATCAAGCGGGCTCGAGAGGCCGTGCAGCGGCTGCCACATCATCCTGTCGATGCCCGGATCCGATTCGCAGGTGACCGGCCCGTCGTGGTGCCGGGCACCGCCGGGGTCACCCTCACGCCGACCGACCTGGCCAAGGCCGTGCTCAAGGCGGTCGCCCTGAAGGGTGACAAGCGGGTGGCGCGTGCACCCGCAACGCCGGACAACCCGAAGCTCACGACCGAAGACCTCCGGGCAATGCGGATCCGCGAACGTGTCGCCTCGACCTCGGCGCGCTATCGGATCGTGAACGGGCAGGGCGATCCGGCCTCTCAGCTGGGTCGCCTCGACGGTGCCCTGATCAAGCCTGGCGACACCTTCAGCTTGCTGGGCAGGCTGCCCGACGCGGGGTCGCCGGCGGCCTCTTTCGTGGCCTCACTGACGTATAGCGCCGCCTTCTACGCCGGACTCGAGATCCCCGAGCACACGGCTGGGCGCTTCTACTCCGGCGCGTTCGGGCCCGGCCGGGACGCGCATGTCGAACCCCCCTCGACCGATCTCGTCCTGAAGAACACCGGCCCCTACGGTGTCTACATCCGGGCGTACGCCGAGAAGGGTCAGACGTCACGTGCCGGGGTCGGACACGTCGAGCTGTGGAGTACCAGGTTCTGGCAGGTCCGTGCGCGGGCGTCTGCGCGCTACAACGTCGTACGGCCCGACGTGGTCAAGAACGATCGCAGGTCCTGCATTCCCCGCGCGGGCAGGCCTGGTTTCGACGTCGACCTGACGCGCATCCTGACCCGTGACGGGCACAAGCGCACGGAGCTGACGCATGCCTCCTACGCCGTGCTCGACGAGGTCCGCTGCACCGCCAAGCCGCTGCGAGGCGCTGCCAGGTAGCGGTAGGCGTGGTGGGTCACAAAGCCGTAGCGGGCGTAGAGACCCAGCGCCGCCGCGTTGTCGGGAAGGATCTGGAGGTAGGCCGACAACGCTCCCTGGGACGCTCCCCAGGCCAGTAGCTCGTCGACGACCTGGGTGGCAAGTCCTTGTCGGCGGCGGCTCGGCGTCACCTCCACCGCCTGCAGGCCCATCCAGTCCCCCGTCACCACGGCGCGCCCGATCGCCACGACGGGATCCCCGAGATTGGCGAACGCGACCGCGTCCCCTGACTCCAGCACGGCTCGCACGACTCGCGGGTCCGAGCCTGCCGTTCGGCCGTACAGCGCCATCCACTCGTCGGTGACCGTGTCGGTCAGGGCGACAGCTTCGCCGTCGGCGTCGATCGGCCGGACGGGTCGGTGACGGCGCGCCTGGGCGACGGACGCGACCTGCACGAGGGCGTCGGCGTCCTGGCTGTGTGCACGGGCTGGTTGCCAGCCCCGCTCCTCGAAGGCCTCCGACCAGGTGGAGCCGACCACCACCTGCGCCATCGGGCGCAGGTCGAGATCGGTGTAGAACGCGGTCACCGTCTCGATCGCCCTGTCCGGGTCCATCCCCGGCTCGCCACCGACCCGTGCCGAGTTGGCTCGGCCGGTGAACCCGTCGGCCGCGCGGAGTGTCCAGTCGCCCAAAGCCTGCTCGATGGTCGGTCGCCAGCCCCGCTCGCACACCCGCTCCAGATGCTCCGCGCTCACCCGCAGCCGGGTCGACGTGCGCGGCGGCACTGGCTTGCCGGTGACGACCAGGCTGCGCTCGATCGTGACGAGGTCGCCGATCTCGGGTCGGATGCTCAGCACGTCGTCGTCCAGGCGCTCCAGGACACCGAGGACGTCGGTCATGGCCGGGCCGCCGCTGGGGCCCGCCTGGCCAGGCAGCAGCCGGCGTACGACGACCCGCTGGCCGACATGACCGGCATGGAGAGGCATATCACTCCCAGGAGGTGGACCTGAGTTGGGCGGTCGCGGTCGGAGTGGAGATACTAGTGTGGCAGCGCCACCCCTGGTGACATGTCGGTGGTGGGACCGTGAACGAGGAGGACTAGGTGACGTACGTCATCGCGCAACCCTGCGTGGACCTGAAAGACCGTGCCTGTGTCGACGAGTGCCCTGTCGACTGCATCTACGAAGGTCAGCGCATGCTCTACATCCACCCGGATGAGTGTGTCGACTGCGGCGCGTGCGAACCGGTCTGCCCCGTGGAAGCGATCTTCTACGAGGACGACACACCGGAGAAGTGGAAGGACTACTACGCCGCGAACGTGGAGTTCTTCGACGACCTCGGCTCACCTGGTGGTGCCGCCAAGCTCGGCGTGATCGACAAGGATCACCCGACGATCTCGGCGCTTCCGCCCCAGCCTCAAGAGGGTGAGTGACCACCCCAACCGCTGAGTCTTCGATGCCGACGCCGCCTGCCCGTGACGGGTCGGCGGCGTCGGCGCGTTCGGACGGGCCGCCGCATCCGGCGGCGCGGGTGAGGGGCCCGGGTCCGCAGCTGCCGGACTTTCCCTGGGACCGGCTGATCTCGGTCAAGGCCCGGGCCGCGGAGCATCCGGACGGCTTGGTCGACCTGTCCGTCGGTACGCCGGTCGACCCGACACCACCGCTGGTGCAGGCGGCACTGCGCGCGGCGGCGGACTCGCCGGGCTACCCGACCGTGTGGGGGTCGGAGTCGCTGCGGGCGGCGATCATGGCGTACCTGCGGCGGCGATGTGGATCGGTGGAGCTCAGCGAGGACTCCGTGCTGCCGACGATCGGATCGAAGGAGCTCGTCGCCTCGCTGCCCTCACAGCTCGGCGTCCGGGCAGGTCAGACCGTGCTGATCCCCGAGGTCGCCTATCCGACGTACGCCGTGGGGGCCTTGCTCGCTGGCGCGGAGTGCGTCGCGAGCGACTCCACCGTGTCGGTCGGGCCGCGCGACGTGCCGCTGGTCTGGCTGAACTCACCGGCCAACCCGACCGGACGCGTGCTGCCTGCCGATCACCTTCGCAAGGTGGTCACCTGGGCACGCGAGCGCGGTGCGGTGGTGGCGGTCGACGAGTGCTACTTCGAGTGCGCCTGGGAGATCGAGCCGGTCTCGGTGCTCGACCCGTCGGTCAACGGCGGCTCGCTCGACTCGGTGCTTGCGGTGCACTCGCTGTCGAAGCGCTCCAATCTGGCGGGCTACCGGGCCGCCTTCGTGGCTGGCGACCCGTCGATCGTTCGGTCGCTTCGGGAGGTTCGCCGGCACAGCGGGCTGATGGTTCCCGGTCCCGTGCAGGTCGCCATGGAGGCGGCGCTGGGCGATGACGGCCACATCGAGGAACAGCGGCAGCGTTATCTCGAGCGCCGCGGGCTGCTGCGTCGGGCGTTGGAGGCGGCCGGCTTCCGGATCGACCACTCCGAGGCGTCGCTGTACCTGTGGGCCACCCGCGACGAGGCCTGCATGGACACCGTCGGCTGGCTGGCCGCGCGCGGCATCGTGGTGGCGCCCGGTGACTTCTACGGGTCGGCGGGTTCGCGTCACGTACGGGTGGCCCTGACCGGGACCGACGAGCGGGTCGGAGCTGCCGTGGGGCGGCTGGCCTGACCCCGTCGCGTGACCTCGAACGGCGTACCATCCGACGACGTACCAGGAGCGTGGGGGGATCTGTGCCGTCTCGCGGCCGGCCCATGCGGTTTGCCTTGTTAACTAGGCAAGCCCTCAGTGGCCAAGGCGGGTTTGCCTAGTTAACAAGCCACCCGAATAGTTAACTAGGCAAACCCCGACGCACCGGGGGGAGGGCAGCGTCGAGCAGCCGGTCTCGGCGGGGCTAGCCGACGTCGACGTGGACGTGGTCCCGGTGCAGCAGGATCGCCTTCGTCGCGGCCGACTGGTCGCTGCTCAGCTTCGGGGCGTAGGTGCGCCAGCCTTGCTGGGACAGCGACCCGGCGGTCCAGATCTTCGCGTCGAAGATCACGTGCTCGATGTGCAGACGCTCGGCGTTGGCGACCAGGTAGTGCGCCAGCACCCAGCCCCGGCGGGTGTTCTCGGTGGAGATCGGCCGGAAGAACGCGTCGACGGCTCGGCCGGTGTAGTGGGCGGAGCCGTTCATGTGTCCACTTTCGACACCGCCGGGCGCGAAGCCTCCAAGTGAGAGCTGTCCGAACGCCTTCAGCATGTCGGCACGCACCGCCTCCGCCCGCGGGGTCAGCCCTGAGCCGGTGATCTTCTGAGCTGCGAGGTCAGCCGAGTCCGTCGTGCAGGTGAAGCCCGCCTGGCTGTAGCCGGCCATGTCCGAGGCGATGGTGCGACCATCCTTCTCGTGATCGGCGTACGCGTCCGGGAAGGCCGAGCGTTGTACGAGCTGCGCCGCCTTCGTGATCTCCATGCTCTGATAGCCGTCGATCTTCACGAGTGCGTCGTAGAACGCGTTGGCTGCGTAGAAGGGGTCTTGGATCTGTTTCGGCGTCCCCCAGCCTTGGCTCGGGCGTTGTTGGAACAGGCCGAGTGAGTCGCGGTCCCCGCCGTTGAGGTTCTCCAGCTTCGACTCCTGGTACGCCGTCGCGATCGCGATCGAGATCGCCCGGGCCGGCAGGCCACGCTGCGCGGCGACGGCGGCGATGATCGACGCGTTCTCGGCCTGAGCCGTGGACATCGAGACGGTATAGCCGTTGGCCTCCGCGAGGCAGCGCTTGGGGTCGGGGAGCGGTCCGATACCACGCTGGATCGCGACGTACAGACCGCCGCCGATCAAGGCCAGCACGACAGCGGAGACGACCAGCACCCACCGGCTACGCATTGGTGTGCAGCGCAGTGTTCAGCTCGACACCACTCCCGTCGCGACGCAGCGCCTCGACAGCGCCCGTCACGCTGTTCTGCCAGAACTGCCATCCGGACTGGCCGGACAGCTCGCGTGCCTTGATCACCGAGCCGTCGGGGAGGGTCAGCTTGGTCCCGGCCGTGACGTAGCAACCCGCAGCGACGACACAGTCATCCCCGAGCGAGATCCCGAGTCCTGAGTTGGCGCCGAGCAGGCAGCGACGGCCGATCGACACGACTTCCTTGCCGCCACCGGACAAGGTGCCCATGATCGAAGCGCCACCACCGACGTCCGAGCCTTCCCCGACGACCACGCCTGCCGAGATTCGGCCCTCGACCATCGAGCTGCCCAAGGTGCCTGCGTTGTAGTTGACGAACCCCTCGTGCATGACCGTGGTGCCCTCGGCCAGGTGCGCACCCAGGCGGACCCGGTCGGCGTCCGCGATCCGAACGCCGGTGGGAACGACGTAGTCGGTCATCCGAGGGAACTTGTCGATGCCAAGCACGGTGACCGCCTGGCCGACCTCGCGGACGCGCAGCCGGGTGTGCTCGAACCCGTCCACCGCGCATGGACCGAGGTTGGTCCAGACCACGTTGGTGAGCATCCCGAAGACGCCATCCATGTTCAGCGCCCGGGGGGCGACCAGACGGTGGCTGAGGAGATGGAGGCGTAGCCACGTCTCGGCGGTGTCTTGCGGTGCGGCCGCCAGGTCGTCGATGACCACATGCAGCAACGAGCGGGTGACGTCACGGACCGGGTCCGGCCCTTCGAGTGCGGCCAGCGGGCTCGGCGCGTGAAAGTCGTCAGGCGGCGTACCGAGTGCGGGCGCCGGGAACCACACGTCCAGCACGGTCCCGTTCACGTCGTACGTCGCCAGGCCGAAGCCCCAGGCAGCCGTGGTCGAGGAGGTCGTCGCAGTCACACGTCAACGCTACCGAGTCGCCACGGCAGGTCCGGGTTGCGGCTGCTACGTCGACGCGTTGTGTCCTTTCCGCGGGCACCCTCGCAGCGTCCTGCACCTGGGTTCTCCTGGCAGCCACGGTGCAGGACGTTGCGGACCTCCGACACAATGGCCGCCATGACTGCGCTGGACCCTCGTCAGGACATCGTCGACCTCACCGCCGCCCTCGTGGACATCGAGTCGGTCAGTGGCGACGAGCACACCATCACCGACGTGATCGAGCAGGCGCTGTCGCAGGTTCTCTGGCTGGAGCTGTGGCGACACTCGCACTCCTTGGTGGCGCGTACGACGTTGGGTCGCGAGGAGCGGGTGGTCATCGCCGGGCACGTCGACACCGTGCCGTTGAACGCCAACCTGCCGGCTCGGGTCGACGGTGACGCGCTGCACGGCCTGGGGGCGTGCGACATGAAGGGCGGAGTGGCTGTGGCGCTACAGCTGGCGGCCACCCTCGACCAGCCGACCCGGGACCTTACGTATGTCTTCTACGAGGCGGAGGAGGTCGAGGCCGAGCGCAACGGGCTGACCCTGATCGCGGGGGTGCGCGAGGAGATCCTGCGCGGTGACTTCGCGGTGGTCATGGAGCCGTCCAACGCCGTCATCGAGGCGGGCTGTCAGGGCAGCATCACGGTTGGCGTGTCGACGTCGGGCACTCGCGCTCACGCGGCCCGCTCGTGGAACGGCGTCAACGCGATCCACGCGGCGCGCGACGTCCTGGACCGGTTGGCGGCGTACGAACCTCGGCGCCCGGACATCGATGGTCTGCGTTACCACGAGGGGCTGAACGCGGTCGGGATCGACGGCGGCGTGGCCGGCAACGTGATCCCGGACCGGTGCACGGTGACGGTCAACCATCGCTTCGCGCCGGACCGTTCGGTCGACCAGGCCGAGGCGGACCTACGGGAGCTGTTCGACGGTTTCGAGGTGGCCGTGCTCGACTCGGCACCGGGCGCCCTGCCCGGGCTGGACCTGCCGGCGGCAGCGGCTTTCCTGGCGGTCGTGGGCGGAACAGCCAACCCCAAGTTCGGCTGGACCGACGTCGCTCGCTTCAGCGCGATGGGCATCCCAGCGGTCAACTTCGGGCCCGGCAACCCCGAGCTCGCGCACACCCAGGGTGAGTTCGTTCCGTTGGCGCAGCTGCGGTCGTGCCTGGAGCAGATGACGACGTGGCTGTCGTGACGCGTTCGGGGAGTCGCCTGCCCGGAAGCCGGTTAGGTTGATGCCATGACCGACATTTCGTCCGATCGCGAGCGCGAGCGACGCCGAGGCCCGGTGATCATGCGACGCAAGCAGGTGGAGACCTCGACGACCGACCAGCGGTTGCTGGACTCACGTGGACCGACCGATTGGGTGCACACCGACCCGTGGCGCGTCCTGCGGATCCAGGCCGAGTTCGTCGAGGGCTTTGGGGCGCTGGCCGAGCTGGGCCCGGCCATCTCGGTGTTCGGTTCCGCCCGGAGCAAGCCGGCCGACCCCGACTACGCCCTGGCGATGCAGGTCGGGCAGACCCTGGTGAAGTCGGGCTTCGCGGTGATCACCGGTGGCGGCCCGGGGGCCATGGAGGCAGCGAACCGTGGCGCGTTCGATGCCGAAGGTGTCTCGGTCGGGCTCGGGATCGAGCTGCCTTTCGAGTCAGGACTCAACGACTGGGTCGATATCGGGATCAACTTTCGCTACTTCTTCGCCCGCAAGACGATGTTCGTCAAGTACGCACAGGGGTTCATCGCCTTGCCGGGGGGATTCGGGACGTTCGACGAGATCTTCGAGGCCGTCACGCTCGTACAGACGCAGAAGGTGACGTCGTTCCCGATCGTGCTGCTCGGGACCGAGTACTGGGGCGGCTTGGTCGATTGGATTCAACGAACGGTGCTGGGCGGCGGAAAGGTCAGCGACAAGGACCTCGCCCTGCTTCAGGTCACGGATTCGGTGGACGAGGCCGTCGACATCATGGTGCAGGCCCGGGCCGAACGCGCAGCCACCAGCGGGCCTGGCGGTCAACCCTCGATCGCACCGCACCGCCCAGACTGACCCCGACCCGCCCCTCCCGTTGAGTGCGCACCTGGTCAAGGTTGAGTGCGCACCTGGTCAAGGTTGAGTGCGCAGGAAGTCGCGCCTGGCGTCGAGGGTGTCGAGCCAACGGCAGGATGCGAGGATGCCCCGGTGGCGAAGAGAAGGCCTGCCCGCACC
>JBBSPA010000023.1:0-52269 GCA_038259225.1 Propionibacteriales bacterium
ACCCCAACCCCCTGCGGTCGAGCCTGTCGAGACCCCTTGATCTCGACCAGCTCGATCAGCGGGTGGGCCAACTCCCGGCGGTCGAGCCTGTCGAGACCCCTTGATCTCGACCAGCTCGATCAGCGGGTGGGGCGACCCCGCGGTCGAGCCTGTCGAGACCCCTTGATCTCGACCAGCTCGATCAGCGGGTGGGCCGATCCCGGCGGTCGAGCCTGTCGAGACCCCTTGATCTCGACCAGCTCGATCAGCGGGTCGGTCGATCAGCGGGTCGGTCGATCAGCGGGTCGGTCGATCAGCGGGTCGGTCGATCAGCGGGTCGGTCGATCAGCGGGTCGGTCGGTCAGCTGGTCTCGTCGGCTTGGTGGACGGCCTCGACGGCGATGAGGACGCTGATCTTGTCGCCGATCACCAGCTTGTCGCCCTCCAGCGGGATGTTGAAGTCAACCCCCCACTCCTTGCGAGACAGCGTCGTCGTGCCCTCGAAGCCGACCCGGCTGTTGCCCCACGGGTCGGTACCGGCGCCGAGGTAGTCGAGCTTGAGGTCGACCGGCTTGCTCACGTCCTTGATGGTCAGGTTTCCCCGGGCGACCAGGTCACCGTCCAGGTCGAGGATCTCGGTGCTGTGGAACGTCATCGTCGGCGTGGTCTCGACGGAGAAGAAGTCGCTGGACCGCAGGTGGTTATCGCGGTCGTCGTTACGAGTGTCGACCGAGCTGAGCTCGATGGTCGCGGAAACGGAGGACTCAAGGGGGTTCTCCGCGATCTTCAGCTGGCCCTCGAACGTGCGGAACTGGCCGCGAACCTTGCTCATCAGGTGCCGGACGGTGAAACCGACCTCGGAGTGCGAGACGTCGATGTCCCAGGTACCTGCCTCGAGGCCCTCGAACTGCGAAACGGCGGTGGTGGTCATGGTGGTGCTCCTTGATAGTTGAGTATTCAACCTGGTGGTGACACTCTACGCCAACATGATTTAAGGATCAACTATTCCTCAGGTATGCTGTGGATATGACGACGCGATGGCTGGACTCTGACCAGCAGCAGGCCTGGCGGGCCTACCTCGTCGGAACGACGCTGCTCATGGAGCGCCTGGACCGCGACCTCCGGGAGAACCACGACCTCTCGCTCCCAGAGTACGAGATCTTGGTGCGGCTTTCCGAGGCGCCCGACCGGATGCTCCGGATGGCGGAGATCGCCGACTCCGTCAAGAACTCCCGCAGCCGGATCACCCACACGATCGCCCGGATGGAGCGCGACGAGCTCGTCGAGCGCCGGCAGTGCGCGGCGGATGGTCGAGGGGTCTTTGCCATCCTCACCGACAAGGGCTACGCGAAGCTCGTCGACGCTGCTCCGCTGCACGTGGAGTCGGTGCGAGCCGCACTGATCGACGTGATCGACCCCGAGGACCTCCAGTCCGTCCGGCGCGGCTTCACCGCGGTGGCCGACGGCTTGTCGACCGGCACGCCGGACCCGATCCTGACCCGCCACCGCACCGACTGATCGCGCTGCCTGACCGCCGAGCGTGGAGTTCAGTCGCGGGTGAGGCGCCGGTGGGTCACCCGGTGCGGGCGGGCCGCCTCGGCACCGAGCCGCTCCACCTTGTTGGCCTCGTAAGCCTCGAAGTTGCCCTCGAACCAGAACCACTTGCCCTCGTCCTCATCGTCACCTTCCCAGGCGAGGATGTGGGTGGCGGTGCGGTCGAGGAACCACCGATCGTGGGACGTGATGACCGCACAGCCGGGGAACTCCAGCAAAGCGTCCTCGAGTGACTGAAGGGTCTCGACGTCGAGGTCGTTGGTCGGCTCGTCGAGCAGCAACATGTTGCCACCCATCTTCAGCGTCATCGCCAGGTTGAGGCGGTTGCGCTCCCCGCCGGACAGGATCCCGGCCTTCTTCTGCTGGTCCGGCCCCTTGAACCCGAACGACGCGATGTAGGCGCGACTCGGCATCTCGAAGCTGGCCACCTTGATGTGGTCGAGACCGTCGGAGACGGTCTCCCAGACGTTCTTATTCGGGTCGAGGCCACCCCGGCTCTGGTCGACGTAGGAGATCTTGACCGTCTGGCCGACCCTGAGCTCGCCGTCGCTGGGCTTCTCCTCACCGATGATCATCCGGAAGAGCGTCGTCTTGCCGACACCGTTGGGGCCGATCACGCCGACGATGCCGGCGCGGGGGAGCTTGAAGTCGAGGTCGTGCATGAGCACCCGGACTTGTCCTGAGCCTGCCGACGGGTCTTCGAAGGACTTGCCCAGGCCCTCGGCCTCGAGCACGACGTCTCCCAGCCGCGGTCCGGCCGGGATGTTGATCTCGCTGAGGTCGACCTTGCGGTTGCGGTCGGCCTCGGCGGCCATCTCCTCGTAGCGGGCCAGGCGGGACTTGCTCTTGGCCTGTCGAGCCTTGGGGTTGGACCGAACCCACTCCAGCTCCCGCTCCAACATCTTGGCGCGTTTGGCGTCCTTCTGCCCCTCGATCTGGAGCCGTTGCTGCTTGGTCTCCAGGTACGTCGAGTAGTTGCCTTCGTACGGGTGGGTCTTGCCCCGGTCGAGCTCGAGGATCCATTGCGCAACGTTGTCGAGAAAGTACCGGTCGTGGGTCACGGCCAGCACCGCCCCGGGGTACGACGCGAGGTGTCCCTCGAGCCACTGCACCGACTCGGCGTCGAGGTGGTTGGTGGGCTCGTCCAGGAGCAGCAGCGACGGCTGCTGAAGCACCAACTTGCACAGCGCCACGCGACGCCGCTCGCCGCCGCTGAGCTTGTCGACGACCGTCTCCGGTGGTGGGCAGCGCAACGCGTCCATCGCCTGGTCGAGGCGGCTGTCCAGGTCCCAGGCGTTCGCGTGGTCGAGGTCGGTCTGCAGATCGCCCATCTCCGCGAGCAGCGTGTCGTAGTCCGCGTCGGGGTCGGCGAGCTCGACGGAGATCTGGTTGTAGCGGTCGAGCTTGCCCTTGATCTCGCCAACCGCCTCCTCGACGTTCTCCAGCACCGTCCGACCCTCGGTCAGGGGCGGTTCTTGCTGGAGCATCCCGACCGTCGCGTCGGGGTCGATGATCGCGTCACCGTTGGATGCGTGCTCCAGACCCGCCATGATCTTGAGCAGGGTGGACTTGCCAGTACCGTTCGGCCCGACGACGCCGATCTTGGCGCCATGCAGGAAGGACAGAGTGACGTTGTCGAGGACGACCTTGTCGCCGTGTGCTTTTCGCACGTTGCGCAAGGTGAAGACGTAATCGGCCATGGTCCGCAAGCCTACGACGCACCCCCCGGCACGGCCCAATCGGCCGAGAGGTCCGCACCGGACCGATCACGACGCAGCGGCCAGGTCGGGCTGGGCCTCCTCCGTGTCGTACGCCGACGGGGCCGCCCGCTCGATGTCCTCGAGCGCCTCGCGCACCTCGGCCGCGTCGTCGTTGGTCGCCTCGACCTGGCGCGAGACCTTGCGGAACGAGCTGACTCCGCGCGCCAGGTCGTGCCCGACGGAGGTGGCCTCCAGCACGATCCGGGAGTTGCGGACCTCGTCCTTGGTCCACTCCTCCGTCTTCAACCGGCCGATGACCACGACCGGATCACCGCGCCGGATCGAGTCCCGCACGTGCACGGCCAGCTGACGCCAGCACTGCACTGTGAACCAGGTCGTCGTCCCGTCGACGTACGCGCGCTGATTGCGATCCCAGCGGCGTGGTGTGGTCGCCAGCCGGAACGTGCTGAGGTCGGTGCTCTCACCGACCTTGCGGTGGTCGACGTCGGTCCCGACGTGGCCGACGACGTGCAGGACGGTCTCGCTCATGACTGCTCCTCTTCTCGCATTCCGTTCGTGGCATCAGCCTGCGGCGAGACACCGACGCCGAGCGGGACGGAAACGGTCGTTGTGGACACGTGCCCGTGCTCGCTCCGTCTGTGGACAGTCGGGTGGATGACGTGGCGAGCCGGTCCACCGCTCCGGACCGAACCTCAGCGGCGGAGCGCGGCCTTGGCGCCGTCGCGGCAGCGGGTGTAGGCGTCGACCTCCTGGCGCATCGGCTCGACGACCAGCTCATCGGTGACGACCGCGATCGCCGACTTGAGACGGTTGTCGGCGCGCGCAGCACGGCGTCGTGCCGAGACCGAGGCCGCGTAGCGGCAGGCAGCCGCCACGACCACGCCGAGCACTGCTCCCCCGAGCAGCATCAGCGTGGGAACCGGAAGCCCCCGCCAGTCCAGGTCTCGCGGCTCGGGCAGCCGCAGATACGAGAAGAACGCCAGTGCCGCCAGCCACAGGCCGCCCACGACGGCGATCAGGAAGAGCAGCCATTGCAGGGCGCGCACGCCCTTCCACCAGAACGGGTCGCGGGACACTCCGAGGTCCGTCGAGGCGACTGCCTTGTCGAGCGCGTCCGACACGTCGTCCAGCCTGGAGATGGACGCCTGACGGACGGCGGTGGCCCACGGCTTGGCCATCCCTTCGGTCACGGAGTTCGCCACACCACGCACCGCCGAGTCGACTCGGGCCCGCTGCACCGGCGTCGGCTCGGGCAGCGACGTGCGCGACACCCGCGACTGGGCTCGGTGCCTGCTTCGTGAGGACGTGGCGGTGTCCCCGCCCCCGGCGAGTACCCCGTCGAGGTGCAGCCGTCGCAGCGGGTCGGGCCTGAAGCGGGTCAGCCACTTCGTCACCGGCCACCCGGTTGCGGCGCGCGCTCGATGCAAGGAGGCGGCCTCGATCGCGTCGACCACCACCGGCACTCCGGCCGCCTCGGCACAGGCGTCGACGAGGTCGTCACGCGCCGAGGCCTCGATCCCGCCGGGGTGGCCCTCGCCGGTCTGCTCGGCGATCCGGCCTGCCGCCGCGCGTACGTCCGCGGTCAGGCGCTCACGCGAGAACTTCTTGTGCGCCACCCGATCGATGATTGCCTTGCGGAGGTCGTCGATCCCGTCGCCCCTCGTCGCGGACGTCGGGAAGACCGGAACAGCGCCGAGCCCGTCCTCGGACAGCAGTCGGCGTACGTCGGACACGGCGATGTCCACCTGATCGACCGGGACCTCGTCGAGGTGGTTGAACACGACCATCATCACGTCGGCATGCGTGCTCAACGGCTTGAGGAAGCGGTCGTGGATCGCCGCATCGGCGTACTTCTGCGGGTCGAGGACCCAGATGAAAGCGTCGGCGAACCTGACCAGCCGGTCAACCTCGAGGTGGTGCGACACCTCTGTCGAGTCGTGGTCGGGCAGGTCGAGCAGCACGAGCCCTTGCAGGTCACGGTCCTCGGCCGACTCATCCAGCAGGCCCGTCCGGCTGATCTGGTGACGCTTGGGGATGCCCAGCCAGTCGAGGATCTCGTTGGCGCCCTCCGGCCCCCAGGCGCAGGCGAGCGCCCAGGACGTCGTCGGGCGCTTGACGCCGACGGCGGCCAGGTCGAGTCCGCAGATGTCGTTGAAGATCGAGGACTTGCCCGAGCCGGTCGCCCCGGCCAGCGCCACGATCGTATGGTCGGCCGACAGCTTCAGCCGCGCGTTGGCACGCTCGGCGACCTCAGCGGCTTCCGCCACCAACGTGTCGTCGAGACGCCCCCGCGCAGCCTCCACGGCGCGCTCGAGCCCTTCGACTCGGGCGGCCACGTCCGTGCGCCCGGTCGCCTTGCGGAGGGTCTCCACGACGGCACTCATGCCTGGGTTCCCGCCCAGCGGACGTCGTCGACCTCACGCGACAAGATGAGCAGCCGGTCGGCGGCACCCGGTGGCACGGCCTGCTCCTCGAGGACGCCGAGGAAGCGCTGACGCTCCTGGGCGAACAGCTCTTCGACGCGCCGGTGCAGGTCCTGCCGAGCCGTCTCTGCGAGCCGGCGCACGGCCTGGTCCCCGAACACCGCCTCCAGGATCTTCTGACCCAATACGGCAGTCCCGCCGGCCACACCCACCTCCGCTCCGGTCAGCCCGGCCGTCGAGGTGAAGATCACGACCATCAACGCGACGCCGAGCCCGTTCACCCCGTAGGCGAGGAAACGTGCTGTCGCGCGGCGATCGCTGCCCTCACTGCGTACGAGATCGAGGACACCGCCTTGCCAGTCCCGCACGGCGCGCTCTACGCGCGGGCGCAGGTCACGGGAGGCACGCCCGACGTCTCCCGGCGCTCGCTCCAGCAGCCGGGTGCCGGCAGGAAGGGACTGCCACGCCAGCGCCGCGCGTTCGGCGGCGGACTCCGCATGCTCGACGATCAAGGTCTCGAGACCGGACTCCACGGCCACCGTGACCCGCTGCGCCGGCTGCGGTCGACCACGCGCGGCGTTGAGCAGCCGGTCGCGCATCCTTCCGACCCGGTCTTCGAGACTGCGCAGTAGCTCACCTGTCCCGACGAACTCCTGCCACCGCGCCAGCACCTCACCGCGCAGCAGCGTTCCGTCCTGGGTGGCGGCGTCGAACTCGGCCAGCCGCTCGGCGTACACCTTGATCACGTCGCCGCGCAGCTGGACCGAGATCTGCTCCTGCGCGAGGAGCGCCTTGGAGATCTCACGGGTGCGATGCCCGATGGAGTGCACCGCGCCATCGAGGGTCTTGCGGACGACCACGGCCCTCGCGTCGCTGTCGGCCGCGAGCCCGTCGAGCCAGTTGCGGATCGATGCCACGGCGGACTTCGGCAGCAGCCCTTGCTCGTCGACCGCGGACTCCGGGACGGTGAACAGCGGCGAGTCACCGAGACCCCGTGACGTCAGCATCCGGGCGAGGTGGCTGCTGACCTCGCGGACCGCCGACGGTGTGGTCCGATCGAGGACGACGGCGACCGCGGTGCTTCGCTCGGAGGCAGCCTTGAGGAATCCCCAGGGGACTTGGTCGGCATACCGCGCCGCCGAGGTCACGAAAAGCCACAGGTCTGCCGCTCCGAGCAGCTGGGCGGCGAGGGTACGGTTGCGCTCCTCCACCGAATCGACGTCGGGTGCATCGAGAATCGCCAGGCCTGCCGGAAGGTCGGTGGTGGCGACGAGCTGAAGGGCACCCTGGTCGTGCGTGGCCCGAGCCGTGCGCTCCAGCTCGGGCAGAAGACGGTCGGTCCCGAACCAGTGCGTGTCGTCGGGGTGGTGTACCAGCACCGGCGACCGAGTGGTCGGGCGCAACACCCCGGGCTCACTCACCCGACTGCCGACGAGGGAGTTGACCAGGGTGGACTTCCCGGCGCCGGTCGAGCCGCCGACCACGGTCAGCAGGGGTGCCTCGATCTGCACCAGGCGCGGAATGACGTAGTCATCGAGCTGTTTGATCAGCGACTGCCGCTCGTGCCGCGCGGTCTCGACATCACCGGACTCGAAAGGGAGGTCGAGGTCGACCAGGGCCTGCCGAAGGCGCACCAACACACCGATGAGCTCGGTGGGCGGCCCGAGGTCACTCACGTGCGCTCCTGCCTGCTGGGTCGTCGAGTCGGTGGCGTATGCCGGATCGGATACTGGTCGGTTTCTGGGCAAAGTCTAAGGTGTGGTGTCGCCGAGTACCCAGAAGAGCGCGCAGCTCACCGCAGCCTTCTCTCGCGGCGACGTGGCCTACCAGCTCGAGGTGGCCGGAGCGCGATGATCCAGCGGCTGCTCGGAAATCCCCGGGAGCATCACCCGGCCGCGGAAGTCCCGCATCCTCTGGATGAGGACGCGCTCGCGCGGAAGCTCGCGCGGACCCGCCACGCCGCGCACCATCCGATCACGCAGCACCCCGAGGTCGATGCCGGTCTTCTGGAAGGCCCGGAGACGTCGCTGCTCGGCCCTGCCGTAGCTGCGTGCGTGGGCCGCCGCCTGTCGTCTGCCGGACCAGGTCGCGATGAAATCGACGTGTTCGGGACGAAGCCAACCGAAGGCGGTGTAGTCGTGCAGACGGGCCCGCATCACCTCGCGCTCGTGCCGACGTACGACGAGCACCAGCGCGACCAGCACGAACAGCGTCGGCAGCAGGAGCGGAACGTAGACCGAGGCCAGATCGCCTTGGGAGATGAAGGACACGATGCCGTTGAAACCCATGTGCAGCAGAACGGCCGAGCAGAACCCGGCCACCGGCGCCAGTATCCGCACCCCCACGTGCCGATAGCGAACCGCCAGACCCACGCCGAGCCCGGTCATCATCGTGAACATCGAGTGCACGAACGGCGTCTCCAGGCCGCGCCAGACGAACACCTGCTGCACCTGGTCGAGCGCCTGTGTCGGACTTCCTCCGGCTCGTAACGTCGCCTGGTAGGCCTGGCCGTAGTACAAGACGTTCTCGGTACAGGCGAAACCGATGCCGGTCAGTCCGCCGTAGACGACCCCGGCGACGACCGCGTTGAAGTCGTGGCGTCGGGCCAGCACGATCAGGAAGATGATCGCGGCCTTCATCGTCTCCTCGACCCAGGGCGCCACGAAGATCGCCGCGCGGGGCGTGGCGCCGTAGACGTCACCGATCTCGCGGGCCAGCCAGCTGTTGAGCTCCAGAGAGAAGTACGCTGCCGCGAACGCGCCCCAGAGCATCGCGAGCAGCAACCAGCCGACCGGTTCGGGACGCAGCCGGTCCAGCCAGACGAAGAACGCCGACAGCGGCAGCACCGGGATGAGTGCATAGACCAGAGCCCAGCGGAAAGCGCGATCTCCCATCGCGCCGTTCAGCTCGTGGTGCAAAGCCCAACCGAACGTCGCACAGACCGCCAACACGATCAGGACCATGACCGCGCCAACCGCCCAGTGGAGGTCACGCCTGGGGCCGTGACGCCTTCGCGACCGCGTGGGCGGGTCTGGTGGGTCTGGTCGTCCCGTGTCGGGCGCCGCGTCCTCGGCGGTCACGGTGGCGGCGGTCACACGCCTCAGGTTACCGGGCGAATCGGATGGCGGTGCGGTGATACGCATCGTCCAGGGCGGCTGCTAGACCTTGTATCCGGCCATCCCTTCCATCTGGGCGCGCAGCTGTCGTTTCTTGGCGGCGTACCGGGGATCGCCGCGGACGTTCGAGAGCATGTCCGCGTCCTTGCTGAGCTTGTACATCTCGACACCGAGAGCCCCGTCGTTGTAGCGGTACCGGGCGTACATCCAGCGAGGTGTGAGGATCGTGGTGTACTGCCTGATCCGGTACTTCACACCGGCCGAACCACCGGGGATCCGCCCCTCCATGAGCAAGGGCCGCCACTCGCCGGTGGATTGGGTCAGGCTGACCCCGTCCATGTCGCGTCCCGCCTCGGCCCCGGCGAGCTCGACGAACGTCGGTGCAAGATCGGTGTTGAGTCGAGGCTCGCCGTTCGTCACACCGGCGTCGAACCCAGGACCGGCCACGATCAGCGGCAGGTGGCTGGCTGCTGTGTAGGGGCTCTGCTTGCCCGCCTTGATCCGGTGTTCGCCGTAGTAGAACCCGTTGTCCGTCGTGAACATGATCACGGTGTTGTCCAGCTGGCCGGTACGGGCGAGCTCGGCCTTGACGTCGCCGACGGCGTCATCCACGGCCTGGAGCGTCTCGAGCTGCTGCGAGTGGGCCTCGTTCACGGCCCGGACCATGGTCGGTCCCATTCGTGGCAGGCTCCGGATGTGCCGCGGCTTGTCGCGGACATCGGCCTCGTTGAAGACCGCGGTGCCGAACGTCGGCGCCTTGAGGTTGTCGAAGCTGTTGCGGTCCCGCTCCGCCGGAGAGCTCGAAACCACGAGGTCGGAGTCATCCGGATCGATGGGCGACCCGAAGTGTGGCGCATTGAATGCCAGCCACATGAACCAGGGCTTGCCGCCGGCCGACTCATCGATGAGATCCAGAGCGATATCGCGGTAGACGTCGGACGAGTAGCCATCGTGTTGATAGACCTCTCCGTCCTCGTGAACCAGCCGAGGATCGGTGTAGTCCGTCGCCGCCTTGTCATAGACCCGCCAGCGGTCCCAGCCAGGAGGGACGCCGACGCGGTGGTTGTAGAGGTTGAGGAACTTGCCGATCATCATCGTCTTGTAACCGGCGTCCTGAAGCCAGACCGGCAACGAGTTCCCGGCGGTCGGCGCGAACGATGGGTATCCGCCACTCGGGCCGCTGTTACCCCACACACCGTGGTTGTGGACGTACTGGCCGGTCATCGTGGTGGTGCGGCTCGGACAGCACAGCGGGAAGTTCGCCCGGTTGTCGGTGAACTCGGTCCCGTCTTTTGCCAACGCCTGCACGTTGGCCATGTACGCCAGGCTGTCGTAGCTCTGGTCGTCGGTCATGATCAACAAGATGTTGGGTCGGGGATCGCTGGCCGAGGCAACGTCGCGCGGGGCGATGGTCCCCGTGGCAGCGATCGTCGCAACCGCCGCCAGGACGGCGGCAGTGAGCCGGGCAAAACGCATGTAGGCCTCCGTGAGTGCGATCGCCTACCCTAACCGTGAGATATCGCCGCGTCTCGCAGCCCCGCGAGAAACGGCGGTAGCGTGATCTTGATGGAACGACGCACCTAGCCCTGACCTGGGCTTTTGCCGTCGAGCGCTCGTAGCTCAGCTGGATAGAGCAGCGGACTTCTAATCCGCCGGTCGCAGGTTCGAATCCTGCCGGGCGCACCCAAGGTCTACTCGACCCACGCCGTTGCCTTACGTAAGCCTATGCATACTTTCCGTTACGGCACGACCCTAGTCTCGCCGGAGTAATCTAAGACATCCGCGTGACATGCCCCGGACCCGGCCGTCGCGAATCGCTCCTGTCGATCCGAGGGCACGCGTGACGGACCCGGTGCACGAAGCGCACGTCCAGCGCGCCCTTGCGGGCATGGCGGCTGGAAGTCTTCCCGCGGCTGAGGAGCTCTACGATCTGATGGGCCGGTGGGTGTTCGCGCTGACCATGCTCATCACCGGGCGGCAACCGTGCGCGGACGACGCGACGATCGCCACGTTCGTGCACCTGTGGCGGTACGCCGACCAGCGGCCCGACGACGCCTCGGCCACCGGGTGGATCCTCAAGGTCGCGGCCACCCGCGCCTCAGCGGAGATGGCCGGCACCCCTGGCGCGCAGGGCACCGAGGGCACCGGCCATGAGCCGGGGCTGTAGTCAGCCGATCGTCATCCGAACGTCGTCGATCCTGCCCGGGAGTCCGTCCTCGTTGCCGTAGTTCGAGCCGATGGACAGCGAGCGGTTGTTACCGATCGAGCCGAAGTCGACCGACCTGGACCGGGTGACACCGTCGACGACCACGCTCCACGTCGATCCGGTACGCCGACAACCCACCTGGTGCCAGGTGCCATCGGCAAGGCTCGCCATCGGACCGGGAACGCGCCCGGTCCGCCCGGTGGAGTCCTTGGCGATGCAGCGGGCCCGGCCACTCTGCACGATCTCGACCTTGTACTCGCCACCGGAGGTCGCTGCGAGACCCTTGCGGACGATGTCATAGGTGCCGCCCGACGGCGGTAGCACAGTGAAGTTGACGTACGCGGAGAACTCGAAGTTGCTGGCTCCAGGGTTGAGGCTGGCGTCGCTGGAGACCAGGACGTGCGCATTGTTGTCGAACCCGAGCGACGTACCCTGCCGGCCTGGTCGGCCCAGGGTGGCGCCGTGAACCGTCCCGTCATTGCCATAGCTGGAGCTGTCGTGCACGACCGTTCCGGAGGTCTCGTCGAAGTTCCATGACCCGCGGACGTTGCCACTCGGCGCCGGTACGGCGGGACCGGTCCGGAACGAGGCGAGGTAGGGCTCGTGATTGTTGCGGCCGTTTACCCGGACCCCGGTGAAGTTGCCGGCGGCGTACAGCGTCGTCGCGGAGGATGTCAGCGCCCAGGCGCCGGGGTAGGTCGAGTACACCTTCGGCGTGAAGGTCCGCTCGACGGCACCCGTGGTGGAGTTGATGGCTGCCAAGACGCTGCGCACGTTGCTCGTCGAGCCGACGTACTGGCCGAAGTGCCCGCCGATGTAGACCAGCCCGTCGTCGGCGACGGTGACAGCCTGCACGTCGCCGTCGGTATGGACACTGGGCCACGCCCGTGCTCCGGTACTGAGGTTGTAGGCCCCGAACCAGCCGCCCGGGCCGGACGAACCGATGTACGCGTTGCGGGCGTCGACCGCGACGTCCCAGTAGGTGTTGCAGGTGGAGCACACGCGTGCCGGTGACCAGCCCGTCAAGGACCCGTCGCTCAGCCGGACCGCGGCCAACGAGCTGCGGGCCGTGTTGTTGATCCGGGTGAACCTGCCGGCGACGATCAGGTTGGAGCCACTCTTGGCGAGTCCGTAGACATGGCGGTCCACGAAGGCCGAGAACGCGTTGACGCGCTGGCCGGACCCGGTGTCCAGGACGCCGAGACCCCGCTCACGGACGCCACGCATGGCCGTGAACTTCCCACCGACGTACAAGCGGCTGCCGTCGACGAGCAGGTCACGAACCGTGTTGTTCGCTGCCGGGCGCCAGGACCCCACCACCGCGCCGTCGGAGGACGACAGCGCCACCAGACGTCGATGGGTGGCTCCGCCGACGGTCACGAACCCACCGCCGGCGAACAGGCGCGTCCCGTTCTCGGACAAGGCGAGCGCACGGACATCACCGTCGGTCGCTACTGACCAGATCAGGGCGCCGGTGCTGCTGTTGAGGGCGGCAATCCCGCCGCCTTGGCGGAACGTCCCTCCCACGTACGTGCGGTTGCCGGCGTGCAGCACAGCGTGGACCGGTCCATCCGGTGTCCAGGCCTGCGGGGCCGGCTCACTGGGATAGACCGCGGATGCGGGACCGGCGGTCAGCACCGCCGCCACCACCGTCGCCAGAACTCCTGTTCCGATACGCGTTGCGGGACTGAAACTTCTCATCGCGTTCTCCGAGACATCGTTGAGTACGTTTCAGCAGGAGAATAGGTTGCGGATGGGACTCATGGAACGGTTGTGGCGATAGTCGCGGTGCATGACTACCCTCTGTAATGGGCATACAAGCGAGGAGAAGACCATGTCGAAGGCGTCCGACGAACCAACCGGCGGCCCAGAAACCAGCGCCGGATCGACGACGCCGGAGCACGGGCCGCGCGGTCGTCCCAAGGCAGCATGGACGGGCGTCACGATCGGCGTCCTGGTCGCGATCTTGCTGATCATCTTCATCGCACAGAACACCCGCAAGGTTCAGGTGTCGTTCCTGTGGTGGGACGGCAACGTCTCGCTCGCGGTCGCGCTGCTGGTGGCCGCCGTGTCCGGCGCCGCCATCGTGCTGCTCGTCGGCACGATCCGGGTGACCCAGCTGCGACGCGCCGAGCGTCGCCAGCGACGGCGCAGCTGAGCCACCGGGACGACGGTCAGGCTGCTGGGCCGCCCTGGCGCCCTGGTGTGGCCTGGTGTCCGAGTCGGCCGTGGGTACGCCGTTCCTCCTTCATCTCCGCCTCGAAGACGTGTCGGCGGCCGTCCAACAGCTCGTCGCGGGCCGCCTTCTCGAACGCGCGGAACGTGGCGTAGTACCCGTCGTCGTACTCCTCGATGATCTGGAAGGTCCAACGTCCGTCGAGCACGTTGAGCCCGATCAGCTCGGCCGTCATCCGCCCGGCCAGGTCCTCGTGGCCGGCGTCACGTAGCTGGTCGACGGCCTCGCCGAGCGCAAGATCCGCGGACCCGGTCAGCTGGTGAAAGCTGTAGAGGTGGCCACGCGCTCGTTCGACGGTCTCCAATGCCTCGGAGATCTTGCCCACCGCCTCGACGGTGGCGCCGTCCGCCCCGTCGGGACGGGTGTGCTCGGGCAGCGGCACGTCGTCACCGTCGCGACGGTCGGGGCGGGAGTCGTGGGTGCTCATGGTGCGGTTGTACCCCGAAGGCCCTCGGACAAGCCGGGCTGGAGAGCGGCCGACCCCGTAGGGTGGCGGCGTGAACGACAGGCTGGTGTGGATCGACTGCGAGATGACGGGTCTGGACACCGTCGCGGACGCCCTGATCGAAGTGGCGGCACTGGTCACCGATTTCGAGCTCAACGTCCTCGGTGACGGGGTCGACATCGTGATCAAGCCGCCGGACGAGGCCCTCGCCCAGATGAGCCCGGTCGTCCGCACCATGCACACCAGCTCGGGGCTGCTCGACGAGCTCGACGGCGGTGTCGACCTCGCCACCGCCGAGAAGGTCGTGCTCGATTACGTACGCGAGCACGTCCCCGAGGCGCGCAAGGCACCGTTGGCCGGCAACACCGTGGGGACCGACCGGCTCTTTCTCGCCCGCGACATGCAGCAGCTCGAGACGCACCTCCACTACCGGATCGTCGACGTTTCCTCGATCAAGGAGCTGGCGCGCCGCTGGTACCCCCGGGCCTACTTCGCCAGTCCCCCGAAGGGCGGGAACCATCGGGCGTTGGCCGACATCCAGGAAAGCATCGAGGAGCTGCGCTACTACCGGGCAGCGGTCTTCGTGCCGCCTCCCGGCCCGGACTCCGACACAGCTCGCGGGATCGCCGAACAGCACGGCGGATCCCTCACCCGAGCCGCTCCCCCGGTGGACTGAGCACCCCCGCCGGGCCGGTACACTCTTTTCTCGCCGCTGAAGCCCTGCAGGGTGCAAGCGAACCATGGTGGGTGTAGCTCAGCTGGTAGAGCGCTGCGTTGTGGTCGCAGATGTCGCGGGTTCAAGTCCCGTCACTCACCCCAAGGTCCCGCAGGCCGGGGACATGCCCGGACCGGTGCCCCCGCGCGGGGCGCCGGCCCGGTGCAGGACAGCGTTGATCGGCGCCGTCAGCCCTGAGCCCGCTCCGACCCCGCGGCACCGGCACTTGGGCGGCGCTGCCCGTCGACCCGCGGCAGACCCACGACCACTTCCTCGTCAACGTCCATGACCGGTGGGGTGTGGTGGTCGATGTAGTGGGCCAGGTTGTCCGGCCGGTAGTCGGCCTGGCCGAACACGGCACGAGTCGTCGTGGCCAGCCGGACCGGGATCGACGTGGGCGTCGGGTCGTGTCCCGGCTCGGTCGGCTCCGGCGCCGGGGTCGGGGTCAAGTTCCGTTCACTCTTGACGAAGGTGCCCTTCATGACTTCCGGACGGGGCCGCACGCGTTCGAACACGTTGGCGAACCAGTAGAGGGGCTTCATCGACTGGTGCGGCCTTGCCTTCTTGCCGCTGTCGAGGAACAGGCTCAGCATCGCCTGGTCGAACACCAGCCCCGCCTGGGCGGCCTGTTCGGTCATCCACAGCAAGGTGGTGTCGGACAGGCCGCTCTGCCCGTACCCGCCGCCGACATCGGAGTGCACACCCTGGAACCACACCTGCTTCACCCGGGCCACCGAGGCGCTGCTGCCGTCCGGCCCGGTCACACCCACCGTGTCAGGGGCGTCATCCGGGATGCTCCACAGGCACGGTGCGAACGTGCGTCGGTGCTCATCGATCGCGAGCGCCTGGCGCGCGATCCGGACGGCCCGACCGAGCTTGATGTCGTGGAACTGGTGGTCGGTCCGCAGCACGGTAGGAACACCGAGGGCGCCGACCGTGTCGTAGACGCCGAGGAACGTGATCGGTGCGTCCTGGTGACAGCACGCCTCACGGAACGCCTGCGAGGTCTGGTACGCCGAGTCCTTCGGGATCTCGGGACGAGACTTGTACCGCTCCAAAGCCTCGTGCAGGAAGCCGAGCACCAGCGCCCGGCGGGTCAGCAGACCGATCGTGCCGATCATCCCGGCGATGCTGCGGGCGGTGTACGCGCCGCGGGAGAAACCGAACAGGAATATCTCGTCACCGGCTTCGTAGTTCAGGGCCAGGAACCGGTAGCCGGCCCGAACGTTGGCGAACACCCCGGCTCCGAGCCAGCCACCCAGAATCCGGTCGATCGTGTACCCGACACCGACTCCGGACACGTACTCGACCAGCTGCGCGATGCCGTGCGACGCGGCCGGGTCGGTCTGGATCGTGCGTGCGATCTTCTCGACGTTCGTGATGTTCTTCGCATCCGACCGGTTCCATGTCCCGTCGCAGCACACGACCAGCCGGCGAAGAGTTCGGCCGGACGCCGGTGCTGAGTGGTCGAGTGTGGACACAGCCCGCCTCTGAGACGTGCGGTAGGGACTCCTCGAAGGTGCTCCCGAAGGCTCGGCTTGTCCAGCGGTTGAGTCCGTACGCCGCTCTGGTCAGGACGCGCGTCGAAGCAGGATCGCGGTGAACTGCTGGGTGCTTCCCCAGGGGGTGAGGTGCTCCTCCCCGCCTGTGGACACCAGCTCGAAGCCGGGGAACTGCGCTGCCAGGTCTGCGTGGGTGTAGCGCACGATGGGCAAGCCACTGCAGGTTGTGGGTCCGTCAGGTCCGAAGGTGGCCACCACGGCCCACCCGTTCGGTTGGAGACATCGTTCCAACGAAGTCAGGTAGTCCGACCGCTCGTCCGGCTCGGTGAGGAAGTGGAAGACTGCCCGGTCGTGCCACAGCGCGTAGCGCTTGTCCCGATGCAGGTCGAGCACGTCGGCCACGTCGAGGACCACGGCCTCGCCGGCAGGCCCAAGCCGGTCCCGGACGGTCTGCAGAGCGGTGGCTGAGAGGTCGATGGCGGTCAGGTCCTGGTAACCGAGGCCGAGCAGATGGTCGGTAAGGGTGGACCACCCGGCACCGACGTCGATGACGGGTTCGGTCCGCTCGATGCCGGCGGCGTCGACGAGTCCCAACGACAGGTCCGGGACGGACTGCCACCACGAGACGCCGTCCACCGGTTTGGTGTCATGGACTCCTTCCCAGAACGACTGACGCGTCTGGGGGTCATGGGGTCGTGCTGACGCCATGTCCGACACCGCCTGCTCCTCTCGGCATCGAAGCAGTCTAGTGCCCGGCTTCGACGAGCATTCCGTCGCAGGTTCGTCACATCCGGCCCAGTGGGGGCCTGCCCCGTACTTCTAGAGTGAGGGTCATGTCTGACCCGGTCCGCTCCGAGCCAACCCCGGTCGGAGAGGTTGCTGCCGTGATCGACGGCGGCGACATGGATTGCGGCAGCGGTCTTCTGCTGCTGATCACCCGGGCCATCCGCCGCCTCGAGACAGGCCAGGTCCTTGGGGTGCGCAGCGCCGAGGTCAGCGTGGTGACCGACCTCCCGATCTGGGCCGACCTGGTTGGCCACGAGGTCTGTGGCGAGGTCGCCGAGACGGCCCAGGGGCCGTGGTGGTTCGCGGTGCGGAAGGTAGCCCGGGTGGTCGAAGCCACCACAGTCTTCAGCCAGGGCGACCGGACACCCGTAGGTCACCGGCTGTGGGCGTACACGAACTTCGACTGCAACCTGGCCTGCGGCTATTGCTGCGCAGAGTCTTCCCCGCGGGCCGCGGCGCGCCGCCTGACCCCTTCGGTGGCCCGCAAGGCATTCCAGGAGTTCGCCGACCTGGGCGGGAGCGAGCTCTATCTCACCGGGGGCGAGCCGTTCATGCACCCCGACCTCGGCGAGCTTGTCGAGGCCGGCGCCGGTCTGGAACGGACGATCCTGACCAACGCGATGATCTTCTCGCGCGGCAACCGGCTGCGGACCCTGCAGGAGCTGGATCGCTCGGTCATCCTCCAGGTCAGTCTGGACTCGGCAACTCCTGAGCTGCATGACCGGCAACGCGGCGCCGGCTCCTGGTCCCGTGCTCTCGACGGCATCGGGCTGGCTCGATCACTGGGATTCCGGGTCCGGATCGCGGCAACCCTGTACGACGAGGACCCGGCCGGCGCTGAAGCCCTGCACCGTCGCCTTGACGAGGAGGGCATTGCCGCTGATGACCGGGTGATCCGACCCGTAGCGGCCGAAGGCTTCGCCGAGTCGGGGATCCACGTGTCCATCGACACCCTCGAGCCGGAGCCCACCATCACCGCGGACGGCGCCTGGTGGCATCCGGTGGCGGTGACCAACCCGCACCTGCGCATCGCGGACTCCCCCCTGCCCGTGGACGAGATCTTCGGCGTGGTTCGCGACACCATGGCGGTCCAGGACGCCGCCGCCCGATCCGGAAGAGAAGTGTTCCGATGCGCCTGATGGCCGAGGTCGTGAGTCGGCTGCTCCGCCGGGCACTGCGCCCCTGAGCCGCATCTGGCCCGGATGGGCCATCGACGCCGACCACTCGGGTCATCTTCGCCTGTCGTGGGTTTAGGTCGGGCGTGCATGGGCACGCAGCCAGGACTCTTTCGCTCCTGCGGCCAGAGTGCATCAGAAAGCCCTCTCGTTGAGCAAACAGCGAGAGGGCTTCCTGCGGTTCGGGTCGGGCGATCAGCTCGCGATGGTCGTGCTGCGTGCGGTACGGCGCGGCGCGGAGCCACCCGTGGCCGCCAGACCTGCCGTCAGAGAAGCGATCAGAGCAGGCACCGCTTCTCGGCGAAGCCGGAACGAGCCACTGCACACGCTGCCTCGCCACAGCGACAGCACGACGAGGTCGCCGTCGTGGTGCCAGGACAGCCGCATTGCTCGTGACGCGCCGCGGTCATCGAGGAACACATCGCCTCGCGCAGGAAGGGCCGTCACTTCAGCCATACCTCGATGATGCCGCACGGATCGGTCCGGTACCAGGGCTCCGCCAAGGCCGACCCGTCCCTGGCGGGGAGCATGAGCTGAGTCAGGCGGGGTACGGCGCCTCCATGACCACCTCCCCAGCCGAGCCCGTCGACAACGACCAGAGCTCGGACGACGAGCCGACGACCGAAGGCATCGACGACAGCCAGCTGCCTGAGGACCTTCGCCCTGGCCCGGACAACCCGCTGGCCAGCGCGGATGGCGACATCGGCGAGGCGCCTAGGCCGGGAGACGACGGGGCCGTACCACAAGGAGAGCAACAGCCTGGTGAACCTTCGGCCGACTGACGGCCGCTGACACCGACTCCTGACGCCGCCCGGGTCAGACGCGGACGGCACCACCTTGGCGCATCCACCATCGCGCCGCGCCGCGGACACGGTCGGGTTGGTGCACGTCACCGGCGAAGTCGGGCAACACGACAGCCTGTCGCATGCCCAAGGCATAGAGCAGGGCCCGGTCGAGCACCGACCGGTCGCCGACGATCAGGGGTATCAGTGAGTCCAGCGGTCGGTCGCTGGCCAGGTGGCCGATCGTCAGGGCCATGTCGCGTGCGACTTGCGATGGCGCCTCGGACAACCATGACAGCAGCGCTTCCTCCTGCGCCGGCCCGGCCGTGTAGCGCAGCAGCCGCGCGAACCGAGGGGAGAGCGGGTCGTCGAGCCCGACGTTCGCGATCTCGTCGGCCAGCGCCGCCGCGAGGTGGGGTCGGAAGGGGCTTCCCACCAAGGCGATGCTGGCGAAGTGCATCCGATTGCCGCGGGCGGCGAACAGGCCCTCGCGGATCAACCGCGGCGTCATCTTGTCCTCGTCATACAGGTTCCCCGCCGGGAGCTGCTCCCGGATCGTGTCGGCGATGCGCTGCGAGACCCGCCGCGTGGTGTCCGGGCTGAAGCGCTCTCCGTGCGCGGCCACCTCGGCCAGCTCGTGATGGCCGGTGATGCCCTTGGAGCCGGCCAGCAGCCGCGCCTGGGAGTCTTCGGGCAAGGCGCTGATGAGCTCTTCGAGCCCCGCAGCCGTCGCGTTCGGCGCACTGAGCTTGCGCAGCACGACCTGTTCGATCTTGCGGATCTCCGCCGGGCCGTAGAAGTCGTCCTGGATCTTGATGGCGGCGGCCTCGACCGCTGCACCGAACACGTCGTCGGAGTGGGTGCTGAACAGTCGTTCCAAGATCACCTGTGCCGCCACCGGGGCGGCCGAGATCTCCAGCACACCCATCGGGTCGTTGATGATCTGTACCGCGTCGTCGTCCAGGTAGTCACCGACCGCCTTGAGCAGCCACGGATGGGCGACCCGGTGCTCGAGCAGCAACCGGACCGCCTCCAGTCGCTGGAGATAGGCCACTCCCACGCTGCGTGCCATCTGGTTGACCAGGGTGCGCGAGATCTCCTCCCACACCCGGCCGTGCACGTACATCGCGTCCGTCGCCGCGACGTGATGCCCCAAGGAGGTCCACTCCGGGCCGGTCGCCGGACCGTCGAGCAAGGCGTCGAACAGCCCGTCGAGCCGCTCGTGGAAGCCGTCGGAGCGAGAGTCCAGGATCGGCATCCAGGCCGGCAGGCCCTCGCCCCCGAGGGCTCGGCGCAACGCGTTGACCACACTGGTGAGCTGGCCGGCCCGCAGGCCAAGAGCCTGCTCGTAGGCCACCAAGACGGAGTACCGCGGCGTCACCTTGCCGGACTCCCAGCGGCTCACCGCGCTGCGGTCGGCCTGCAGACCCACCGCCCGCAGGGCGGCGTTGAACTGGTCGCCGAGCGCCAGGTCTGGGTCATGGTGATGCAACCGGGACATCAGCAGCAACCAGCCGACCCGAGCGTCGACGTTGACGGCCCCGCCGCGCAGTGAGGTGGAGTCCTCCGGAACCTGGTACGGACGACCGCGTCGTCCTGCCGCCATCTGCGTCCCCCCGTCTGATCGAGGTCTGGTCGCGTCGGGTCGCGTCGGGCACGTGGTCTTGCGAGCCCCGTGCTGGAAGGGTTAGGGGCAATTTATGTCATCGACAGCGCATTCGTACAAGACCTCGCTCTGAGCAGTGACCCCACCACCCAACGTAACCCTCGCGGCGGGCCGTCCGTGCTGCGCTGGCAGCAGGTGAGCGGGCCGCCCGTGCTGCGCTGGCAGCGGGTGAGCAGGCCGCGGGTGAGCGGGCCGCGGGTGAGCGGGCCGCGGGTGAGCGGGCCGCGGGTGAGCGGGCCGCGGGTGAGCAGGCCGCGGGTGAGCAGGCCGCGGGTGAGCGGGCCGCGGGTGAGCGGGCCGCGGGTGAGCGGGCCGCGGGTGAGCGGGCCGCGGGTGAGCGAGGGTCAGTTCTGCGACGTGGTGAGGTCGGTGCCGAGTCCGTGCACGGACGGGATCTGGCCAAGGCGTCCGGCTTGGAAGTCCTCGAACGCCTGAAGCACCTCGGCGCGGGTGTTCATCACGAACGGTCCGCCCCACGCGACCGGCTCGCGGATCGGCCGACCACCCAGCACGATCACGTCCAGCGACGGCGTACGGCTCTCTTGGTGCGTCGAGGCAGCCACCTGGATCTCGTCGCCGGCACCGAGCACCGCGAGCTGGGCCGTCTGGATCGAGCGACGATCGGTGCCGACCGTGCCCTGACCGGCGAGCACGTAGACCAAGGCGTTGAAGTCCCGGCGCCAGGGCAGATCAAGCTCTGCTCCCGCGGCGAGGGTGGCGTGCACCATCGTCATCGGGGTGTACGTCGAGCCAGGCCCGGCCACGCCGGCCACTTCTCCGGCGATGACGCGGACCAGGGCGCCGGCGTCTGCGGTCGCCACCAGCCCCACGTCACCACCGCGCAGGTCCTGGTAGCGAGGATCAACCCACTTCTGGTCGCGGGGCAGGTTGACCCACAGCTGGATCCCGTGGAAGAGCCCGCCGGCCTGGACGAGCCACTCCGGCGGCTTCTCGATGTGCAGGATCCCACCGCCGGCGGTCATCCACTGGGTGTCGCCGTTGCTGATCGTCCCTCCGCCGCCATGGTTGTCCTGGTGGTCGAAGACACCGTCGAGCATGTACGTGACGGTCTCGAAGCCACGGTGCGGGTGCCACGGAGTGCCCTTGGGCTCGCCCGGCGCGTACTGGACCTCGCCCATCTGGTCCATGTGGACGAAGGGGTCCAGCAACCCAAGGTCGACACCCGCGAAGGCGCGGCGGACCGGGAAGCCCTCGCCCTCGAATCCCTTCGGTCCGGTCGTCACCGAGACGACGGGTCGGACCGTGGTCTCGGGAGAACGCACCGGCACACGGGGTAGGACGGTCAGGTCGTCGACGGTCACGGCGGGCATGGCAACTCCTCAGGTGTCTGATGAATCCTTCACCCGTCGTCAACACTAGTTGAACGCTAAATCTTCCTCAACCCCTTCTCTGGCCCCTTGTGGTTTGCCTAGTTATCTATTCCGAAGGCTTGTTAACTAGGCAAACCCCCCTTGGTAAGAGGGGACTTGCCTTGCTCAGTACGCCGTTCGAGCCCGGCCAGCACCCACCCACGAGCCGCTCGACGTACGACTCACGGACTCGAGCAGGACTCAGCACGGCTGAATCCCGAGCGTGCCCGGTTCGAGGCCCAGCTCGGTCTCGGCATGTGCGACGGACCAGCGCAGCACCGCCCCGCGATCGAGGTCGACACGATGAGCCACCGTCTGCAGCGCCAGCCCGTCCAACAGCGAAAGGATCCGCCAGGCCGCGCCGGCCGGGTCCGCGCAGACGAAGTCTGCGGTGCGCACCCCGGCTTCGATCACGTCTGCCAGCAACCGCTGCCACGCGACATTGAGGCGTTGTGACGTGGCCCGGACCGCGGGTCGCCGACTCGCCTCGGCCCAGGCGTCCAGCCACAGCTGGAACGCC
Organism: Propionibacteriales bacterium; assembly: GCA_038259225.1. Classification (GTDB taxonomy): domain Bacteria; phylum Actinomycetota; class Actinomycetes; order Propionibacteriales; family Nocardioidaceae; genus JANLYC01. Next base: position 22,197 of record JBBSPA010000023.1, read on the forward strand.
CAGTCCTGCTCGGCCCGGATGTAGGTGGCGAAGAAGCTGCGCATCTGCTCGACGGGATCGGCCGAACCGCGCATCGACGCCGCCGTCGAGTCCAGGTCGATGGTGGCGGCTCGCTCGAACGCGGCAGCCAGCAGTTCGTCCATCGAGGCGAAGTAGTGGTGGACCAGGCCGCTGGAGCTTCCCATCTCGTCGGCGACATCGCGCACCGTCGTGGCGGCCATCCCATTGCGCAGCATCACCTGAAGCGCGGCGCCGACGATCGCCTCGCGGCGCTGGGTGGGACTCATCCGGACCGCCATGACGGCCAGTGTGGACTATTGCGCAGGCGTCCAACAAGGTCCTAGGCTGGGACTGCTCCGCACGCCCGTCGGCGTACGCAGGAGCATCCGGCGATGGGAGCCCCTGTGATCAAGACGACCCCGTTCCACCCGCGCTTGAGTGAGCTCAACATGACCGGCCTGTGGGGCCACTGGTCCGGCTACCTCTCGGCGTTGCGCTATGACCACTCCGCCAAGCACGAGTACTTCGCCGTGCGCAACAGCGCCGGGTACTTCGACACCTCGCCGCTGTACAAGTACTGGATCCGAGGCAAGGACGCGGAAACGTTCCTGGCCGGGGTGATGACCCGGGACATCCGACTGTGTCGGCCGGGCAAGGCGCAGTACACGCTCTGGTGCGACGACCGCGGTTTCGTCCTCGAGGACGGTGTGGTCTTCCGCCACTCCGACACCGAGTTCCTGCTCACCGCTGCCGAGCCCAACGTCGGTTACCTCCGCGACCTGGTCGGCCGGCTCGATGTTCAGGTCGAGGACGCCACCGAGGAGTACGCGATGCTCGCCGTACAGGGTCCGCGGTCCCGCGAGATCTTGAGCAAGGTCGCCCCCGAGGTCAATAGCCTCGGCTTCTTCGACCACACCCAGGCCAAGATCGGCTCCGCCCCGGTGACGATCTCCCGCACCGGCTATACCGGCGACCTCGGCTTCGAGGTCCGGGTCGGTGCCGATGACGCGCTGGGCATGCTTGATGCGGTGGTGGAGGCGGGCGAGGGTCGCGGCTTCATCCCGTTCGGTGAGGAGGCGCTGCTGATGACGCGCATCGAAGCCGGGCTGGTGCTCATCAATGTCGAGTTCTCGTCGAGCCGGTTCGCCTTCACCGACCATGAACGCGTCACGCCCAAGGAGCTCGGCTTCGGTTGGATGCTCAAGGCCATCGACGCCGACGACCGCCCGTTCATCGGTCGCAACGCGATCCGCCGCGAGCTGGCCGACAAGACCTCACGCTGGTCGAGCGTCGGGTTGGTCATCGACTGGCAGGACTACGACCGGCTCTATCGCGGCGCCGGGCTGATCCCGCCGAAGGACGAGACGCCGCTCGACTACGAGTCGATGCTGTACGACGACAAGGGTGAGCGCATCGGCTACGCCACCTCCTTGATGTACTCCCCCGTGCTACAGCGCCACATCGCGATGGCGCGGGTCCGACCCGATCTCGCGGCCGTCGGATCTCGGGTCAACCTCGAGCTCACCATCAACCACCAGTACGAGACGGTGGCGGCGGACGTGGCCCGGACGCCCCTGTTCAAACCCGAGCGAAAGACGGCCTGACATGGCGACCAAGACCAAGACGTACGACGCGATCGTCATCGGCGGCGGCCACAACGGCCTCACCAACGGCGCGTACCTGGCCAAGTCCGGCCTCAAGGTGCTGATCATCGAGCGCCGATCGCTCGTCGGCGGGGCCGCGATCACCGAGGAGCTGCGGCCAGGCTTTCACTTCACGACGTTCTCGTACGCGCTGAGCCTGCTGCGACCAGACATCATCCACGAGCTCGATCTCGTCAAGCACGGCTTCATGCCGATCCTGATGCCGTCGTCGTTCGCCCCGATGGAGAACGGTGACTACCTGCTGCTCGGCCAGGACCGCGACGAGAACATCAAGGAGATCATGCGGCACTCCCCGCATGACGCCGACGCGATGGACCGCTACGAGTACGACGTCGAGCGGGTCTGCCAGGTGGTCAAGCCGCTGCTCGACAAGGTGCCGCCGAACCTGTTCGGCAAGTCGCCCGAAGACCTGGCCGGTGTCGCCGACCTGGTGGCGCACCTGTCCGGTGTCGAGCAGAAGGTCATGCACGACACGGTGCGGCTGCTCACCGGCAGTGCGGCGGACTTCCTCGACGACTACTTCGAGAGCGACATCCTCAAGGGCTACATCGCCTCCTCAGGCATCATCGGCACCAAGGTAGGTCCGATGTCGCAAGGGTCCGGGCTGGTGCTGCTCGACCACTCGCTGGGCGAGCATGACGGCCACTTCGGCGCGTGGGCGTTCCACAAGGGCGGCAACGGCGGCTTCACCCAGGTGCTGGCCCGGGCGGCGCAGGCGTACGGTGCGGAGATCCTGCTCGACTCCCCCGTCGACCAGGTCATCACCAAGGAGGGCAGGGCCGTTGGGGTCGCCCTCGAGGACGGCACCGAGCTGAGCGCGAACATCGTGGTCAGCGCGCTCGACCCGCGGCGGACGTTCACCCAGCTGGTCGAGCCGCGTGAGCTGCCCAGCGACCTGGTCGAGAACATCAACCGGATGAAGTTCCAGGGCACGTCGGCCAAGGTCAACTTCGCGCTGGACGGGTTGCCGAGGTACCCCGCACTCGGCGACCGCTCCGACCAGTACCGCGGCTTCACCAACATCGGGCCGTCGATGGAGTACCTCGAGCGGGCGTTCGACGACGCCAAGTACGGCTGGTACAGCCAGCGCCCGTACATCGACTGTGCCATCCAGTCGATCGTCGACCCTGACATGGCACCTCCTGGCAAGCACGTGATGTCGTGCTTCGTGCAGTACGCGCCGTACCACCTCAAGGGCAGCGACTGGGACACCGAGCGGGAGAAGTTCGGTGACACGGTGCAGGCCACGCTCGAGTCGTTCTTCCCCGGCTTCGGCGACCTGGTGCTGCAGCGCGAGATCGTCACGCCACTCGACATCGAGCGAGTGGTCGGGCTGACCGAAGGAAACATCTTCGCCGGTGAGTTCTTCGCCCCGCAGATGTACTTCTTCCGGCCGGCGCCGGGTTGGAGCCAGTACCGTACGCCGATCGAGGGCTATTACCAGTGCGGCTCCGGAACGCATCCCGGTGGCTGCGTGATGGGCGCGCCGGGCAAGTTGGCTAGCCAGCAGATCCTGCGCGACCGCGAAGCCTGACGCCTCTCGACCGGACACCTCCGAACCGCCGTTTCTGCCCCTTCAACCCCCCAGAACGGCGGACGGGAGGTGTTTGGTCAGGGGTCGAGGCGCTTGAGCAGGGTGGCAGGCGCCACGGCGCGATAGGCGTCCTGGCAGATCTCGGCCAGCTCGCCGTCGTCGAAGTCCTGGTCGAGCCGTACGCCGAGCCAACCCCGGTGACCGACATAGGGCGGCCGGAAGAACCGGTCTGGCTCGCCCGCCACCATCTCCTGCTGTACGCCGGGTGACGCGGCGCACCACAGATGCGGAAACTCGTCATCGTGATGGCCGTCCGCCCAGATCGAGACGAACGACTTCTTGCCTCGAACGAAGAACGTCGGCGCCCCATGACTCGGCCGTTCCTCGACCTCCGGCAACGCCAGGCAGGCACGGCGGATGACCTCCGTCACCTGCCCTTTGCGCGCCCGGTCGCCGACCATCTTTGGATTTTAGGCGGAGGCCCTCCCGCTGCTAAGGTTGCATCCGCTTCGGCGCCATTAGCTCAATTGGCAGAGCAGCTGACTCTTAATCAGCGGGTTCGGGGTTCGAGTCCCTGATGGCGCACCATCGACTCACCATCCTCGCCCCCTGGCCCCCCGGCCGGGGGGGGTTGTTCGACTACCCGGCCCGAGCCTCGTCCCGGGCACACTCCGCGGGGGCGGTCGCCCGGCCGGCACGCGGGGTGCCCGTGCCCTGACGATGGCGTCACACGTCGCATCACACGGATGCGGCGGACGCTTCAGTCATGGACACGAACGAGCAACTATTCGTAACACTCGCGGAGACACTCGCGGAGACACTAGAACGCACGGCGGAGCGCATCGTCGAGGATGGGACACAGAGCGAGTCCTGGATCCTTGGCCTGATGGCGTCCGCGGCGTACGCGGTATGTCCGGGCGCAGCGACAGCACTGGTGGACTGGCATGGTTCCGAGGTGGCGCGGCTGCGGGCCTTCGGCATCGTGCACGGAGCCATCCTGCGAAGCATCACACCCGGCGCCCAGGAGCACCTGCCCGCGGCGATGCGTGGAGACGCCGACCTGGCACTGGCAGGATGAATCGCTAGGTTGACACCGTGTTGCGGATTCGGCTGATCGGGCGACCGGGACTCGACCGCGATGGGCAAGCAGTTCCAGGTCCTCGAGGCCACAAGACCTGGGCTCTCTTGGCCAGGTTGCTCCGATCATCGGGACCTGTTTCCCGCCAGGTCCTGGTCAGTGAGCTGTTCAGCGATGCCGACGACCCGATGGGTGCTTTGCGCTGGTCGCTGGCTGAGTTGCGTAGACAGACGGGGCTTGCCGTCACGGTGGAGGGAAACCCGCTGGCGATCACGCTGAGCGACAGCGTCACTGTTGATGTGCACGACATCGCACGAGGCACGGTCTCGGGTGCGATTCCCGAAGGCACCTTCCTGGAGGGCATCGACGTCAAGGCCTCCCCCGGCTTCGAGTCGTGGCTGCTCGTGGAACGTCAACGCGTCGACGGCGAGGTTCTGTCCGCTGTGCGGCAGGCCACCCTTCGTGCCCTGTCAGGTCGTCAGTTCGATCGCGCGGTCGCACTGGCCGCCGCAATGGTACGGCGCGCTGAGTTCGAGGAGGGCCCGCACGTCCTGCTGGTCAAGGCGCTGGCCGCGTCCGGCGATGCGGAGGCGGCGAGTCGGCAGGCGGCGCTCAGCGAAGCGGTGTTCGTCAACGAGTTCGGCGTCGATGCCACACCTGCAATCCGTGCTGCAGCGAGACCCACCCTTGCCGCCCCGATTCCAGGAGTGTCCGCGCGCGCCTCCGCGACGTCGCTGTTCGATGCCGGCTTGGCCGCGGTCTCGGCGGGTGCCGCTGACGCGGGCATCGAATGTCTGCGCAGCGCGTCGGAGGCGGCCGAGAAGTCCGGCGACCGGGAGCTGCTCAGCCGGTGCCTGATGGAGCTCGGCACCGCCCTGGTGCACGCGATCCGTGGCTACGACGACGAAGGAGCGGTCGTTCTCCGAATGGCTGTCGAGGCAGCGACGGCGGCCGGGGTGGAAGGCACCGCGGCCAAGGCATTCTCGGAGCTCGCGTACGTCGATGTACTGGCCGGCCGGCGAACCAGCGCGGGGGACTACCTTCGACTGGCTGCCGAGAGGGCAACACAGTCCCCAGCCCTCCTTGCCGCTCTGGCGGGCTTCGAGGCCATGAACCTCAGCGACTGGGGCCGGCTCGGCCCGAGTGCGGCCCGTTTCGCCGAGGCGGTCGAGCTGAGCCGCAGTGCTGGCACCGTACGACGCGAGGCGTGGAGCCTGGGTCTGGGAGCCCGCACCCTGTTCCTTCAGGACCGGCTCGACGAAGCCATGGATTGGGCCGAGGCCTCGTGCGCGCTCGCCCGACAGGAACGATGGACGGCGTACGTTCCTTGGCCGGAAGCGTGGCTCGCCAATGCCCGCCTCAGCGGCGGCGAGGATCCGAACCAGGTCCGTGACGATCTGGAGGCCACCTTCGCCCTGGCGCGACAACTTCGCGACCCGTGCTGGGAAGGGGTTACAGCAATGGCGATCGGGCTCACCCACGTCGCACAGAACCAGTACGAGACCGGCTTGCAGTGGCTGACCAACGCGAGCACCCTCAGTCATCGCGTCACCGATTCGTACGCCTGGGTCGACGTGGACATCCTCGTGGCGGAGGCTCAGACCGCGCTGGACTCCGGTGACATCGACCGAGCAGAGGCGGTCGCCCACCGGGCCGTCGCCGACGCTGCCAAAGCGAGCATGGACGACCTTCTCAGCCGCGCGCTGCGCGTGCTCGACCACGGCTAGCCGATCAGCTCGAAGCGCGCCCGCGCCTCGCGGCCCGCACGCTCTCAGTGAATGCTCAGCACTCGCCCGCCACGATGGCGGTCAGACCAACCGACGCAGGAGTGACCCGCGCGGTCTGGGCACTACCGCGTCGCCTCCGCCACGCCAAAGAGATGGGTGCGCAAGCCATGAGATCACGGTCGCCGTCGACGATCCAGAAGCCACTGCGTCTGATGTGTGCGGTAGCAGCGCTGAGCCTCGTGGCGGCGTGTGGCGGATCGCCCAAGGACACCAAACCCACCACCGACCCCAACTCCGAAGGCACCAAGGTCACCTTCGACCCCGCAAACTTCGTCAACCCGACGCGCGACACCAACCCCTTCCACCCTCTCAAGCCCGGTCTGCAGTGGGTCCGCGGTGGCACGACGGAAGTTGGTTCTCGGGTCGTTCCCCACCAGATCATCACCACCATGACCGACGTCATCCGGGTCATCGACGGGGTGCCGACGATCGCCATGCTGGATGAGTCGACGGACTCCGCCGACGTCTCCCAAGTGGGCATGGACTACCTGGCTCTCGACAAGGACGGCAACGTCTGGATCCTGGGTGGGTACACCGAGGAGTACGAGGGCGGCCAGTACACCAACACCGAGAGCGCGTGGCTCGGCGCCGCCGACGCATCGCCTGGCATTCTCGCCCCCGCCAAGGTCACCATGAAGACGCCGCGCTGGTTCATCGGCGCGGCGCCCGACGAGAAACCCTCGGTCGGCGAACCGATCCAGATCGGCATCCGGGAGTGCGTGGCCTTCGGTTGCTTCGACAACGTCCGAGTGGTCCAGGAGGGCAACGTCGGTGCGCCTGACAATGAGAACAAGTACTACGCGCCCGGTGTCGGCGTGATCAACAACGTGCCTCTCGATGCCAGCCTGCACCAAGACACGTTCCAGCTGCAGAACTTCATCACGCTGAGTCCCAAGGGTCTCGCCGAAGCGAGCCAGACAGTCCTGGATCTCGAGGCGCACGCCCGAAAGACCTCCCCGAAGATCTACGGATCAGCGCCAAAAGCGCGGCGAGCACGGTGAGCAGTACCGCGACCGTGGCGCCACTCGTCCAACTACGCGACGTCTCGAAGTCCTACCGCGGCTCGGGCGACGACGACGTCCTGAAGGGGGTCGATCTGACCATCCTCCCCGGCGAGAAGGCGAGCCTGATCGGACCATCCGGATGCGGGAAGTCCACCTTGCTCCTGCTGATCGCCGGCCTGCTTCGCCCTGATCACGGCACGATCGAGGTCGATGCCGAGTCGACAGGCGACCTGGACGACCGGGCCCGAGCGCGAGTGCGCGCCAATCGGATCGGGATCGCGCTTCAGTCCGACAACTTGATCCCGTTCCTGTCCGCCCGCGAGAACGTCGCCCTTGCGCTCGCCTTCGCCTCTCCCCGACGAGGACGTGTCTCCGACCGGGCCCGATCCCTCGAGCTCCTAGAGCGCTTCGGCGTCGCCCACCGAGCTCAGCACCGACCGCGACACCTGTCCGGGGGCGAAGCCCAGCGGGTCGCCCTGGCAGTGTCCATGGCGAACGATCCTGCCCTGTTGCTGGCCGATGAAGTCGTCGCCGCGCTGGACGCCGAAACCGCGACGTCGGTGATCGACGACGTCCTGACCGCGGACTTCGCGGTCTTGTACGTCACCCACGAGGTCGCGATAGCGGATCGCGCCGAGCGTCGTTACGCGCTCCTCGACCACGGGGTTCACCTCCGATGAGCATCGCTGCGCTGGATGTCCACGAGGTTCCCAACAACATCATCGCCAGCGATCTGATCGTCGACCACCGCAGCGCGACAGGGACCGTCCGTGCGCTCGAGTGCTCGCAGCTCAGGGTCGACGGCGGCACCAGTCTCGCGGTGATGGGCCCGAGCGGCTGCGGCAAGTCCACGCTGCTCGGGCTGCTGGCCGGGCTCGCCGTTCCCACCCGGGGCACGGTCACGATCGGGACTACGGCCGTTTCGGCACTGTCTGAGCGGGGCCGGGTCAGCTTTCGTCGGCGGACGCTCGGAATGGTCTACCAGGCCGACAATCTCTTGCCCCATCTCACCGTTGAGGAGAACGTCGGCCTCCAGCTCGCGATCTGCCGAACCGGTGAGGCTCGCGAAAAGCAGGCAGACCCGAGCGCCGTGCTCGAACACCTCGGGCTCGCGAGCTTGTCCCGCAGATTCCCCGACCAGCTCTCAGGAGGGCAGCGACAACGCGTCGCGGTCGCCCGAGCCATCATCCACCGACCGGCCGTGATCTTGGCCGACGAACCGACCGGATCGCTCGACGCAGCCAGCGCCCGGACCGTCATCGAGCTCCTGGTGGAGGTGCACACCCAGATCGCGGCCACCCTGGTCCTCGTCACGCACGACCATGAGATCGCTGGCCACCTGGACCGGATGGTCCACATCGCCGAGCTGTCAACGCCGACGGGGGCCGGCCATGCTGACTAGGTACGTGTTCGCCGACCTCGTCCGAAACCCTCGGCGCACCATGTCCACGATGGTCGGGGTGACCCTTGGGGTTGGCCTGTTCTGCGGGGTCCTGTTCTTCGTGGACGGGCTGTCCGCCTCGATGACCCAGCGAGCCGTCGCACCGCTTCCCATCGACATGCAGCGGATCGTCACCGAACGCGTCGGTGGGGCGATCGCCTTCACGCAGACCTTCGACTCCGCCGGTCCGATCTCCACCGGGGACCACGCACGGGTCGACCTGGAGGTTCGCAACACGAGCAAGGTCGCCGCGAACGAAGTCACGGTGCGCTCCCTCCCCGACGGCGATCTCCGCTTCGTGGCGGGATCTGCACACCGAGCGGGTACGGCGATGTCCGGTGGCAAAGCCAACCCCTTCGCCCACGGGGCCGGGCTCACCGGGTTCAATCTCGGCACCATCCCCCCTGGCGGAGTGCAACGACTCTCCTACCGCGTCGAGGCTCTGGCCACGACCCCGGTCGACGACACGACAGTCGTGTCGACGTACTCCAGCCGGGAGTCGGTCAGTCCAATCACGGCGAACCAGGAATCGACGGTGCCGCTCGACGAGCTGGCCAGGCTGGTCGGTGGCCTGAGCGGGGTGGCCCACGCCAGCCAGTTGTCGTTCGCCGACCTGGGCCCACACACGTTGGCCGCCAACGGCTCGACGACCCGCGGCACAGCCAAGATTCTGGGCTTCGCCGCCGACTATGCCCGACGCGACGCCACGGTGAAGATCGTCCGGGGTCGACTCAGCGCGGGAGGCGCTGTGCTGAGCGCCGAGGCAGCCAAGGAGCTGCGGGCTGGGATCGGCGACCGGGTCACCGTGACACTCCCCGACGACTCGAGTCTGTCGGTCCTGGTCAGCGGCATAGCCGACCTCAGCCGAGCCCGATCCCTGTTCTCGAGCCGCCGAGGCGGGGACCTCGAGACCTTCATCTACACACCCAACTCGATCATCGTCTCGCCTCAGACGTTCGCGGGCACAGTCCTCCCTGCGTTCGAACGGGCGGCGACGACACGAGGCGCCCGGCTCAAGAGCCCCCCGGTACGCGAGATCGACATCACGCTGGATCGCGAGCTGCTGGCCTCGGATCCGGCGACCGCGCTCGTCCAGACCCAGCGCATCGCCGCGGCGGTCAACGGGGTGGCTGCCCACCAGGACTACCTGCTGGACAACATCTCCAACACGCTGACCGTGGCCACCGCCGATGCCTCGGCTGCCAAGCGGCTCTTCATCTTCCTGGGTGTCCCGGGTGGACTTCTCGCCGCGATGCTCGCCGCGTACGCCGGTAGCGTTCTGGCCGAGGGGCAGCGTCGCGAGCAAGCCACCCTCCGGATCCGCGGCGCCAGCCGGCGTCACCTGCTTCGCATGCTCACTCTGCGCACCGCCGCACTGACCGCCTGCGGGTCCTTGATCGGTCTCGGTCTTGGCTACTTCGCCGCTGTGGCGGTTCTGGGCCAGCAGTCGTTGAACCGCGCCAGCACAGCCAGCCTGCTCGGCTCCTCGCTGATCGGAACGCTCGGTGGCTTCCTGGCCACCGGGACCGCCCTGTACGTCACCGGCCGGCGCTCGATCGAGCGCGAGATCAACGAGGACAGGGCACGACTGGCCGGGCGAGCACCGCTGTGGCGTCGATTCGGCTTCGACGTGATCGGGGTCGTGGTGGTGGTGGTCGGTACCGCGGTGGCCTTGCGCACGCACGCGTTCGACGGAGCCCCAGGGTCGGTCTACTTCGGTCGCTCCGTCAGTCTCAACCTCGCACTTCTCGTGCTGCCCGTAGCCGTCTGGATCACCGGCAGCCTGCTCGCTGCCAGGCTCTGCGGGAACCTGCTGGCGCGGACTCAACCGCGCTCAAGTGGCCAGGTCGGATCTCCGCTGGCCAGCCTCTACCGACTCAGCATCGGCCGCAGGCCGTGGGCCATCGCCAACGGTGCGGTCGTCGTCTCCCTCATCGTCGCGCTCGCCGTCAGCCTGGCCGGATTCACCTCCTCCTACGACGCGGCGAAGACGACAGATGCTCGCTACGCCACGGGCTCTGACATCCGCATCACCCCGAGCCCGACCTCGCAGCGTACGTATGGTGTCGGCGACGCCGGCCTCTTCCGGACAGCGGGCGTAGCCGACACCAGCCCGGTGATCTACAGCGTCAGCAACGTTGTTCTGAGGAGTGCTCGAACCTCGGACCCCGCCAACCTGGCCGCCATCCAACCCGACAGCTACGCGTCGGTCGCCCCGGTGGCGGACGCCCAGTTCCCCTCGGGCGACGCCGCGGTTGAACTCGGAACGCTGACGACCGACCCGAAGGCGATCCTGTTGAGCGAGGACATGGCGGCGTTCCTCAAGGCCAAGGTCGGCGACACGCTGTACGTGTTGCTCGTCCGCGCGACCAGCCAGCAGGTGGAGGTCCCGCTGCACGTCACCGGCCTCTACGAACGACTGCCAGGATTCCCCGACGGTGCCGATGCCGTGATGGCGATCGACCGGCACCAGGCCGAAGTCCCGACCAAGGCACCGGACTTCTTCCTGGCCGCCACGACCACGAACGACGATGCAGGGCTCGGGCGCGCCGTGGCCTCGCTGCGTCAGGGTCCCGGCGCCCTGGACCATCTCCAGATCGACACGCGGGCGACCACCCTGGCCAGAGACCAGTCCAGCCTGGCCGCGTTGAACATCTCGGGCTTGGTGCGCCTCGACGAGACGTTTGCGCTCGCAATGGCCGTGATCGCCATCGCCATCTTCGTCTTCGGGCTGCTCCTCCAACGACGGCGCGAGTACATCACGCTTCGCGCCCAAGGTCTGGAGCCGCGCACCATCCGGCTGCTGATCGCCACCGAAGCCGGCACGGTAGCCCTGGCCGGAGTGGTCGCCGGACTGCTCGTCGGCACAGCCATGGGCTACTACTTCATCACCGTGCTGCGTCCACTGTTCGTGCTCACCCCCGGCTACACGCTGTCCATGGGCGCCGCCCTGACCCCGGTCGCACTGGTTTTCGTCGCGACGGTCATCTCCTCGGTCGCCGGGTCTCGACTGGTCAACCGGCTCGAGCCGACCGAGCTTCTCCGGGATGAGTAGCCGCCCACCACGATGTCGGCGATGACGTCACGGACCGGTAAGACAACCACCGGTCCACGTGATCGACCACCCGACACAATGCGAACGTGGCTCGTGCTCGACGCTTCGTCGCCCTGCTCCCGATGGCCGGACTCTGCCTGAGCTGCTCCGCGCCGCTCAGCAGCACGGCCGACACGAGCGAGGCCGCTGTGATCACACCGTTGGCCAGGCACTCAGGCTCGCCAGCCCGCCCTTCCTGGACCGCGTGGCCGCAGGCGCTGTACGACGCCCAGCACAGCGGGGCCAGCCCAGCGACCGGGCCGGAGACCGGACACGTCCGTTGGAGCAGGCAGCTCGAAGGCAACGTCACCCCCGGACCCGTGGTCGCCGCCGATGGCACGATCTATGCCGCCAGCAACGCCGGTGTGCTGCACGCACTGGACCCGGCTACCGGGAAGGATCGGTGGGTGGTCGACGAGCGAGGCAGCTACGGCCTCGACCAGTCGACGAGCCCTGCCGTGTTGCCGAGCGGGCTGGTCCTCTGGCCCGGGCCTAACGGAAGACTGATCGCGGTCGCAGCCGACGGACAGGTGCGGTGGCGCCTCGACCTCGGGGGCCAGGTCAGCTCTCCCGCGGTGCGAGACGACGGACAGGTCATCGTCGGCAACAGCTCCGGCCTGCTGGTCATGCTGCACCCGGATGAGCAAGGGCCGGTCGAGGAGTGGCGGGTGGACCTAGGAGAGCAGTCGTACGGCTCGCCGGTGTTTTCCCAGGACGGGCGCACCGCCTACCAGTCGGGTGTCTCAGGTGTGTTCGCCGTCGCGGACGGCACCGTGCTCTGGCACTCCACCGCCCCGAACGAGATCGTCGAGGTCAGCCCGGCTGTCGCGCCCGACGGCACCGTGGTGATCGGCTCCAACGACGACCACGCGTACGGCCTGGACCCGGCGGACGGCTCGGTGACCTGGAACCACGACCTGGGCTTCACGACGTACTCGTCTCCAGGGGTCACTCGCGATGCCATCAGCTACATCGGCGATCACGGCAACAAGATCACCGGGCTCAACGCGCGCAACGGCAACGTCGTCTTCGCGTTCCAAGGGTCCAAAGTCGACGACGGTCCTGGTGGGATCGGCATCTGGACCTCAGTCCTGGTGGACGCGAGGCATTCCGTCTACGCCGGTACCCGGCAGGGCCTGATCTACGGCGTCGACCGGTCGGGTCACTTGATGTGGACCGTCGACGCACAGACGACCGTCGACTCCTACCCGGCGCTGACCGAGGACGGTGCCCTGGTCATCGGCGTCACCGACGGCAGGCTGCTGGCGATCGCCGACCGGTGACGCGACCCCAGGTCTTGGCGCCCGGTGGCGTTACCGTGGAGGCAGACGCCGATCGGGCTGGTGAGAAGCATGACCGCGACCACACGGGTGGTCAGTGACTTCATTCACGAACTGCGCTTCGACGACCTGCCACGGGCCGTTCGCCATCAGGCCAGACGCTGCCTTCTCGATCTGGTGGCCGTGACGGCGGCGGGCACCGCAACTGCACTGTCGCGCATCATTCGCGACCATGTCGCGGCCACCCCGGGACCTTCCTCGGCGCCGTTGCTCTTCGACGGTCGCGTCGCTGCAGTTCCCTCGGCCGCGATGGCCAACGCCGCAACCATCGACTCGATGGATGGTCACGACGGGCACCGGATCGCGAAGGGTCACGCCGGGGCCTCCGCCTTTCCCGCCGTGATGGCATTCAGCGGCGTCACGTCCGATCCGACGACCGAGGACCTGCTGGCTGCGTTGGTGGTCGGCTACGAGATCGCTCTGCGTGGCGGCACCGCGTTGCACCGAACCGCACACGACTACCACAGCTCAGGAGCCTGGAACGCGCTCGGCGCCGCCGCCGTCGGCGTCCGTGCCCTGCGGCTGGATCGAAGTGCTACCGCTGAGGCGCTCGGCATCGCCGAGTACACCGCCCCCCGGGGCCCGATGATGCGGACCATCGACCACCCCACGATGGTCAAGGACAGCTCCGCCTGGGGAGCACGGGCTGGCGCCGAGGCAGCCCTGCTCGCGGCCGAAGGCTTCACCGGCGCTCCGGCGGAGCTTCTCGACGACATCGCCGTGGCCGATCTGGGCGAGCGCTGGATGATCATGGAGCAGTACCTCAAGCCCCATCCGGTATGCCGCTGGGCGCAGCCCGCGGTGGACGCGATGCTGTCCCTCACCGGGAGCTTGGGCATCGACGCAGCGCAGGTCGAGACCATCGACGTGGTCACCTGTGCGCCCGCCACCGCACTGGCCATCAGTCGACCTACGACCACAGAAGAGGCCCAGTACAGCCTGCCGTTCTCTGTCGCGGCGGCCGCCGTACACGGCTCGATCGAGCCCGAGGTCCTGCTTGATCCCGTATCGCGGACCGACGTGATGCGGATCTCCGAGCGCGTCCGGATCCTCGAGAGCACCGAGCTGACCGCACAGTTCCCGGCGCAGCGATGGGCACGTGTCACGCTGCGACTCGCTGACGGCACAAGCACCACATCTGCCCTGACCCGTGCCCGAGGCGACCCCGAGGATCCGCTCACCGATGACGAGATCCTCGACAAGTTCCGCCGCTACACCGCCCGGCTTGGCGAGACCCGTGCCGAACGCTTGGCGCTGGTCATCATGGGACCGCACACGCACAGCGCCGCAGAACTGCACGACCTGCTTGGCGCCCCCATGCCTGGGCGTCCGAGCTGACTCCGGCTCGGACTGCCTCATCCGCGGGTAAGGAATCGGTAAGCCGCCAGGGCGCTGTCTGCATGTAAGACCGAGGCGTCGTACGCCACGAGCAGTGGACACGGCTGACGCCCACTGGATCGGCGGGTCGCGGACCGTGCACTTCCTGGAGTCCCAGGCAGTCGAGACAGGAGCAACATCATGTCCCATCCCCCCCGAGGTCAGACCCATCCCTTCCGTCGCGATCCGGAAGGTCGCGGCCCGAGATTCTCCTCGACGCATCGTCGACCGGCCGCCGTAGCGGCCGCCTCGATCGGCGTGCTCGTCGCGGGCGCACTCATCTCGCAGACACCATCGGAAGCGTCAACCCGTCCGTCGACGACGATCAGCCGACACGTCCAGACCGGCTCCGCCTCAGGTCTAGGGCAGCTCAGCGGGGTGCTACCTCGAAGCCATCTCACCGAGGAGAGCGCGATCAAGGTCGATCTGTCGCGCGAAACCGTTCGGTTGCCGCTGTACAAGGGCCGTGCCAACGGGCAGACGGTCTGGTACACGCTCCTCGACGCCTCCGACCGTGGCCTCGCCAACGATCTCGGCGTGAACTACGTCCCGAAGCTGCTGAACCTTGGCATCGGTTGCGACACGTGTATCGAGGACGTGACGTTGCAGTCCCCGACGCCCCAGGAGAATCGCTTCGGGCCGGCGGTGGTCAACTTCGCGGCCGCGCCCGACTTCAGCCCGACGCGGGTCGCAAAGCCAGGACCGGACGGCTTCCCCTTGGCCAAGTTCCAGCCCGGCGCCGTGGCGGGCCTGGACTACAGCCCGTTCATCCGCATCAAGGGCTCACCTGTCGTCTACAACGCGCCGATCGTCGCGGTCGGCAACGGCAACTTCGATGTGACCCACCACACCAACACCGCAGACCGCGTCCTCGGGGTGCACATCGCCAAGAAGGCGCGACCCGGTCGCTACAACGAGTCATGGGTCGACATGCTGTTCGTCAAGGGCTTCGATGCCGGGCAGCCGATCGTCTACTTGAGCACCGACGCCGGTCAACCGCTGACAGCGGTGCTGGAACGTGCGACGTACGCACCCGCCCTGGACCGCGCGGCCTACAACGGTGGAGATGACTTCCTGGGGTCCGCGCGCGAGCGTCTGTTCGGGTTCATCAACGGGCAGACCGGCAGCAACAACCGCGAGGCCCAGGGATTCCAGCATCTGGGCAAGGACGGCTTCATCTCGCGTGACGCCTCGGCGAGCGACCACCAGCTGATCAACGGGCTGCGTCGTGGCGGAGACCTCCTCAACGTCTTCGGCGACTTCCCGACGCTGACGGATCCACGGCACGCTGACGCGTACAGCCCGCTGTGGGACGCGCAGCTCGGCCTCTGGACGCCGAAGGCGGTCAAGCTGGGGCTGAACAAGCGGCAGATTGACGAGGTCGAGGTGTTCAACCTGGCCGCGCAACGTCCCGACCTGCTGACTGGTGTCGACCCAGCGACGGGCAAGCCTGCGCCGTACGGATCGGTGGGTGTCGACATCAACTGTGTCGTCATCGGCTACACCGCCAAGGCACCGACCGCGAACCTCGCGGATCCGGTCGCGCACTCGCAGTTCCCGCCGCGCTAGCTGTTGAGGCAGGTGCGACGGTGCCACCCGGCACCGTCGCACCTGCTCGCTCGGAAAGGACGAGTTCTTACCGGTCGAGGAAGACCGGTTCTCAGCATCCCGATAGACCAGAAGCCGCCTTAGGCTCGCAGGTGATGTGCGACACCCACAGCGAACCCCCGGCAGTACCGCCCGGCGACCCTGTCTCAGCCGGCTGGGTCGAGGCCCTGACCGGCGACGGTGCCCAGCGCGAGGATTCCATCGCCCGCCTGCACGTCCTCTTGGTGAAGATCGCTCGGAGCGAGGCATTGCGGCGATCGGGGCTGAACGGCATCGTCGGACAAGAGCTCGACGACGTGGCCTGCCAGGCCGCCGACGATGCGCTGTTGTCCATCCTCCGCCGGGTCACCGACTTCCGGGGCGAGAGCAAATTCATGACCTGGGCCTACAAGTTCGTGATCTTCGAGGTATCCAACAAGCTCAGCCGCCATGCCTGGCGGCGCGACAGTCCACAGTGGGACGAGGCGTCCTGGGAACTCCTCCCGGCGCGTCTGGGTGCCGGGCCCGAGGAGATGGCGGAGTCACGCGAGCTGGTGGAGGTCGTCCGAGCGGCGGTCGACGGCGAGCTGACCGTGCATCAGCGCCGTGTCTTCGTGGCGATCGTTCTCGAAGGTATGCCGCTCGACAGTCTCGTCGCCGAGCTCGGCACCAACCGCAACGCCATCTACAAGACGATGTTCGACGCACGGCGTAAACTTCATGCCCACTTGATCACTCGCGGATACGTCACGTCACGCCTGGAAAGAGACGCATGAGCACCTGGGACGCCCTGCAAGGGCTGTTGGCGACCGACGCGCGCGACGTGGGATGCGCTGACACCTTCGCGCTGATCCATGCCTACGCCGAGGTCGCGGTGCGCGGTGAGGACCCCGAACAGGAGATGCCCGGGATCACTGCGCACCTGGCCAGCTGCGGACCCTGCGCGGATGACTACCTCGGTCTGCTGGCCGTCCTGCGTGCTGAAGCTGACGGAACGACACCCCCTGAACCCCGCCGACCCTGAGCGCCTGCCGAGCTGAGTGCCCGCGGTCCGGAACTCGTGACTCAGTTGCAGGTCTGCGACCCCGAGTCGAGGGAGGTGCGGGACTCGTTGATGAAGCTCCAGTCGTAGGACGACGGGTTCAACGTCAGTTGCAGGACGCCGAACGACTTCTTCCGGGCTTGGCTGCGCGGTTGGACGTTGGGGAAGCCCACGAGACTGCGACCACCCGTGCCCACGACGAACTCCCGGATCCCGTCGGAGCTGGCTGTGCCGTCCGGTGACATCTTGGCGAAGCGCTCGTAGTTGTGAACGTCCCCGCCCAGTACGACGTCCACGCGAGCGGCATACAGGGCCCGCCAGAACGGGTCGAACGACGTGTCTCCCGGTGCCTTCGGACCCGACGTCCACCTAGGTGCGCTCCAGTACGCAGCCAAACACGTTGCGCTGGTCGAGGTCAGGTCCTGCTGCAACCAGGCGAGCTGGACCGAGCCGGCTGAGTGATCAATCTCGGAGTCGAGGGAGATGACGTGCCAGCCACCGAGGTCGAAGGAGTAGTAGGGAGCGGAGCCGAAGTACGAGAAGTACCCGGAACCGCCGATCTTCCCGTAGTCGTGATCACCTGGCGTCGGGTAGGTAACGGCCTTCATCCGGCCCCAGGTCGGTTCATACACCGCGGCGAGCTGTGCGTCCGTGGCCGTTGGGTACGTGTGGTCGCCGAGCGTCCATACCGCATCGGAGCCGAGGATCAGATCGGAGGTGTACTTCTGACGGCACTGTGTGGCCGTGCCCGCGCCGCTGTTGTAGGCAGGGACGGTCGTACCGCAGGCGATGTCACCGGCGACCGAGACCAGGACCGGAGCAGTGGGTTCCTCGACCGGCACGACAGAAGCGTGCGTCGTCAACGACGTGGTGGCCAGACCGAGGCAGGACGCAGCAACCAGGGCTAACCGGAGGGCAGACGATGCGCGCATGGTTGATCGACCTTCGAGTCCGAGAGAACAACGCGTCCCTAGCGTGACACGACACGGATGAAGAGAGGGCAAAGTTTCAGGAAAACCAGCAACTATCACTTTTCACTAGGTATTCCGTACAAAGAGTGACATCGATGCTGGGTGATGACACGATGCGGTGCTGTCAACCGCCGGTACGGGTCGGTGGGACCCAGCCACGCCCGACCCCATGAGGTGATCCCCCGAGCCGGCCGACCTCGATCTCGTCGAGCGGCCGGACGCGATACTCCTCGGCCACGATGCCCTCGACGTCGCGACCCTCGTTGACGGCCAGACACGGGGGCACAAAAGCACAGGTCCCGCAATGCTCCGGTGCCGGGTTGGGATAGATACGGAGATCGTCGCGGACCATGTCGAGGGCCTCCTCGGCAATCCGGCGACCGACGTCGCTGACCTCGTACGGCGCTCGGCGGATGGTCGTCCGCCGGAACCCCGGGCCTTCGTATTGACGGACCCGGTCGAACGTCTCATCCTCGCGCCCCTTGACATACATCCGGCGCAGCGATGAGACCCCGCGACCACCACCGCTGGGCTCGTTCTGAGGGATGCCACCGCGCGGGTGATCAGCCGACGTCCGCGCCGCCGCAGGGGTCGCGCTGGAGACCTCGATGGCCGCCGTCGTGAGCTCGTTGTAGATCGTGCCTGCGACTTCCATGCCGTCGTAGAAACGTCCCCACGCCCAGCACGCCGCCAACGACTCCTCGTCCAGCAGCAGGTGCTCGGTCTGCGGCGACTGTCCGTCGTGCACGCGATGGCGGACGACCCAGTACCGGTCGTGCTCGTCGATCGCCAGCAGGTCCAGTCGGCCCGTGTAGTGAATGGCCACGCCGTCGGCTCCGACCAGCCCTCGATCGGGATCGGCAGGGTCGGTGACCAGCGCGTCGAAGTCGGTCGAGACTCGGATCGGTGAGAACCGGTCGACGGTCGGGGCCCAGCTGAAGTAGCGCTCGAGCAGTAGGTGTCCCTGTTCGCGCAACGCCTCGTAGGCAGCCTCGTCGTCGTGTCCGGCGGCTCCGCTCAGGTGCTCGGCGCGCTGCAGCGCCAGGGACTTGTCCAGACCCTTGCCCACCAGTGGAAGCACGATGGCTGAGTCCCAGTCCCACATGCCCGGGAAGTAGTAGACCGCCAGCGCGTCCCGAACCGCCCGGTCGAGATCAGGGACCGGTGCACGGGCCGGACGTAGGTGCCGGCGGATGGTCGCGGTGTAGTCCCACTGACGCCGACAGCGCTTGAACGCCGCCCGGTCCGCGGCGCTGACCAAGAGCTCCACCGCATCTGCCTCAGTGCGTCCGGGGCCAGGGGTCGTCCAACGACCAACGGCAACGATCACCGACGCAGCCGGTCATCGTCTCCATCTCGTCCAGGAGGTCGTCGAGCATCGCCTGCGCGTCGTCGTGATCGCCAAGGCGTCGTTGCCATGAGTAGAACATCCAGGCATCCGCGCCGTCGGAGTGCTCAACGGCGGAGTCGTCCGCTGCCCGAGCCCAGCAGTAGGTGTCTCCCGTTCGCTCGACATAGACGAGCTCTCCCGGCTGCGGATCAGCGATGACGAGGTCGTTGAGAAGTTGCTCTCGGTCCACGGTTCTCCCACGAGACTTGTCCGACAACTCGGATCGTAGTGGGTTGCGACTCCTCTGCGCAGATGTCGTCAGCGATCACGATTGTCTGATGAGATACCCGTCGGCCTCAGATGTCGCCTGCTCCGATCGGCCGCAGAATCCACAGCCCACTGTTGATGTCGCTCGCCAGCACGAGATTGCGGTGCAGGTCGAGATAGACGCCCCAGACAATAGGCACGGCCGGGAAGACGCCAGTCGGGTCGGCCGCGGCCGGTGGGACCCACTGGCCTCGCTGGCGCGGATGGCTGGCGTTGCGGAAGTCCCACCAGACGATCCCGTCGGAGTACCACGAGGAGAACGCCTGGGACCGCTTGGCGGTCTCTGTGTTGTGAACGGAGTAGAAGCCGTCATCGCGAGACGACCGACTGTTCGGTGTGGAGAATTCACCGACGAGAGTGGGTGACGTCGGGTCGCTGGTGTCGAACAGGCGCACCTCTCCCCAGCCGTCAAGAGTGGGGTCCCCCGGGCAATCGACAGGTGAGAAGTCTTCGGCGTTGACCAGCAGGGTTCGCCCATTCCGGGACGGGGCGACTGAGTGGACGTCGCCATCCTCATCCGGAGGTGCGGTGTCGGCTCGGCCGACGTACTGCGGTGCTGCTACGTCGCTGATATCGAGAAGGACGGCGCCAAAGTCCCAATACGAGCCATACAATCCCATGCCGTCGTCGATGAACCGCACGCTGTGATCGAACGTGGCAGGGAAGCATCCAAGATTGTCCGGGTTGTCGGCAGGATCGACACCGAGATCAGCGCCCACCGCCCAGCCACCAGCCGTGGTTGGACTCGTGGGATCAGTTGCATCGACCAGCACGACCTCGTCGCTGCCATTGATCTGCTCGGCAAAGACGTTCGCGCAGCCGGCCAGAACCTGACCGTCCGGACGCTGCACAAGGTCCACCTCGTGACAGCCGACGCTGAGCGCGGGTGCTGTCCATCGCCCCAGTTCAGTCGGGCGTCGTGGATGGGTGACGTCGAAGAAGGCCAGACCGCGGAAGACGGGGTCCTCAACGTTGCCGCACACCTGAATTCCGGTGACGGCCAGATCGCCGGTGAAAGACGGCGTGGAGACACTGCGCACAACGATGTCTTCCGCGCTCGTGCCAGGATCGTTCTGGAGCACCGACACCAGCTTGGGGTGGCGCAGGTTGTGGTAGTCAGCAACCTTGACCCCAGTGGCGGGACACGTGCCGGACCAGACTCCCACATACGCATACTTCTTGAGTGCCCACACGTCCGCGTTCAAGCCGCCGCCTCCAAGGGTGCTGTGTCCCAACACCTGGAAGTGATCCCTGTGCGCCTGATGCCGACCCACGTCGAGGTTGGCAGCAGATAACTGATCGGGATTGGGTCGTTGGTCGTGTGCCGCCGCCGGCAGCACGCTCAGCGGTAGTAAGAGGCCGGCTGCAAGTCCGAATGACCGAGTGAGTTTGCCGCGCATGATTGACCCCATTCGTCGTCACCTACTTCGGGTGTACTCCCGTCAAAGAGGCATGGCAATCCCCCGGCATCGCACACGTCTGCCACGGCGCTCGGCATCTCTTAGGACCGTCATGGCCTAGGCTCGGCCCATGCGCGAGCGGCGATCTGCGCAGCGTTCGTTGTGGGTGACGTGCGGCCTGGTGGTAGCGCTGGTGGCGGGCGGATGCACCTCGGACAGCTCAGCCCCCGTCGATGGAGCGTCGGGCCAGACCGTGGCGACCGGCGCCCCCAGGAAGCTCGACGTCCTCGTCTACAACATCGAGTACGGCGGCGACGCCTCGACCGACAAGGTGATCCGCTCGATGGATGCCGACGTCGTCGGTGTCCTCGAGTCGTACAACAGGCTCCCGCAGATCGCGAAACGTACCGGGTACCCGTACTACAACGTAGGGCTGCAGCTGTTGTCGAAGTACCCGATCCAGGAGCCGTCCGGGGCCGAGGGTCTCTATGCCCTCATCGAGGTTCAGCCCGGCTACGCCGTGGCATTCTTCAACACACATCTCGACTACGTGGCCTACGGGCCGAGGCTGCTGGCGTCGGGCCGGTCCGTCCCCGACGTGATGGCCTCGGAGGAGACGGTACGGGCGGCCACGCTGCGACCCCAGCTCCCACGGATGGCGGCGCTCGCCGCAGCCGGGTTCCCGGTCATCCTGACCGGCGACTTCAACGAACCCTCGAGCCTCGACTACACCGGAGGGACCGTCGGGTCACATGACGGTGTCAACGAAGCGGTGCCCTGGCCGGTAAGTGAGTCGCTGTTCGACATCGGCTTCGTCGACACCTTCCGTCAGTCGCATCCCGACCCGGTCATCGACCCGGGCATCACCTACGCCGCCGGCAAGGCCTCCACCGGCGACCGGATCGACTACGTCTACGCAGGAGGGCCTGTCAGGACGCTGGACAGCAAACTGATCGGGGAGACCGGCGGCGCGCACGTCGATGTCGGCTTCGACACCTGGACGTCTGATCACCGAGCGGTCATGTCGACGTTGGCCCTGGAGCCGGTGGCGTTGCCCACAACCGTCTCGCTCGATCGGCGGATGCTCACGAAGGGTGAGAAGCTCAAGGCGTACTACAACGCGCCTGGTTCGGCGCCGTCGAGGATCGCCGTTTTCCCTCGCGACGGGCTGGCGACCACAGCCCTGGAGACGCGGTCGGTCAGCGATGACTACGGCACGATCATGTTCGACACCGACCGCCTCGACCCTTCCGGCTACAACCTCGTGATGCTCGACGACAAGGGTGCCGAGATCGCACGCAACGAGTTCTGGGTCCGAGCGTCGGACGCTGAGGTCCAGATCAGGACCGATCGGTCGAGCTATCGCGTCGGGGAACCAATCGTCGTCAGGTGGGACGACGGCCCGGCCAATCGCTGGGACTGGATCGGCGTCTACCGCGCCTCGGCCGCTGACCCGGCCAAGGACGACTACCTGCTGTGGGGCTACACCGGCGGCCACGACTCGGGAGCGCTACCGCCGTCGGTGAGCGGGATGCTGACCCTGAACGGGTCCGCGCAAGGCAAGCCCTGGCCGCTTCCGCCGGGCAACTACGTCGTCCACTACCTGCTCACCGACCAGTACGCGTCGGCCGGCCGGGTCCGGTTCACCGTTGCCACCTAGTGGGCACTACCCGGCGGTGGTCCAGCGCAGTCGGTGCGGGCGTCAGAGCAGCGGACCGTCGAGGAGGGGCCAGAGCAACCCGGCGACGAGACCGAGCGCCATGCTGCCGCCGGCGCCGGCCAGCGCCACCGAGGATGACCAGTGACGGGTGGCGAAGCTGCCCGGCAGGATGCGCTGAGTCTCGTCCTCGGGGCCGTAGACGGCCACGATCCAACGCAGGTAGTAGAAGAGGCTGAGGAGCGTGTTGAGGACCACGGCCACGGCGAGCCATTGCATGCCGCCGTCCCACGCCGCTGTCGCTGTGGTGAGCTTGCCGACGAAGACGACGGTAGGTGGCGTGCCGAGCAGCCCGAGCAGCACGACGAGCAGCGCAGCGGCCAGTGCCGGGCTGGACCGCGACAAGCCCCGGTAGGAGGCCAGGTCGCGTCGCTCCGGCAGCGCTGTGGTGACGGCGAACGCCCCGATGTTCGTGACGGCGTACCCCGCGAGGTAGAGCAGCAGGGACGGCAGCGCAAGGTCGCTCTCCCCTGCGACGGCCACTGGCACGAGCAGGTAGCCGACCTGGCTGACGGTGGACCAGCCGAGCAGTCGACGAGGGTCCGTCTGGCCGAACGCGGCGAGATTGCCGAGCGTCATGCTGGTAACGGCGAGCGCCGCGACGACGGCCGGCCAGGCAATGCTGTCCGGGAGTGCTGCGACGAGCCGGTACGCCGCAACGAGCGCGCCAACCTTCGGCACGGTCGTCACGAAGGCGGCTGCGGTCCCTGACGATCCCTGCGCAGCGTCTGGGACCCAGAAGTGGGCGGGCACTCCGCCGGCCTTGAACATGAGTCCGGCCAGGACGAACGCCACCCCTGCCGCCACAGCGGCGTCGGGCGACTGGGCCAAGGACGTACTCAACGTGGCGTAGGTGGTGTCGCCGGCCAGTCCGTACAAGACCGTCACTCCGAGAAGCAGGACGATGCCGAACAGCGCCCCCATCAGATAGGTCTTCAACGCCGCCTCCGCCGAACCCGACAGGCGAATCAGCCCGACGAGACCGTAGAGCGGGATGCTGGCCAGCAGAAAACCAACGGCGAGCAGCATCAGGTCGCTCGCACCTGCCAGCACCATCACGCCGGTGACCGCGAAGAGCAGCAGTGCGTAGGTCTCGCTCTCCCGCGCATGTCCGCGCACCTCGTCGCTGGCGAGCAGCACCACCAACACGGTGGCGAGCAGGGCCACGATGCGGGCCACGCCGGTCGCGGTGTCGATCGTGAACGAGGAGTCGAAGACCGCCCGGTCGTCTTGCACCATCCCCACCATGGCGGCCACCGTGCCGGACAACAGTGCCACGACGGTGAGGACCTGGGTCACCCACTGACGGTTTCGGGGGACGAAGGAACCGGTCATCAGCACGACCAGCCCACCCACGAACGCGATGATCTCGGGCAGCAGCGCGCCGGGGTGCATCGCCATCGTCGAGGACACGCTCTACCGACCAACCAGCGCGACCACAGCCCTGGCGGCCGGCTCGATCACCTCGAGCAGCGGACGCGGTAGCACGCCGATCGCCAGCGACAGGACGAGCAGAGATCCCACCGCCCACTGCTCGGAGGGATACAGGTCCGCGAACTCTGACGAACGCCCGCGGGTAGGTCCCGTGAACACGACCTGCAGAGCTCGAAGGAAGAGGGCCGCCGTGATCACGATGCCAAGCAGGGCGACGGCCGTGACCGGTACGACGGCGACGCTGCCGGTGAAGATCTGGAACTCGGCGATGAACCCGGACAGCGCCGGCAGTCCGAGGGATGCGAACGCGGCCACCGCGAACAGCCCGGTGTAGCGGGGGGCGACCGCGGCGAGGCCGCCGAACTCACGCATGTCGTAGCTGTCAGCGCGGTCCTGCATCGTTCCGGCCAGCAGGAACAGCGCACCGGTGATGAGTGCATGACTGACCATCTGCGTCACCGCACCGGTGACGGCGATCGCCCGCGCCTGCTCGGTGTCCTGAGCGATCACCCCGGCCACACCGACGGCCAGGACCACGTAGCCCATGTGGTTGACCGAGGTGTAGGCGATCATCCGCTTGAGGTCGGTCTGCGCAAGTGCGACCAGGGCGCCGTACAGGATCGACACGACCCCGACGACGATGATCACCGGCGACCAGTCCTGCCACGAGCCGGGGAGCATCGGCATCGCGATCCGGACGAAGCCGTAGGTGCCCATCTTCAGCAGTACGCCGGCCAGCACGGCGGAGCCGATCGCCGGAGCGTCGGTGTGTGCCGGCGGCAACCAGGTGTGGAACGGAAACGTGGGAGTCTTGATCGCCAGACCGAGGAGAATGGCCCCGAGCACCAGCCCACCTGCCACTGCATTGCCTGCCAGTGGTGTCATCCGTGCCAGGTCCACCATGTCGAACGTGTGCGGGTCGGCGGCGACGTACAGCCCGATGAAGCCCAGCAGCAGGGCCAGCGAGCCGAGGAAGGTGTAGAGGAAGAACTTCATCGCCGAGCGTGCTGCGTCGCCATGGCCCCAGCCGGCGATCGAGAAGTACATCGCCACGATGGACAGGGCGAAGCAGACGAAGAAGACGATCAGGTCCGGAGAGACGAACAGCCCCAGCGACACGCTCTCCAGGAACAGGAACAGTGCCGCCTGCAGCCGAGGCCGGTCTCGCTCCCGCAATGCGTAGACGGCGCCGGCGGCGAAGATCACCACCGTCATCGCCACCATCGGCAGCGAGAGCCCGTCCAGTCCGACGTGATAGCTGCTGTGCACGCCTGGGATCCACGGCACCTGCTCCTCGAAGGCCAGCCTGCCGATGCCGGGATCGTCGTAGCGAGCCCACACGATCCCGACCAGGACGACCTCGACCAACGTCGTCACCACGAACACCCACCGGGCGGCAGGATCGCCGAGCCGACTGGTCGCCAGCAAGAGCGCGGCGACGGCCAGCGGGAGGACTACGATCAGGCTGAGCACAGTCACCTCACGACCACGAGAACGACGGCGACGACCGCGATCGCCGCGACGGCCTGAACGTAGTAGTGCTGGAGCTGCCCGGTCTGTGGCCGCCGGGCCAGCACACCGAGGCGTCGGGTGCCCCCCGCCAGCGACTCCGCGACGCGATCCACGACGTCGAGGTCGAATGCGCTCGCCCGGCGACCCAGTTGGAGGAGCGCGACCGCCGTCCCTGTCACGCCACGGTCGAGCACGTGGTCGTCGAACCGGGCCAACCGATCGCTCAGCCAGACCGTCGGTCTGACGAGGGCGGCATGCGCCAGGAACTCCAGCCCCAGCCAGCCAGCCAACACACGCGGCTCGGGCAGCCGAGTCAGCGCAACCACGCACAGCACCACGAGCGCCAACGCCGCCGACGTCACGAGCTCGAGCAGCGATGCGGTTGGTGTGGCCTGATCACCGAGCGCCCGGCGCAGAGAGTCGCTCACGGGAGGGACGGCCAGCACACCCAGCACTGCTGCGCCGACGGCCAGCAGCACCAGCGGCACCTTCTGCAGCAGATCCACCCGACGCGTCCCCGCCTCCTCGTCGTCGTACGCCGTCTCGGCGTCGACGCGCGCGGGCCGCCAGATCAGGAACAACATCTTTCCCGCGTAGGCGGCCGACAGTCCGGCTGCGGCGAGCCCGACGACGTACAACGCCGCGGACTTTTCCAGTGCGCCGGCCAGCACGGCGTCCTTGGTTGCCCATAACGACAACGGCACGACACCTGCCAGGGACAGCGCGCCGAACGTCGCCGCCACTCCCACGAGTGGCCACGACCTCCCGGCTCCCTGTAGCGCCGAGAGGCGCTTGGTGCCCAGCGCGCTCAGCCAGGCTCCGGCGACCAGGAACAGCAAGGCCTTGGTCGCGGCATGCGCGACCAGGTGAGCACTGCCGCCGGCGACGGCACCGACACCGGCGCCGAGCACGACGAAACCGAGCTGGGCGGAGGTGGAAGCCGCAAGCAGTTGCTTGAGATCGGTCTGCGCCACCGCGACCGCACCGAGCACCAGTGCGGTCAGGGCACCGACCCACGCGGCCGTCGTCGCGGCCCACCCGGTGACATCGAGGAGGGGGGCGGTGCGCAGCAACAGGTAGCCCCCCATCGCCACCATCGCCGCCGAGTGCAGCAGCGCACTGACCGGGCTCGGGCCGTCCATCGCCCGGGAGAGCCAGAACGAGAAGGGCAGCTGGGCGGCCTTGCCGAGCGCGGCAACCAGCACGCCGAGGGCCACCACGTCGCGCCATCCGGCGCTCGCGTCCACCAGGTCCGGGAGCCTCAGGCCCGCGCCTCCCGCGAGAGCCGCTCCGGCCGCTGCATACAGACCGAGGTCGGCGGCCCGCGTCGTGAGGAAGGCGGTAAGCCCTGAGCCGACCCGTCGCTCCTCCCGCCACCAGAAGGCGATGAGCCCGTACGACGTCGCGCCCATCACCTCCCAGGCCAGCAGCAGCACCGGCAGCGTGGTCGCGGTGACGGTCAACAGCGCCGAGGCAGCAAACAGCAGCATCAGACCGTGAAAGCGGGCCTGTGACTCGCGGATGTCGGCGGTGGCGAAGACCAGTACGAGCAGGGTCACCGAGGCCACCATCGGCAGCAGCAGCGCCGACAGCGCGTCGACACCGAGCCCGAACGAGGACCCGGCCATGAATGCGATGTCCACGCTGCTCCGCTGTGATGCCGCGACCAGGGTGAGACCGAGCGTGAGCGCGGCGGCCGTCACGGCGACAGGTGAGGCGGCGCGCTCCAAACCCACCCCACGCCGACCCAGGCTGCCGATCACCGCAAGGCCTGCTCCGGCAACGGCGGGCAGCAGCACCACGGACCACAACACGATCGCGCTCATCGGTTCAGGTCCCCCGCCATGTCGGTCATGTCGGTGCCACGCTGGCGATGCAGCAGCGTTGCCACCGCGAACCCCATCGCCATCTCCACCGTCATCGCAGCGATCACCACGAGCAGCAGGACCTGCCCGGTCGGTGCGGGCGCGAGGAACCACCAGAACCCGGCGGCCGCCAGGATGACGGCGTTGATCATCAGCTCCAGACCCATCATCACCATGACCACGACCTGCTGGGAGATCGCGCCGTACAGGCCTACGCCGAAGATCGCGGAGGCACCGAGCAGGACAGTCTGCAGAGTCATCGGCCGATCCCTCCCGGTTGAGGATCCTCGACAGCAATGCGGTCCAGGTTGTCGCCGAGGCGCTGATAGCGTCCTCGACCGGCAGCGAGAACGACTCCCGCGACGATGGTCGCGACCATGACAGGGCTGATGACGACCATCACCAACATCTTCGACTCCATCAGCGCCTCCCCCAGGGCTGCGGTGGTGTCGGCGGGCGGGGAACCGCGTCGAGTCGGCCACGGCACCAGCAGCGCCCCGGCGCCGAGGACCACGAACGTGGCGACGGAGACAACCAACGCCGTGCGGTTGCTGTGCACCATGCTCATCGGCATCAGCGCTGGGTTCATGCCCATGTACATCACCATGTAGACCGCCATCACGGCCATCTCCATGACCATCATCAAGATCGTCACGACCCCGATGTAGTCCTGGTGCAGCAGCAAGACGACGACTCCGACAGCGATGAACGACACCGCGAGGGCATACGTCGCCCGCGCCATCGAGTTCACGATGAAGACCGCCGCACCGGCCACGACCGCTACGACCGCGAGAGTCCAGAAGGCGAGGTCGGTCACCATCAGAACCTCCACACCGCGACGACGGCGACCACGAGGTCCTGCGCGACCGCGAGCGGCAGCAACACGATCCAGGCGGCTTCCACGAACTTGTCCGGACGCACGGCGGGCAGCCAACGGCGTACGCCGACGAAGCCTCCGAGCACGATGACGGCCTTGACCGCGACCCACGCCCAGTCCGGCAGCAACGGCCCGGCCCCGCCACCGAGGAACATCGGCACGGCGAACGCCGCACCGGCAGCTAACAGCGCATAGCGACCGGCCAGGAACAGCAACCGGTCCACCCCGGACGTCTCCGCGAGCACCCCTCCGGCGAGGTCCGGGCCGACAGACACCGCGAGCGGTCCCCATACCGAGAAGGCCACGACCCCGACGCAGTACACAGCGAAGGCCACCGGCATCCAGACCACGAACCACAGCCCGTCTTGTGCTGCGGACACGTCGGCCACGCGGAGGCTCCCTGCCGCGATCGGCGGCGCCACCAGGGCGAACATCAACGGTAGCTCGTAGCCGATGGCCTGGGCGAGGAAGCGATAGCCACCCACCAGCGGTTGGACGGCGTTCGGACCCCAGCCGGCCAACCAGACAAGGGCCCACACGACCACATCCATCGCGTTGAACCAGACGACGCCGATCGGGCTGTCGAACAATGTCCAGCGGCCGAGCGGGACCACCGTGACCATCAGCAGCGCAACCGGAACCAGGCCCCGGGAACCGATCCGCCACAGCAGGGCGTCGGCGGCGACCGGACGTCGATCCCGCTGCCGCATCAGCCGGGCCGCCTCGCGCCACGGCACCGTCAGGCCGGACAGCCGTCCGCGTCCGGAGCCCGCGACGCCGAGCACGCCGTCGAGCCCGGCAGCCAGCAGGGCGAGCAGGCCGAGCACCATCGCTGCCGGGAGGGCGTAGTACGCCGACACGGTGGTGATCTCGCTGACGAGTACGGCCTCAGGCATGCGCACCCTCGCTTGCCTCCGTGAACGCGGACGACACGGAGAGGCTCGCCACGACCAAGCGCACCGAGGCCAGCTCCAGGCCCTCGACCAGCTGCGGGAGTACGCCGATCAGCGCCTCGACATCGGCTGCCGGCCGAGCGTCGCGGCTGAGCAGCCCCACCCGTGCCCGGTCCACCATTGCGAGCAGCCGATCGTAGACGTCACCGACCACGTGTTCAGGCAGACCTTGCCCGCGCACGTCGGCCGGCTCGAGGCGACCGAGGTCGCGCAGCATCCAGTGCAACAACCTGGCGCGGTCGAGCTTTCGCCTCAGGTCGCCCAGCAGCTGTGCGGCCCGCTCGGGCTCCTCGTCGAGGCAGGCATCGCGTGCCTTCCGGGCCAGGTTCTCCCCGGGCGACCATCCCGCCAGGGCCAGCAAGACGAGGATGTCGTCGCACTCGTACGCACCCGGTGTCCGTGGTGCCGTGAAGGCCACGGATCCCAGGAGTGGCTCCGCCTGCACCCTGACCTCGGTGACCACGTCGCCGTGCAGGACGCATCGGAGGATGACACCCGGCGGCCAGTACGGCAGGACTGGTCCGAGCGGCAGGTGCAGCACGTCCATCTCGAGGCCGTCGCGGTCCTCTGCACCCTCGGCCAGCGGGATGCCGGCAGGCGCCATGTCCCCGTGATCCATGTCCCCGTGATCCATGTCCCCGTGATCCATGTCCCCGTGATCCATGTCCCCGTGATCCATGTCCCCGTGATCCATGTCCCCGTGATCCATGTCCCCGTGATCCATGTCCCCGTGATCCAT
>JBBSPA010000024.1:0-51222 GCA_038259225.1 Propionibacteriales bacterium
GCGGCGATGCGGGTACTGACCGATCCGGCCGAGACCGGCGCGGTCACCCTGGCCCTTCCGCAGGACGTGCAGGCGGAGGCGTTCGACTGGCCTGAGGACCTGTTCGCCCGCAGGGCGTGGGCGATCCGCCGGCCCCCGGTCGACGCCAAGTCCCTCACCCGGGCGGCCGAGTTGATTCGCGCCGCGCGCCGGCCGCTGGTCGTAGCCGGCGGCGGGGTGATCTACTCCCGGGCCACGGCGGCGTTGCGCGACTTCGCCGCGAAGACCGGCATCCCGGTGGCGGAGACGCAGGCCGGCAAGGGGTCATTGGCCTTCGACGACCCGCGATCGCTCGGGGCGATCGGCGCCACCGGAACCACCGCGGCCGACCAGCTGGCCCACGACGCGGACCTCGTGATCGGCGTCGGCACCCGCTACAGCGACTTCACGACGGCGTCCCAGACGGTCTTCGGCGACCCTGACGTGAGTTTCGTCAACCTCAACGTGATGTCCTTCGATGCCCACAAGCAGGCCGCCCTGGCCCTGGTGGGCGACGCCCGGCGAGGTCTGGAGCAGCTCACCGAAGCGCTGTCCGGCTGGTCGACCCCGCCGGCGTACCAGCAGGAGGCGACGCTCGCAGCCCAGCGGTGGGATCAGACGGTCCAGGCCGCCTACGACCTGACACACGGACCGCTGCCCGCGCAGTCGGCGGTGATCGGTGTCGTCAACCAGGCCTCGCGGCCTCAGGACGTGGTTGTGTGCGCCGCCGGCTCGATGCCTGGCGACCTTCACAAGCTGTGGCGTACCCGCGACCCCAAGGGCTACCACGTGGAGTACGGCTTCTCCTGCATGGGCTACGAGATCGCCGGTGGCCTCGGCGTGAAGCTGGCCGCGGATGCCGCCGGCGAGGACCGCGACGTCTACGTCATGGTCGGCGACGGGTCGTTCCTGATGATGTCGGCCGAGATCGTCACCGCCGTCCAGGAGGGCGTCAAGCTGATCATCGTGCTGGTGGACAACCGGGGCTTCGCCTCCATCGGGGCGTTGTCGGAGTCGCTTGGATCGCAGCGATTCGGAACCCGCTACCGCTACCGGACCGAGAGCGGTCTCGACGGGGACGTCTTGCCGGTCGACCTGGCGGCCAACGCCGCAAGCCTGGGTGCCGACGTCATCCGGGCCACCACGATCGACGAGTTCACCAAGGCGATCAGGACGGCGCAGGCCGGTGAGCACACGACGGTGGTCCAGGTCGAGACCGACCCTCTGGTGTCCGCGCCGGACAGTCCGGCGTGGTGGGACGTGCCGGTCGCCGAGGTGTCGGAACTGGACTCGACGAGGGAGGCTCGGGCGACGTACGACGAGCAGAAGATGCGACAGCGGCGCTATCTGCGTCCCTCGGGACCCCGGAGCGCGCAGCGTGCACCAGACGACCAGACCAGTGGAGGGCCGCAGTGATGAGGACGATCGAGCACTGGATCGGAGGCGGGCGTACCGCCGGGAGCAGCGAGCGGCGCGCGCCGGTGTGGAACCCCGCCACCGGACAACAGCAGGCAGAGGTCGTGCTCGCCACGACCGAGGACGTCGACGACGCGGTCGGCGGCGCCAAGGAGGCGTTCGCACAGTGGTCGCAAGCCTCGCTGAGCAAGCGCGCCAAGGTGCTTTTCGCCTTTCGCGAGCTGGTGAACGCCAACATCTCCGAGCTGGCCGAGATCGTCACCGACGAGCACGGCAAGGTCCTTTCAGACGCTGCCGGAGAAGTGCAGCGCGGCCTCGAGGTCGTCGAGTTCGCCTGTGGGATCCCGCAGCTGCTCAAGGGCGAGTACTCCGACCAGGTCTCGACCGGAGTCGACCTGTTCTCCTTCCGCGAACCCCTCGGGGTGGTCGCCGGGATCACCCCGTTCAACTTCCCCGTGATGGTGCCGATGTGGATGCATCCGGTGGCGATCGCCTGCGGCAACACGTTCGTGCTCAAACCGAGCGAGCGTGATCCGTCAGCGTCGATGCTGGTCGCCGACCTGTGGAAGCAGGCCGGTCTGCCCGACGGCGTCTTCCAGGTCCTGCACGGTGACAAGGTCGCGGTCGACGCGCTGCTCGACCACCCCGATGTGCAGGCGGTCTCGTTCGTCGGCTCGACCCCGGTCGCTCGGTCCATCCACCAGCGGGCCACCGCGAGCGGCAAGCGGGTGCAAGCGCTCGGCGGCGCCAAGAACCACGCCGTCGTGCTCCCTGACGCCGACCTGGACTTCGCCTCCGACCACCTGGTGGCGGCGGCCTTCGGGTCCGCCGGTGAGCGTTGCATGGCCATCTCCGCCGCGGTCGCGGTCGGGCAGGCGGGAGACCGGCTCGTCGAGATCGTGAGCGAGCGCGCCGACCGGCTCCGGGTCGGCCCGGGGCAGGACGCCGAAAGCGAGATGGGTCCGGTGGTGACGCCGGAGGCCCGCGACCGGATCGTCAAGGCGATCAGCAGTGGTGAGGAGCAGGGGGCCACGATCACCGTGGACGGCAGGTCGTTGGTCGTGCCCGACCACGAAGCGGGTTTCTTCGTCGGTCCGACGGTGATCGACGCGGTGACGCCCGTGATGGACGTCTATCGCGAGGAGATCTTCGGGCCGGTGCTGTCCGTCGTACGCGCCGACAGCGTCGAGGAGGCCATCGCACTCATCAACGCCAACCCCTACGGCAACGGAACGGCGATCTTCACCTCCAGCGGCGAGGCCGCGCGGACGTTCCAGCGCGGCGTGCACGTCGGGATGATCGGCATCAACGTGCCCATCCCGGTGCCGATGGCCTTCTACTCGTTCGGCGGGTGGAAGGACTCACTGTTCGGGGACAAGCACATCCATGGCCCCGAAGGGGTCTCGTTCTACACCCGGGCCAAGGTCGTGACGAGCCGCTGGCCCCACGTGAGCGAGGGATCCCTCGCCCACCTGAGCTTCCCGACGGCACAGTGATGGCGTTCACCGTCACCCCCGTGACCCGAGGGACAGCAACCCGCCACGCGGCGGCCCTACAAGGAGGAAACAGATGAAGGTCAAGAGCGCACTCTTGGCGGTCTTCGCGACGGGTGCACTGCTGCTCTCGGCGTGCAGCACCAGCAGTGACAGCAGCAGTGGCAACAACAGCGGTGGAGGTGGCGGAGACGCCAACGTCAACGCGAGCGACCTGCGCATCGACGTGATCACCCACGGCGCCCCCGGGGACTCGTTCTGGGACGTGGTGAAGTCCGGCGCCGAGAAGGCCGGCAGTGACCTCGGCGTCGACCTGCACTATCAGAGCGACCCCGACCCGGGGAAGCAGAGCACGCTGATCGACAGCGCGGTGGCCGACGGCACCGGTGGACTGGTGATCTCGATGGCCAACCCCGACGGCTTGAAGGCCAGCATCGAAGCCGCCGTGTCTGCGGGAGTTCCGGTCATCACCATCAACTCCGGGATCGATGACTGGAAGGCCTTCGGAGCCATCACGCACGTCGGGCAGAGTGAGAAGATTGCCGGCGCGGCCGCCGGTGAACAGATGAACGAGCTCGGCGTCAAGAACGTGATCTGCGTCATCCAGGAAGCCGGCAACGTCGGTCTCGAGGACCGCTGCAAGGCAGCCTCGGACGCTTTCAACGGCAGCATGGAGAACCTGCAGACCGACAACGCCGACCTTGCCGGATCGGAGTCGACGATCGAGGCCAAGCTCCAAGACAGCAGCATCGACGGCATCCTGGCACTCGGTGGCGACATGGCCGGCCAGGCGGTCAAGGCCGTGGAGGCCAGCGGGAGCCAGGCCAAGGTGGGGACGTTCGACCTGAACGCCGACGTGGCGCAGAACATCCTCGACGGCAAGCTTCAGTTCGCGATCGACCAGCAGCCCTACGTGCAGGGCTACCTGGGCGTCACGGGCATCTACCTCAAGCTGATCAACGGCAACGACATCGGTGGTGGACAGCCGGTGTACTCGGGTCCGGCGATCATCACCAAGGACAACGCCCAAGAGGTCCTGAAGTACGCGGAGAACGGCACCCGGTAACGGGCCGCGTCGGTACGAGGCGGAGTCGACAGGCACCGTCTCGTCCCGACGCCAACCGTCCGGATGTCGGGAACAAGTCCCGAGGAGACAACCATGACGACAACGGTTCCGGCGCCTGAGGCGCCGGAGACACCACAAGACGAGCGGGTCTCGAGCCGGGCCGGAACGGCCAAGGTGCTCAGGCGTCCCGAGGTCGGCGCCGCAGTGGCTGCGCTGGCGATCCTGATCTTCTTCTCCCTGACGACGGCGAGCTTCGCACAGCCGTCGGGTGCCAGCACCTGGATCTTCACCGCATCGTCGTTCGCGATCATGGCGACGGCGGTTGCGCTCCTCATGATCGGCGGAGAGTTCGACCTGTCGGCCGGCGCGATGATCGGTGCCACCGGTCTGACGACCGGGATCATGATGACCGAGTACGGGCTCAACGTCTGGGTGTCGATCGGCGCTGCCCTGCTGCTCGCCCTCGTGCTCGGCTTCCTCAACGGGCTGATCGTGATGCGTACGGGACTGCCGAGCTTCATCGTCACGCTGGGGACGTTCTTCGTGCTGCGCGGCGTCGACCTCGCGGTCACCAAGCAGCTGATCAACCAGGTGTCCGTCACCAGCTTCCAACGAGCCGACGGCTTCACGTCCGGCCAGCAGTTCTTCGGGTCGTTCGTCAAGATCGACCTCGGCTGGCTGCCCTGGGTGGACACCGGCCGGCAGACGTTGACGGTGTACGCCGCGACGTTCTGGGCCGTCGGGGTCGTCATCGTGGCGACCTGGGTGCTGCTGCGGACCCGGTTCGGCAATTGGATCTTCGCAGTCGGCGGTGCGCAGACCAGTGCCCGCCAGGTCGGGGTACCGGTGTTCTTCACCAAGGTCATCTTGTTCATGACCACGGCGTTCGCCGGCTGGTTGGTCGGGATGCTGTCGCTGTTCAAGACCACCACGGTGCAGAGCACGACGGGTGTCGGTCAGGAGTTCATCTTCATCATCTGCGCGGTCGTCGGTGGATGCCTGCTCACCGGTGGCTACGGCTCGGCTGTCGGCGCCGCTCTGGGCGCCCTGATCTACGGCATGGTGAGCCAGGGAATCGTCTACGAAGGCTGGGACAGCGACTGGGTCTATGCCTTCCTCGGCGTGATGCTGCTCGGGGCGGTCGTCGTCAACAACTGGGTGAAGGCACGAGCGGAGGCGTTGAGATGACCGACCAGGCGACACCTCAGGAAGGTCGGCGCCGCGCCGAGACGGGCGGTGCTGACGACGGCACCGTGGCCGTCGATGAGCGCAACGACGAGACGAGTGTGCCCGAGGGCGCTGCGGGCGGACCGGCATCGAACGCGCCGGCATTGCCCAAGCGCGGCGAGGTCATCATCGAGGTCGACGAGATCGGCAAGTCCTACGGCAGTGTGATCGCGCTGCGCGACGTCACCACGTCGGTCCGGGCCGGCGAGGTCACGTGTGTGCTCGGTGACAACGGCGCCGGCAAGTCGACGTTCATCAAGATCCTGGCCGGCGCGCACGAGCACACGTCAGGTTCGTTCGTCGTCGACGGGATCAAGCGACAGTTCTCCTCGCCACGCGCCGCACTGGCGCTCGGTATCGCGACCGTCTACCAAGACCTCGCCGTCGTGCCGCTGATGCCGGTCTGGCGGAACTTCTTCCTCGGCTCGGAAGTGACCAAGGGTTGGGGGCCGCTGCGGAGGCTCGACATCCCGACGATGAAGGAGATCACCAAGTCCGAGCTGGCCGCGATGGGAATCGACCTGCGGGACGTCGACCAGCCGATCGGCACGTTGTCCGGCGGTGAGCGACAGTGTGTGGCGATCGCCCGGGCCGTCTACTTCGGCGCGCGGGTGCTGATCCTGGACGAGCCGACGGCCGCATTGGGCGTCCGGCAGTCCGGTGTGGTGCTCAAGTACATCGCCGCCGCGCGCGACCGTGGGCTGGGCGTCATCTTCATCACCCACAACCCGCACCATGCCTACCCAGTCGGCGACCGCTTCATGATGTTGCGGCGCGGGCGGAGCATGGGTGACTTCCCGCGAGCAGAGATGACGCTCGACGAGCTGGTGCGCATGATGGCCGGTGGTACCGAGCTCGAGGCGCTCGGGCACGAGCTGCAGCGGGAGATGCCGGAGTCTGAGATGTCGCGCAGCTTCGAGCAGGAGATCGGCAGCCTGGAGCAGGGTCGCGAGCGTGACTGAGAGCCCTGCACGGGACGCCGCACCCGTGCTCGGGGTCGGAGTCGTCGGCTTCGGTTGGATGGGGCAGGTCCATGCCCGTGCCCACCTCCGGCTGCTCCAGCACTTCCCTGCGGCGCCGCTGCGCCCGCGCCTAGTCGCCGTCGCCGACCCGGACGCCGATCGCCGCGACGAGGCGCGATCGGCGTACGGCTTTGCGGAGGCTCACCAGGACTGGCACGACCTCCTGGAGCGAGACGACGTGCAGGCCGTGAGCGTGTGCGGACCCAACTACGTGCACCGCGAGGTGGCGGTCGCGGCTGCCCGTGCCGGCAAGCATGTCTGGGTCGAGAAGCCCGCCGGTCGCAACCTCGCCGACACGATCGAGATCGCCGAAGCTGTGCAGGTCGCCGGAGTCAGGTCCTGCGTCGGCTTCAACTACCGCAACGCCCCGGCCGTCGAGACTGCCCGCGGGCTGGTCTCCACCGGCCGGCTCGGACGGATCGAGACCGTGCGCGTGGTGCTGTCCAGCGACTACGCGGCGCACCCCGACGGCGCCCTGTCGTGGCGGTTCGATCCGGAGTACGCCGGAACCGGTGTGCTCGGGGATCTGGCCTCGCACGGCCTCGACCTGGCGGCGTACGTCGTCGGGGAAGGCGTGGGTGCTGTCTCCGAGCTGGTGGGGGACCAGGCGACCTTCCTCAGCGAGCGTCCTGAGCCGTCGGGCGCGGTCTCGCACTTCTCGACGGCGGCCGGTGGCAAGCGACGACCGGTCGGCAACGAGGACCAGGTCTCTGTGCTGCTGCGCTACGACTCCGGAGCACGCGGTGTGCTGGAGTGCTCCCGGGTAGCGGTCGGCGACCAGTGCCGCTACGGCATCGAGGTGCGTGGCGACCGCGGTGCGCTGAGCTGGGACTTCCGTCGGATGGGCGAGCTGAACGTCTGCGTCGACCAGGACTACGCCGACGCCGCGTGGCAGGTCAGGCTCGTGACGCCGCGTGACGGCGTGTTCGGGTCGTTCCAACCGGGTTCGGGGATCGCTATGGGCTACGACGACCTCAAGGTCATCGAGGCGGAGCGCTTCGTCCGCTCGATCGCCGAGAAGCGTCCCATCGGGGCCACCATCGAGGACGCCGTTCGGACAGCCACGCTGATCGAAGCCATCGTCAGCTCGTGCGAGCAACGTCGCTGGGTAGCACCGACAGGAGGTCACTAGATGACGAAGGTCCGGGTTGGGGTCATCGGCACGGGCGCGATGGGCACGTCGCACGTCCGTACGTTGAGCCGCTGGGTGTCCGAGGCGGAGGTCGTGACGGCGTATGACGCCGATGTGGCCCGACTCGAGCAGGTGTGTCAGGAGGCCGGCGCCCGGACTGCCGACGGACCGGACTCGGTGATCACCGCCGACGACGTGGACGCGGTGCTGATTGCAGCACCCGATCCCTTGCACCAGGAGCTGGTGATGTCGTGCCTGGCGGTCGGCAAGCCGGTGCTCTGTGAGAAGCCGCTCGCGACCAGTGCTGAGGGGTCACGGGAGATCGTCGAGGCCGAGATGGCCGGTGGCCGTCAGCTGGTCCAGGTCGGTTTCATGCGACGCTACGACCCGGCGTACGTCCAGTTGCGTGCCAGTGTGACGGACGGCGCACTCGGCGCGGTACGTGTCGTCCACTGCGTGCACCGCAACCCGAAGGCTCATCCGACCGCGACGTCGGAGGGCATCGTCACGAACTCGATGATCCACGAGCTCGACACCGTCCCGTGGCTGCTCGGCGACAGCTGGTCGGCTGTGACGATGACCGTGCCGGCTCTGGACGATGGTGCGCTGCGCGATCCCCAAGTCGGCGTCCTCGAGACGGTCGGCGGGGTGGTCGTCACGTCGGAGGTGTTCGTGAACGCCCGCTACGGCTATGACGTGCAGTGCGAGGTGGTGGGGGATGCTGCCACCGCCCGACTGACGCCGCCCTACGGTCTGAGCTTCCGAGACGAGGGACTC
The DNA here is from genome assembly GCA_038259225.1 of Propionibacteriales bacterium. Taxonomy (GTDB): domain Bacteria; phylum Actinomycetota; class Actinomycetes; order Propionibacteriales; family Nocardioidaceae; genus JANLYC01. The sequence continues at coordinate 8,152 of JBBSPA010000024.1, forward strand.
GACGGAGTCTCGGTGACGTCGGACTTCGTTGCCCGGTTCGAGGACGCCTACCGGTTCGAGCTGGCGGCCTGGATCGACGCGGTTGCGACGGGAGAGGCGACCGGCGCGTCGGCCTGGGACGCCCACAGGGCCGACCTGTGCGCCGAGGCCGCCCGGCGATCACTGGCCAGCGGCGTGCGCGAGACCATCCCGACACCGGACACCCCGTCGTTCTACGCCTCCCCAATCCCCGCAATTGCGGGAAACCTCAGGGCGACACGCCGTGCTGAGCCTGCACTTTCCCGCAATTCCGGGGATTGAGGAGGGTGGCGTTTCAGCTGGCGGCCAGCGCGGAGATGCTGTTCCTTGACCTCCCGTTCGTCGACCGGGTCCGAATGCTGCACGAGCGTGGCTTCCTGGTCGAGATCTGGGACTGGCCCACGAAGGACATCGACGCCCTGGTCGCCACCGAAGCGGCGTTCTCCTCGATGACCGGCTACGTCGAAGGGAGCCTGATCGATCCGGCGCGCGGGGTCGGGCGGTTGATCGAGACGGCCCAGCAGTCGATCGAGGTCGCGCACCGGATCGGGTGTCCGCGGCTGAACCTGCACGGCACCGGCCTGGACGCCCTCGGCCAGCCTGTCGACCCGGTCGAGGAGGTCACCGGTCGGATGTGGCTGCGCGCGAGGGACACGCTCGCCGCGCTCGCCGAGATGGCGGTGGCCGCGGGTGTCGTGTTCACGCTGGAGAACCTCAACACTGCGGTCGACCACCCCGGCGTGCCGTTCGCCCGCGCTGCCGACACACTCACGCTGGTGATGGCGGTCGACAGTCCCGGGCTACGCCTCAACCTCGACCTCTACCATGCCCAGATCGGCGAAGGGAACCTGATCGAGCTGGTCCGGCGCTGCCTGCCGTGGATCGGCGAGATCCAGGTGGCCGACGTACCGGGTCGCTGCGAACCGGGAACCGGCGAGATCAACTACCCGGCGATCGCCCGTGCGCTGGCCGAGCTGGGTTACACCGGGGTCGTCGGCCTGGAGGCCTGGGCGTCCGGTGAGGACGACGTCGCGATCGACCGGTTCCGTTCGGCGTTCAGCCCTTAGTGCCTCGGCTGCCAAGGAACCGGGCCCCTGGCTCCGGGCTCGCCAGTCGGCTCAGCGGGGACGGGTGTAGTCCGAGACGAGCTCCTGCGCGAGCTGCTCGAGGAACAGACCTACGTCGGTGACAATGCCACGGGCCTGGGACGAGCCCCGGTCGGCGAGCTTGGTGACGGTCGCGGGATTGATGTCGACGCAGACGAGGGGAATCGAGGCCGGCAGGATGTTCCCGGTCGCCACCGAGTGCAGCATCGTGGCGACCATCAGGCAGAAGCCGACGTTGCCGAGCTGTCCCCGCATCGCCCGCTGGCCCTCGATGACGTCGGTGTAGACATCCGGCAGCGGACCGTCGTCGCGGACCGAGCCGACGAGCACGAACGCCTTGTCCTGGGTCACCAGGGCATGCATGATCCCGCCCGTCAGCACTCCTTGCTCGACGGCTGCGGCGATCGAGCCGGCCTTGCGGATCGTGTTCAACGCACGGATGTGATGCTCGTGTCCGTGCTCGACGCCACGGCCCTGGGTCAGGTCGACGCCAAGTGACGTGCCGTACAGCGACGACTCGATGTCATGGGTGGCCAGTGCGTTGCCAGCGAAGAGTACGTCGACGAAGCCGGCGTTCACCATCGCCACCATCGCGGGCGCGGCACCGGTGTGCACGACCCCGGGGCCGCCGACCCAGAGCAGACGTTTGCCGGCCGCCTTGGCCTCGCGCATCCCGTCGGCGACCTGGCGGACGAGCAGCGCCTGCGGCTTCTCGCTGGAGACGTCGGACTCCATGAACCCGAAGACCTCCTCCTGCGTCCCACCGACCGGAACTGGCGTCGAGACCTTGACGCCCGAGGCGCTGCACACGACCAGCATCCCGCTCCCCACATCTGACATCGGCAGCGTGAAGACCACGGGGACCTCGCCGCTGTCGTCGATGATCAGACCGCAGTCCATCTCGGGGTTGCCGACCGTGAGCCACTTGCCCTGATAACGCACCCGGGTCTCGAGGTTCGTGGTGGAGTAGAAGCCGTCCGGGAACACCCCGTCGGTGTCTGCGGCCGTGACCGTCACCTCACCTGGATCGACCATGTTGACGCCACGGGTCTGCAGCCTCATCAGCATCCGCTGCAGGGACTCCTCGTCCTCGGCTGTGACGAGAATCCGCGCGTACGACGAGTCGGTCGCGTCGTGGCCGAGTTCGAACTTCTCCACGACGTGGTCGCCGCCGTAGTCGCGGATGTCGTTGAGGACCATCGACAAGATCCCGCTGTCCATCAGGTGGCCGGTGATCTCGACGGTCTCGCTGGTCTGCGTGCTCATGAGCCACAGGCTAGGGGAGCCCCGGAGCGAACGCGTGAGTGGTGGCCGGTGTCGCGGTTCGCAGGGGTCGGGGGGTCATCCGTGCGACGGGTCAACCCCAACAGTGCGGGTACGCCACAGCCAGGCCAGGCCGAACATCGGCAGCACCAGCGGGACGAAGCCGTACCCGCTGCCGTAGCCGCTCCAGACGGTCTGGTCCGGGAAGTCGACGAGCACGCTGACGGTCCCCACGACGAGCACGCCGACCAGCTCGGTGCCGCACGCGCTCCAGGCGACCCGCCGCCAGGTCGGACCGCCGCGCACCAGGGCCACCGTGGCAGCGATGTAGATCAGCGCCGCGACCAACGACAGCGTGTAGGGCACCGGCGCCTCGCTCGCCTGGACGCTCAGCTGGTATGCCGAACGGCCGGTTGCCGCGACCGCGAACAACGCATAGACCGCCACCAGCACGCGACCGGGGCCGCTGCGAAGGGTGCCTGCCACCTGCTCCGACGTCATCTCAACCCGTCCAGATCTGGTCCAGCCGCGACTCCACGGCGATCGCCGCCAGGGCGCCGACGACGATCACGGCGGTGCCCCAGCGCGAGCGCTCGGTGGCGGCCCAGACGAAGGCGATCGGCGGGATCAGCACCGCCCCGATCAGGTATGCCGAGAAAGGGAACCCGCTCACCTGTCGGTCGGTCTGTCCGAGCTTCACCAGCCCGACCACCGCTTGGACCAGCAGGGCGACGTCGAGCACCGCGAGCGCACCGGCCGTCAGCCACCCCGGATCCCGGTCACGGGCGACGTCGACCAGCGCGAACACAGCAGTGAGCACGGCGAGCACGACGACGACCGCGGTCAGTGCACCAGACATGGAGCCGTGCTCTAGACGACGGCGCCGTTGCCGGAGTCGTCCTCGGAGTCACCGTCGTCCATCCGCGCCACGAGGGTGATGAATCCACCGACGAACCCGGCCACCGCGGCCAGCGACGCCCAGGTCGGCAGCTGGATCGAGAACAACACCGCCACCACGAGCAGCAAAGGACCACCGACCACGCCGACCCAGGCCAGCTGCTGCCATGGCTCGAGCTGAGGCAGCGGAGGGGGTGGCTCGGGCACGAACTGATCGGCCATGTCATCGGACCCGGTGCCGTCCTCGCGTCGATCGCCCGCGCCGTCGGCTGCTGTCGTGGCCTCGTCGGCCCCGGTCGCGGTGGCATCGCGGCTGGACAGCCAGCCGCGCAGCTCGGCGCGCCGGTTCCGGGGCGGCCCGAGGTCCTCGGGCGACGTGGCGCCCTCGGGCGAGGCAGCGTCCTCCCGCGGCGCAGTGCCGTCGGGTGACCAGGGGCCGGTGTCCGGGTCGCCCCCCTCCCGCCCCGACCAGTCCAGGTCCTCGGTGACCGGCCACGGGTGGACATCGTCGCCGGAGGGCGGCCGGTCGAAGCCGGCCACGATCTGGGCCCAGGTGAGGTCGTCGCTGCCGCTGACCAGGTCCGGGTCCTGGTCGGAGAGCATCGCCTTGACCCGCTCGGACTCGGCCGCGTCGACGTACAGCCGGTCCTGCACGTTGACGCGGAACTCCGGCCGGTCGAAGCCTGAGGTCGTGGTCGACTCGACCGGCTTGGTGTACGCCGCGACGCCCTGCTCCTTGAGGTCGGTCAGGAACGCGTCGGCGACGCGTGGATCGAGGTCAGCGACCGGGGTGTACGCCGACGCGGTGAGTCCGTTAGAGCGCATCGCCGGCCTCACCATTGGGAGACGTGGTCAATGCTCCAGCGGCCCGGGCGAGGACGCGGCGGGCGAAAGTTGCCGAGTCGGCGAAGATCCGTGGGGCGTCGTTGTCCAGCACGGCGACGTGGTAGCTGTCGGCCAAGACGTGCTCGGTCACGTCGGTCGAGGCCACCTGCTGGATGACGGTGTGGCTCGACAGCGCCGGTACGACGTGGTCGACCGCTGATCGGAACACCACGACCGGGCAGCGGACCCGGGCGAGGTCGCCGCGGGTCACCTTCCACAGTTGTCGCAGCGAGTCCAGCGCTTTCAGGGGGACCCGGTCATAGCCCTGCTCGACCACACCGGGCTTCTTGATGTCGCTCTTGATCCCGGCCACCGACCCGGTGAGCCGCTTGATCAGCGGGGTCGCCACCAGCCGCTTGTCCGGGTCCAGCACAGACGGGTTGACCAGCATCAGGCCGGCGACGTCGTCGGGTCGCTGCTGCGCCAGCCGCAACGCCAGACCGCCACCCATCGACAGACCGGCCACGAACACCGGCTCACCGAACGCGCACAGCTCGTCCAGCGCGCGCGAGGCCTCGGAGTACCAGTCGGTCCAACGCGACTGGTTCATGTCCTGCCAGGTGGTGCCGTGACCGGGCAGCCGGGGCACGCTCACGCGGAAGCCCTCGGCCGCGAGGTACTCGGCCCAGGGGGTCATCGAGGCCGGTGTCGAGGTGAAGCCGTGCACGAGCAGGACAGCTGCCCCAGGCCCACCCGGAGCGCCGTCGGCGTGGAAGGGCGCGGCGTGAGGCAGGTCAGGCACCGGCGTACTCCTGAGGACAAGTCGAGCATGAGGGTCGTGGTGTTCCAATCGTGTCACGCGGCGCAAGCCTTGACGAGCCGGTCGTGTCCGTCGTTGCTCGCGTGTGGTGCCAGCCCTAGGGTGAGGCGGGGAACAGGCCCGCTACGGAGGAGTTCGTTCGGTGTTCTACTGGCTGCTGAAGTGGGTGTTGCTCGGCCCGCTCCTCAAGCTCATCTTCCGGCCGTGGGCCGAGGGGACCGAGCACGTCCCCGAAGAGGGCGGTGCCATCTTGGCGAGCAACCACCTGTCGTACTCCGACTGGCTGTTCATGCCGTTGACGATCCCGCGCCGGGTCACGTTCGTGGCCAAGGCGGAGTACTTCACCACACCGGGTCTGAAGGGCTGGCTGCAGAAGACCTTTTTCTCAGGGGCGGGTCAGGTCCCGATCGATCGGTCCAGCGGCACCGCTGCCGCCGGCGCCATCGCGACCGGACTGCGCATCCTCAGCAGCGGAGAGCTGTTCGGTATCTACCCCGAAGGCACCCGCTCTCACGACGGGAAGCTGTACCGCGGCAAGACCGGGATGGCCCGGATGGCGCTCGAGGCGAAGGTGCCGGTCATCCCGTTGGCCGTCATCGGTACCGACGTGGTGGCGCCTCCTGGCAAGATCTTCGGGACGTTCGCGCGGCCGGGCGTGCGTTTCGGCAAGCCACTGGACTTTTCGCGCTACGAGGGCCTGGAGGACGACCGCTTCGTGCTCCGCTCGATCACCGACGAGATCATGTACGAGATCATGGAGCTGTCGGGCCAGGAGTACGTCGACATCTACGCCTCCAAGGCCAAGGAAGACGCCCAACGTGAGGCGAAGGAGGCCAAGGCCGAAGCCAAGGCCGATGCGAAGAAGGACGCGAAGGGTCAGGAGCGGCGGTAGTCGGCGTAGTCCTCCAGGAAGCGCAGCTGGGCGTCGGACTCGACGGAGTGTGCCCGACGTCGGCTGACCTCGTCGGTCGCTTCCTGGACGCTCGACCCGTGTGCCACCAGGTACGCCGCCAGCATCGTCGAGGTACGGCCGATCCCGGCCTGGCAGTGCACGGCGACCTGCCGACCGCGGGTGACCTGCTCGTCGACGAAGGTCACGAACGCGTCCGCCTGCGACCGGGTCGGGGGCTCGAAGTCGGTCACCGGGATGTGCCGGTGCTCGAGACCGTGCGCACTGACCACCTGAGCTGCGACCCCGACCTCGTCGAGGGACACCAAAGCGGTGACTCCGTGGTCGCGCAGCTCGTCCAGGGCTGCGTCGAGATCGCCGCCGAAGCCAGGGTGCGCGAGCCCCGCGAGCTTGCCCTCGATCAGGTAGCTGAAGTTGCGGAGCATCAGCCGCCGCCGTCCAGATCGGCCATCACCTCCACTGTGCCAGACCCTGAGGTGTGGATCCGGTCGTGGGTGCGTACGGTCGAGACCGACCCGCCCTGCTGACGACCACCCGAGGATCCCGATGACCACGATCGACCTGCAGGCCGAGACCTCTCACGTCGGTGTGTCGCAGGGCCTGTCGGCGTACGTCGCTCGGCCGGCCAGGCCCGGGCCGGGGCCGGGAGTCGTGGTGATCCACGAAGCCTTCGGGATCGACGACGTGATGCGGCGGCAGGCCGATCGGCTCGCGGACGCGGGCTACCTGGCGATCCTGCCGGATCTGTTCTCCGAAGGTGGCTCGCGCCGCTGCCTGCGCGCCACGCTGGCGTCGCTGAAGACGGGGGAGGGACGGGCGTACCGGGACATCGAGGCGGCCCGTGCCTGGCTCGTCGCGCAGCCCGACTGCACCGGTGGCGTCGGCGCGATCGGTTTCTGCATGGGCGGTGCGTTCGCGCTGATGACGGCCGCGGGGTACGGCTTCGCGGCAAGTGCGGTCAACTACGGTTTCCTGCCGCCCGACGAGCAGACGCTGGCGGGAGCGTGTCCGATCGTGGCCAGCTACGGACGCAGGGACGTGGCGCTGCGCGGTGCGGCGAAGAAGCTCGCCGCGACCCTCGAACGGCACGACGTGACGCACGACATCAAGGAGTACCCGAAGGCCGGCCACTCGTTCCTCAACGACGCCCCGGTCGGCCCGGCCTGGATGCGCCCGGTACTCACGGTGTTGAACGTCGGGCCGGAGCCGGAGGCCGCCGCCGACGCCTGGCAGCGGATCGAGGCCTTCTTCGCCACCCACCTGCACTAGCCCGCCCCCGAGGTCCAGCATGCGGACGTGACCGTCCGGTAGGTGAACGATGCGGGCGAGTCCTCGCTAAGTTGGTTTGCGGCGTCGTGGCCACCATCGACCGCGGCCACGTCCACGCGATCGGCGAAGGAGATTTCATGCGCGTCGGAGTGCTGACTGGAGGGGGCGACTGTCCCGGGCTGAACGCGGTGATCCGGGCCGTCGTCCGTAAGGGCGTCAGCGAGTACGGGTACGACTTCGTCGGCTTCCGCGACGGGTGGCGCGGGCCACTGGAGAACGTCACTTGTCCACTCGGCATCCCACAGGTCCGCGGCATCCTGCCTCGCGGCGGAACGGTACTGGGCTCCTCGCGGACCAACCCGTTCTCGGTCGAGGACGGGGTCGAGCGGATTACCGCGAACCTGCGCGCCAACGACGTGGACGCGCTGGTGGCGATCGGCGGCGAAGACACCCTCGGCGTGGCGACGAAGCTGTCCGACCTCGGGGTGAACGTCGTCGGCGTACCCAAGACCATCGACAACGACTTGTCGGGCACAGACTTCACGTTCGGCTTCGACACTGCCGTGAACATCGCCACCGAGGCGATCGACCGGTTGCACACCACGGCGGAGTCCCACCACCGGGTTCTCGTGGTGGAGGTGATGGGCCGGCACGCCGGGTGGATCGCGCTGCACTCGGGCCTGGCCGGCGGGGCCAACGTCATCTTGATTCCGGAGCGACCCTTCGAGATCGACAAGGTGTGCAAGCTCGTCGAGCAGCGGTTCCAGCTCCAGTACGCCCCCATCATCGTCGTCGCCGAGGGTGCCGTCCCGGCCGAAGGCACGATGGAGACCGTCAGCGGCGACCTCGACGCCTTCGGGCACGTCCGGCTGGGCGGGATCGGGGACCGGCTGGCGGCCGAGATCGAGTCGCGCACCGGCGAGGAGTCCCGCGCGGTCGTCCTCGGCCACATCCAACGCGGCGGTACCCCGACCGCGTTCGACCGCTGGCTGGCGACCCGGTTCGGGCTGCACGCGATCGAGGCGGTCCACGACGGCGACTTCGGCACGATGGTGGCGTTGCGCGGGACCGAGATCGTCCGGGTCGCCCTGAGCGAGGGGACCGGAGAGCTCAAGACGGTGACGCCCGAGCTGTACGCCGAGGCCGAGGTGCTCTTCGGTTGAGCCTCGGTCGGCGTACCCGCTCGGGCGTCAGGCCAGGGGCTAGTGGTGGCTGCCGACGCGCAAGGCGTGACGCAGGTCGGCCACCTTGGTGTCGCGGATCCCGACCGGAGCCAGCCCGAAGGCTCGTTCGAGAGTGGCGTTGATCGACGTCGTGTCGTACGACGTGTGGTCGACCCCCGAGTGCGCCATCTGCTTGGACAGCAGCAGCGCGGGGATCCGAGTGCCGGGGCCGAACGCGTCGTAGGGACCGGGAGTGGCGCTGCCGCTACCCGGTGGTGACACGTGGTCCCACTGGCCACCGAACTCGTCGTACGTCACGACGATCAAGGTGTCGTCGGCCGCCGGTCCGTTCTCGACGGCCTTGATCAGGTCGACGAGGTGCTTGCTCCCGCTCGTCGCGCTGGCGTAGCCGGGGTGCTCGTTCTCCGCGCCGTACGGCTTGACAAAGCTGACGGTCGGAAGGTTGCCGACCTCGGCCGCATCGATGAAGTCCGTCTCGTCCTGCAGATGGTGCCGACCCGGCGTTCCGGGAGCGTAGTTCTCGAAGTAGTTGAACGGCTGGTGGTGGTACTGGAACAGCGGGCCGGGGTTGCCGGCGTTCGCGTCGTCCCAGCCGCCGGAGTACCAGGCCCAGGAGATCCGGTGCTGGGTCAACCGGTCGCCGATGTTGGGGTACTTCGTGTCATCGATCAGCGGAATGAACGGCCCGTTCGCCGAGTACGGCGGGCTGGACGGCTGCACCGTGTTGACCGCGAAGTTGCCACAGGCCCTGCGGTAGTTCTCCAGGTTCGACGGGTTGTGGCACTGCTGTGTGAGCTGACCGTCCACGACAGGCCCGGTCGCGGTGTACTGCGGGTAGCTCGTCGGCATCCCATTGCTGTCGACCACGGAGTTGATCGGCCGCTTGGTCGGATCGGGCACGGTGCCGCTCTGGTCGACGTACGGCGCACGACCGGCGATCAGCCACTGGTGGTTGAGGAACGATCCACCGTTGGCGCCCTGGAAGAAGCGGTCCGCGATGACGTAGTTCGGGGCATGGTGGCCACGGTGCAGGTAGCGGTAGATCGGCAGCCGCTTGGTGTTGTACGTGCCCATCGTCAGACCGATGGCGTCCGACCCCGTCACGTAGCGGTCCTGGGCGCCGCCGTTGATCTGGTACTTCTCCTGGTAGAAGCGGTGCACCAGGTCGCGGGTGCAACCGCCGGGGTCACCGGTGCCGTTGAGGTAACCGTTGGGCTGGTAGGCGCCGCCCGGCGGCGGACAGGTGGTGGCGTCAGGATGGATGTACCGGTCGATCGTGAACGGCCGGTTGCGGAACGCGCTGTCGGGCGTCCCGTGTGCGGGGTCATGGCAGGTGGACCTCAGCGGCGGGGAGGTCAGGTTGACGTCGTCTTGCCGCAGACAGCGATAGACGCTCCCGTCCTGCGCGCGCTGGGTCCACGTCGCACGAGTGGCATCCCGCAGACCGTCGACCCGCATGCCACCGGCCCGACCCCAACGTCCGTAGAGGTTGTCGAAGCTGTGGTTCTCCTGGTAGATCACGACCACGTGCTTGTAGTGGCCGAACATCCGGGGCTGGTTCGCCTTGGCTTGGAACGTCGCGGGGTCGACGTCGACACGCTGAGTTGAAGGGGTCGACGTGGTCGATGTGGTTGCGAGCGACGTGCTGCGTTGGGTTGGTGCTGCCGAAGTGCTCGTCGGTGCGATGACGGCCGCTGCGACGAGGGCTGAGGCTGCGATCCCGACTTTCGTGAGAGTGCGCATCAGAACTCCTCTGAGAAGATGGTCGATGGTGACGCTGCCACCTCGGCCCGCGTACCGCAAGAGGACGCCTGCGAGTCCCGGGCGCCGATCCCCGTAGGCTTGGCCCGTGAGCATCCCCAGCCTCGAGGATCTGCACCGGCTCGGCGCCGCGCAGCAGCCCGCCTGGCCCGACCCGGACGGTGTCGACCGTGCGGTCACGGCGTTGCGCGCGATGCCACCACTCGTCTTCGCCGGAGAGTGCGACGACCTCAAGACGCGGCTGGCCGACGTGGCCGCCGGCAAGGCCTTCCTGCTCCAGGGCGGGGACTGTGCGGAGACGTTCGACGGGGTGACCGCCGAGAACGTCCGCGCCAAGCTCCAGGTGTTGCTCCAGATGGCGGTCGTGCTGACGTACGCCGCCTCGGTCCCGGTAGTGAAGCTTGGCCGGATCGCCGGCCAGTACGCGAAGCCGCGCTCCTCCGACATCGAGGTGCGGGAGGGCGTGTCCCGACCGGCGTACCGCGGTGATGCCGTCAACGGTTACGCGTTCACCGAGGACAGCCGTGTCCCGGACCCGCAGCGCCTGGTCCAGGTCTACAACTCCTCGGCCGCCACGCTGAACCTGTGCCGGGCGTTCCTGTCCGGTGGGTACGCCGACCTGCGCGAGATGCACGCGTGGAACACCGACTTCGTGCGCACCTCTCCGGTCGGCGCTGTCTACGAGAAGATGGCGTCCGACATCGATCGAGCGCTGGACTTCATGAAGGCGATCGGCGCGGAGTCGGAGGAGCTGCACCGGGTCGCATTCCACTCAAGCCACGAGGCGCTGATCCTGGAGTACGAGCATGCGCTGACGAGGATCGACTCACGCACCGAGGCGCCGTACGACGTGTCGGGTCACTTCCTGTGGATCGGCGAGCGCACCCGCCAGCTCGACGGAGCGCACGTGGAGCTGCTCTCGCACGTGCGGAACCCGATCGGCGTGAAGCTCGGACCGACGAGCTCGCCCGACCAGGCCGTCGCGCTGGCGGAGAAACTCAACCCCGACAACGAGCCCGGCCGGCTCACGTTCATCACTCGGATGGGCGCGGCGAAAGTTCGCGACGTGCTGCCCAACCTGGTCGAGAAGGTCACCGCCTCCGGGGTCAGCGTCGGCTGGGTGTCGGACCCGATGCACGGCAACACGTTCGAGACGTCGACCGGTTACAAGACACGCAACTTCGACGACGTGATCGACGAGGTTCGCGGTTTCTTCGAGGTACACCACGGTCTCGGCAGCTGGCCCGGCGGCCTGCACGTCGAGCTCACCGGGGGCGACGTGACGGAGTGTCTCGGCGGCGGCGAGGCTCTTGACGAGGCCGGCCTTCGGTACCGGTACGAATCGGTCTGCGATCCGCGGCTGAACCGGACGCAGTCGCTGGAACTGGCGTTCCTGGTCGCTGAGATGCTGCGCGCCTCCCGCGACTGACCATGATCGACCTGCGCAGTGACACGGTCAGCCGACCGACCGAAGGGATGCGGGCGGCGATGGCCGCGGCTGAGGTCGGCGACGACGTCTACGCCGAGGATCCCACCGTACGCCGGCTCGAGGAGCGGGTCGCGGAGCTCTTCGGCTTCGAGGCCGCGCTCTTCACAGTGACCGGGTCGCTGGCCAACCTGCTGGCCGTGCGGGCGCTCGTCGGGGTGGGGGAGGAGGTGCTGTGTGAGTCGTCGGCGCACATCGCCCGCGCCGAGCTAGGAGCGCACGGGGCGTTCACCGGTCTCACGATGCGCACGTGGACGCAGCCACGGGGGTACGCCGACCTGGCCGCGATCGAAGCACTGGTGGCCCCGGACCTCGGACCGTTCTTCGTGACGACCAAGGCGGTCTCGATCGAGAACACGCACAACTTCGCCGGCGGCCGGGTCCAGCCGCTCCCGACGCTGACCGGGCTCGGCGACCTGGCCGCGCGACGCGGTCTGGCCGTGCACCTGGACGGCGCCCGGATCTGGAACGCCCACGTGGCCACCGGAGCCTCGCTCGCCGACCTGGCCTCGTGCGCTGACACCGCAGGGGTCTGCCTGTCCAAGGGACTCGGCGCACCGGTCGGGTCACTGATGCTCGGCCCGACCGACCAGGTCGCCGAGGCGCGGATCTGGCGCAAGCGGCTCGGTGGCGGGTGGCGCCAGGCGGGGTTGTTGGCGGCGGCCGGGCTGTACGCCGTCGACCACCACGTCGACCGGCTGGCCGAGGACCACGAGAACGCGCGGGTGATCGCCGATGCCTGTGAGCTCGATCCGGCCGAGGTGGACACGAACATCGTGGTGATCCCGACCCCGGACGCTCCGGCTCTGGTAGCCCGGTGCCGCGAGGCCGGTGTCCTGGTAGGGGCGGTGGGCTCCGACGTCGTACGGGCGGTCACGCACCTCGACGTGTCGGCCGCCGACGCCAAGACCGCCGCCGAGGTCATCGCCGCCGCCCTGACCCCGTTGACTCCCTGACCCCCCGACTTCCTGACCCTCCCGCCCGCCGCTGCCTCCCGTCCCCTTGCGGTTTGCCTAGTTATCTATTCCGCTGGCTTGTTAACTAGGCAAACCTCCCTGGTAGACGGGCGATTTGCCTTGCTGAGTCGGAGCTTTCCTCAGCCGGTGAGGTGCGGCACCTCGGCCTCCACCTTGCGGCGCGGCGCCAGCTCGACAAGGTACATCGCCGTCAGCACGAAGCCACCGCCGACCAGCATCCGAACGGTCAGCCCCTCGCCGCCGAAGAGCACCGCGAAGAAGGCTGCCCAGACGGGTTCCATCGCCATGATGATCGCGGCTCGCGTGGCGGGCAGGTGGGCCTGCGCCCAGGTCTGGCCGAGCATCGCCAGGGCTCCCGCCACGACAGCCATGTAGATCAGGGCGGACCAACCGCCGAGCGTGTCAGGGGCACCGATACCGTTCGGCGCCGACACGGCCGTACAGATCACCGTGATGACGATCATCTGGACCACGGCGAGACCGAAGACGTTGGTGCTGCGTGACCACAGCCCGAGTCCGATGATGTGCAACGCGTAGAGCAGCGCCGACGCGAAGATGATCAGCACGCCGAAGGACACGGTGAACCCCGACAACGACAAGAACCCCAAGCCGACCGTCGAGATCAGCACCGCGATCCAGACCACCTGCGTGATCCGCTCGCTGAGCAGTACAGCGGCGAAGATCGGCGTCGCGACGACGTACATCCCGGTCACGAAGCCGGAAACGGTGGCCGGCGTGCGCTCGAGACCGGTCGTCTGAAGGACCTGCGCGACGCCGTACACCAGACCCAGCACGACGCCGTGCCGCAGCTCGTCGCGCGACCGCTGCGTCACCGCGCGAGGCGCGATGGCCCACAGCACGGCCGCGGCGATCGCGAAGCGGATCGACAAGAAGTCCAGCACGGAGATCTCGCGTAGGAGGTCCTTGATCATGAAGAACGTCGAGCCCCACGCCGCCGTCACCCCGAGCAACGCAAGGGTCGGGAGGATCCGCAGTGCTCGGCTGTTCACGGGCCAACCCTAGGGCCGGCGTCAGACGATCTGGATCGTGATCGTCGAGCGGTACGGCGCCATATCGCCGCCGTTGGGAGACTGTGCGACGACGAAGCCGAGCCCGAAGTACGGCTGGTAGTGCTCGACGGTGACCTCGAAGCCGGCCTTGGCGAGCGCCTGCTGCGCTTCGTCGGTGCCGAAGTCCGTCACGTCCGGAACCTCGACCAGGTGCGGACCCTTGCTCACCACGAGCTTGACGGCTTCGCCGGCGTACCCGCGACCGCCGCGCGGCGTCTGGGTGATGACGAGGCGGGCAGCCACGTTGTCGTTGTACTGCTCGTCGCGGGAGACGTCGAACCCGAGGTCGGTCAGCGCAGCCTGGGCCTCGTCGGCGTCCTTGCCGGTCCAGTTCACGATCGGGATCGGCTTGGGGCCTTTGCTGATCACCAGGCGGACCGCAGCCTCTGGTCGCAACGACGTACCGGCCTTCGGGGTGGCGCTGATGACCACGCCACGGTCCACGGTCTTGCTCCACCGTCGCTGCGGTGTCGCGACCGTCAACGAGGCGGCGTTGATCGCCGTGATCGCCTCCGACTCCGACGTGCCCTTCAGGTCTGGTACGTCGTGGCGCTCGGGACCTTTCGAGACCACGGCCGTGACCGTGCCACCGCGCTCGACCTTGTCGCCGGCGCCTGGGTCGGTCGAGACGACGTTTCCTGGCGGAACGTTCTCGGAGTACGTCGCCGACGCCACCTTGAACGTCAGCCCGGCCTGCTCGACCTGCGTCCGGGCAGACTCCTGACTCAGGGAGATCACGTCCGGGGTCGGAGTGAACCGGCCGACGCCGAACCACCAGCCACCCATCGCCGCGGCCGCAGCGAGCAGGAGCACGACGAAGAACGCGATCCAGCCGCCCTTCTTGCGCTTGGCCGGTTTCGAGGGGCCGCCTGGACCCTGGCCCTCGGGGCCGGGACCGTGCGAGCTCGGCGCGCCATCGGTCGACGGTCGGGCGCCGACCGGTCGAGGCGCCGAGGCCGGGGTCTCGAGGGTGTCGTGCGATGGTGCTGCACCGACCACCAGGGTGTGATCCAACGAGCCGTTCGCCGCGACGAACTCTGGCCCCGGGTGACGCCCCTGGTCACGGCCGCGGGCGAAGTCGTCGTAGCGGGCGAGGTCGAAGACCTCGTCGGCCGGGTCGCCGCCGACGGTCAGCCTCTGACCGGTCGCGTCGAGGTCGTCGAACAGCCCCGGGGGCAGGTCGAACTCCTCCTCGGGGGAGGCCACGATCGCCACCGTCGGCGTCAGGTCGTCGGTGAGCTCCTGGTCGTCGATGACGTTGTTGTCGAGCGCGTGCTGCACCCGGCGCAGCTGCTGGAGCATCACGTGTGCGTCGGCAGGCCGCAGGTCGCGTTGCCGGGCGGTGGCGCGAGCCACGAAAGCGTCCAGGTAAGGCGGGATGCCCTCGACGAAGTCCGACGGCGCCGGTATGTCGTCGTGGACGTGCTTGTACGCGATCTGGATCGGGCTGTCGCCCATGTGCGGCTTGCGGCCGGTGAGCATCTCGAACAGCAGCACGCCGAGGGAGTAGACGTCGGACCGAGCGTCCGCTGCGCCGTCCGTGACGAGCTCGGGAGGCAGGTAGGACACCGTGCCCATCAAGACGCCACCGGTCGCGGTCGCGGTCGTAGCCGAGCTGATCGCCCGAGCCAGCCCGAAGTCGGCCACCTTGATCTGACCTCGCGGGTTGATCAGGACGTTCTCGGGCTTGACGTCGCGATGGATGATGCCGGACTCGTGCGCGGCCGCGATCGCCTTGAGCACCTCCTCCAGCAACGACAACGCGCGCCGCGGAGGAACCGGTGCCTCGTCCCGAATCAGGTCACGCAAGGTGTGCCGTCCGGCGACGTACTCCATCACGAGGAACAACGTGCTGTGGTCGTCTCCCTGGTCGTACACCGCCACGACGTTGGGATGCGCAAGCCGGGCGGCTGCCCTGGCCTCGCGGACGAATCGCTGGCTGAAGTCTTCGTCGTCGGCCAGCGCGTGGGGCATCACCTTGATCGCGACGATCCGGTCGAGTCGAAGGTCCGTGCCCTCGTACACCGTGGCCATGCCGCCGCGCGCGATCCGTTCGCCCACGCGGTAGCGCCCGTCGAGCAGCTGCCCCACGAGCGGATCGGTGGTGGCCGACCTGTTCACGGTCCTGAGTCTACGGATCGCACCGCCGGGCCTGGTTCAGCCTCGCCGGGCTGGGTGACCACGCTCACGTACGCGGGCGCCCGGGACGGAGTACGCCGCAGGAGTCTCTCGTGGCACCCTTGGTGCCGTGATCAGTCAAGCCCGTCAGAGCGACCTCGTGACCCTTGTTCCCTCGTGGCTGACCCTCCAGGAGGTGGCCGACCAGCTCGGCGTCAGCCCGAACCGGGTACGCCAGCTGGCGCGTGAACGTCAGCTGGCGACAGTCCGGCTGCCTGGCCAAGAGCCGCGCGTCCCCGCGGAGTTCCTGCTCGATGGCGCGGTGGTGAAAGGGCTGGGCGGCACGCTGATCGTGCTGGCCGACCACGGTTTCGACGATGTCGAGGCGATCGAGTGGTTGTTCACCCATGACGACTCGCTGCCTGGCCGACCTATCGATGCGCTGCGTGAGGACCGGGGCAAAGAGGTGCGACGTCGCGCGCAGGTCATCATCTGACGCCGAATCGCTAGGCTCGTTGGGTGGACGAGCCGCGCCTGACGCCCGTGGTGCGCCGAGTCATTGGCGTCGCCGTGGCCGTCCTCGTGGCCATCGCCGGGTGGTTGCTCTACGACACCAGCGTCGATACCCATGTCAACGGACGTCTGGGCACACAGAGCACACCAACTCCGACGGCCACGACGGCCACGACGGCCGGCGACCAGTCCGGCCTCCCGGTGGTCTCGCTCTCCGAGCTTCCCCGAGAGGCAGCTGACACGGTCTCGGCGATCGATCTGGGCGGGCCGTTTCGCTACGACCGGGACGGCGTGACCTTTGAGAACCGCGAAGGTCTGCTGCCCGGGCACGAGACCGGCTACTACCACGAGTACACCGTCGAGACGCCCGGCTCGGACGATCGCGGTGCTCGACGAGTCATTGCTGGTTCAGCTGGCGAGCTCTACTACACCGACGACCACTACGAGTCCTTCGTGAGGATCACCCGATGAGCGGACTGGCACGGCTGCTGGCCGGACATACCCGACCCGGCGTCTACCGCTGGAACAGTGCGGCCGACGTGTCCACGGTCCGGCGGGCCGCTGAGCACGCGGGCTGGCGTTTCGTCGCCCTCGACACCTGGAAGGTGGACGACAAGTCCGGCTTCCTCGACTCCTGCGAAGAGGCGTTCGACTTTCCGGACTGGGTCGGTCACAACTTCGACGCGCTGTCCGACGCGTTGTCGGACGTACGCGGTCACGACGGTGCCGGCGTGCTGGTGGTCTGGGACGGCTGGGCGCCGCTGGCCAGGACGCACCCGCGCGTCTTCGACGTGGCGCTGAGCGTCTTCGGCGACCGCGTCGACTTCGAGCGCGGCGGCCCCTTCGCGGTGGTCTTGCAAGGGCCAGGCCCATCCGACACCGACCTGCCTGAGCTCGACCCCCACCCGACCTGACCCGGTCGGTCGGCCGTGGCACCAGACGGTCCTCGCGGATGACCGTCGTACGTGGGCTGACGGTCACAACCGCGGCGAGCGCCGGTCCGGGACGCTCGGCGGGCGCTGGCGACGGCAGACGGGGCCGGCAGGATCGTGGTCCTCGAGGCTGCTGCGTTGCCTCGGCAGGAGTCAGTGCGCCCGCTGGGTCGCGCGGTCGGTGAGCTCGAGCAACGCCCGTCGGGCTTCGACATCAACGATCGGGGCATGTTTGAGGGCGCCTCGGGAGGCGGTCGTCAGCTCGGCGATGACCGTTTCGACCGCGGCCAAGGCCCCGGTGTCGCGCAGCACGTCCTGAACAGCTGCGATCCCGGCTGCGTCCACGTCCGAGCGGCCGAAGTTCTTGGCGAGGACCTCGAGCTGGACCGGGCCGGCCTTGCCGAAGGCGCGCGCGACCAGCAGCGTTCGCTTGCCCTCACGGATGTCGTCACCGCTGGGCTTGCCGGTGATCGCGCTCTCGCCGAAGATGCCGAGCACGTCGTCGCGCAGCTGAAAGGCCTCGCCGAGTGGGATGCCGTACGACGACAGCGCGCTCAGCAGCTCAGCGTCGGCGTTGGCCAGGGCGGCCCCGAACTGGAGTGGGCGTTCGACGGTGTACTTGGCCGACTTGTAGCGAAGGACCCGCATCGCGTCGGATGCCCGGCTGGAGTGACTGGTCTGGGCGAGTATGTCGAGGTACTGGCCGGCAACGACCTCGGTCCGGAGCTTGTCGAAGTACCCGCGTCCACGCGCGATCGCCTTGGGCTTGAACCCACTTGCTGTCAGCAGCTCGTCGGACCAGGCCAGCAACATGTCACCGAGCAGGATCGCCGCGCTGGTCCCGAACCGCTCCGACTCCACAGACCGGGGGTCCTCGCGCCGCATCCGGGTGAACTCGCGGTGGGCGGACGGCTCACCGCGGCGGGTCGCGGAGTTGTCCATCACGTCGTCGTGCACCAGCGCGCTGGCGTGCACGAGCTCGATCGCCGAGGCAGCGGTGATGATCTCGTCGGTCTTGTCACCTGAGCCGCCCGCAGACCGCCACCCCCAGTAGGCGAAGGCGGGACGCAGCCGCTTGCCGCCGCCCACGGCCCGGCGGGCGGCATCCATCAGCGGGATGAGCTCGCTGCCGATCGGTGCCAGGGCCGTCTGCTTGGCGGTGATGAACTCCTCGAGGACATCGGCGACCCGGCCGCGGAAATCGGCGGACACCGGGTCGGGGGCGGGGGAGTCGCTCACACTCGCGAGCCTACAGTCGCCCCATCCGGCACTCGGACGTCGCTGACACCTACAGTGTCCGGATGCCGTCGGCGATCCGCGAGAAGCTGGATGCGGGTGAAAAGTCGTTCTCGTTCGAGTTCTTCCCTCCGAAGGACGACGACGGTGAGGTGAGGCTCTGGCAGGCGATTCGTCAGCTCGAACCGCTGCATCCCACGTTCGTGTCCGTGACGTACGGCGCCGGAGGTTCGACCCGCGATCGCACGGTCCGTGTCACCGAGCGCATCGCGAGCGACACGACGCTCACCCCCGTCGCCCACCTGACCTGTGTGGGGCACTCGCGCGAGGAGCTCCGCCAGGTCATCGGCGCCTATGCGGATGCCGGGGTGCGCACGATGCTGGCGCTGCGCGGTGACCCGCAGGGCGGCCCTGGTACGCCGTGGACACCGACGCCGGGAGGCCTGACGTACGCCAGCGAGCTGGTGACGCTGATCAAGGAGCTCGGCGACTTCACGGTCGGGGTGGCGGCGTTCCCTGAGGGGCACCGGGAGGCGGTCTCGGTCGAGGCGGACGCCACCGTCATGAAGGCGAAGGCCGACGCGGGTGCCGACCTCGCGATTACGGAGCTCTTCTTCCAACCTGCCGACTACCTGGCGTTGGTCGATCGTTGCGCGAAAGCCGGATCGACGATGCCGATCATCCCCGGCATCATGCCGATCACCAATCTCGGACAGATCACCCGCTTCGCCGAGCTGTCCGGCCGCGACGTACCGAGGGAGGTCGTGGCTCGCTTCGACGGGGTGAGTGAACCCAGCGACGTACGCAGGATCGGGGTCGCGATCGCTACCGAGATGTGTGACGAGCTGCTGCGCCAGGGAGCCCCCGGCCTGCACTTCTACACCCTGAACCGGTCCCGGGCGACCCGCGACATCTACGCCGCACTCCGGCTGAGCGTCTGACCCGGACTGCCGCCCGCCAATCCCGCGAGTTGCGGGAAGGTGCAGGCGTCTACCGGCGTGTCGCCCTGCACTTTCCCGCAATTCGCGGGGACGGGGGGCAGGGGGGTGGGGCTGGGGTGGGGTGGGGTCAGGCCTGGCCGATCCGGGCGGCCACGTGCGCCGCGGCCCAGGCGACGTACGGGACCGACGCCCCGGGGTGCATCGAGGCGCCGACCAGGTACAGCCCCGGGAGTGGGCTGGTCTGGGCCGCGCGCTGGACGTGCGCCCGCCAACCTGCGTGGGCCAGGCCGTACGACGACCCGCCGGTCTCCTGGATCAGGTCGATCGGCGTACGGTCCAGCCGGGTCGCGACCCGGTCCCGCACGTCGATCCCGCGGCGGACCATCGTCACGAGCACGTCCTCCTGAGCCGACCCCCTGCGGACCACGGTCCAGGCGTGCGATCCGGTCGGCGCGGAGCCGGTCGTGGTGACGACGAGCAGCGGCTCACCGTGCAGCACGACCTCGGCGGGCAGCACCGGCACCTCACCGGCCAGCCCGAGATGTGTGACGCCGACCGGGATCGCGGGCGTCGCGGCCGCGAAGACCTTCCGACCGGGCAGATCCAGCTCCGCAGGCAGCCACGACCCGAGCACCGTCCTGGGGTCGACGTCGGTGACCACGACATCGGCGGCCAGGTCCGAGCCGTCCGCCAGCCCGACCCCGCAGATGCGACCTGCACGGACCGTCAGCGAGATCACCTCGGCATCCAGACGCAGACGCACACCGCGTTCGCCGAGCCGGGTCACCAACGCGTCCACGACAGTGGCCATCCCGCCTTCGCGCACCTGCCAGACGCCGAAGGCGCGCTCCACGTACGCGTCGACAGCCAGGTACGCCGGCGCGTCCTTCGGCACCGACCCCGACAGCCGGACCGAGTGCTCTGCCATCAGCCGCAACCGCCCATCCTTGAGGGACCGTTTCACCAGCTTTGCCAACGACAGGCGGGGAGACAGGTCCCGGGCGACGTCTCGCTCACCCAGCGCGACCCCGCCGTCGGGGTGATCCAGGACGGACCTGCGCAGGTGGTCCCAGACGTCGCCCTGCGCGTCCACGAACTCGGCCCAGCTCGTGCCGGCGCCGCCGCCCAGCCCTGCCTCGACAGCCGCGATCTGGTCGGCGCGTGAGCCGGTCGGGAGATCGACGGAGGTCCGGTCGGCGAACACGTGCCGGCGCGCCGGTTCACGCAGGACCAGGTCGACGTACCGCTCGATCGGTCGGCCGGACTTGCGGAACAGGTCACGTAGCACCGCCGGCATCGTGGTCGACGACGGCCCGGCGTCCCACCCGAAGCCGTCCTGCGAGATCCGCCGGATCGCGCCACCGGCGGAGCTGTTTCGTTCGAGCACGGTCACGCTGTGGCCGAGCTTGGCCAGGCGAACCGCGGCGGCGAGCCCACCGAGCCCGGCGCCCGCGACGACGACGTCAGCCAAGGCGCGCGTCCGGCCGGTGTGCCTTCCAACGCTGCCAGCCGCGGCGGACCAGCCGCGCCAGGACGATCACGAGCACCAGTCCTAGCGCGAACAGCGTGAGCGCGATGACGAGCGCGATCCAGGGGTGGTAGACGGCCAACGTGATGACCGCGACCACGGTGACGTCCTCACCGAGGGAGAAGGCGATGTTCGTGGCCGGCTCGGGGGAGGCGTTCACGCCGAGCCGGATGCCTGCCTTGACGAGGTGCGACGCCAACGCCGCGCCGCCACCCATCGCGGCGTACCACCCTTGGTCGAGCGCTCCGGCCGCACCGTTGATCGTGTCGGCCTGCCCGGCCATCAGGTAGCCGAGCATCGCGCCCAACGACGGCCTGATCACCGTGGAGATGGTGTCCCAGGCGGTATCGAGGTAGGGGATCTTGTCGGTGACGAACTCGACCAGGAACATGGCGCCGGCGATGATGAGCACGCTGGTCCCTTGCACGGATGACGGAATCTCCGAGAGCCCGGCGTACCGGCCGAGCAGGTTGAGCATCACGATCACCGCGTAGGCATTGATTCCGCTCGCCCAACCCGCTGTGAGGACGAGCGGCAACAACTCCACGCGGACACTCTAGGCACCGATCGGGCAACCGCCCGCGGGCCAGCGACGGGTGCGTAAGGGGCAGGTGGCGGACTGGTCATTGCCAAGCGGACATCTGGTGTGTTTGGGTAGCAAGAAGTCTGCATGACCGCACCCGTCTGCACACAGGAGCTACTCGGATGTTCACTCGCACCCGCTTATCCCGCCGTCGGCTGACATCGATGGCAGCCGGAGCCAGCGCCCTCGCGCTGACCGTCTCCGGTTTCGCCCTCGGGACGACATCGTCCTCAGCCTCCACCACCAGCACCGCGCCCGCCGGACGCGACTGCCTGGCCGCCATCGGCGCCGGGCCACCGGCGCAGGCACGCCAACGCGCCTTCGGCGCTGCGTCTCGCACGTACGGCGTCCCGACGCGGGTCCTGCTCGGCGTCTCCTACCTGGAGTCGCGGTGGGACGACCACGGCAGGTCGCCGAGCACAGCTGGCGGGTACGGCCCGATGCACCTGACGAACCTCGGCGTCGAGCCGGCCGGTGACGCCAAGGGCGAAGGCGTGGTCAACCCGTCGACCGGGCCTGCCGCGCTGCACACCGCTCGCGTCGCGTCCGACCTGACCGGGCTCAGCGTCCGCCGGCTGATCGCTGACGACGCCGCCAACATCTGCGGGGGTGCTGCCCTGCTCGCGGCCCACCAGCGCGACCACGGCAAGACCACGGGCACCGCCACGTCGACCTTGTCCTGGTACGTCGCCGTGACGTCGTACAGCACCAGCGCGGACGGAGCGGACGCGCGGCGGTTCGCCTCACGGGTCTTCGCCACCATCAAGTCCGGCCAGGCACGCCGGACCATCGACGGCCAGACGGTGAGGTTGGCCGCGCAGCCCTCGCTCGCGGTGCCGTCGGCCCGGGCCGGCACGACGTCGGGCAAGCACTCCGAGGACAACCCGCACATCGACTGCCCGGCCAAGCTGGACTGCGAGTGGATCCCTGCGCCGTACGAGCAGTACGGCACCAGCCCCTCGCAGTACGGCAACCACGACCTCGCCGACCGCGAGAACAACCTCTCCATCGACTACATCGTCATCCACGACACCGAGGCCAGCTACGACACGACGTTGCAGCTGGTCCAGGACCCGACGTACGTCTCGTGGAACTACTCGATCCGCTCCAGCGACGGACACGTCGCCCAGCACCTCGACGCCAAGGACGTCGGCTTCCACGCCGGCAACTGGTACGTCAACACCCACTCGATCGGGATCGAGCACGAGGGCTTCGCCGCCCACGGAGCGAGCTGGTACACCGAGGACATGTACCGCAACTCCGCTCAGCTGGTCCGCTACCTGGGGCACAAGTACTCGGTGAAGCTGGACAGAGCGCACATCATCGGCCACGACCAGGTGCCGGGCATCCTGCCGGCCTACGTGCGCGGCATGCACTGGGACCCAGGCCCGTACTGGGACTGGGAGCACTATATGAAGCTGTTGAAGGCGCCGATCAAGGCCGACCGCAAGCACCTCTCCTCCGACGTCGTCACGGTGCGGCCAGGCTTCAAACACAACCAGCAGGTCGTGACGGGATGCGACCAGGCCGGACAGCCGTGCCGCGAGCAGGGCACGAACTTCGTCTACCTGCACCAGCAGCCCGACGCGTCCGCACCGCTGGTCACCGACGTGGGCCTGCACCCCGACGGCTCACCGTCGACGACGGAGGTCTCCGACCACGGCGCACGCGTCGCGGCCGGACAGAAGCTCGTCGTGGACCAGCGCCAGGGCGACTGGCTCGGTGTCTGGTACCTCGGTGACATCGGCTGGCTGTACTCGCCGGTCAAGCACCCGAACGTCGTCGCCTCCAAGGGTCGTGTCGTGACCGCCAAGGCGGGGGCGGAGTCAGCCCCGGTCTACGGCCGGGCGTACCCGGAGGAGTCGGCCTACGCCGGAACGCCGGTCCCGTACCAGACGGTCGCGCCCTTGCAGTACACGATCAAACCCGGCCAGGAGTACGTGTTGGCCGACGACACGATCGCGACGAACTACTACTACGCCAAGACCTACGACAGCAGCCTTCCCGGCGACCACACCGTCGTCACCGGGCAGGACCAGTACTACGAGATGTGGTTCGGCCACCGGATGTTCTTCGTCCGTGCCGCCGACGTCGACGTCTCCAACGGGTAGGCGGTCAGCTGATCTGGACGACGACGATGTTGGATGCCCTGCTCGCTCCACCATCGAAGACGCGGAACCGGTTCGGACCCGGGCGGCCGGTCTCGACGTAGGTCGAGAACTTCCCACCGCTGACCGTGGCGCTGGTCGGGAAGTCGACCCACGCCGTGCCCTCACGGCGCTGGACCTGGAGCGACGTACCGGGGCCGGCGCCGGGGTAGGTTCCGGTCAGGTTGACCCGCTGGTAGGTACCGGCCTGCGACGGGCTCGCCGTCAGTCGGATGCCGGAGCGCTGCTGGTGGGGGCTCGTGGTCGGAGGTGTCGAACCGGTCGCGTCGCCCGGGGTCGTGGAGGTGTCCTGCGGGGTCTTCGAGGTCGTCTTGAACGTCGGGAACGTGATCCCGCCGGTGTCGGACGACGGCGTGGAGCCGATGCCGGCGACATCGGCAGCCTTGATCGCGATCACGCCCACGACTCCACCGATCAGCAACGCGACGATGACGAGCACGGCGAGGCCGACGAGCAGCTGTTTGCGCCAGTCGCTCTCGTCATCCATGGCGGTGATACCTCGTCTGTGGGTGCTGGTCAGGGCCGGTTTCTATGGTGACAGACGGTCAGGAGCGTGCCCGAGTTGCCCGGCTCGCGTCACGATCAGGTCACGGTCAGCCGCAGGTCAGCCGCAGGTCAGCCGGAGGTCAGCCGGAGGTCAGCCGCAGGTCAGCCGCAGGTCAGCCGGAGGGTCAGCCTGGGAGTCAGTTCACGTCGATCTCGGTCGCCCCGGTCAGCGCACGCAGCTCGTCGTACGTCGTGCAGAACACCGTGTGGGAGTGCCCGGCGGCGGCCCAGATCTGGGGGTACGCCGCCAGCGCCTTGTCGAGAAAGGTCGGGATCGGCCGGGGGTGGCCCACCGGCGCCACTCCACCGATCGTCTGACCGGTGTGCTCGCGCACGAAGTCCGGACCGGCTCGGCCCAGCGCCGCGACCCCGATCGTGGCGGCCGTCGACACGGTGTCGACGCGGTGTGCTCCGGAGGTGAGGATCAGGACGGGCGCGCCGTCGGCGTCGAAGATCAGCGAGTTCGCGATCGCCCCGACCTCGCAGCCGATGCTCTGCGCCGCGGCCTGGGCGGTCCGCACGCCTGCGTCGAAGACGTGCAGCTTCTGACCTTCGCCGTCGTCCCATCCGCCCGCTCGGAGCTGGTCCAGTACCGGTGCGATCCGCGCCCGGATGCTCGCCCGGCCGGTCGGGGTGGCTGCGTCGTCGGTGCTCGAGGTCATGCTGACGACCCTAGGGCGTGTGTATCCACCCATTCCGGCGGAACCGCTTGACGGACGGCAGCGGCGGAGGTTTACTGGAGACCTATTCGAACATCTGTTCGAACGGCATCGGCGGAGTTTCGCGGCCCGTTCGGTGCGGCGGATCGCTTCGGCGGGAATGGCTTCGACCCCCGTTCCCGCCGGGCGACCGCCAGTCAGCACACCCGCCGTCGTCCCCGGAGGTCTCATCAGCATGCGCAGGTACGACGAGCCCATCGAGGTCAGACGTGGTCTGGTCGCCGGTCAGGAAGCGCCCGAGCAGTTCATCTGGCGCGACCGGCTGTGGGTGGTGCGCGACGTGGTCTCGCACTGGGTCGAGACCGGTGCGTGGTGGGACCAGGAAGGGATCTCCGCGCTGCTCGGCGTTGGTGCCGAGGGTTCCGAGGCGAAGGTGAGTCAAGGGGTGACGGCCGTCTCGCTCGGTGCCGATCTGCTGGCGGAGTCCGACCGATGGCGGGTCGAGGCTTACCGTGGCCGGGCCTTCCGGTCCGGCTACGGCGTCTTCGACCTGGCCTTCTACTGGACCCAGGCCCAGTGGCGCCTGGTCGGCTGCGCGGACTAGGCGAGGGGTCGGCATGGACCCGTTCGTCCACCTGCACGTCGCCTCGGGCTACTCGCTGAAGTACGGCGCCTCGCATCCACGCCGGCTCGTCGAGCGCGCGGTCGAGGCCGAGATGGACACCCTTGCTCTTACCGACCGTGACGGCGTCTATGGCGTGGTCCGGTTCGCCAAGGCCTGTCTGAGCGGGGGAGTCCGGCCGATCCTGGGGGTCGACCTGGCGATCGAACCGTCGGGCCTGGTGGGTCCGAGCGCGCCGGTGCTCGACCGGGCACGGACCCCGATCCGTTCCGTACCGCTGCCGGCCCGAGCCAGCCGTTCCGCAGGTGTCGACGCGCATCGGGCGGGGCGCTCGCGGATGTCGCCGGCCCGCGGTGGGACCTACCGCGACGGCGTCGGCGGCATGACAGCGGCGCACGGGACCACGCTGCCCCGGATCACCGTGCTCGCCGGCAACAAGGCCGGTTGGGCAGCGCTGTGCCGCCTGGTCTCGGCGACTCACCTGCGGGGGGAGCGCGGCGTGCCGGTCACGACCCAGCAGCTGGTCGCCGACCACCTCTGCGGAACCGGTTTGCCAGGTGAGGAGCCACCCGATCTCCTGGTGCTGCTCGGTCCGGCCTCCGAGCTCGGTTGGGCGGCAACGTTGCGACGCGACGACCTCGCCCGCGGCGTCCTGCGGTCCTGGCAACAGGTCACCGAACCGACCCAGCTGCTCGTCGAGGTCGTCTCGCACCGGGTGCCCGGCTCCGGTCCCGGCTCGAGCGCGCACGCGGCCCGGATGGCAGCGCTGGCTGCCTCCACCAGCCTCGGGGTCGAGAGCGTCGTGCTCACCAACGCCGTCCGCTACGCCGATCGCAGCGATGCCCCCGTCGTCGACGTGCTCGATGCCGTACGCCGCTTGGTCCCGCTCGATGTCCGGCACGTCGACCGGTCCAACGCCGAGGGATTCTTGAAGTCCGGCAAGCAGATGGCCGACATCGCCGACGAGATCTGCCGGCTGGCCGGTTTCGACCAGCGCGAGGCCGACCGGATGCTTACCCGGACCCGGATCGTGGCCGACCGGCTGGCGCTCGACCCGCGCGCCGACCTCGGCCTCGGCGAGGTGCACTTTCCGGAGTTCGGGCTGTCCGGTGGTGGAGCGTATTCCGGTGGTGGAGCGAGTTCCGGTGGTGGAGCGCATCCCGGTGGTCGAGCGAGTTCCGGTGGTCGAGCTTGTCGAGACCCCGGGATTTCGACACGCTCAATCACCGGGGCGGGCGGGATTTCGACACGCTCAATCACCGGGGCGGGCGGGATTTCGACACGCTCAATCACCGCGGGGGACGCAGCGCTGCGGGCCCGGTGCGAGGCGGGGATCGGTCGCCGTTACGCGCCGGACCAGCACGGCGTCGTCGAGAAGCGGCTGGCCGACGAGCTCGACGTGATCGCGCAGCTCGGCTACGCGTCGTACTTCCTCACCGTCGCCGACGTGGTCGACCTGATCGGGGAGATGGGGGTGCGCGCGGCCGCCCGCGGGTCCGGCGCCGGCAGCGTGGTCAACTACCTGCTCGGCATCTCCGGCGTCGACCCGCTGCGCTACGGGTTGTTGATGGAGCGCTTCTTGTCGCCGCTGCGCCAGGCGCTGCCCGACATCGACGTCGACGTCGAGAGCGCCCGGCGTACGGAGGTCTACGAACGCATCCTCGAGCGCTACACCGGAAACCGTTGTGCCTGTGTCTCGATGATGGACACCTACCGGGTCCGGCACGCGATCCGAGACGTCGGGGCGTCGCTCGGTATGCCGATGACCGAGATCGACGCGATCGCCAAGGCGTTCCCGCACATCCGTGCCAAGGACGCCCGGGCAGCTCTGCGCGAGCTGCCCGAGCTGCGGGCGTCCGGCCTCGGCGAGCAACGCCTCGACGTGCTGTTCCGGCTGGTCGAGAAGCTCGACGGGCTCCCGCGGCACATCGCCGTCCACCCGTGCGGGGTGCTGCTGTCCGACGCAACGCTGCTCGACCGCACTCCGGTCGAGGCGAGCTATCTCGGGTTCCCGATGAGCCAGTTCGACAAGGACGACGTCGAGGACCTCGGTCTGCTCAAGCTCGACGTGCTCGGGATCCGGATGCAGTCGTCGATGGCGCACGCGATCGAGGAGGTACGCCGGGTCGACGGGTTCGACATCGACATCGACGACGAGACCCAGGCACCCCGTGACGACCCGGCGACGTACGCGCTGATCCAGAGCACCAAGACGCTCGGCATGTTCCAGATCGAGTCCCCGGGCCAGCGCGAGCTGGTCGGCAAGTTCGCGCCCGAGACATTCGACGACATCGTCATCGACATCTCGCTGTTCCGGCCGGGTCCGGTCAAGAGCAACATGGTGGTGCCGTTCCTGCGCGCGCGGCAGGGCTGGAGCATGCCGGAGTACCTCCATCCCGACCTCGAGCCGATCCTCGGCCAGACCGGCGGCGTGGTCGTCTTCCACGAGCAGGTGATCGAGATGATCGCGACGCTCACCGGTTGCACGCTGGCCGAGGCCGACGAGGCGCGCCGGGCCCTCGGTGACCACGTGGGCAAGCACGACACGAAGACCTGGTTCTTCCCGCGGGCGCTCGGGCGTGGCTACCCGCTGTTCGTGGTGCAGCGCTGCTGGGCGGTGCTCGAGGCGTTCGCGTCGTTCGGGTTCTGCAAGGCGCACGCGGCGGCGTTCGCGCTGCCGACGTTCCAGTCGGCGTGGTTGAAGACCCACCACACCGCGGCGTTCCTGGCCGGCGTACTGACGCACGACCCGGGCATGTACCCGAAGCGGCTGATCCTCGACGACGCCCGCCAGTTCGGGATCGAGGTCCTGCCGTTGGACGTCAACACCTCCGACGACGTCTACCGTGTCGAGCGAATTCCGCTGGTTGAGCTTGTCGAAACCAAGGATCAGTCGCGGACCCAGGGATCTCGACAGGCTCGATCGCCGGGGGGCGTGCTCGACATCGCCGCCTTGGGGCGCGGCTACGGCATACGTCTGTCGTTGGCCGAGGTGAAGGGGATCTCGGACGCCGAGGTGGCCCGGATCGTCGCTGCCCGGCCCTACCACTCGCTTACCGACCTGTGGCAGCGTGCCCGGCCGTCGCGCCCGGTGGCCGAGCGGCTGGTCCTGGCCGGCGGGCTCGACACGCTCTACTCGATCGGGTCGCCGGTGTCCGTACGCCGTCGAAGCACCGTCACCCGACGCGACCTGCTGCTGCAGGTGGCCGAGCTCGACCGATGGAGCCGGGCGACCGACAAGGCGGTCCGGGCGGCTTCGTCGTCGCAGTCCAAGTCCCGGGCCCGGATCGCCGCCTCCCGCTCCACCGAACTTCCCACCACCCGTCAATCCCCGCAATTGCGGGAAAGTGCAGGCCGACACGCCGGTCACGACCTGAACCTCCCCGCAATTGCCGGGAATGAGGAGGACCCGCGGTTGCTGGCAGCGGCCCAGTCGCAGGCCGGACTTCCCGTCGAGCCGGTCTCGGCGGTCCAGCTCACCCTCGACCTCGGCGACACCCCGGCGATCACCGAGCCGTCCGGTCTCCCGGAGATGTCCGGTGCCGAACGTGTCCGGGCCGAGCTGGAGATCCTCGGCCTCGACGTGAGCAGCCACGTCGTCGACTTCTACACCCCGATGCTGCACGACCTCGGCGTCACCTGGTCGCGGGATCTGTTGCATCGCCGGAGCCGGTCGGAGCTGTTGGTGGCCGGAGTCAAGGTGGCCACCCAGACACCGCCGATCCGGTCCGGCCGACGTGTGGTGTTCCTGACTCTCGACGACGGCAGCGGCCCGGTCGACGCGACGTTCTTCGAGGATGCACAGGGGCCGTACGCCGCGACCTTGTTCCACTCCTGGCTGCTGGTGGTCCGTGGTGAGCTCCGGCGTACCGGACCCAAGGGGGTCTCGCTGCGCGCCACCGGGTGCTGGGAGCTGACCGCGCTGTTCGAGGCATGGAAGCACGGCGGCGTCGACGCGGTCCACGACCTGATGGACGAGGTGCCGCTCGGGTTCACCGGTGAGCAGGCGGTCCAGATGACCCACAGTGCGGCGCAGTCGCGGTCCACCCGCCCGGTGATGACGCCACCGCCTCGCTTCGACGATCCCGACCAGGCCGGCGACGAGTCCGCCGAGCCCGAGTCGAAGGCCGGCGGGATGGGACGGCGCCGGGTGCTCGTGCACGCCAGCGGGTTCAAGCAGTCGCCGTACGCCGACATCCGTCCGGCCGGCGACGACACCAAGCAGGTCCCTCGCAAGCTCTGGCACCGTTCACCGGGAAGTGCCGGGTGACCTCCTGCCCTCCCACCGAACACGCGTCATCCACCGGTGTGGCCTCCGATCCGTGCCGAAACGGTGGACCGCAGGTGTTCGGTGGGATGAGGTATGCCGATGCGCCGCCGCTAGGGTTGTCGCACTCGCCGGTCGCTGAAGGAGAACACCCGTGGTCGAACGCCGGAGCGCGATCCGGGCCGCTGTGGTCTGGGACGCCGTGCAGGCAGTGCTCCAGGCTCGCCAGGCAGGCACCGGTCCAGCTGGTCCAGCCGACTCAGCCGGCTCAGTCGGTCCAGTCGGTCCAGCCGCTGCGGGCCGGCCGCTGGAGGTGGTCGATCTCGGCGGGGGTACCGGCGGGCTGGCCGTCCGGATCGCCGGCCTCGGTCACCACGTCGTCGTGGTCGACCCCAGCCCGGACGCCCTGGCCTCCCTGGCGCGACGTGCTGCCGACGCCGGAATGGTCGACGGCTCGACCCGACACGGCGACGGTACCGTCCGAGGAGTGCTCGGTGACGCCGCCACCTTGCCCGACGTGGTCGCGGCCGGTAGCGCCGATGTGGTCATCTGCCACGGCGTCCTCGAAGTGGTCGACGTCCCGGCCGAGGCGCTCGACGCCGCGGCTCGCACACTCGCGGCCGGAGGGGCGCTCAGCGTACTGGCTGCCCAACGATCCGCCGCCGTCTTCGCCCGGGCGATCGCCGGCCATGTCGCCGACGCGCGAGCGCTGCTCGCTGATCCCGACGGACGGTGGGGCAGCGCCGATCCGATGCCACGCCGGTTCACCCGGGATCAGCTCACCGGGCTGCTCGAGGCGGCGGGTTTCATGGTGGGGGAGATCCGAGGTGTGCGGGTGTTCGCCGACCACCTCAGCAGTACCGTCGTGGAAGCCGAGCCCGGAGCAGCTGAGGCGCTGCGAGCTCTCGAGGCCGAGGTCGCCACGCATACCGACTTCGCCGCCATCGCCACCCAGCTACATCTGCTCGCCACCAAACCTGCCGAACCTGCCGAACCCTGACGGCCCACCACTCCCGCGAATTGCGGGAAAGTGCCGGCGGACACCGGCGTGTCGACCTGCACCTTCCCGCAATTCGCGGAGAAGAGGCGGGGTTGGCGGGGTCGGGGTTGGCGGGCGACGGTCGTGACCCGGCTACCGCCTCCGGACAGGTCGGGCGCACGCTTCGAGGTTGGCGCCGGACGACCCCGCGTCGAGGCCAGCGCCGGCCCCGATGACGCGGGCTGCACGATCATCCACGTCGACATGGACGCGTTCTACGCCGCCGTGGCGATTCGCGCCCGGCCCGAGCTCCAGGGCCGGGCGGTGATCGTCGGAGGCGGTCACCGGGGTGTGGTGTTGTCGGCGACGTACCCGGCTCGGGAGTACGGCGTCCGCTCGGCCATGCCGATGACCCGGGCCCGGCGGCTGTGTCCGCACGCGCTGGTGATCATGCCCGACTTCGACGAGGTGTCCCAGGTCTCGTCGGCGGTGATGGAGACGTTTCGCACCATCACGCCGAAGGTCGAGCCACTGTCGATGGACGAGGCGTTCCTCGACGTGACCGGGTCGCTGCGCCGATTCGGCTCACCGACTCAGATCGGGGAGTACCTCCGGGTCCGGATCTTCGACGAGCAGCGCATCACCTGCTCGGTCGGGATCGCCGGGACCACCCAGCTGGCCAAGCTCGCCTCCCGCCGGGCCAAGCCGGACGGGCTGGTCGTCGTACCCCAGGATGCCGTCGTGGCGTTCCTGCACCCACTCGGCGTCGAGGAGCTGTGGGGCGTGGGGGAGAAGACCGCAGCGCAGCTGCACCAGCTCGGTCTGCGTACGGTCGGCGATCTCGCCCATACCCCGATCGGGGTACTGCGCCGCGCGATGGGCAGCGGACCGGGAGGTCGGCTGCACGCGCTGGCCTGGGGCGACGACGACCGCGAGGTGGTGGCCCGGCGTGGCCCCGACGAGCCGGACCGCAGCATCGGGCACAGCGAGACCTTCCACCGAGACACCGACGATGCCGCGGTCATCCTGCGCGAGCTGCTTCGGCTGTCGACCAAGGCGGCGGCCCGGATGCGCGCCGCAACGGTCGTCGGACGCACCATCAGCCTGACCGTACGGTTCTCCGACTTCACCACGATCACCCGGTCTCGCACGTTGCGCGACCACACCAGTCAGACCCCCGAGATCTATGCGACCGCGGCCGACCTGTTCGCCGGCCTCGGCCTCGAGCGGGCTCGGATCCGGCTGGTCGGGGTCAGGGTCGAGGGGCTCGTCGACGCCGCCCGCGCCACCCGGCAGCTGGTGCTGGGGGAGCGGCCCTACGGGTGGGAGGACGCCGAGCGCGCTGTCGACCGAGCGGTCGGCAGGTTCGGCACGTACGCCGTCCGGCCCGCGACGCTCCTGAAGACGTCACGCCCCTGATTCAGTCCCAGGCGCCGTACACCGTGACGACCAGGCGCTTGTTGTTGGTCATCCTCCACAGCTGCCGGGCATCCTCGATGTACATGTTGATGCAGCCATGGCTGTGATCAACGAACGGATCGGTCATGAAACCGGATCCGTGCAACGCCTCGCCGCCGTCGAAGAACTGCGAGTACGGCATCGGGCTCCCGCCGAACGTGCGCGACGTGTGGTCGATGTCGCGGTAGTAGACCGCATGCGTCCCGATCCGGGTCTGCGTCGTGGAGCCACCGCCGCGGACCAGCCAGGTGTTGCGGTAGTGGCCGCTCCGCAGCAACACGACCTGGTGCATCGAACGGTCGTAGCAGATGTGCCAACCGGCCCGACGGCAGATCTTCGGCACCTGGCCGCGGTGCCGGATCGTGTCGAAGAGCAGGTGCGACCAGGTGACGTGGTTGGCCACTCCGTACGCCGTCAGCCCCTCGCGCCGCTGGTAACGGATCACCGCAGCCCGGGTCAGATCTCCGAAGTTTCCGGTGATCCCCGCCCGGTAGACGCCGGCCCAGCGCAACCGGTACTGCAGTTCGCGGACATGGGCGATCTTGTAGACGCCCTGGTCCGACATCCCCCGCCGGACGATCTCTCGCGCGAACCGGTCCCGCATCGAGAACGTGTGGCGCGGTGCGGCCGCACTCGCGGTGGCGGCCAGCGCGCCCATTGGCGTACTGGCCGACGTGCTGGCCGACGGAGCCGGCGCGGATGTCGCCTGGACCGGGGCGGCGGTGACCAGGCTCGCCCCGACGGCGGCGGCAAAGACGGTTCCCAAGAGCTTCTTCACAGTGATTTCCTTCAAGGCGCGGGTAATACGGACCGATTCTTAGGACACGTCGGGCGGCAAGGGTAATACGCCGGATCTCGTTCTGCTCCCCTTCGATCCGGATTGGTCGCCCCTCGAGTCCAGACCGGCCGTCTCGACGAAGCGGCCTGTCACTGACTTAGACGTCCGTTGGACCAATTTGGTTGGCTGGGTTTCGTGAGAGTTCAACCGCGCTTAGACTGGTGCCACAACCGACACACACCCCCTCGTCGGCGGGAGGTACCTGGTGCCGCTCTCAGAAGAAGAGCAGCGTCTGCTCGAGCAGATGGAAGAAGCGCTTGCCGCTGAGGATCCGAAGTTCGCCTCGGCGTTGCGAGGTGCCGCCTCACGCCAGCACCACAGGCGGATCATGTTCGTGTCGGTCGTCGGATTCTTCGTGGGCGTGGCAGTCCTGATGGCCGGTGCGGTGCAGACGATCACCGCCGTCGCCGTCGGGGGCTTCCTGGTGATGCTCGGATCGGCGTACCTCGCCCTGACGCACTGGCGCAAGATGTCCGAGCCAGAGCTTCCTGACAACGTGCACCCGATCGGCAAGTCCAAGAGCGGTCCGGCCCCGAGCAAACAGTCCGGGTTCATGAACCGGATGGAAGACCGCTGGCGTCGCCGCCGCGACGACTACTGAGCGCGATTCAGGCATCCACCGACTGCGGCCGCTTGCCCTTGGTTCGCAGCGACAGCCGCTGCCAGCCTGCCCTCAGGTCGGGAATCAGCGAGGCCGGCCACACCCAGGCCCGGATCCGCTGGCCCGGCTCCGCGGTCCGTGAGATCACGGCCATCACGACGCGGGCGTCGTCGGCCGGCATGGCATCGGCCGGCATGGTCGCCGCATAGCGAGCCCGCTCCACCGTTACCGCCAGCCGCCGAAGCGCACTGAGCCCCGCGGCATCGCCTTCGAGCATCGGCTCGAGTGCCCGCTCACGTGCGCGTGGTGTCATCGACCCCGTCCACGGCATCCGGAGGTCGATGACGTGATCTCGAAGCTCGCGCCACGCTGACTCGGCTGCCTCCGCCTCCTCGACCGGGCGGGTCATCCGTCGCCGGCGGATGGCCAGCCTGGTCCCGGCCGGCAGCACGGCGAGGACCACGGCGAAGATGCCGACGAGCCACCACCGTGACGGCAGCGCGCCCGCACCGCCGCCCCGGCTGCCGCCCGCCACTGCACCGTCGGTCGACTGCTGAGCGGTGTCGCGAGGCCCCTTCGTGGTGATGGTCTGCTCGGTCGCGTTGGGGACCGTGGGCGTGTTGGTGGAGCCGTTCGGTATCCGCTGTGCGTACTTCGGGAACGGCGCTCCCACACCCGGCGTGGGCTCGAACTTCACCCAGCCGATGCCTTCGAAGTACAGCTCGGGCCATGAATGCACGTTGTACGACGTGAAGACCCAGGTGTCGCCGTCAGCGCGCTCGGGCTGAAGAAAGCCGACCACGACGCGGGCCGGGATCCCGAGCGTGCGGGCCATCATCGCCATCGTCGCGGAGAACTGCTGGCAGAAACCGCGGCGCTTCTCCAAGAACTTCGCCATCGCCTGATAGCCGTAGCCGTAGCCGACGTTGAGGTCGTAGGTGAAGTCCTGGCGATTCTGGAAGAAGCTCTGCAGCCGCACGGCTTCCTCGTAGTGGCTCTGTGCCCCGGAGGTGATCGCCCGGGCCTGGCTCTCCACGATCTGCGGTACGCCGTTGGGGACCTGGCCGTAGTCCCGCATGATCCCCTGCGGCACCGGTCCTGCTGATGCCAGCTGCTCTCCGGTCGGTTCGACCGAGGCGTAGGTGAGGGGGTAGCTCGTGAGCGCGGCGCCGGCCTGCTCGGTGTTGGCGGTCACGACCTGGGACTGCGACACGTAGGACCAGTCGCCGCTGACGCCGACCGTCCGGAGGTCGAAGGGGACCGGCAGCCACACGCTGTCGTCAGGGAACTCGTTGGTGGGGTTGATCTGCATCGAGTGGCTGGTCGTCGCGACGTCGCCGTCGAGTCCGGTGGGGCCGGGCAGGATGGAGTTCGCGGGCAGCGCCGCCGCCAGCGCGATCGGGCTGACCGACCAGGCGTTCGGGCCCGGCTGGTCCAGCACGCTCAGCCGCAGGTACGTCGGCCGGATGTCTCCGGTGACCTTCAAGATGTCGACCGGATCCTTGCGCTTGAGACTGTTGGCCAGGCTGACCATCGGGTCGGCGAAGCTCAGCGAGGCGCCCCCGGTGCCGGTGCCCTTCCCCGGGCCGTCGAACAAGGTGGTGGAGAAGACGGGGACGAAGACCGGCACGATCACGGCCGTCACCAGGGCCAGGCTCGAGATCCGTCGCCCGGAGGCGGTCAGCCCACTGGTGTCGATCGCGCCGTCCGGACCCGGGGAGATGTCGCGGGCCACCAGCCGACCCCAGTGGGCGAGCCGGTCACGTTCGTCGACCATCAGCATCGCGATGAAGCCGATCGCGCCGGGCAGGAAGCCCAGGAACGAGACTCCGTTCGGCAACGAGGCCACCGGTACCGAGTACAGGGCGAGCAAGGGCAGCCCAGCCAGGGGTACGCGGTGCAAGGTGACGGCGAAGAAGTCGACCAGTACGGCGATCAGGCCGATGTAGAAGACGACCATCAGCGTCAGGCCAGGACTCGGGGGTGCGGGCGCGGCGTACGTCTGCGCCACGTTCATCGCATCACTCAGGGTGGCATTGAGCCGGTCATAGGTTCCAGTGGTCGGGAAGAGCCCGTACTTCAGGTCGTCGGCGTAGAAGAACAGCATCAGCTCGACGAGCACGACACCCTGCACGAGGAGCACCAGCAGCGACGGTGTCCGGGCCTCACGCAGACCGACCCCGACCAGGACCACGAGCGCACTGATGAAGGCGCCGGAGAACACGAAGCCCTTCTCGGTCAGTGACGGGAGGAACGCGAAAGACGTCAGTACGGTAGCGAGCCAGGACAGCATCGCCAATCGGTAACGGTCGTGCAGGGACGCGCTCATGCGGCTGGTCCTTCCTCCTGCTCGCGCGCCTCCGCGGCGAAGTCGCGTCGGGCATGAGTGGACTGGGCCAGGTCCGTCCAGACCGTGGGCAGTCGGTCCCCGGGGCGTGCGATGACGACACCCCAACCGTTCTGTCGTAGCGCAGCGGCCTGGTCCTCGACCGAGGTGGCTGCGAAGTCGGAGAGTCGACCGGACCGGGACCACGCGGCCACGTCGACGACGATCGCGAGCGCCCGGCTGGCTCCCACCCGGAGCGTGGACAGCGCCGCGACATCGGTCGGGTTCGTCGCACCGAGGATCGCGATGACGAGCCCCGACGCGTTGCGCTCGACGGAGGCATCGGTGATCTGGTGACGCGAGGACGTGTTGATCACGGCCAAGGACTCCAGCAGCAGCTGCACCTCGACGCCGGAGCTGATCCCCCGGTCGTGCCAGGTCACGTCGCCGCCGCGGGCCTCATCGGTGAGCAGCCGCAGGGTGAACCCCTGCGCGGACAGGTGCGCGCCGATCGAGGCGGCCGCCGACACGGCGTACTCGAACGACGAGGCGGGACCGGATCCACGGTGCGCGGCGTCCCTGGTGTCCAGCATCACCGTCGCTCGGCTCTGGAACGGCTGCTCCTCGCGCCGCACCATCAGCTCGTCGGTCCGTGCGGTCGAACGCCAGTGGATCCGGCGCAGGTCGTCGCCCATCCGGTACTCCCGGACCGTGATGTCCTCGGTGCCGGCCGCGGCGAAGGCGCGCGGGCGGTTGTCGCCGGTGCCGGACCAGTCACCCGACAGCCGGACCAGCGGGAGCTCCGCGACGACCGGTGTCACGACCAGCGCGGCCCGGGCGGTGAAGGCGCGGTTGAGCTCGACGAAGCCGAACGGGTCGCTGAGCCGGACCGTCAGCGGGCCGATGCTGTAGCGGCCGCGTACCTCCGAGCGCACGGTGTAGGCCATCGATCGCTGCCAGCGCGGTCGTAGCTGGTCGAGCACGAAGCGCGGACGGCTCCCGAGCACGTACGGGACCTGGTCCTCCAACAACATCAGACCGGTGGGGACGCGGCCGGGGTTCTGCAGGTGCAAGGTGACTGTCGCACTCTGACCGGCCTGGACCCGGGTCGGGGTGATCTCGCGTGAGCACGACAGCAGATAACGCGCCCGGTTCGCCAGCAACGACGTGAGCAGCGGCAGCATCACAAGCAGCAGGCCGACTCGCAGCAGGTCCCGCTGCCCCAGCACGATCGCGCACACTGCGGCGGTGATCCCCGCCGAGAAGAACGCGCGTCCGCGGGTGGTGAGCGTCGAGAGGGCCGAGCGCATCGCTGCCGACGTCCCCGGTCAGAAGGGCTCGTCGGCGGACGAGCCTTCGGGTACGACGATCTGCCGCATCAGGGAACTCACCACGGCATCAGCGCCGCGGCCACCCATCTGGGCCTCCAGACCGGTGATCAGCCGGTGAGCCAGGACCGGCACCGCCAGCGTCTGGAGGTCGTCGGGGATCACGTAGTCGCGTGCCTCCAGCGCGGCGTGGGCCCGCGCGGCGCGCACCAGATGAAGGCTCGCGCGGGGCGAGGCGCCGAGCCGCAGATCGGGTGAGCGGCGGGTAGCCGAGGTGATGTCCACGGCGTACTGCTTGACCGCAGGGGAGACGTGCACCGTACGGACGGTGTCGACGAGCTTGGCGATCTCGGCGCTGTCAGTGACCGGCTCGAGGTCGTCGAGCGGGTTGGCCGCCGAGTGGCTGTCGAGCATCGCCAGTTCGGAGCGCTGCACCGGGTAGCCCATCGAGACGCGCGCCATGAAGCGGTCGCGCTGGGCCTCGGGGAGCGGGTAGGTGTCTTCCATCTCGATCGGGTTCTGTGTCGCGATCACCATGAAGGGCGCGTTCAGCTCGTAGGTCGTGCCGTCGACGGTGACCTGGCGCTCCTCCATGCACTCCAGCAGTGCCGACTGTGTCTTGGGCGAGGCGCGGTTGATCTCGTCGCCGACCACGATGTTGGCGAAGACGCCGCCGGGCCGGAACTCGAACTCGCGGCTGTCCCGGTTGTAGACCGATACGCCGGTGACGTCGGAGGGCAGCAGGTCCGGGGTGAACTGGATCCGCTTGACCGTGCAGTCGATCGACCGGGCCAAGGCCTTGGCCAGCATCGTCTTGCCCACCCCGGGCACGTCCTCGATCAGCAGATGCCCCTCGGCGAGCAGCACGGTGATGGAGGTCCGCACGACGTCGGACTTGCCCTCGATCACCTTCTCGATGTTGTCGGCGACCCGACTCGTCACGGAGGCGAGGCTGTCGAAACTGCTCATCTGTGGGTCCCCTTGAGTCCTGGTCGTGCCCAGCGTACGTCTGCCGACGGCTGCGATCGGAGGACTGCATCTTGGCAAGCAGACGGGCCTTCGGCCATGACACAACGATAACGATGTGGTGACGCGGCGCTTCCCGACCGTGTACCGGGACTGCCGTGGCGCTGCTGCCGCCCTGCTACCGCCTTACTGCCAGGCCCCGCCACGCCGCTGCCGCCCTGCGCCACCGGCCCCTCCGGCGCAGCCCGAACCGGAAATCGTCACCAGAAGGGGAGCCAATCTGCTGCGGAGTGGGGGAGAGTGGCGTATGGTGGGGCGCAGTGGAGGGAAATGCCATGCTTGCGGAGGGAGGGGACCCGAATGTTCCTGGGCACCCACACCCCCCGGATGGACGACAAGGGTCGGATCTTCCTCCCGGCGAAGTTCAGGGACGAGTTGTCGGAGGGGCTTGTGGTCACACGAGGGCAGGAACGGTGCCTGTACGTATGGCCGAGCGCTGAGTTCCGTACGTTCACCGACCAGCTCCGCAAGGCGCCGGTGACCAACAAGAGCGCCCGCAACTTCATGCGGATGTTGTTCGCAGGCGCCTCAGCCGAGACGGCCGACAAGCAGGGCCGGGTGACGTTGCCGCCGATGCTGCGCGACTACGCGGGCCTGCACCGCGAGTGCGTCGTGATCGGTGCCTTCAACCGGGTGGAGATCTGGGACGCGGAGTCCTGGAACGCCTACAGCGCCGAGCAGGAGCCGGCGTTCGCGGACTGGTCGGAGGAGGTGCTGCCGGGCTCTGTCGACTCCTGACCGCACGACCTGACCGACGACCCGACCACCTACCGACCACGACCTACCCACCAGACCAGGACCGCGTCGTACGTCGAGGTCTCCGGACCGCTCTTCGCCCCCGCGCTGGCACACCTTCCCCGGTGCCAGACCGGACGGGGAGCGGTCGGGGACCTGGCCGTACGAAACGGCATCACGCCCGCACCACAGCATCAGCCGCCGCACCGCACCGCACCGCACCGCACCGCACCGCACCGCACCGTCAGTCGAGCCAGTCCGCACACCACGCAGAGCACGAACGAAGGGTCGAAGCGTATGTCGAGTTGGGGATGGACGGCACCGGAGGAGCCCCCGGTCCGGCGGGTCCGAGACGAGGTCCGCGACGGCGTTGCGGTCGTGGCGCTGTCTGCCCTGATGTCCACGGCGGTGGCATTCGCGGTGCTGCTCGTGATGAAGCTCGCTGTCTGATCGATGCGCTGATCCGTGATGGTCGAACCACGTCATACCCCGGTCCTCGTCGACCGGGTCGTCGCACTGCTCGCCCCGGCGCTCCAGGCCGAGCGCGCGGTCCTGATCGACGCCACGGTCGGTATGGGCGGCCACTCGGAGGCGATCCTGCGAGCCTGTCCGCAGGCGCGCCTGGTCGGACTCGACCGTGATCCGCAGGCGTTGGAGCTCGCCGGAGACCGACTGGCCTTGTACGCGGCCCGGGTCACGCTGGTGCACGCCGTCTACGACGAGATCCCCGACGTGCTGGCAGGGCTGGGGCTGCCCCACGTGCAGGGCGTCCTGTTCGACCTCGGTGTCTCCTCCCTTCAGCTCGACGAAGCCGGTCGCGGGTTCGCCTACTCCCAGGACGCGCCGCTCGACATGCGCATGGACCCGACCACCGGGCCAACCGCCGCCGAGGTGCTCAACACTTATTCGGCCGCCGACCTGTCCAGGGTCTTGTCCCGCTACGGCGAGGAACGCTTCGCCCGCAGGATCGCCGCCCGGATCGTCCACGAGCGCGCTGTCGCGCCGTTCGAGTCCAGCGCCCGGCTGGTCGAGCTGGTGCGCTCCAGCATCCCGGCGCCGGCGCGGCGCAGCGGTGGGAACCCGGCCAAGCGCACCTTCCAGGCTCTCCGGATCGAGGTCAACGACGAGCTCGGCGTGCTGGAGCGCGCGTTGCCTTCGGCCGTGGATGCCTTGGACCTGGGCGGGCGGATCGTGGTGATGTCGTACCACTCGCTGGAGGACCGGCTCGCCAAGCGGGTGCTCACCGGCCGTGCGCGCAGCAGTGCGCCACCCGACCGTCCCGTCGTCCCGGTCGACCAGCAGCCTGAGCTCCGGCTGGTCACCCGGGGTGCGGTGCAGGCGGACGAGACCGAGATCGCGGCCAACCCACGTGCCGCGTCCGTCCGGGTTCGCGCGGCCGAACGAGTACGGACGGTCGCAGCATGAGCACCTTCTTGAATCCCGTTCGGGGCCGCACCCTGCTCCCGACCAAGGCACTGCCCCGGCCGCGCTTGACCATCGTGCCGAAGGTCGCGGCCCGGGCACCCCGGATCCCGTTCGCGCTGCTCGTGGTGAGCGTGCTCGCCGCCGGTCTGGTCGGTCTGCTGCTGCTCAACACCGCACTCCAACGCGGCGCCTACACGGTGACGGCGCTGCAGCAGACCTCCGCAGACCTGTCCCTGCGACAGCAGAACCTGCAGACCGAGGTC
Source organism: Propionibacteriales bacterium (assembly GCA_038259225.1). GTDB lineage: Bacteria > Actinomycetota > Actinomycetes > Propionibacteriales > Nocardioidaceae > JANLYC01. The sequence goes on from JBBSPA010000024.1 coordinate 48,830, forward strand.
GCGGCCCTCGAGGCGCCGCAGCGGATCAGTCAGCGAGCGGTCCGGCTTGGCATGGTGGCCTCCGACAGCCCGGCCTTCCTGTCCTTGAAGACGGGTCAGGTGATCGGCGTCCCGAAGGCGGGAACGCGCGCGCAGCGACCCGCGATCGCGTTGACGGGTGGTGGCCAGGGCGCCCCGGCCGCTTCGGTGACCGAGCCGGGCGTGCGCACGTCCGGCAAGGTCGGCCCCGGGCTGGCCGACCAGGTTCCGAGCCTGAAGTCTGACGTGATCACCGTCCCCAGGGCGAAGCAGAACCGAAAGCCGACCGACACCGCGGGCACCTCCGCGGATCCCGCCCAACCGAGGGATAGAAAGAACACCAGCAACACTGGTCAATCTCAGCCCCAACAGCAACACAGATAACACGGACCACGTAAGTAACACGAGGACCAGAACCAGCGAGCGCGCGAGGGAGGACGAGTGACGCAGCGCAAGCCGCCACCGGGTCGTGGACGGACGCCACGCACCGGTACCGACCGGGGAGCCAAGCGGCCAGCCACGTCGGCGCGCCCTTCCGCGCCGCGTCGAACCGCACGACCGCTCGCGGCTGCAGCCCACCCGGTGCCGGCGCCGCGAACTCGGCCCCGGGTACGCCGGAGCAAGGGCCTGCGTCTCAAGACCGGGCCGTTCCGGCTGTGGAGTGCGTTCTGCGTGGTCGCGTTCGTGATCTCCCTGTTCGCCGCACGGCTCGTGCAGCTACAGGGGATCGACGAGAACGACTACGCCGCGATGGCGGCCGCCAAGGGCGCCAAGACGATCACGCTCGAGGCGCCACGTGCTCCGATCTTTGACCGCAACGGCGTCGAGCTTGCCCAGACCGTGGACGCGTCCAAGCTGGTCGCCGACCCGACCGATGCGTACGGGGATGCCACCAAGATCGCGGTGATCCTGCACCGTCGGCTCGGCGTGGACTACATCGAGGCGGTCACCAAGCTTCGCAAGACCTCGACCCGGTACGTCGAGCTGGCCCGGCACGTGAAGCCGGAGCTGGCCGCCGCAGTGGTCAAGCAGATCCAGCGCCGCGGCTACCCCGGGGTGTACGCCGCTGAGGACACCCTGCGGATCTACCCCAACGGCAACGTTGCCGCCAACCTGGTCGGCTTCGTCAACGACGAGGGTGATGGCGGAGCGGGCTTCGAGTCCTCCCTGAACACCTTGCTGTCCGGTGTGAACGGATCGGCCACCTTCGAGGTGGCCGACGGGCAGCAGCTCCCGCTGGCCGACAGCACGATCGTGGCGCCGAAGGAAGGCACCGGCGTACGGCTGACGATCGATCGCGACCTGCAGTTCCTGGCCCAGAGCCGTCTCGACGCGGCGGTCCGCCAGGCCCGGGGCACGTCCGGCTACGCGGTGATCATGGACGCCAAGACCGGGCAGACCCTCGCGCTCGCGGACACTCCGACGTTCGATCCCAACCAGCGCGAGCTTTCCTCGCCGGACAGCTACGGTTCCGAGGCCCTCCAGGACGTCTACGAACCGGGCAGCGTGGAGAAGGTGTTGACGTTCTCTGCCCTGATCGACGCCGGGTACGCCACGCCACGGGAGAAGCTCACGGTGCCGTCGATACTCCCGCGCGGGGACGCGACGATCCACGACTACTTCACCCATCCGACGCTGCATCTCACCGCGACCGGCGTGGTCGCCAAGTCCTCGAACATCGGGACCGTGCTGGCATCGCAGAAGATGCCGGACCAGGCGCTCTACTCCTACCTACGCGCGTTCGGGCTCGGGCAGCGCACCGGTGTCGGCCTCAACGGGGAGTCGCCCGGCCTGCTGCCCCGGGCCAAGGACTGGCTGCCGATCAACCACGACACGATCTCGTTCGGGCAGGGCCTGTCGGTGAACGCGCTGCAGATGGCGGCGGCGATCTCGACGGTCGCCAACGGCGGGGTCTACGTCCAGCCGTCCCTGGTCGAGGGGTACGTCGACCACTCCGGCCAGGTCACCAAGGCCGATCCGCCCGCCGAGCACCGGGTGATCAAGGCGTCGACCGCATCGAAGGTCGCCCGGATGATGGAGGCGGTCACCGGGCCGGACGGTACCGCCCAGACAGCCGCCATCAATGGTTATCAAGTCGCGGGAAAGACCGGCACGGCGCAGCGCGTCGACGAGTCCTGCTCCTGCTACGACGGCTCCTTCACCGTCTCGTTCGCCGGCTTCGCGCCTGCCGACGATCCGCGCTTCGTCGTCTACGTCGTCGTCCAGCAGCCCAAGGACGGCAACGGTGGCGGCATGACCGGCGGCCCGGTGTTCCACGACCTGATGGCCGCCACCTTGCAGAAGTTCGGCGTGCCTCCTACCGGTCAACGCCAACCGGCGCTGCCCATCGAGTGGTGAGCCGTCGAGTGGTGAGC
>JBBSPA010000025.1:0-49199 GCA_038259225.1 Propionibacteriales bacterium
CCTATCCGCCGCGCGCGCAGGAAACTTGAGAAAAGCTGTCCCTAGTACGAGAGGACCGGGATGGACGAACCTCTGGTGTGCCAGTTGTTCCGCCAGGAGCACTGCTGGTTAGCTACGTTCGGAAGTGATAACCGCTGAAAGCATCTAAGCGGGAAGCACGCTTCAAGATGAGGTTTCTCACCGGGTTAACCGGGTAAGGCCCCCAGCAGAACACTGGGTTGATAGGCCGGAGGTCGAAGGCAGTAATGCACGGAGCCGACCGGTACTAATAGGCCGAGGGCTTGTCTTCTCTCTTCATTGCAATTGCTCTTGTTCGCGTCCACTGTGCGGCTCCCGAGATACGGTCGGGACCGGTTGAGGCAGTCACGTCCCGTGACGGCTCCCGCCGGCTATATCTCTATAGAGTTTCGGCGACCATGGCGAAGGGGAAACACCCGGCTCCATTCCGAACCCGGAAGTTAAGCCCTTCAGCGCCGATGGTACTGCACGCGGGAGCGTGTGGGAGAGTAGGACGTCGCCGGACATTCTTTCAAAAGAGGGTCGCCCCCGGGCGACCCTCTTTTGGTTCTTGACCAGCGTGATCGTAGGTTCCTCGGAAGCACCGAGGGACGGCCTCCAGGAGGACCACCATGCCCGCCGATGACAGTTCTCGCGGCCGAGGCCGGCCGGAGCGAGGACGCAAACCGTCGTCTGGACCAGCGCAACCGAAGTCCCGCGGCGGCCAACCGAAGTCCCGCGGTGCCAAGCCGGACTCACGCGGTGGCAAACCAGAGTCACGCGGTGGCACACCCTCCGGCCGGCAAGGCACGTCGCCGTCCCGGGCTGATCGACCTTCGCGGGACCCGAGCAAGGACCGTAGCCGCAGTACTGCCGGTCGATGGCGTCGCGACGAGCTCCCCGAGGTGGAGCGCACTGCGGTCCAGGCGGAGTACGACGGCCCACCGATCCCCGACGACATCACCGGCAAGGAGCTCGACCGTCACGTGACGGGTCAGCTCAAGTCCCTCCCGGAGAAGCTGGCCGCCCGCGTCGCGCGGCACCTAGTGGCGGCTGCTCGGTTGCTGGACTCGGATCCGCAGACCGCCTACCAGCACACCCTGGCCGCGCGCGCCCGCGCCTCCCGGGTGGCCGTGGTCCGGGAGGCCAGTGGTGAGGCCGCCTATGCAGCGGGCCAGTTCAAGGACGCCCTCACCGAGTTCAAGGCGGCTCGGCGGATGAGCCACAGCCCGATGTACCTCCCGATGATGGCTGACTGCGAGCGCGGCCTCGGCCGCCCGGAGCGTGCCTTGGCGTTGGCCAAGGATCCCGCTGTCGTCGACCTGGACGAGGCGGGCCAGATCGAGATGAAGATCGTCGAGTCCGGCGCACGCCGCGACTTGGGCGACCCCAAAGCCGCCATCCGCACGTTGGACGGCCGTGAGCTGCGCAGTCGATCGCGAGCGTCCTGGGTACCCCGGCTGCGCTATGCGTATGCCGAGGCCTTGCTCGGGGACGGTCAGGTCGACCTGGCGCGCGAGTGGTTCGAGCGAGCGGCCGGGGTGGACTCCGAGGGATCGACCGACGCGGTCGAGCGCCTCGCCGAGCTGACGGACCAGCGCCCCTCCACCTGACGTCGTCCCCAGGCCGGGCCGATGGCGGCGGCTGTCCACAGCGCGCAGCACCTGCTCCCGCTTCGTTGGTCGCACGCTCGACCATGGAAGCCGAAGGGAGGCCCACCATGACGCGAGCCACCAGCGATGTCGGAACCGGTTCGGCAGCGGCCGGGCAGGACACAGCACAGGTCGACGGCCGGCCGGAGGACGCCGACGACCCGTCGGCGGCTACCTGCAACGAAGTCGTGCTGCGGGGTCGTGTCGCCGCGCCGGTCGACGAGCGCGAGCTCCCCAGCGGAGACACCATCATCACCGCGCGGCTGATCATCGACCGCGATGCAGCGGCGCGACTGCGCTCCAGCCAGCGCGTCGACACGATCGACTGTGTGGCCTGGCTCCGGCGTGTTCAGCGCACCATGCGCGGCTGGCAGGCCGGTGAACGTGTCGAAGTCACCGGCGCGATCCGCCGCCGCTTCTTCCGCGGCGCTCAGGGCCCTGCCAGCCGGGTCGAGGTGGAGATCCGTGCGGCCCGACGTCTCGACAAGCCGGCCCGGAAGAAGCCGGTGGGCTGATCCGCCGACGGCAACACCCCAGGTCGTGGCAGATCGCTGGCTCCGTGCGGCTGCTCAGGCTTCGTCCTCGAAGGAACGCATCAGCAGCCCCATCCGAGGCTTAGGACCGAACGACGTGGACTTGCGCGGCATCATCTTGCCGGCCCGGGCTACGTCCATGACCTCCGCAACCGTGGGTGGGTGCAGCAGCACGGCGACCCCGCTGTCTTGATGGGCGTTGCGCAGCGTCTGGTCGACGGTGTGCAGGTAGCCGACCTGGTCATCCGTGCAGCCCCACGAAGGCAGGAGTCGCTCGTGCAGCAACGCGGCGTCGCTGACGGCATGGTCGCGCTCGGCCGTCAGGTGCAGGCGTCGCTGCCGCTCGCCGTCGGTCACCACGAACTCGCCCGCCGTCGTGGGTGGACTCGGGAGACCGGTCACGGGTTCAGCCGCACCTAACGCGAATCCGGGAGGAGCGGTCAGGTCGTCCAGGGCCACGTCCGCCACGCTGCGATGGATGGCGCCGAGCTGAAGCGGGTACTGCGACTGGTCGATCAACAGCGCGAGCCCGCGGTCCCAGGGGCCATGGCGCTCCCCGATCGAGCGGTGCCGTTTGCGCAGCTGAAGATACGTCGCGTACCGATGATGCCCGTCCGCGATCAGCGCCTGGTGCGGCGCGAGCGCGGCCCTGATCAGCTGGTGCTGACGCCGGTCCGTGATGGACCAGACGGTGTGGAACGTCCCGTCCCTGGCCTGGACGTCGATGATCGGCGGCTGGGCGCGGGCAGCCTCCAGCGCCTGGGTCGTCGACCCTGCACCGTCGTACACGAGCAGGATCGGTTCGAGGTTCGCCCGCGCGCTCGCCATCATCGCCAGTCGGTCGGCCACGATCTGCGGAATCACGCCCTCGTGCGGCAGCACGACTCCGACGTCGCGCTTGCGCAGCTCGAGTGCGCCGACCAGACCGCACACCCGCTGATGGGCGTCGCCGTACTCGTACACGTACAGCGCCGCCTGGTCGTCGGTACGCAGCACCCCGTGCTCGCGCCATCGACGCAGCAGCTTGCCGGCTCGCGCATACGGATCCTCGGCACGGACCGGATCGCTGACCATCCGCGGCAGGATGAGCCGGACGATGTTGCGGGGATGCTCGTTGAGCAGGTCGTCGATCATCGGACGGTCCATCACGTCGTACGGTGGCGACGTGACTTCTCCGATGTCCCCGACCACAGCCGGATCGAACCGCATGGCTGGGAACGGCCGCAGCCTGAGCTGCGGGCCTTCCTGCTGCGGATTGCGTTCCACGGCCACGCTGCATGGTATCGACGACGTCCGCTGCCCCGACCCGACCGGTAGCCGGAGCGACGTCAGGTGAGCGCTCAGGACACGCCGCTCAAGAGCAGTGCGGAACCGCTGGTCACGGCGTACGACTGCGCGATGCTCGATCTCGACGGCGTTGTCTACGTCGGGCAGCACGCCGTCGACGGGGTCCCGGAGGTCCTCTCCGATGCCCGACGACACGGCATGACCCTGGCCTTCGTGACCAACAACGCCGCGCGGACACCCGGGTCGGTGGCGCAGCACCTGACCGAGCTGGGGATCGAGGCCGACAGCGACGACGTGGTGACGTCCGCGCAGGCTGCCGCCCGCGAGGTCGCTGCCCGTGTGGACCCGGGTGCCAAGGTGTTGGTGGTCGGCGGCGAGGGTCTCGAGGATGCGTTGAAGGCCCACGACCTGATCCCGGTGTCGTCCGCGGACGACGATCCGGTTGCCGTGGTCCAGGGTTTTCATCCCTGCGTGGGTTGGAAGCTGCTTGCCGAAGGCGCCTACGCGATCCGCACGGGTGTCCCATGGGTGGCCTCCAATCTCGATCTCACCGTCCCGACCGCTCGGGGGATCGCCCCCGGTAACGGCACACTGGTCCGAGCCGTCGCCACCGCGGTCGGCAGGGATCCCGACGTGGTGGCGGGCAAGCCGTTCCGTCCGCTGTTCGACGAGACCGTACGCCGGATCGCGTCGACCCGGCCGCTCGTCGTCGGGGATCGGCTCGACACCGATATCGAGGGCGCTGTCACGGTCGGCGTGGACTCGCTGCTGGTGATGACCGGGGTGACCGATCTGGCGGCCTTGTGCCGGGCCGGTGACAGGCACCGACCGAGCTATCTGGCCTGGACGTTGGACGGCTTGCTGCGGCCCCACCAGGCGCCGAGCATGTCGAGCCACGGCTGGCAGCTCGACGGATGGTTGGTCCGGGTCGACGACGGCAGACTCGAGATCCTCGATCGCGGGACCGAGGACGACGCAGGTCTCGCGGCCGCCGCTGCCGCATGCTGGGGCTGGGCCGACGGTTCGGACGAGGACGCGCCAGCGCGCCTTGACCTGACAGGCTTGGACGGCGTGTGGCACAGCAAGTAGGGTCGCGGGCGACACGAGAGGACACCCGATGACCCCGGAGCCGACTGCGAACCCGAACGCCGACCCCGAAGGCACCGCCGATCACGTCCTGGACGCTGACTCCCCTGGCTCCACTGCTTCCACTGACTCAGTGCCGGCGGCTGCGTCCGACGAAGCGGCCTGGTCAACGGGCGATGCCCGCGTGGACGACGCGGTGGCCCGGCTGGGAGACCTCGATGAGCGCGATCTGGACGAGCACGCCGATGTCTACGACACCATCCACGGCGATCTCGCCGACGTGCTGGACGACGCCGGCACCACAACGCCTTCGTGACAGACCACTAGTGCCGCTGCAGGCGACGGCGCCGCCCTGGCTGACCTGTCAGCCGGCTACGTGGGGGTGGACACCGCCGCGGCCAGACCGGCGGCCATGACCAGGCGGCTCCGGCTCGACGTCGAGCTCGTACGCCGACAGCTCGCCCGGAGCAGGGACCACGCGGCCGAGCTGATCGCGGCCGGACGCGTCACGGTGGCCGGGGCGGTCGCGACCAAGTCGGCGACCGTCGTCACCACCGATGCTGCCGTGGTGGTGCGCGACGACCCGGCCACCCCGGACTACGTGTCCCGGGGCGGGCACAAGCTGGCCGGGGCGCTGGCGGCGTTCGGGCCGCTCGGCTTGGAGATCACCGGGCGCAGGGTTCTGGACGCGGGGGCATCGACCGGAGGCTTCACCGACGTAGTGCTCCGGGCCGGAGCAGCGGCCGTGGTCGCAGTGGACGTCGGCTACGGACAGCTCGCCTGGTCGCTCCAGTCCGACGATCGGGTGACCGTCCTGGACCGGACCAACGTCAGGGACGTGACCGATTCGGACCTACCGTTCGTGCCCGACCTGGTGGTCGGGGACCTGTCGTTCATCTCTTTGACCAAGGTGCTGCCTGCGTTGCGCAACATCAGCCATCCTGAGGCCGACCTGCTGCTCATGGTCAAACCCCAGTTCGAGGTCGGCAAGGATCGCCTCGGCAAGGGCGGAGTGGTGCGCCAGCCCGAGCTGAGGGTCCAAGCCGTCCTCGACGTCGCGGCGGCCGCGGCCGAGCTGGGCTTGGGGGTCCTGGCCGTGTGCGCCAGTCCGCTGCCCGGCCCGTCCGGCAACGTCGAGTACTTCGTGTGGCTGCGACGCGGAACGGACCGGCTGGACCCGGCGGAAGTACGGAGCGTCGTGGCCGCGGGTCCGAAGTGAGAGGCTAGGAGTGTGAACCCGCCCGCCGCCTCAGAGCCCCCAGTCGACGTCGGCACCGGCGCGCCCACCACCCGCACCGTGCTGATCGTGGCCCACACCGGCCGGGCCGAGGCGGTCGAGGTGGCGACCGCGGTGTCGAAGCGGCTGATGGCCTCCGACATCGGCGTACGCCTGCTTGCCGAGGAGGCTCCCGATCTGCCCATCACCGGCGCAGCCGTCGTCCCCGGCGATGACGAGGCGGCGCGGGACTGTGCGCTTGCCGTCGTGATCGGCGGAGACGGGACGATCCTGCGTGCGGCCGAGCTCACCCGGCAGACCGAGACCCCGCTGCTGGGGATCAACCTGGGTCATGTCGGGTTCCTGGCCGAGGCCGAGTGGGATGACCTGGACAGCACGGTTGAGGCCATCATCAACGGCTCGTACTCCGTCGAGGAGCGGCAGACCCTGGACGTCCGGGTCCTCTGCGAGGGCCTGCCGACGCGCTCGGGCTGGGCACTCAACGAGGCCAGCATCGAGAAGGCAGCGCGGCAGCGGATGCTCGAGGTTCTGGTCGAGATCGACGGGCATCCACTGTCCCGATGGGGCTGTGACGGGGTCGTCTTCGCGACTCCGACCGGCTCGACGGCGTACGCCTTCAGCGCCGGAGGACCCGTCGTCTGGCCGGAGGTCGAGGCGTTGCTGCTGGTTCCGATCAGCGCTCACGCCCTGTTCGCCCGGCCGATGGTGGCGTCACCGGACTCGACGCTGGCCGTAGAGGTGCTGGCGAGCTCGGAAGCCGGTGGTGTGCTGTGGTGTGACGGCCGGCGCCCGGTCGATCTGCCCGCCGGGGCCAGGATCGAGGTCTGCCGGGGGTCGCGGCCGGTGCGACTGGCCAGGCTGCACGAGGCACCGTTCACGGACCGGCTGGTCGCCAAGTTCGACCTTCCGGTCTCGGGGTGGCGAGGTGGTGGCGTGGCCCGGCGCGCGGGCGGGAACCCGGATGCTTGAGGAGCTCACGATCCGCTCGCTCGGGGTGATCGACGAGGCCACCTTGGAGCTGGGACCGGGGTTCAACGCCGTGACGGGGGAGACCGGTGCCGGCAAGACCATGGTGGTGTCCGCCCTTGGCCTGCTGCTCGGCGCGCGTGCTGATGCCGGCTCGGTTCGCACCGGGGCCGACCGGGCCCGGATCACCGGGCGGGTCGGCATCGATGCCACCGGCTCGGTCGCCAATCGTGCCTTGGAGGCCGGGGCCGATCTCGACGACGATGCGCTTATTTTGTCCCGCACGGTCTCTTCTGAAGGGCGGTCCCGGGCCAGCCTGGGCGGTGCCGCTGTTCCCGTGGGCACCCTCGCGGCGCTCGCGTCGGATCTGGTTGTCGTCCACGGACAGTCCGACCAACACCGGTTGCTCCGCCCATCGCGCCAGCGCGAGACGCTGGATGCCTTCGGTGGCAGCGAGCACGCCGCCCTGCTGAGTCGACACCGCGAGACGTTCGACCGCCTCGGCGCCGCCCGTGCCGAGCTCGGCGACATCGTGCAGCGGCGGCGCGAACGCGCCCAGGAGGCCGATGCGCTCCGCTTTGGGCTCGCCGAGGTCGAAGCGGCCGACCCCCAGCCCGGCGAGGACACCATCTTGGCGGCCGAGGACGAGCGGCTGGGCCATGTCGAAGGGTTGCACCAGGCCGCGCAAGCCGCCCGCAGCGCGCTCAGTGGCGACGACGACGGGTTGGACGCCCGCGATGCCATGAGCCTGGTGGCCTTCGCGCGCAAGAGCCTCGAGGCCGAGCGGGATCACGATCCGCGGTTGTCGGAGCTCGCGGACGGGCTCGCCTCGGCCTCCTATGCGTTGGCAGACGTCGCGGCCGACCTGTCGGCGTACGCAGCCTCTGTCGACGCCGACCCCGCTCGGCTCACGTTCGTGCAGCAGCGCCGAGCCACCCTGGGTGGGTTGACGCGCAAGTACGGCGACACGGTCGACGATGTCTTGGCCTGGTCCGGCCGCGCCGCCACCCGGCTGATGGAGCTCCAGGACGACGACACCCGTCTGGAGGAGCTTCGCGCCCAGGAGCAGGAGCTGGCGGAACGGCAGACCGAGGAGGCGGCCGCGATCACCCGGTCACGGTCGGCGCTGGGGGTCGAGCTGAGTCGGCGGGTGACGGCTGAGCTGACGGGGCTGGCGATGCCGCACGCAGCGTTCTCGGTCGGGCTGGCGCCGTTGGAGGCCGCGCAGCGCGACGGTGCGGACGAAATCGGGTTCTTGTTCAGCGCGCATGCCGGCGGGGAGGCCCGGCCACTTCAGCGCGGCGCCTCCGGGGGCGAGCTGTCGCGGGTGATGCTGGCGCTCGAGGTCTGCCTGGTGGGCACCCAGCCGGTGCCGACGATGGTCTTCGACGAGGTCGACGCGGGCGTCGGTGGCAAGGCCGCGGTCGAGATCGGGCGCCGGCTGGCGCGGTTGGCCGCCGCGACGCAGGTCATCGTGGTGACCCACCTCCCGCAGGTGGCTGCCTTCGCAGACCAGCACTACGTCGTCGTCAAGAGCGACGACGGGCGGGTCACGACCAGCGGGGTGCTGGCGCTCGACGAGGACGGGCGCCGCAGCGAGCTGTCGCGGATGTTGGCCGGACTCGAGGACTCCGAGTCCGCGCTGGCGCACGCCGAGGAACTGCTGAGCCTGGCGGCGGGGGAGCGTGGTCAGCCAGACGGCTGAAAGCTCGGCGACGCGCTGCGCGCTGCCTCCCTGGATCGCCCCGGATCGTTTGGCAGGATTGGGGCACGATGAAGCTCTCCTTGCGCAAGACGCGCCCTTCCGCATCCGCCGGCGTGTCCGGACCCGCGCGCCTGGATCGGCGTACCCGCAACATCACCAAGCGGCTCCGACCCGGAGACGTGGCGATCATCGACCATGTCGACATCGACCGGCATGCCGCCTTGGCACTGGTCGAGTCCGAGGTGGCTGCGGTGATCAACATCGCACCGTCGATCTCCGGCCGCTACCCCAATCTGGGGCCGGAGCTCTTGGTGAAGGCAGGGATCGTCTTGCTGGACGACGTCGGCGCTGCGGTCTTCAAGGCAGTCAACGACGGAGACGTGGTACGGATCGAGGGCGACACGATCTACCGCGACGATGCGGCCATCGGCACCGGCGTACGCCAGGACGCCGAGTCCGTCGGTCTCGCGATGGAGCAGTCCAAGGACGGGATGGCCAGCCAGCTCGAGGCGTTCAGCGCGAACGCGATCGAGCACCTGCGTCGCGAGCGGGGGCTGCTGCTGGAGGGCGAGGGCGTCCCCGCCCTGTCCACGGCCATCGAGGATCGGCAGGTGCTGGTCGTGCTGCGCGCGTTCGACTACGCCGAGGACCTGCGGGCGCTCAAGACCTACATCCGGGAGAACAACCCGGTGCTGGTCGGCGTCGACGCCGGCGCCGACGCCTTGATCGAGGCGGGTCATCGCCCCCACGTCGTGGTGACCGATGCGGAGGAGATCTCGGAGACAGCACTGCGATGTGGGGCCCAGGTCGTGGTGCACGTGGGCTCGGGCGGCCGGATCCGGGGAGCCGACCGGCTCGATCGGCTCGGCGTACAGCACACGGTCTTCGAGACCAGCGGCACAGCTGAGGACGCAGCGATTCTGTTGGCACACTCCAACCGGGCCAACCTGATCGTGATGGTGGGATCGCACGCGTCCCTCGTGGAGTTCCTGGACAAGGGTCGGTCCGGCATGGCGAGCTCGGTCCTCACCAGAGCCGCGGTCGGGTCCAGCTTGGTCGACGCGAAAGCAGTTGCCCGGCTGTACGAACATCGGGTGCGCTCGTGGTTGGTGCTGCTGGTCCTGCTGGTCGGAGTGATCGCCGTTGGCGCCGCGATCGCGACAACGCCCGTCGGGCAGGACTGGTGGGACCAGATCCAGGGCTGGTACGACGACGTGAGCTCGTGGATCCAGGGCAAGACCTCATGAACGCGCTTCGACGAGCGGTCTTTCCGATCCTGATCGCGCTGCTCGCCTTCGCGATCGGGGTCGCGCTGGGAGGTGGTCCGCTGCACACCGACGAGGGAGGCGACAACAGTGCGGCGCTGCGTCGTGACAACGCCGCTCTCCAGGACCAGGCTTCAGGACTGCGCTCGGACGCCGTTTTCGACCAGGGCCTCAACCAGGCGCTCGCCTCGCGTCTGCTGAAGGGTCAGCTGTCCAAGCGCACGGTCACGATGATGGTGCTGCCCGGCGTCAGCGACGAGACGGTCCGCTCGACAGAACAAGCCTTGGAACTTGCCGACGCCCAGGTCGCCCTTGTGGCCCGGCTGCACGAGGACTTGGTCGATCCCGGAAAGAAGACCTACGTCGACAGCGTGGCCAGCGCCTCGATCAAGGGCACCCCTGACCTGGCCAAGCTGATCGACGAGAGTCCCTATGTGCGCGCCGGCGCGCTGCTGGCCCGGGCGTACGCCGGACGAGGCTCGAACGCGAACATCGACGACGAAGCGGCCAAGATCGACTCCGAGCTGCAGGGCGCGAAGCTGGTCACGGTCGACGGAACGCCGCTTCGGCGCGGCAACTTCGTCGTCGTCTTGGCCTCGGGCCAGCACGGCACCGACAGCTTCACCACGGCGCAGAGCGTGATCACGCACGACCTGGTGTCTGCCATGGTCTCCGGCAGCGACGCCGTCGTCGTCGCCTCCACGCCGACCTCGTCGTTAGCGGGCGGCCTGATCGCCTCACTGACCGCCGACCAGGAGCTGGACAAGCGCCGGATCTCCACGGTCAACGTGATCGATTCAGCGGCTGGTCGGTCCGCGATGGTCTACGCGTTGGCCGCAGCCGCGTCCGGCGCGCCTGGCCACTACGGCCTCGACGGTGGCGAGGTCGTCCTCCCGCCCGGCCTGGCCCCGCAGTCCAACTGATCGAGCACGTTTTGGTGATCGAGCCTGTCGAGATCGAGCACGTTTCGGTGATCGAGCCTGTCGGGATCACGCGGCCGCAACGGGCTCGAGCGCCGAGTACCCGGCTGGCGGACTGGGTGTTGCGTGGCGCCGAGGTCCTAGTCGTTGGTAGATTGGAACCCCGTGGAAGGGCAGGCCGATTTCGGGGATCCTGCCGCCCATCGATCCGCGGGAGAATGAGTTGGCCGCTTCGACGCCGACCAAGCATCTGTTCGTCACCGGTGGGGTGGCATCCTCTCTGGGCAAGGGCCTGACCGCGTCATCGCTGGGTCGGCTGCTGAAGTCCCGCGGGCTGCGCGTCACCATGCAGAAGCTCGACCCCTACCTCAACGTCGACCCGGGCACGATGAACCCGTTCCAGCACGGTGAGGTCTTCGTCACCAACGACGGAGCCGAAACCGATCTCGACATCGGCCACTACGAACGCTTTCTCGACGTCGACCTCGGTCAACAGGCCAACGTCACGACCGGACAGGTCTACTCGACCGTGATCGCCAAGGAGCGCCGCGGCGACTACCTCGGGGACACCGTGCAGGTCATCCCGCACATCACCAACGAGATCAAGCAGCGGATCCGAGCCATGTCCGGGCCCGACGTGGATGTCGTGATCACCGAGATCGGAGGCACCGTCGGCGACATCGAGTCCTTGCCGTTCCTCGAGGCGGCCCGCCAGGTCCGCCACGACATCGGCCGCGACAACTGCTTCTTCCTGCACGTGTCCTTGGTGCCCTACATCGGCCCCTCCGGGGAGCTCAAGACCAAGCCCACGCAGCATTCAGTCGCTGCGCTGCGCTCGATCGGTATCGCGCCGGACGCTGTCGTCTGCCGAGCCGATCGGGAGATCCCGATCGGTATCAAGCGCAAGATCTCGCTGATGTGTGACGTCGATGACGAGGCCGTGGTGGCCGCCGTGGACGCTCCGTCGATCTACGACATCCCGAAGGTGCTGCACTCGGAGGGACTCGACGCGTACGTCGTCCGGCGCCTGAACCTGCCGTTCCGCGACGTCGACTGGACCCGCTGGGACCAGCTCCTGCAGCGCGTCCACCACCCGGACGAGGAGGTCACGGTCGCGCTGGTCGGCAAGTACATCGACCTTCCCGACGCCTACTTGTCCGTGGCGGAGGCGCTACGAGCCGGCGGTTTCGATCACTCCGCCCGCGTCAACCTGCGCTGGGTCGCCTCCGACGACTGCCAGACCCCCGACGGCGCAGCGGGGCACCTCGGTGACGTCGACGCGGTGTGTGTGCCGGGTGGCTTCGGCGTACGCGGGATCGAGGGCAAGCTCGGTGCACTCACCTTTGCCCGCAAGCACGGCATCCCGACGCTGGGTCTGTGCCTGGGACTTCAGTGCATGGTGATCGAGTTCGCCCGCAACGTCGCCAAGCTGACCGAGGCCGGTTCGACGGAGTTCGACCCGAGCACGGCCGAGCCGGTGATCGCGACGATGGAGGAGCAGCTCGACATCGTCGACGGGGAGGGCGACATGGGTGGCACGATGCGCCTGGGGCTCTACCCGGCCGACCTGACGCCGGGATCGATCGTGGCCGAGGCGTACGCCGCCACCCGGGTCGAGGAACGACACCGGCACCGCTACGAGGTCAACAACAAGTTCCGCGGCGACCTGGAGGCGGCCGGGCTGGTCTTCTCCGGGCTCAGCCCCGACCGCGAGCTGGTGGAGTTCGTCGAGCTGCCTCGTGACGTCCACCCGTACTACGTCGCTACCCAGGCCCACCCTGAGCTGCGCTCGCGCCCGACCCGGCCGCATCCGTTGTTCAGCGGTCTGGTCGCGGCGGCGATCGGGCGGCAGCGTGAGCTGCGGCTGCCGGTCGACGAGAGCGGACTGCGGCGTACGCCGAGGGACGACGACGATCCGCGCAGCGCCCAACGCGCCGAGCTGGCATCCGAGCCGGCCGAGTGAGCGAGCCGGAGCCGCTCAGGGACGTCCCAGAGTCCTGGCCCGTCGTCTCGACGTCCTTGATCGGCCAGGGCCCGATCGTCTCGCTGCACACCGATCGCGTGCGCGGACCGGACGGAGCGGAGTTCGAACGCCAGGTCGTGCGCCACCAGGGTGCCGTCGCCGTCGTGGCCGTCGACGAGGACGACCGCGTCCTGGTGCTCACCCAGTACCGGCACCCGGTCGGCCAGCGGCTGGTCGAGCTCCCAGCCGGTCTGCTCGACGTCGAGGGGGAGGACCCTCAGGCCGCAGCCGAGCGCGAACTCGCTGAGGAGGCGCACCTGTCCGCTGAGCGCTGGTCGGTGCTGGTCGACCTGCTCACCTCACCGGGGTTCAGCGACGAGCGGGTGCGGGTCTATCTCGCCGAAGGCCTGTCGACCGCTGGCGTGCCGGACGGCTTCGAGGCTGCCCACGAGGAGGCGGACATGGGCCGACACTGGATCGCGTTGTCCGATCTGGTGCAGGCCGTCCGCATCGGCGAGGTGAAAGACGCACTCACGGTGTCGGGATCACTCGCCTTGTGGGCGCGGCGCCACGAAAACGTGACTGGATAGCCGGTCTACCTTCGGATATCGTTGTCGCGGCCGAGTGTCCTGCGCTCGGACCGATGCAGTAGTTTCGCAGGCGCGGCACTGCCCGCCGTCGGGTCAACGGGGACTCGGCGCCAGAAAGAGTGAGGGACATGAAGGTCGGCGTACCCAAGGAAGTCAAGAACCACGAGTACCGGGTGGCGATCACCCCCATCGGCGTGCACGAGCTGACCGCGCACGATCACGAGGTCTTCGTCCAGCAGGGAGCTGGCGAGGGCTCGTCCATCGCCGACGAGCAGTACGTGGCCGCGGGCGCCAAGATCGTCACCGGCGCCGACGAGACCTGGGGCAGCGCCGACATGGTGCTCAAGGTCAAGGAGCCGATCGCCGAGGAGTACCACCGGCTGCGTGAGGACCTGACGCTGTTCACCTTCCTGCATCTCGCCGCCGACAAGCCACTCACCGAGCAGCTGCTCGCGACCAAGACGATCGGCCTGGCGTACGAGACCGTTCAGCTACCCTCGGGCGGGCTGCCGCTGCTGTACCCGATGTCCGAGGTCGCCGGCTGCTTGGCGCCGCAGGTCGGTGCGTACGCGCTGCTCAAGGCCCAAGGTGGCCGTGGCGTGCTGATGGGCGGTGTCGGCGGTGTGGTCAACGCCAAGGTCGTGATCATCGGTGCCGGCGTCTCCGGGCAGAACGCCGCCAACATCGCCTTGGGGATGGGCGCGGACGTCACGCTGCTCGACACCGACCTGGACAAGCTCCGGTTGTCCTTCTGGCGCTACAACAACCGGGTTCACGGCCTCGCCTCGTCGCGGCTCGCCATCCAGCAACAGGTGACCGAGGCGGACATGGTCATCGGAGCGGTGCTGATCCCGGGGGCCAAGGCGCCGAAGCTGGTCTCCAACGACCTGGTGGCCCAGATGAAGCCCGGCTCGGTCCTCGTCGACATCGCCGTCGATCAGGGCGGCTGCTTCGAGGACACTCGGCCGACGACGCACGCCGAGCCGACCTACCCCGTGCACAACTCGACGTTCTACTGCGTGGCCAACATGCCTGGCGCGGTGCCGAACACCTCGACGTACGCGCTCACCAACGCGACCCTCCCGTACGTCGTGGCCGTCGCCGACAAGGGCTGGAAGCAGGCATTGGTCGACGACCACTCGCTGGCCCTGGGGCTGAACACGTACGCGGGCGAGGTCACCAACGAGCCGGTGGCGAGGGCGCACGGCCTGGACTACCGCAGCCTCGACTCCGTGCTCGCCTGAGCGATGCCCTCATCGGTATGACCGAGGCCACGGAGCTGGTCGGCGCGGTTCGCACCTACCTGGACCACCTCGGCGTCGAGCGCGGGCTGGCTGCGAACACCTTGGCCTCGTACCGGCGCGACCTCCGCCGATACCTGGAAGTCCTCCGGGCGGGCGCCGTCGACACGCTCGCCGGGATCGACGAGACGACCGTGTCGGAGTTCTTGATGCGGCTGCGCGAGGGTGATGCCGCCCATCCGCCGCTGAGCGCGAGCAGCGCAGGTCGTACGGTCGTCGCGGTCCGCGGCTTCCACCGGTTCGCGGTCCGCGAGGGGCTCACGTCGGTGGACCCCGCAGCGAGCGTCAAGCCACCCGCGCCCGCGAAGCGGCTGCCCAAGGCGCTCCCGTTGTCGGACGTGGAGGCGATCCTGGCGGCGGCCGGTGCCCCCGGGACGACCCTGGCGTTGCGGGACCGGGCTCTGCTCGAGTTGCTCTACGGCACCGGGGCGCGGATCTCCGAGGCGGTCGGGCTCGACGTCGACGATCTCGATCTGGACGACGGCGCGGTCCGGTTGGTCGGGAAGGGGCGCAAGGAACGCGTGGTGCCGTTGGGGTCGTACGCCGTCGAAGCCCTGTCGGCGTACCTCGTGCGCGGGCGGCCCGAGCTCTCCGCGACCGGGCAGTCCACGCCGGCAGTGTTCTTGAACGCGCGCGGCGGCCGGCTGTCTCGTCAGTCGGCGTGGACGGTCCTTGGCAAGGCCGCCGACAGCGCCGGCGTCACTGCCGACGTGTCCCCGCACACCCTGCGCCACTCGTTCGCGACCCACCTGCTCGACGGGGGAGCCGACGTACGGGTCGTGCAAGAGCTGTTGGGTCACGCATCGGTCACCACAACACAGATCTACACGCTGGTGACCGTGGACAAGCTCCGCGAGGTCTACGCGACCTCCCATCCGCGCGCGCTCGGCTGAGCATCGTGCTGCGGCCGGGGTGGCCTCGGCAGGGCCGACGCCGTCAAAGAGTCGACAAATCTCCTGAGACCCGCGTGTCGCCGTCCCCAGCCTCGCCCGCACGTGGTCGACTACCGATGGACACCGAGCCCAGGGCATGCACCGAGTCGGGTGTCGCTTGAACGGTCGCATCGAGGACCGCCTCGAGTCACACCGCCCCGATGACGTGCCGAACGTGGAGAACAGGAATGAGCGTGGCCTGACGTGAGCGAGCCCACCTTCGAACCGCCGCCGAGGAACCCGTTGGCAGGCCGGTTGAACACTGAGTCCGAGCCCTCCGGGCCGGCCTCGATCACCGCGATCAGCACGCCGCTGTCCGTGGGGCAGTGGACCACGGTGACGACAGGTCGGTCCACCACCGTGCTCCCCGATCCGCGGGTCGCGGCGTCGGTGGACGCGGTTGCCGAGCCGGCGGTGGAAACGCCGCTGGAGGCGCCGCTGGAGGCCAAGCCGGCCGCGCCGGTCGCCACGGCCGAAGCCCCGACAGACCCCCCGGCGGAGGCCCCGGCTGCGGTTGGTCCGACCGGACGTCCGTTGCCCGAGTTCCCGGTCCCGGCCCCGCTGTCGCGGCACGGTGGCGCGACAGTGATCGCGATGTGCAACCAGAAGGGTGGCGTCGGCAAGACCACGACGACGATCAACCTCGGGGCCAGCTTGGCGGAGTACGGCCGCAAGGTCCTGCTCGTCGACTTCGATCCACAGGCTTCACTGACCGTGGGGTTGGGGATCAACCCCAACGACCTCGACACCACGATCTACCACCTGATGCTCGGCACCGACGTGCCGCTGGACGAGGTCGTGCGACCGACCGGTGTCGAAGGGATGGACCTGATCCCGTCCAACATCGACTTCGCCGGTGCGGAGATGCAGCTCATCAACGAGGTCGCCCGCGAGCAAGTGCTGTCGCGGGCGTTGGCCCCGTTCATCGACATCTACGACGTCATCGTGATCGACTGTCAGCCGTCCCTGGGCTTGCTGACCGTGAACGCTCTGGCGGCCAGTGACGGGGTGATCGTGCCGCTGGAGTGCGAGTACTTCGCGTTGCGCGGCGTCGCGCTGCTCAAGGGCACCATCGACAAGGTCCAGGAGCGGCTCAACCCCAGGTTGGAGATCGTCGGTCTGCTCGGCACTATGTACGACGGTCGCACGCTGCACTGCCGTGAGGTGCTGCAGACGCTGGTCGACGGCTGGGGCGATGCGGTGTTCCACACGGTGATCCGTAGGACGGTGAAGTTCTCCGAAGCCACGGTCGCAGGGGAGCCGTTGACGGCATACGCCAGCGGCTCAGGTGGCGCGGAGTCCTACCGACAGCTGGCCCGGGAAGTGCTGTTCCGACGCGCACAGGGGCATGGCGAGTGTCGCGACGCGTAAGCCTGCCGGGAGCCGACGAGCTCTTCCGACCGACCAAGTCCCCACCGGATTCTGCTGAGCCGACGCGGGAGCAGTCCCATGAACCGGCCCCGGCGCGGTCGCAGCGGGTGGGGAAGCCTGCAGCGACCGTCGCCGGGGACGTCAGGCCGGCAGGCCCCGTTGACCTGGCGCAGCAGCCTGGAGCGGCACCGGAGCCTGCCGACGCCAAGGGCCCGTCCGGTCGGATCCGGCATGACGAGAAGATCACTGTCTACGTGTCGACCGACGAGCTGCTGGACCTCGAAGGCACCCGGCTGGCGCTGCGTCGCGAGCACGGCCTGGCGGTCGACCGGGGACGGCTCGTCCGGGAGGCGATCCATCTGGCGCTGGAGGACGCCGCCGTCAATGGCGCGGACAGTGCCCTGGTCCGCCGGCTGAACGCCTCGTGACGGCGACCCTGGCCGCATCCGATGCCGCTGGGAGCGCCGTCGCCGAGCCGGCTCCGGCGTTCGCGGTCCACCTCGACAACTTCGAGGGGCCTTTCGACCTCTTGCTGCAGCTGATCTCCAAGCACAAGCTCGACATCACCGAGGTGTCACTGTCCAAGGTCACCGACGAGTTCATCGCGCACATCAAGGCGATGGGCGCAGACTGGGAGCTGGAGCAGACCACACAGTTCCTGGTGGTCGCGGCCACCCTGCTTGACCTGAAGATCGTCCGGTTGCTGCCCTCGGCCGAGATCGAGGACGAAGATGACCTGGCTCTGCTGGAGGCGCGCGATCTGCTCTTCGCACGGTTGCTGCAGTACCGGGCGTTCAAGCATGTCGCCGGTCTGATCTCGACGCGGATGGCCGAGGAGTCCCGCCGAGTCCCGCGCACGGTGGGCCTCGAGGACCGGTTCGCCGCTGTGCTGCCGGACGTGCTGATCACGATCGGCGTCGAGGACTTCGCCCGGCTGGCCGGGGAGGCGCTGACCCCGAAAGAGGTGCCCACGCTCGGGTTGGCTCACCTGCATGCCCCGCATGTCAGTGTGCGCGAGCAGGCGGCCACGCTGGTCGAGCGGCTCCGGCGTACCCGGAGCACCACGTTTCGAGCGCTCGTCGCCGACTCGCCGGACCGGCTCACCACGGTGGCGCGATTCCTGGCGCTGCTGGAGCTGTTCCGCGAGGGCGCCGTGTCGTTCGACCAGGTGACCCCGCTGGGGGAGCTCAGCGTTCGCTGGACCGGGGCGGACCAAGGTGAGATCGACGTCGAGGACGAGTACGAGCCGGACGCCACCGACGGGCCGGAGGTCACAGACGGGCCGGACGACGACCCGGACGCAGGTTCGCCGACAATGGATCCCGATGGTTGGGAAGGAAGTCACGATGACCACGCACTTGACTGAAGGCCAGGCGGAGCAGCAGCTCAATCAGCCTGCGCGCACGGTGCAGAGTGCGCTGAACGTGCACGACCTACCGCTGAGACCCAGCCTCGAGGCCGTCTTGATGGTCGCCGACCAGCCGCTGGACCACCTGTCGCTGGCTCAGGCCGTGGGTTCGCCGCCGGCCGAGGTGGAGGCGACCTTGCACGCACTGGCGGCCGACTACACCGAACAGGGTCGTGGCTTCGACCTGCGTAACACCGGCGGCGGCTGGCGGTTCTACTCGCGGGAGGACTTCGCGCCGCTCGTCGAGCAGTTCGTCGTGGACGGCCAGCAGGCCCGGCTGACCCAGGCGGCGCTGGAGACGCTGGCGGTCGTCGCCTACCGGCAGCCGGTGAGCCGGGCCAGGGTGTCGGCGATCCGCGGCGTCAACGTGGACGGCGTGATGCGCACACTGGTCTCGCGTGGCCTCGTCGAGGAGGCCGGCTCCGACGCGGAGACCGGCGCGCACCTGTACCGCACCACGAGCTACTTCTTGGAGCGAATGGGCCTGTCCGACCTCGACGAGCTGCCTGAGATCGCCCCGTTCCTGCCTGAGATGGCCGAGGTCGAGGAAGAGCTGGACGAGATGGCGGTCCAGACGCCTGTTTCGGCAGCACCGCCCGACACCACACCGCCCGACACCACACCGCCCGACACAGCGCCGGCGTGACACAGGTCCGACTTCAGAAGGTGCTGGCCGCCTCCGGGGTCGCCAGCCGACGCAAGTGCGAGACCTTGATGGCCGAAGGACGCGTCGAGGTGGACGGAGCCGTCGTCACCCAGCTCGGGGCCAAGGTCGACCCCGAGGTCGCGGTGATCCGGGTGGACGGCACACGGCTGCCGGTCGCGGAGTCCAAGGTCTACCTGGTCGCGAACAAGCCACGCGGCGTCGTCAGCTCGATGGCCGATGAGGAGGGCCGCCGCGATCTGCGTTCCCTGCTGGAGGGCCGAACCGAGCGGTTGTTCCACGTCGGTCGGCTCGACACGGACACTGACGGGCTGATCGTGCTGACGAACGATGGAGAGTTCGCCCACCGTCTGGCCCACCCCTCTTTCGCGCTGTCGAAGACGTACGTCGCTCAGGTCGAGGGTGTCGTCAAGCCGCGGGTCCGCCGTCTGCTGCTCGACGGAGTACTGCTTGAAGACGGTCCCGTCACGGTCGACGCGTTCCGCCTTGTCAGCAGCGAGACCGGCCGGTCGCTGGTGGAGCTGGTGATCCACGAGGGCCGGAACCGGATCGTGCGCCGCCTCTTGGCCGAGGTCGGTCACCCGGTGCTGAGGCTCTCACGTACTGCGATCGGCCCGATCCTGCTCGGGAGCCTGCGTAGTGGTCACGTCCGCGAGCTCTCCACGGCTGAGCTCGGCACCCTGCTCGACCAGGTCGGCCTCTAGCCAGAAGCGCTGGCTCCCCCCTTCCCGCCCCGCCCCGCCCCGCCTCCCCTTCAATCCCGCGAATTGCGGGAAGGTTCACGTAGCGCACGGGGCGTGTCGCCTTGGGCTTTCCCGCAATTCCGGGGAATGCGGGCGGGAGGTGAGGTGAGACGGGGGGTTCGAGAGTCGAGACGGCTCACTACCCTGGGCGCATGACGAGTGCACTGTCCGATGAGGCTGGTACGCCGCAGGGATCTGGTCTCACCGGTCCGGTGCTGGTCGTCGGGGCGGGACTGATCGGCGCCTCGGTCGGTATGGCGCTGGGCCGAGCCGGGGTCAAGACCTATCTCGTCGACACCGACGCCTCGATCGCCCACGTGGCCGCATCACGGGGGGCTGGCTCGGATGACCCGGCGCCCGACGACGTGGCGCTCGTGGTCGTGGCCACTCCACCCGACCAGCTCGGCGCGGAGATCGGACGGGCCTTGTCGGCATACCCCGACGCCGTCGTCACCGATGTCGGCAGCGTGAAAGTGCGCCCCCTCGCGGACCTGATCGCCGGAGGTGTCGAGGCGGGCCGCTACGTCGGCGGACACCCGATGGCCGGAAGCGAGAAGGCCGGACCGATGGCCTCGGCCCCGGACCTGTTCGACGGGCGTGCCTGGGCGGTCGTCCCGCACGAGGCGTCCAGCGCCCTGGCCGTGGCCACCGTCGAATGGCTGGCGGCTACGTGCGGCGCCGTCGTGACCCGGATGGCGGCAGGCGAGCACGACCAGGCGGTGGCCAGGATCTCCCACCTGCCGCACCTCGTCGCGGCCCTGGCCGCCGGACAGCTCGGTTCCGCACCGGCCGAGCACCTAGCGCTGAGCGGGCAGGGCCTGCGCGACGTGAC
Source organism: Propionibacteriales bacterium (assembly GCA_038259225.1). Taxonomy (GTDB): domain Bacteria; phylum Actinomycetota; class Actinomycetes; order Propionibacteriales; family Nocardioidaceae; genus JANLYC01. Next base: position 20,453 of record JBBSPA010000025.1, read on the forward strand.
CCGGATCGCCGGGGGAGATCCGGCGCTGTGGCGGCAGATCGTCGCCGCCAACGCCGCTCCGCTGACCGAGCTGCTGCTGTCAGTGCGGGACGGGATCGACGAGCTGGTGGCATCCCTGGAGGACGGCGACACGGAACGGTTGGAGGCCGTGCTCATCGCGGGCGTCGCCGGCACGGCCGCCATCCCCGGCAAGCACGGAGGTCCCAGCCTCACGCTCGCCGAGGTCACCGTCGCGATCCCGGATGAGCCTGGCGCGCTGGCGAGGCTGTTCGCCGACACCGGCGAGGCGGGCGTCAACATCGAGGACGTCCGGATCGACCACGACCCGGCCCGGGCCTACGGCCTGGTCGAGCTCGACGTCTCCGCCGACTCCGCGGATCGGCTCGTCGACGCGCTCGGAACGCGTGGCTGGTCGGCGCACCGATAGCCTGACGCGGGTCTGCGCCACAGCGGCGTACGCACGGAGCAGAAAGGCGGCAGCGGGTGGACTCCGAAGCCACGATCGACTCGCTGGTGATCGCGATGGACGGCACCGCGGGCTCGGGCAAGTCCAGCGCGAGCCGTGGCGTGGCGCGGGCGCTGGGGCTGCGGTACCTCGACACCGGGGCGATGTACCGCGCCATGACCTGGCAGATGCTGCTCGACGGGGTCGACGTGTACGACGCCGGGGCGGTCGCGACCCGGGCGGAGTCGGTGCAGATCGAGTCCGGCACGTCCCCGGACGGTCCGACGATCACGCTCGGTGGGGCCGACGTGGCACGCGAGATCCGTTCCGACGAGGTCAATGTCGCCGTCAGCCCGGTCAGCGCAGTGCCTCGGGTGCGCGAGCTGTTGGTCGCCGCTCAGCGTCGGATCATCGGTGAGGGGGGCATCGTGGTCGAAGGCCGCGACATCGGCACGGTCGTCGCGCCGGACGCCGCGCTCAAGGTGTTCCTGAGTGCCGACAGTGCGGCTCGGGCGCGGCGTCGGGCGGCTGAGATGGTCGGTGATCAGGGCGGTGACGTCGCGGCCGTCCAGGAGGCGCTCGTACGCCGCGACACCTACGACTCCACGCGACCGACTGCCCCGTTGAGCGCCGCCGACGACGCGGTGCTGCTGGACTCGACCGACCTCAGCCTGGACGAGGTGATCGCGCGCATCGTCGCACTGGCCCGGTCCCGGGTCCCTGCCTGACGTGTCAGCGTGGCGTGAGCGCAGCAAGGGACACTGGGCCCTGACAGCTCAGGCGGCGTGGGTCGATACAGTGGTCGGCCGGGCAGAGGTCGCTTCGCTGCCCTCCAAACCTTGAGGCAATGACACCATGACGTCCGACGAGACCATCAGCCCCGATCCGTCCGCTCTGGATCTGGTCGGCGGCGACGAGCCGAGCGGCCCGGTCCCGGTGCTTGCCGTGGTCGGGCGGCCGAACGTCGGAAAGTCGACGCTGGTGAACCGGATCATCGGGCGTCGCGAGGCCGTCGTCGAGGACGTGCCCGGTGTGACGCGGGACCGAGTCTCGTACGACGCATTGTGGAACGGCCGGCGGTTCACCGTGGTCGACACCGGAGGCTGGGACCCCGATGCCCGCGGTCTGGCCGAGCAGATCACGCTCCAGGCCGAGGTCGCGGTCTCCCTCGCCGACGCAGTGCTCTTCGTCGTCGACTCCGGCGTCGGCATCACGGATGCCGACGAGACCGTCGTCAAGATCCTCAGACGGTCGGGCAAGCCGGTGGTCCTGGCGGCCAACAAGGTCGACGACCAACGCGTCGAGGCCGACGCGGCCGGGCTGTGGAACCTCGGACTCGGCGAGCCGTACGCCGTCTCCGCCCTGCACGGTCGGGGCAGTGGGGATCTGCTCGACGCCGTGCTGGACGCGCTGCCCGAGGCACCCCAGGACCTCGAGGACGCGCCTCGTGGCCCGCGCCGGATCGCCATCGTCGGCAAGCCGAACGTCGGCAAGTCCAGCCTGCTCAACAAGCTGGCCGGATCCCAGCGGGCGGTGGTCGACGACGTCGCAGGCACCACGGTCGACCCGGTGGACGAGATCATCCAGCTCGGCGGGCGGACCTGGGTCTTCATCGACACCGCGGGAATCCGCCGTCGGGTGCGCGAAGCCAGCGGGCACGAGTACTACGCCTCGCTACGGACCGCCGGGGCGATGGAACGCGCCGAGGTCGCGGTGGTCGTGATCGACGGCAGCCAGCCGCTGACCGAGCAGGATCAGCGGATCATCTCCAGCGTCGAGGAGTCCGGCCGGGCCGTCGTGATCGCGTTCAACAAGTGGGACAAGGTCGATGAGGAGCGCCGGCACTACCTCGACCGGGAGATCGATCGCGAGCTCGTCCGGGTCCAGTGGGCGCCCCGGATCAACGTGACCGCGCTGACCGGCTGGCACGTCGACCGGTTGGTGCCGGCCCTGGACCGGGCCCTCGAGGGCTGGGAGACGCGCGTCCCGACCGGAGCGTTGAACGCCTTTCTCGGACGGCTGATCTCCGCCCACCCGCATCCGGTACGCAGCGGCAAGCAGCCGCGCGTGCTGTTCGCGACCCAGGCCAGCGTGGCGCCGCCGAAGTTCGTGCTGTTCACGTCCGGGCTGCTCGACCCGGCGTACACCCGGTTCATCGAGCGCCGGCTGCGTGAGGAGTTCGGTTTCGTGGGAACGCCGGTGCACATCACGGTCAAGCCACGGGAGAAGCGCGGTCGCCGCTGACTCAGCGCTTGCCCCGGGTGGCAGGATCGTACTCGTGGAATCCTCAACTATCGCCGTGACAGGTTCGACCGGCGTGATCGGTGGCAAGGTCGCGGCGGCGCTGGCGAGGTCTGGCGCGTCACAGCGGCTCGTGGTGCGCACCATCTCGAAGGCACCGACGTACTCAGGCGTCGAGGTGCGTCAGGCGTCGTACGGCGACCGGGCGGCCTCGGTCCAGGCGCTCCGTGGGGCGGATGTCCTCTTCATGGTCTCGGCGGCCGAGAACGCCGACCGTCTCGACGAGCACCGGACTTTCGTCGACGCGGCCGCGGAGGCGGGCGTGCGGCACATCGTCTACACGTCCTGCTTCGGTGCCGCTGCCGACGCCACGTTCACCCTCGCGCGGGACCACTTCCACACCGAGGAGCGGATCATCGCCAGCGGGATGGAGTGGACGTTCCTGCGGGACAACCTCTACCTCGACTACCTGCCGCTCTTCGCCGGTGAGGCGGGGGTGCTGCGCGGTCCGGGTGGTACCGGGCGTCTGGGCGCTGTCTCGCAGGAGGACGTGGCTGCGTCGGCACTCGGCGTCCTGGCCGAGGTGGCCGCACACACCGGTACGACGTACGAGCTGACCGGTCCGGAATCCTTCTCGCTGGCCGAAGCCGCCTCCGTGATGGCGACGGTGACGGGCCGGGAGGTGCGCTACGTCGACGAGTCGGTCGAGGAGGCCTACGCGTCCCGCGCGGCGTACGGCGCCCCGGACTGGCAGGTCGACGCGTGGGTCAGCACCTACACCGCGATCGCGGCCGGGGAGCTCGACGGGGTGACCGACCACGTCGAGCGCCTGACCGGTCGGCGGCCGCTGTCGCTGGAGCAGCTCCTCCGGCGCTCCCACCCCTGACCGAACACCCCGCGTCCCCCGTTTACGCCGGTTTTGCACCCGGATTCGGCGGACGGCAGGTGTCCGGTCAGGGTGGGGACCAGGCAAGCCTCCCGTTTCGCTTTGGATCGCGGCGCTGGGATAGGCTGTCGCAGCCGTTCCGGAGCGTCCTCGTACGCCGTCGGGGCGGCATCGGGCTGTGGCGCAGTTTGGTAGCGCACTTGACTGGGGGTCAAGGGGTCGCAGGTTCAAATCCTGTCAGCCCGACCGTGTGATGTCTCAAGACATCGGCGACACCTGGACCTGCGATTGCAGGTCCAGGTGTCGCTTATTTCGGGGGTCGTCGGGTGGGGCCTTTGGGTGCTCCGGTGGGCTGGTAGTCGCGGTTGGGGTCGAGGATCAGGTCGCGGAGGAGTTCGCCGGTAGCGGCGTGGACGACCCTGATCTGGAGGTCCTGGACGATCAGGATGACGCAGGTTCCAGCGTAGGTTCGGCCGACCCCGATGTGGTGCAGTCGGCTGTTGTGCCGCAAGGTGACCGATCCGGCTTTGTCGACGCGCTGGTGCATGATCCGTTCATGAGTATCGGGGTCGGTGGCCGGACCCGGAAGGGCCTTGGGCATCGAGTCGAACATGGTCGCCGGGGTCGCCCGGTGGGCCAGCGATCGGTGGGGTCGCCGGTGGTTGTATTCGTCGGCGAAGAGGTCGAGGAGTGCCTGGAGCTGGGCGAGCGTGGACGGTTGGACCGGCTGGGCGCGCAGCCACTTCTTCATCGTTTGCTGGAACCGCTCGGCCTTGCCGCAGGTCGTCGGATGCCCGGGGCGGGAGTTCTTCTGGACGATGTGGCGGCGAGCGAGTTCAGCTTCGAAGGAGTTCTTGCCGCCCTGGCGTCCGTGGCCGGCCAGTCTGACTGTGTAGACCATCCCGTTGTCAGTGAGGGTGGAGGCAGGAATCCCGTGCCGGGCAAGGGCTTCTCGGAACGTCTTGAGGACGATCGGGGTGGTGATGCGTGGATGTGCGGTGACGTGTAAGGCGTAGCGGGTGCAGTCGTCGAGCCAGCTGATGATCTCCGCGTCCGTGCCGGGTCGACCACTGGTGTCGGAGGCGGGGCGGGCGAGCCGGTAGTGGGTGAAGTCGGATTGCCAGGTCTCGTTCGGCATCGCGGCTTCGAACCGGATGTAGGAGGACTTGGGTCGTTTCTTCGGCTCGGGGGTGACCAGTCCGGCCGTGGTGAGGTGGCGGCTGATGGTTGATCTGGCCACCTGGTGTCCGTGGTGGTGCTCGAGGTGCCAGGCGATGGTGTCGGGCCCGGCGTCCAGGCCCGCGTCGCTGAGCTCCTTGCGGATCCGCACGATCAGGTCGACGACCGCGGGTGACAGGGTGGTAGGGGAGGTCTTCGGGCGTCGGGAGCGGGTTCGAGTGCGGTCTCGCCCTCGGCTTCGTAGCGGGCTTTGAGTTTGTAGACCCAGGCGCGGTGTACGCCGTAGCGGGCGGCGACCTCGGCGGGGGTCTGGTGGTCGACGAACAGGGCGGTGATGACCAGGCGTGCTTTCGATGTGGGTTGCGGCATGGCCGAGCATCGAACGGGCCGGGGTCGTCGCCGATGACCTGAGAGAGGTGTCGCCTATGTCTTGAGACATCTGTCGCCGATGTCCTGGACCAGCACACTGTCAGCCCGACCATAATCCGCGTACTGGTGGGTCGTGAGAGCCGCTGACGCGTTGCAGGGCGGGCTTCCTGGTCGCTCAGATGCGCTTCGTCGCTCGCTGACTGCTTCGCGGTTCTGCGGACAGGGCAGGCGCGCGGTTGCCACACTGGTGACTCTCTTCATTGTGGGGGATCGTGTGAGCGATGACGATCTGACTGTTACCTCGGCTCCTGAGGAGCCCGTAGCAATCTCGTACGAGGAGCGGCTGGCCGAGTGGGAGCGGTCGCGGAGCCGGGGGCTTCGGCGCCTCGTGCTTCGCGTCCGGCGGGACCCGAGTCGCTTCCTGCTGCCCGTTGTGTACGTGGGGGTAGCCCTGGCGGTCCTCTCGGCGGCCGGATTTGCGATGTACCTTCACCTGCGGGCCCCGTTAGTCGTCGAGCTGACCCGTTGCGCCCTTGGCAACGACGGTGGCGTACAGGCACGCGTGCAGATCCACAACCGTTCCGACAACCCAGAGCGAACGGCTGTCGGGGTCAGCTTCAGCGTCGACGGCCGCCTCTTCGACATTAGTTCCGTCGACGTCTTCACGAGACCGCATGAGGTCGCGGGAGGTGTCGCCCACTCGGAGGTGCCGCGCCGTACCGGCGAGCTCACCTGCACCGTCTGGAGCACCGAAGGCACCAGCGGCCGAGACTGACCCTGCCCGGCGGGTGAACGAGGCGGGGGCAAGGCGGATACCTCGCGCCGTACGCCGACCGGCTGCAACAGCTCGGCGACCATCCGACGCTGTTTCCACGAGGGTTGGGTTCGTCGTACCGTGGAACCTGACGGCACCTGCGTCGCCCACACGAAGGGCTTCTTATGACGACCATCGACCTGATCGCCGACGTTGGCGAGAGTTTCGGCTCGCTCCGGATGGGCGATGACGAGCGCCTGCTGGAGGCCCTCAGCTCGGCCAATATCGCCTGCGGGTTCCACTCCGGCGATCCGGTGACCATGGAGCGCACGGTGCGGCTGTGTCTGGACCGGGGCGTGGCGATCGGTGCACACCCAGGCTTCCGCGACCTCGTCGGCTTCGGACGCCGGATGATCGACATGACACGCGCGGAGGTATGCGCCGACGTCCTCTACCAGGTGGGCGCGTTGCACGCCTTCGTCGTCGCCGCCGGAGCAAGGCTGGCGCACGTCACCCCGCACGGTCGGCTGGCCAACCTCACGGTCACCCACGAGGCGTACGCCGCCGGCGTGCTCGACGCCGTCGAGGCCTTCGACGCGGCGCTGCCGGTGGTGGGTCAACAAGGACTCATCCACGACCTTGCAGCGGAGCGTGGCCTCAAGAGCCGACGCATCGGTTTCCCCGACCGGGCCTATGAGCCGGACGGTGCACTCGTCTCCCGTCGCGAGCCAGATGCCGTGCTGCACGACGTCGACCAGATCACCGAGCGCGCCCTTGCGATGGCGCTGACAGGGAAGGTGTCGGCGCGCAGCGGGGAGGAAGTTCCGGTCCGCTGCGACTCGATCCTGCTCCACGGTGACAACGCTGCCTCGGTCGACGCCGCGCACCAGGTGCGCCGAGCGCTCGAGGACGCGGGCGTGACGATAGCGGCGCCAGCTGCCGCCTAGCCCGCACTAGCCCGCGCCTCCGAGAGGTGCCCCGGTCCGACCCGGTCACCCAGACCGCTGCTCACCAGTGCGGTGGCTGCTCGTCGTGCGAGGCGCACGAGTTCCTCGCGCCGTGACCGTGTCCGAGCGACGGCGTCGGAGAGCGCGACCTCGCGCAGGACCAGCTCAGCGCCGGGTCGTGCCTGGCCCAGCCGGTCCAGGGCTGAGGTGGTGGCGACATATGGCACGGGATAGCCCGCGGTGACCAACCGGCCGAACAGCAAGATCAGCAGGCCGCCGCTCGGTGGCACCTCCACCGCGCCGATGGGCACCCCCCGGGACAGGATCTCCGCGTTCCCGGCCCGAAGGGGCGTCGATCCCTCAGCCCGGAGTCCGATTGCGTCCGACTGCTCCGAGACCGTCCACGGCCCCGTCAGATCGGCCCTGTCGAACTCATCGAGCTCCGGCCCGGCGGTGACGTCGAGGACGGTGCGTGGTCCCCAGCTCGGCGGTCGGGCGCCGAGCCGGAACACGGGTGGCGTGAAGTACGGGTGCTGCCAGTCACAGACACATGCGGTGAGCTCGACGCGGTCACCGCGGCCGAGGTAGTGACCCGCACCGAGGGTTCGGTCCGGGGCGACACTGCCCAGGACGGTGCGGGCTCGCAGGCCACCCGAGAAGGCGATGTAGGAACGCGTCCCGCGCGTCGGCGCCGGTACGACGAGCACGGTGTCGGCTTCGACCACGAACGGGTCCCAGGTGGGTACGCGACGCCCCGCGACCGTGGGCTCTGTCTCCGCACCGGCGACGCAGACCAGCGCGTCGGCGCTGACCCGCAGCTCGAGGGACGACCCGGTGACCTCGAGCAGAGGCGTCCCGGGTGCGTTGCCCACCACGGTGTTGGCGACCATCGCCGACCACCGGTCACTGGCGCCGTTGACCGAGATACCGACATGGCCGTAGCCGGGCCGGCCGAGATCCTGCACAGTGACCACGCCGGCCGACTCCACGGTGAGCTGCGGTGGGCCGTGCCCGCTGCTGCAGCCAAGGGGCGCGGTCACCGCGGGTCCCCCAGCTGGCCGCCCTCGGCCTCCAACGCGGCGAACCGGGGCTCGTCGACGGCGACGTAGCGGAGCTGATCACCGGCGCGGTAGGCCACCAGTCTCTCCGAGTCCGCGTCGGTGGCGAGCAGACGCAGCGGCGTGCGCCCGACCAGGCGCCAGCCGCCGGGGGAGAGCACGGGATAGATAATGCTCTGGCTGCCGCTGAGGGCGACCGACCCAGCGGGTACGCCGACCCGCGGGACGCGCATCCGTGGGATGGCCGCGACCCAGTCGGCGCGGTCGGTGAACGGGGTACCCGCGGGCCCGGCCACGAAACGGACCCGCCAGGCGGCCTCGGTCAGCCGTGCGATCAGGGCGTCGGTGCTGAGGTCGAGCTCGTCGGCGACGTCGTGGAGGTCTGGCCCGGCGTCACCCCCGAAGAGAACTGGCACTTGGAAGACCTGCCCGGACGGCACATCGTCGGCTGCCCGTTCGTCGTGAAGGCGCTGGACCAGCGCGCCGGCGGTCTCGTGGTCGCCCAGCGCTGGGTCGAAGCACACGAACACGTGGTCGTAGGTAGCGACCAGGTCGACCAGCCAGGGCGGCGCAGCCTGGCGCAAAACCGTTGCCAGGGTCTGCGTCGTGCTCCACCGGGATTCGTAGTCCTCGTCGACGACGGCTACCAGTAGTCCCGTGTCGCCGTACGGGCATATCTCGAGCCGAGCGGACATCGAAGGCTCAGCTGCTGTCGGCCGGGGTGAAGTCCTCCGGGTGGAGCCTGTCGGCGTCGCTGTCCTGCCTGTCTGCCATAGGATGTGCCTCCGCAACTGTCGATGATCGTCCCAGACGTTCCATGCGATGGCTCACCATCAGAGGCGAATCCAGGTTCAGTCAAGGCTTCGTGCAGTGTGACGATGTGGGGCGACGACCTCAAGAGCGCCCTCGGCCGGCTCGAGCGGCACAGCTCAGCGGTGCGCCCCGAGGCACTCAAGGAGGAGTGAAAATGGGTCGCGGCAATCGGGCAGACTGAACGGGTGCTCCTGACCGTGTCGACCACTCACCACCCAGCGACCGACTTGGGCTTTCTCCTGCACAAGCATCCTGACCGTGTGCAGGAGTTCAAGCAGTCGTTCGGGGTTGCGACGGTCTTCTACCCCGAAGCCTCTGACGAGCGCTGCACCGTTGCGCTCGTACTGGAGGTCGATCCGATCCGGCTCGCCCGGTCACGGGCCAAGAACTCGCCCGACTTCAGCCTCGCGCAGTACGTCAACGACCGCTCGTACGCCGCCTCGTCGCTGCTCGGAGTCGCTCTGGCGGACGTGTTCAGCACAGCACGCAACGGCCGCTGCAACGCCCGCCAGGAGTTGGCCGATTCCATCATCCCGCTGGAGATCAGCATCCCCGTTCTCCCGTGCCGGGGCGGCTCGGAGATCGCGCACCGGCTGTTCGAGCCCCTTGGCTGGACCGTGGACGCGCAGCCGATCCCGCTTGACGCCGGGTTCCCGGAGTGGGGCCACTCCCGCTACCTTCGCCTCCGGCTCACCGGGATCCTTCGGCTGGCCGATGCCCTCAACCAGCTCTACGTCCTGCTGCCGGTCCTGGATGAGTCGAAGCACTACTGGCAGGGACAAGACGAGGTCGACAAGCTGCTGCGCTCCGGCGTTGGCTGGCTGGTCAGCCACCCCGACAAGAACCTCATTGCTCGCCGCTACCTCGGTCGACGTGGCGGTCTCACCAGTGTCGCACTGGCACGTCTCGCCGAGGTTGCAGACGAGGTCGAGGACGTGATCGAGCCGGCCGAGGACGAGGAGGTGCTGCAGCCTCAGGAGAACCGGGTTCCCCTCAACACCCAGCGTCACGAGGCCGTCCACCAGACTTTGCTCGAGCTGAACGCCAAGTCCGTCATCGACCTGGGATGCGGCCCTGGTCACTTCCTGGAGCGACTCGTCCGGACTCCGGCGTTCTTGCGAATCGCCGGAAGCGACGTCTCGACCCGTTCGCTGCAGTACGCCGCGCGTCGGCTCCGGGTCGACCGGATGAGCGAGCGGCAGTCGGACCGCGTGGAGCTCTTCCAGAGCGCACTCACCTACGAGGACGCACGCTTCGCCGGTTTCGATGCTGCCGTGCTGATGGAGGTCGTCGAGCACGTCGACCCGACGAGACTCGAGGCCCTGGAGCGGGTCGTCTTCGGCGCCGCCCAACCTGGCGCGGTCCTCGTGACCACCCCGAACAGCGAGTTCAACGCCCGCTACGAGGGACTGGTCGGGATGCGTCACCCCGACCACCGCTTCGAGTGGGACCGCGACCAGTTCGCAGTCTGGTCGGACCGGGTCGCGTCGACCTACGGCTACCTCGTCGAACGGCGCGGCGTCGGTGAGTTCGACGATGAGCTCGGCAGCCCCACGCAGCTGGCGATCTTCACTCGTGACGGTGTCTCCCGTGACTGACGCAACCCAGCCCACTCAGGTCACCATCCCCGCTATCGGGCTGGTGGTGCTGATCGGCGTGTCGGGGAGCGGCAAGTCAACCTTCGCCCGGACGCACTTCAAGCCGACCGAGGTCGTTTCCAGCGACTTCTGCCGAGGCCTGGTGGCCGACGATGAGAATGATCAGTCCGCGACACCAGACGCCTTCGACGTCCTCCACTACATCGTCAGCACGCGCCTGCGCCGGGGTCTCCTCACCGTGGTCGACGCGACCAATGTGCAGCAGGCGGCGCGTGCCTCACTGATCAAGCTCGCGCGCAGCCACGACGTCCTGGTCGACGCGATCCTTCTCGACGTACCCGAGTCCGTTGCGGTCGAGCGCAATGCTTTGCGTGATGACCGCGACTTCGGAAGCCACGTCGTCTCGCGCCAACACCGAGACCTCAAGCGTTCGTTCGGCCGTCTGAAGAAGGAGGGCTTCCGCCGCACGCATCTGCTCCGCGGGACCGACCAGATCGAGTCTGCTCAGATCACACGCGAGCGCCCATGGAACGATCGGCGGGACATCCGCGGGCCGTTCGACATCATCGGCGACATCCACGGTTGTGCCTCCGAACTCCGGACCCTGCTCGCCGAGCTCGGGTGGAAGCTCCAGTACGACGACGACGTGGCCGTCGGTGCCGTCCATCCGCAAGGTCGGCAGGCTGTATTCGTCGGCGACCTGGTCGACCGCGGCCCTGACACCCCGGGTGTACTTCGGCTCGTCATGGGCATGGTCCAGGCCGGCACGGCGCTGTGCGTCTCGGGCAACCACGAGGCCAAGCTGGTCCGGGCACTGAAGGGGTCCAAGGTCACGGTCTCGCACGGTCTGGCCGAGTCGCTGACCCAGCTGGAGCGCGAGCCGGACGAGTTCCGCACGGCAGTGCAGGCTTTCCTGGACGGACTCATCAGCCACTTCGTCCTCGACGACGGAAAGCTCGTGGTCGCCCACGCGGGTCTCAAGGAGGGCTATCACGGCCGCTCCTCCGGACGGGTCCGTGCGTTCGCCCTGTACGGCGACACGACAGGCGAGACCGATGAGTACGGCTTGCCTGTCCGGTACCCCTGGGCGCAGGAGTACCGCGGTCAGGCGATGGTCGTGTACGGCCACACTCCAGTGCCCCAGGCGGAGTGGGTGAACAACACGATCTGCCTCGACACAGGTGTCGTCTTCGGCGGAACGCTGACCGCGCTGCGCTACCCCGAACGCGACATCGTGTCGGTCCAGGCGGAGCGCGAGTGGTACGAGCCGGTTCGGCCCCTCGCGCCCCCGATCGGTGACCGCGAACAGTCGGTGCTCAGGATCGATGACGTTGCGGGGACTCGATGGCTCGAGACAACCCACGCGGGCAAGGTGAAGATCCCCGAGGAGAACGCCGCGGCTGCGCTGGAGATCATGAGCCGCTTCGCGGTCGACCCACGATGGCTCATCTACCTGCCGCCTACCATGTCGCCGGCTTCCACGTCGAAGCGTGAGGGCTTCCTGGAGCACCCCGAGCAGGCTTTCGACGAGTACGCCGGCTGGGGCGTGTCACGCGTTGTGTGCGAGGAGAAGCACATGGGCTCGCGGGCGATCGCGGTCATGGCCAGGGACGAAGACGCCGCTGAGCGACGATTCGGGGTCGGGGACGGGACCACCGGGGTGATCTACACCCGCACCGGGCGCCCCTTCTTCGCCGACACGAAGGACCTCGTCGAACGTCTCTGTGATGCGTCGGCGCCGCTGTTCGAATCCCTGGAAACCGACTGGCTTGCGCTGGACTGCGAGTTGCTGCCGTGGTCGGCGAAGGCGATCGAGCTCATCAAGTCGCAGTACGCCTCTGTTGGTGCCGCGGCCCGTCACGTCCTCCCTGAAGCGCTGACGGTTCTGGACCAGGCGGCCAGGCGAGGACTCGATGTAGCCGCGATGGCTGAGGGTGTGGCGCGGCGGCTGGAGAACGCCCTGGATTTCCGCGACGCGTACGCGGCGTACTGCACCCCGACCGACGGGCTCGACGGAATCACCCTCGCGCCGTTCCAGATCCTCGCCTCCGAGGGCCGTGCGCTCGCTCTGACGGAGTCTCACGAATGGCACCTCGCCGAGCTCGCCAAGCTCGAGGGTGATCTGATCACGCAGACCCGGCATCGGTACGTGGACTTGTCATCCGAGCAGGAACGGGAGGCCGCAACTCAGTGGTGGCTCGATCTCACGGCCAGCGGGGGAGAGGGAATGGTTGTCAAGCCTGCCTCTCTGAGCGAGGGCAGGATCCAGCCAGGTCTCAAGGTGCGTGGTCGCGAGTACCTGCGGATCATCTACGGACCCGACTACACCGACTCGCTCGACGTCGTGCGTGATCGCCAGCTCGGCAAGAAGCGCCAGCTCGCCCGGCGCGAACATGGGCTCGGCCTGGAAGCCCTGACCGGGTTCGTCGACAGGGAGCCGTTGTGGAAGGTGCATCAAGTGGTGTTCGCCGTTCTTGCACTGGAGTCCGAGCCGGTCGATCCGCGTCTCTGACCCTCTCATTCTCGTCCTTAGCATCTCCAACGCTCGACAAGGGTGGTTCAATGGCCGGAAGGGACAAGACGGCTCCATGTGCCAGGGACAGGGCGGAGGTGTCACTCAGATGAGTGTGCGCAGAAATCGGATCTTGGGCGTGCTCGCGCTGACCTGTGCCACAGGTGTGGTCGGCGCCGGACACGCTGAGGCTGCTGCTTTCGGGGCGAGTTGGCAGATGAATGAGAAGACCGGCAAGGTCATCGACTCGTCGGGAAACCACAATGACGGCACCGTCCACGGTGGTGTCACACGAACCGGCAGCCAGTACCAGTTCGACGGGCACAGCGGGTACGTGAGCGTGCCGAACTCCGCGTCCCTCAACCCGGGCGCGGCCGACATCACCATCACAATTGCGTTCAGCCTCGACGGCAATCCGGCGTCCGGTGATGACTACGACCTACTGCGCAAGGGGCTCGCCGGGACCAAGGGTGGTGACTTCAAGGTCGAGGTGCTGCCCGGCGGCAAGGCATTCTGCCGGTTCCGCGGTTCGAAGGTCAGCACGGTCAAGGGTGGCACCAACCTGGGCACGGGCACTCACACCATCAAGTGCGTCAAGACGACAAGCAAGGTTTCGCTGTATGTCGACGGTGCGCAGAAGGCGACCCAATCAGTCAAAGTGGGCGCGATCTCCAACACCCAGCCCGTCATCCTGGCTGCCAAGCCCGGCGATGACTTCACCAAGGGTGCGATCAACTTCATCACCATCACCTGACTCGGCGGGCGACCGCCGTGAAATGCTTCTGGGGTGAGCACCACCCCGGTCGCCACTCGGCCTGCCATCTCCACGAACCTGCTGTTGCCGTTCGTCTTGGTGTCCTTCGCAGCCAACTCCCTCATCACTCGGCACGTGGTCCAGAAGGACCTGCTCGATGCGGGACTGCTAACGGCCCTGCGGTTCATCTCCGGCGCCGTGGCCCTGCTGCTGCTCGTCGTCGTACTGCGTGAGCGCCCCGTCGTCGGCCGGGCAAATCTGGTACCCGCTCTGTGGCTGGGCATCTACGCCGTCTGCATCTCCTACGGTTATCAGCACATCGGGGCCGCCGCCGGGACGTTCGTCTTCTACGCGACCGTCCTGCTCACCCTCGTCGCCAGCGATGTCGTACGACGCGTGGCTGTCCCCGGGATGCGGCTCTTCGGAGCCGGGGTCGCCCTGACCGGACTGGCCGTTCTCGCCAGCACCTCGATCGACACGGTGACTCCCCTCGGTGTCGTGCTGCTCGTCGCCACCGGGGCGGCATGGGGTCTCTACACAGCAGCCGGGCGGTCCGACCGGGACCCACGGGTCGCAACCACGGGGCACTTCCTGGTGCTGGCCGCGGTACTGCTCGTACCCACGGCGCTGTTGCTGGGTGTCGACAGCTCCGCGCAGGTGACGACCTCAGGAGTGATCTGGGGGATCGTGATGGGTGCCGGGACGACCGCAGTCGCCTACGTCGCGTGGTACGCCTGCCAGCGCGCGCTGTCGGCCACCTCCGCCGGCACCGTCCAGCTCGGCATTCCCGTGCTCACCGCGATCGGGGCCGTCCTACTGCTTGATGAGCGCTTCACCACGACGTTGGCGCTCGCCGCGGGCCTGGTCGGTGCCGGTATGTGGCTCGCACGGGCCCGGCCCGAAGCGCGTCTAGACTCGCGCTCGTGACGTTGCGCTTCGACGGAGACCTGGACCGCACGGCCGTGGTGGATGCCGTGGCTCTGGTGGCCGACCTGGTAGCTCGGCCGGAGGTTGCCGACGCCTGGTCGCGCGAGTCGAGCTGTGCGGGTATGAGCGTCGGTGGGTTGACCAGACATCTGGCCGACCAGGCGGTGCACGTGGTCACCCTGTTGCGCGCAGGTGACTCGGCGGGAGCCGACGCGGAGACGATCGCGCTGCTCGAGCACTACGAGCGAGCGGCGTGGCTGCGCGAAGACCTCGAGGGGGAGTCCAACCGGGCGATCCGCGAGACCGCAGACCGTCAGGCCGACGACGGGCACGCCGCCGCGGTCGCGGCGTTGCGCGAGGCGCGGGCTGACCTGGTCAGCGCGCTCGCTCACGCAGCGCCGACGACGTACGTGCCGTGGCAGCGCTGGTCGCTCGCCACCGACGACTTCCTCGTCACTCGGTTGATGGAGATGGTCGTTCATTCCGACGACCTCGCAGTCAGCGTCGGCGTCGAGACTCCGCGGTTCGAGCCGAAGGTCCTCGACCCCGTGTTCCGCCTGCTGACCTCGATTGCCGTACGACGCCATGGCCAGGACGCTCTCGTGCGCGCTCTCAGCCGTCCCGACCGGGCACCCGCACTGATCTCGGCGTTCTGAGCGAGCGCTCACCGTGGCCGCGACCGCCGTTGGCAAGAGTCAGGATCGGTAGTCAGGTTATTGCCAGGTTTCCTCCCATACGTTGGCCGGCATGACGACCATTGCGGCCACAAGCCTGCGCCGACAGATGCTGAACAAGGTCCCCGAAGTCACGGTGTACTTCTGGATCATCAAGATCCTGTGCACGACGGTGGGGGAGAGCTTCGCCGACTACATCAACGAGACCTTGGGCTTCGGTCTGACCAACACGACGGTTGTCTTCTCCGCCGCGCTGATCGCGACCCTGGTGGTCCAGTTCCGGCTGAGGCGCTACGTCCCCAGCGTCTACTGGCTGGCGGTGGTGCTGATCAGCGTGGTCGGCACCCTCCTTACCGACAACCTCACCGACGGCCAGGGCGTGCCGCTGTGGATCAGTACGACGGTGTTCGCCGCGCTCCTCGCCGGCGTCTTCGGCATCTGGTACGCCCGAGAGCGCACCCTGTCGATCCACACGATCGTCACGACTCCGCGGGAGGGCTTCTACTGGCTTACCGTCCTCGTGACCTTCGCATTGGGCACCGCCGCGGGTGACTGGACGCTGGAGCTGACCGGGTGGTCTGCTGGAGCGTCGGTCCTGCTGCCGTTGAGCCTGATCGTGGCGGTCCTGGTGGCCTGGAAGCTCGGCGCCGGACCGGTGCTGTCCTTCTGGCTGGCCTACATCCTCACCCGACCGCTGGGCGCGAACATCGGCGACTACTTGGCCTCGCCCCGATCCGACGGCGGGCTCGGCCTGGGTACATTCGGCACCAGCCTGCTGTTTCTCGGCACGATTCTCGCCGTGGTGGTCTTCTTGACCAAGACCGACCGGGATCGTACCGAGCGGCCCGCCCCGACTCACGTCTAGGAGGTGGCTGTCGTGTCGACCGCAACGCTGATGACGTCGAGAGCACACACCATGCGGATCCTGGTCGTGACCGACCAGGCCGCACCAGGGGCCAAGCTCAAAGCCGCGATCAGTCGGCGGGCGGAGGCTGGTGACGTCCAGTTCCGGGTCGTGGTGCTCAACCCGGCGCGGGCAGAGCTTCACCTGCTGCATCCGGAACGTCATGACAAGGCCGCCGAGGCGGAGCAGGTGCTGTTCAAGGCGCTGCCCGAGATCGAGCTGTGCGCCGGGCGCCCTGTGATCGGTTCGGTCTCGGTCCGTCACGAGCCGATGGACGCGATCGAGGAGATCCTCTTCAGCGAGCCGATCGACGAGATCATGCTGTGCGTCGCCGAACACGGCGTCTCCACCTGGCTGCATCACGACCTTCAGCACCGGTTGAAGCACTTCGACCTCCCAGTCACGGTCGTTCCGCACGACGACCTCGACTGATGGGTTGCGCCGTCCGCCAGCCCTCCGCCTTACCTCATTGACTCGTCAGAGCGAACGTGTCGAACGCGTGTCCGTCGGTGTCGATGGCCTGGCCGAGCAGCTGGTCATCGGTGATCTGGAGGTCCAGGTAGTGCAGCGTGCTCGCCGAGAAGGCCGTGAACCCGTCGGTACCGGTCGGGCGGGTCTTCGCCCCGCCACCGCTGACGACGTAGGTGACACCGTCCATCACCTCGGACCGCTGGTAGTCGTGGTCGTGCCCGGCGAGCACCAGGTCGACGCCGTACTCCGCGAACAGGTCTGACCACGCCGAGCGCACGTCGAGATCGGAGCCGTGCATGCCGGCCGAGTACGCCGGATGGTGCATCGCTGCGATCATCCAGGGCGACGTCGCGCCGTCCAGGGTCTGGCGTAGCCACTGTGTCTGCACGGGATCGTCGACCCGGTTGGAGTCCAGGACGACGACGAGGGCCGGACCCACTTCTTGGGCGAACCATCCCGAGTCACGCCCGAGCCGCTGCAGGATCTGGCTCTCCTGACCGCTTTGGTAGTCGTGGTTGCCCAGGGCAGGCAGCAGCTCCACACTGTCGCCGAGCAGAGGGGCGAAGGGATCGAGAATGGCTTCCCCGATCAGGTCCGGATCCCCGTCGGGATAGACCAGGTCTCCCAGCAGGACCAGCGCGTCGTAGCCGCTGTCGTCGTGCTGGCCGGCGATCACCCGGGTCACCGCGAGCTCCCCGGCGCCCCCCGTGCCAGGGTCTCCGACGACGGCCACGCGGACACCGGCGTAGGATCCCGGCGGTGCCTCGCTGACGCTCCAGGTCTTGGTCGGCGGACCGACGTCGAGTCCCTGTGAGCCGTAGTAGACGCGATCCCACAGACCTGGGCCAACGATGACGCCCGCGATCGCCAGGACGACCAGCCCCGCTACGACGAGCAGTCTCGGTCGCGACAGCATGCGACCACGGTAGCCCGCGAGCAGTGCGGCGAGCCCGACAACGAGGCTTCTGACCCAGCTGCCGGACGGCTGGCTGCGCGACGGCGATGAACCGGTGAGTCCGTCCGGTCAGCGTGGAGTCGTCCAGCCGTGGCGCCTGAATGATTCTTCAGGTTCCTTCACCCTGTCCACAGCGACGCAGAGAGAAAGTGGAGCCGATCGATCGCACCAGGCGGTCGAGAGAGAAAGGAGCAGACGATGCGCAAGCCAAGGCGCACGGCGTCAATCGTGGCCGCGGCAGCCGCCGTCACTGCGCTCGGTCTGGGAGGCGTGGTGACCGCGCAGGCCAACAGCACGACCCCCGTAGGCCCAACGCAGACGCCACAGCCCACGGGCAGCGGTGCGGAGGACCCGGCCGGATCCGCCAATGAGAATGGTGCGGAGTCCTCGAGCGATGGGCCGGATATGGGTCCTGACGCCAATCCGAACGAGCCCGGTCACCAAGATGCGGGGCAGTCGGCCACCGCCGACGAGGGCGGCTCGGAGTCAGCCAGTGACGGGCCTGACACGGGTCCTGACGCCAACCCGACCGAGCCTGGTCACCAGGACGCCGGCGGTTGACGGCGAGGCGACCAGGGACGGGTGGGCAGGAACGCAATTGACGCTCCTGCCCATCCGCCGCGCTCTCAACGGGTCTTCGAGCCGACGTCTTCTTGCTCGGCGAGGGGTAGATGGATGACCACGCGGGCACCTGGCTGTGCGTCCTCGAGCGCCAGCCGCCCTCCGTGGACAGCGACGACGTCGTTCACGATGGCCAGGCCGAGCCCGACTCCACCAGTAGCCCGGGTTCGCGCGTCGTCGAGTCGGGTGAAGCGTTCCAGAACTCTCGCCCGTTCCTCGGCGGGAACTCCAGGCCCGTCGTCGAGGATGCAGAGCTCGGCCTTGGAGGCGTCCGTGGTCAGGCACACCGTGATGCGAGTCGCCGCGTAGCGCGCCGCGTTGTCCAGGACGTTCCGCACGGCCCGCGAAAGCTGTTCCGCATCGCCTGATACCTGGGCTGCACCGATGTGCGCAGCATCGATCGTCACATCAACCCGTCCTCGGAGCAGTGACGTCTCTGTCACGACGACGTCATCGAGGTCAACCGTCTCGCTTCGATGGCTCGGTGCTGCGTCGAAGCGAGCCAACGCCAGGAGATCATCGACCAGGTGAGTGAGTCGAACCGCTTCACTGGTCAGGGCGCTGGGAGCGGGCAGGTTTCCTACATGATCAGCGACCTCGGCCTGCATCCGGATCGCAGCAACGGGACTGCGCAGCTCGTGAGCAGCATCGGCGACGAACTGTCGCTGCTTGGACAAGGATCCCTCGAGTCGCTCCAGCAGACCATTCAAGGTCAGCGCGAGCCGTTCGAGCTCGTCGCGGCTGCCGGGCACATCAAGTCTGCGATGCAGATCGGACACCGAGATGTCGGCGGCTTGACGACGCAGGGTCTCGACCGGGCGCAAGGCCCGGCCCGCGAGCATCCAGGTCAGGCTGGCGAGCGCGACGACCAGCAACGGAACGCCTACCGCCAGGGCGCCTGTCAGCTCGCCGACGCTCTGGTTCACCTCGGACAAGGGAACGGCCACGTAGACGCGATACGTCGGTGTCCCCGCGGTGGTGACGGCGACGGTTCGGTACGGAGCACCGTCAAGCGCAGCTACCTCCACCGTCCACGGACTCGTTCCTTGCGTACTTTCGGCCGCCGGAAAGACCAGGGGCTCGCCCTCGATGACTGGCGAGGACGCGACGACGTGTCCGCCGAGGTCGGTGACCTGCACGAGCCCCGTTCCAGCAGAACGAGGTAGCCGTGGAGATCTGGCACCTGCCAGTCCGCTTGCCAGGCCCACTGCCTCGCGCTTGACGGCTGCATCAGTGCTCGCGTGCAGAGCCGCGCTCACCCTCCAGACCAGCACGAGCGAGGCCGCCGCGAGCACCACAACGATGACCAGGCTCGCTGCGGCAGTGAGCCGAGCCCGCAAGGACCAGGTGATCGGCATCCGTCGCCTCATTCTGTTGGAGTGCTGCTGAGGCGGTAGCCGACGCCACGAACCGTCCCGATCGCGTGTCGGTCGTACGGGGTGTCGATCTTGCGACGTAGGTAGCTGATGTAGACCTCGATGATGTTCGAGTCGCCCTCGAAGTTCTCGTCCCAGACAGCGTTCAGGATCTCCGTCTTGGTCACCACTTCGTCGCGGCGGGTAGCGAGAAACTCAAGGACCGAGAACTCCTTCGGCGTGAGCGAGATCTCGTTCTCACCGAGCGTGCAACGGCGTCGAGCCCGGTCGATGACGAGATCGCCCGTCGTGAGAAGTGCCGGCCTTTCGTGGGCTCCTCGACGCAGCAGCGCCCGGATGCGCGCGAGAAGGACGATGAAGCTGAACGGCTTCACCAGATAGTCGTCAGCCCCGAGGTCAAGAGCATCGGCCAAGTCATGATCCCCGTCCTTCGCACTCACCATGAGCACGGGCGACCACACCTTGGCTCGGCGGATCCGCTTCAGAACGTCATATCCGGACAGACCTGGAAGCATGATGTCGAGGAGGATGACGTCGTAGGACAGCTCAGTCGCCTTCCAGAGACCGTCGATGCCATTGTCGGCGACATCGACCGCGACGCCCTCCGCAACAAGGCCTCGCCTCAAGGCATCGGTGATCGCAGGCTCGTCCTCGATCACCAGGACTCGAGTCACTGGAAGCACCTCCTGGCAATCAAGTAAGTCGCCGTGAGGTCATGGTAGGAGGCTCAAGATGAAGGCAGCATGAGCCTGCACAGACTCACGGATCACGATGATCCGGTGACTGTGCGTACGTGAGCCTGGCGACAAACTGACTCGGAAGTCAGTTTGTGGGCGCCAAGGGCTCCCTTTCGGAGCGCCGTCATGACATCCTGCCGACAGAAAAGTAGCGTGCTGGCCACAAGGAGGCGTCATGCGCACGAAACAACTCATGATCTCGATGGTGGCCGTGCTGGCCTTGCCGCTGGCTGCCTGTGGCGGTGGGAGCAGCGACGCGAACAAGGACACCTCGGCACCGGCCAAGGGCAGCGGCGTGTGCGGCTCGACCACCGCCAAGGGCGACCTGCTCGCGGAAGTCTGCCAGCGGGGGGAGATCAAGGTCTCGACCGATCCCAAGTACCCACCGCAGTCGTCGCTCGATGAGGCGACGAGCAAGTACGTCGGGTTCGACATCGATGTTGCCACCGAGGTGGCTCGCCGGCTCGGCGTCCGAGTCGCCTTCGAGACCCCTGCGTGGGAGTCCATCACGGCCGGCAGCTGGAACGGCCGGTGGGACATGAGCGTCGGCTCGATGACGCCGACCAACGACCGTCAGAAGGTGCTCGACTTCAGTGAGCCCTACTACTACACGCCCGCCGTGGTCGTCGTGAACAAGGACAACACCAGCATCAACGACCTTACAACGGACCTCGATGGCAAGAAGATCGGCGTCTGCAGCGGCTGCACTTACGAGCAGTTTCTCGCCAAGACGCTGGCCATCAAGGGTTTCACGTTCGACTTCATGATCGATAACGCCGAGGTTGTCGGCTACGACACCGACACCAGCGCATTGAACGACCTTGCGCTTGGCGACGGCACCCGGCTGGACGCGGTGATCACCTCGCTGACCACTGCCCAAGGCTTCATCGATGCCGCTAAGCCGGCGAAAATTGTGGGCGACCCGGTGTTCTACGAGCCCCTTGCGGTCGCGGTCGACAAGAGCGCGAGTGAAGACCCAACCTCGTTCGCCGCGGCTATCGATAAGATCGTCGGGGAGCTGCACTCAGACGGGACGCTCAGTGCGTTGTCCAAGAAGTGGTACGGCGGGACGGACCTAACGGTCAGGCAGTGACGATGGACTTCGGTGGCATATGAGAAGTCCAGACGCGGTTGGCGAGCTCGACGGATCACCCGGTCGCTGGGAGCGGTTGGCGCTTGTCAGCGCCAGCGTGCCCTTCCGCTTGAAAGTCGGCATTGTCTGGTTGGCGATCTTCGGCTTGCTGGCTGCCTTTTTCGCGGTCGCGGGCTTCGACACCCACTTCATGCGTAGCGAGTTCCGCTTCATTGTCAGCGGTCTGAGGTATACCCTGTATATGGCAGTCGTCGGGATAGTGATCGCCGTGGTGCTGGCTGGGCTGGGCGCGCTGGGCAGGATATCGTCCAACCCCATTGCCTTTGGCGTCTCCGGGTTCTATGTTTCCTTCTTTCGCGGCACGCCGCTCATCGTCCAGATGACGCTGATTTACGCAGCGCTTCCTCAGATCGGGACAAACCTTGTCGCCAAGTATCCAAGCGTCCCCCAGAGCGTGGCCGACTATCTCACGCTGGATGCCGTGGTCGCGGGCATGCTTGCCCTCGGGCTCAACTACGGCGCCTACATGACAGAGATCTTTCGAGCCGGTATTCAATCGGTGGCGAGTGGTCAGGGGGAGGCTGCGGACGCGTTAGGCATGGCCTACTGGCAGAAAATGCGCAAGGTGGTGCTGCCTCAGGCGTTCCGCGTGATCATCCCGCCCACGGGTAACGAGTTCATCGCAATGATGAAAGACACCGCTCTCGTCTCATTCCTTGGAGTGGCCCTGACGAGCGCAGAAATCTTTCGACGTGCGTCCTACGTTGGTACGTCGAACTTCCGAAGTCTTGAGGCGTTGATCGTCGCGGCAGGGCTGTACTGGGGGCTGACTGGCATCTTCACGTTCTTCCAGCGCCGGCTCGAGGCCCGGATCGGGAAAGGTTACGTTCGTACCGTTGGAGCGCGTGGCACGCGCGCGCCCGGACAAGGCCACTGAGTGAGAGGCGAGGTGCTGACCGGACATGGGTCAGCAGCGACACTCTCGTGACACCTCAACCGCATTGAAGCTTCCAAAGCCCTTTCCAGCGCCCTGGTCGCGGCGCATGCCGAGATCCGCCGCGAGCGGTCCGTGGACAGCGCGTTATCGACGAACAGTATTGCGGACTAAGCCAGACCGGAGTAAATTGAACTGTAGTCTACCGAGGGGAGTGGGTATGAATTTGGGCCATCTGCCTATCCGGGGGGTTGTCTTTCTTTCGTTTATGGCCTCGCTGCTAATAGGTCCATTGGCGATACAAGCGGATGCTAGCCCGACGTGGTGCAAGTCCTCTTCGTTGGTCCCCACGATTCCGGAGATCTCTCCCGTTCCTAACAGGGTATGCGTTACTTACCTGAATAGCCGCGGCTTTCGTGGCTATATTGAATTCAACCCAGTAATTACTTACCAATTCGCTGGCAGATTTTTTGTCACACTTACACGAAATGGAACACGAGTCGCGAAAAGTGGAGACTATGTGAACCAAGTGGTTCATCCGGGTTGGACCAACTCTTGGCCAACGCCCTATGCGCAGACAAGTGGTGGGAAGTATTGTGCGCGTGTATATGAGCGGCGTACTAAAACACTGAGCGATCTACTCATAACCTATTGCCATAGTTTGCCGTGACGAAGACTGCGCGATGCAGATCATGCTGCTTGAGGGATGCCTGGGTCACATCCAATCCACTCGGACTAAACGAACTCCTTCGACTTCTGCCGCACGCAGAACATCGTTCAATCCGCAACCTTCCCGCGTCCACATGGAATGTCCGCTCGGCACTTCCCAGAACCCGGATTGTTACGAGAGTATGGCCCACATGAGCGCGGTGCTCACCGCAAAATCCCCACGACATTTGGCCATCCCGAAATCCTGATGACCACGGAACGAGCATCGGTTGAGCCTTGAAAGGGAATGTCCAAGCCCCGATGGGAAGCACGACCATCGACGGAGAATAACAATGGAGGCGGCCGTGTTGCCGCCGCACCGCGAAGGAGCTGCCGGGTGAGCGAGCGCGACGTCGTGGTGCGCGTCGACGGCCTGCACAAGTCCTTCGGCCGTCTGGAGGTCGTCAAGGGCGTCGACATGGAGGTGCGCCGCGGCGAGGTGGTCGTGATCTTCGGGCGGTCCGGGTCGGGGAAGTCCACGCTGCTGCGTTGCGTCAACTTCATCGAGGACCCGACGGAAGGCAGCATCGAGGTGGCCGGCGTCCGGTTGTCCGGTGGCCACCGAACGCGACGCAAGCGAGCCAAGATCCGTCGGCTGCGCGTCCAGGTGGGAATGGTGTTCCAGCAGTTCAACTTGTTCCCGAACATGACCGTGCTCGACAACGTCATGTCCGGACCGGTATGCGCGCGGCGCGGCAAGGAGTCGGTCGTCAAGCAGCGAGCGCTCGGCCTGCTCGACCAGGTGGGGCTCTCCGACAAGGCGCATGAGCACCCGATCCGGCTTTCCGGGGGGCAGCAGCAGCGGGTCGCGATCGCCCGGGCGCTGGCGATGGAGCCCGAGTTGATGCTCTTCGACGAACCTACGTCGGCGCTCGACCCCGAGCTCACCGGCGAGGTGCTCGCAGTGATGAAGAACCTGGCGACCGAGATGCACATGACGATGATGGTCGTCACTCACGAGATGGGTTTCGCACGCGAGGTCGCTGACCGGATGTGCTTCTTTCACGAGGGCGTGATCCTCGAAGAAGGTCCCCCCTCGCAGGTCGTGGCCGCACCCAGCCGACCAGAAACCAAGCAGTTCCTGGACGCCGTCCTCTGAGTCAGGGATCGCCCGGCAGGCAACATCGTGGTGCGCAATGTGTCGTCGTCCACCCCCCAGGTTTGGGGAGTCCACCCGGGCTCTGAGGCCACGCAATCCTCCCCGGACCGCCGCCCGTTACGGTACGCCGCCCAGGTCCGGCTGCCCACGCGCCAGGTTCGCAACGACAGCCACGAGACAGGAGAAAGAAGGGTAGGTTGGCCTGATCGTGACAGCACCCGCCCAGGACCTCACTCGGCTCGCGCTCCGCGTCGCCGAGGCTCGGGTCGAAGCCGCGGACGAACGCCGCCAGCGCACGGGACATCACATCCCGTCCGGCTCCTGTTCACGACACCTGCTCGACTGCCTGGAGGCGTATGCCTCGGCGCTGACCGCGCAGCACCTGCCGATCCCGCCGGCCTTGCGCGACGAGCTGCGACTGCGGCGCGGCCTCTGACCGATCGGGTCAGCCCAGTACCCGGCCCGTCAGGTCCAGGATGAAGCGGGTCAGCGCGATCCGGCTCCGCAAGTTCGCTCTCAGCTCGGGGGAGTCGGGGAGGTCGGGACGCTCGAAGACTTCGTAGGGCATCGCGGTGAAGCCCGACCGCAGCATCATCGAGCCCACGAAGCCGGCGAGCACCTCGCCCTCGGTGGCGACGAAGTCGGTGCGCGACAGCCCCTCACAGTAGGCGCGCACGATGACCTCGTAGGTCGCCTGGAGCTCATCGGTCCCTAGGTCCCCGGCATGGGCCAGCCCGATCAGCAGTTGACCGAGGTCGAAACCGATTGCCAGCGGGCAGTTGAAGCCCCAGTCGATCGCCACGAACCGGTCCGGATGGTCTGCCGAGACGAGCAGGTTCTGTGGACTCGCGTCGCCGTGCACGTAGGTGTGCGGCAACGAGTCGACCAGGTCGAACAGCGTGGGTATGTCGTCAAAGGCTCGAAGGAGATCTGCACGAAGTCCGCCCCCTCCGAGCTCGTCTTCGTCCCGGAGCGCGGCGCGCAACGACGGGTGCTCCCAGATCGCGTCGTTGCCAAGCGCACCACCCGCCCAGTGGTGCACCCGGCCGTTGGCATACTCGCGAAGCGCGAAGCCGGGCTGACCGGCATACGTGAGGTCTCCAAAGACCGCGTCGCTGCCGATCGGCCGCCGTCCAGCGAGCTCACCGAGCAGCGCAGCCGCGCGTTGGAACGTGTGCGAGGTCCAGGGGTGGCTCGCCAGCGGGACGTCCTCCATCCACATCGCTGCGTGCAGCTCATCCACCTCGTCCACGTCGAACAGGACCGGCAGGCGAAGACCGTCGGGCAGCGCGTCTGCCAGGGTGGACCGCTGGGCGTCGATCTCGATCCGCCACGGGAAGTCGCTGAGGAAGAAGTCCCGGGCGTCTTCGGGGATCAGGTGGATGAGCGGCCAGGCCCTGGCACTTTGCAGGACCTTGACGAAGACCGACCAAGACCGAGATGTGTCGTCGACGAGGACCTCGCCCTTGGCCCGTAGCAGGGCACAGGTGGAGATCGAGCCGATGTCGTACGGAACCGACTTGAGGTCCGACGAGACGACCCGGACCTCGGCTGCCGCCGGCGCACTGACGGCCTGCCGCACCACGGAGCTCAAACGCCTTCCGCACAGCCGAGCGAACTGCGCGCCCTCGGGAACCTCGCGGCGCGCGTCTGTCGCAGTCGTCGTCATGACTTCTCCCAGTCAGATGTAGTAAAGTCGCCTGACCATCCCTCGAATAGTAAAGTGGCCTTATGACCAGCGTCAAGGGAATTCCCGAGTCGCCGCTGAGCATCGACGGGTTCGAACCCAAGCACCTCGGCTTCCTTCTCGACCGAGCCACCAGACGGATGCGACATGACCTGGGCACGATGGTCGACGGCCACGAGATCAGGCGCCGCTACTCTCCGCTGACGCCCTCGTCGTTCCGGCTGCTCTCGCTGATCCCGGAAGAGGGAGCCCGGGTCACCGACTTGGCCACGCTGGCCGGGATGACCAAGCAGGCACTCGGCCAGTTCGTCGACCTGCTCGAGCCGTTGGGGTACGTCGTGAGCAGCCAACATCCGACGGACCGACGTGTCCGTCTCATCACCCGCACGGCTCTGGGCGACCGCGTGGTGGCCGACGTCAACGCGATGTACGAGCGATTGGACTCCTACTGGGAGTCGCTGGTCGGCCCGCGGCGATGGGCTACCTTCCGCACCGTCATCACCGAGCTCGCGGTCGGCTGGGAGGACGAGGTGGGGCGTCCGCAGGACTCGTAGCCGGTCACGCTGGGCCGCCAGGACAGCCCGTCCCACGCCTTGTGGTGGACAGCCGAGTCGACCCCGCCGACGAACACGTCGATCAGGCCGGGGCCTCTCGACACGACCGGTCCGGCCGGGACCGGCCGGACCGCAGTATGCCCAAGCCAGCCGGACAGGGCTGCGAGGTTCATCCGAAGGATCTCGGTCATCAGGCTCAGGTCGAGGTGAGCCACCACGTCCTGGGCGCTGTGGATGTGGTGGTTGGCACTGTCGGACCCCTCGATCGCCAGCACGGCAGGCAGCCCGGCGTCGATGAAGGGGACGTGATCGCTCGCGAAGGGTGACAGGGATGTCGCCACACGGAGGCCCGTGTACGTCGCGGCAGCTCGGGCGAGATCGTCGATCTGCCGGGTCGAGACCGCCGCCCCCTCGAGCAGGACGCCCGGCTGAACCGTGTTGCGGGTGGCGATCATGTCCATGTTCAGCACAGCAGCCAACCGAGCTCGATCCGTCGGCGCCAGCGTCGCGACGTACTGACGGCTCCCGAACAGACCCTCTTCCTCGCCGCCGAACAGGATGAGGCGAAGGTCGTGCCGACTGCGAACACCAGCCAGTACCCGAGCCAGCTCGAGCACGGCCGCTGAGCCACTGGCATTGTCGTCAGCTCCCGGGGCGAGCGCGCTCGTACCGCCGGCTAGGTTGATCGAGTCGAGGTGGGCGGTGACCACGACCAGTCCGCGCACGTCGGTGCCTGTGCCGACGCGGTCCGCGACGACATTGAGGCTGTGACCGGCGCCCACCGTGATCGGTGAGACCGCAGCGCTGTATCCCAGCGACGACAGCCGTTGAACGGCCCAGGCCGCCGAGTCGGCGAAGCCTGTGCTCAGCGAGTGGCGCGTTCCTCGGGCCACCAGCGCGGTGATGTCTCCCATGCAGCGATCGACGGACAGTGCGGACAGCAGCTGGTCGACCTGCGGGTCGGAGCGTTCGGCGGTGGTGTCTGAGGGTCGGACCACGACCGTGCCGGGCTCGAGTGGTTGCGCCCGCCAACACGTCGGATCCCCGCCCGCAGTGCCCTCTGAAAGGCCGTCCACGATCAGATGCCGCCCGCGGTCGAGCAGGATGCGAGTGCCGGGAGGCATCGCGGCACTGAACGACGTCCCGACCTGGGTGATCAACCATGGTCGCCCGGCCGGGGCCGCACGGACGCCGAGGGGACCAAGCGCCCGCGCCACATCATCCGCAGCCGACCAGACGAACAGCGTCTCCCCGATCTGGGCCGAGTGCATGCCCGTCGCGTTGCCAGTCGTTCTCTCCGGCGCCGGCATCCTGGTGGCCGGGATCGCCGCGCAAGCCAGGCCGCTCACTCGCTGCCCCTCACGACTTCCAGGCGGTCCGGGCCGACGTACCTGAGCTCGAATCGCCGATGCCCGCTCATCGGTGTCGCCGTCTCCACGACTGCGTCCGACACCGACCGCCACGACCCCTCGCGAGGATCGGCCGCGTCGCCGGCGCCGATCGCCCAGTCGACGTAGGTCCCGTCGGCCCTGAACTCCAGACCGTCCCGGCCCCGCGCCGGTGGGAAGGCGAAGTCGGCCGGCCGGAAGACGAGCACGTCGTCGTGGTCCTCCTCGTAGGAGTGGATCCAGCGCTGGAACAGCCGGTGATCAGGTCCGGCCACCGGTGCCGCTCACGTCCCTGCACCGACCGGCATGCCCTCGGCTGGCATCGACGACGGCCGGGCGGCTTGCGACGGGATTCCCTGCGTCACCGTGACCGGTTTCTGAGGCGCAGCCGCTGACCCTTCGACCCGGAAGTCCGAGAGGATTCCTCCCATGTATTCGTAGTCGGTGACCGATGGTCCCCAGGCCGTTCCGTCCCACCACTTGTGGTAGAGCGCGCTGTCGGTGCCGGTGACGAAGACGTCCAGCCGGTTCGAGCCCCAGGCCGTGACGTGCGGCTGACCGACGCAGACGCCACCCATGTACTCGTAGCCGGTGACCGATGGTCCCCAGGCCGTTCCGTCCCACCACTTGTGGTAGAGCGCGCTGTCGGTGCCGGTGACGAAGACGTCCAGCCGATCCTGCGACCACGACACCACGGTCGGGGCGCTCGTACAGACGCCGCCCATGTACTCCCACCCGGTGACCGATGGTCCCCAGGCGGTTCCGTCCCACCACTTGTGGTACAGCGCATGGTCGGTGCCGAGCACGAACAGATCGAGCCGGTCAGACCCCCACGAGACCACGACTGGTGGGCCCGAGCAGATGCCGCCCATGTACTCGTAGTCAGTGACTGATGGTCCCCAGGCGGTTCCGTCCCACCACTTGTGGTACACCGCGTTGTCGGTGCCGAGCACGAAGACGTCCAGCCGGTCAGACCCCCACGCCGTCACTGCTGGTGCGCTGGAGCAGATGCCACCCATGTACTCGTAGCCGGTGACCGATGGTCCCCAGGCCGTTCCGTCCC
>JBBSPA010000026.1:0-48913 GCA_038259225.1 Propionibacteriales bacterium
CAGACGGGCGGGAGGTCATCCGGTCTCCCCGAGGTCGGGGTCGAGGCCGACGTCGTCCACGGCAACCAGGCGGAGCTCCTCGTCGTTGGCCAGGTGCAACGGCTCGGCGGCGATCCCGGCCCGTCGAAACGTGCGGTACAGCATCGACACCCAGACCCGATCCCCTTCGGTCATGGCTGCCCGCCCGGGTCGGGTGAGCAGCATCGCCACCCGACCATGGGCGGGATCGTCATCGACGAAGTTGCCGCAGATCTGCATCAAGTTGGCACAAAAGAGGTCGTCGGGTCGGACGTCGAGCTGCTCGACCTTCATCACCGCAGGATGCGCGTGCCCATCCCGCCCGATGAACAGCACCCACAGCGAGCGGGACCCGAACCCGAGCTCACCCATCAGATGGGTCCACACGGCCGTCACGTCGGCCTGCGTGTGGAGCGGCGGCAGGTCGTCGAAGTACGAAGGATCGCGTGTCATCGTCCAAGCCTGCCCCCGTCGACCGACCCTGATCGCGTTGTCCACAGGGGAAATCGGTGGCTGCACGGATTCGTCGGCTCCGGCGCATAGGCTCGGGCGTGTCATGGACTTGACCGTGTTGCTCACCGAGGAGGACCTGCGTCGCAGGTTCGGCACACCGACGTACGAACGTGCCCATGGCTACGTCCGCGACGGGAACGTGCTGTCCTGCGCACACACGGTCGACACCGACGGCGACCTGGTGATCCGCGGTCAGGTGGCCGGCTCGCGCGGCGTGCCCTACAACGCCTACGTCAACGTCGGGCTCGACGGTGAAGGAGTGTGGTTCGCCAGCCGCTGCGACTGCCCGATGCAGGCCGACTGCAAGCACGTCGTCGCGCTGGTGATGACCGCCAGAGCCGAACAGGACCGGGCGCACGCGTCGGCCGGACTCGGTGACGGCACGCTCTGGGAGCGTCAGCTCAGCTCCGTGCTCGACGAGCTCGACGACGCGGCCGACCGGTCCGCGACCGGGGAGGCGACCACACCGCTGGCGCTCCAGCTCGAGCTCGGCCGGCTCGGCAACCCGAGGTCCTGGCGCCGCCCCGCGCATCCGTCCAGCCGCGGCTCGCTGCAGCTGCGACCGCTGCGACGCAGCGCCCGGGGCAACTGGGTCAAGACCGGCGTCACGTTCCAGGACCTGCCCGGGCTGCGTCACGACCGCAGCCTCGACCCGGCCCAGCTGGCTGCGCTCAACGAGCTGGCAGCCATCCACCAGGGCGCAGCCCGCTTCGGCTACTACCACGGCAGCGAACCGCATCTGACCGTGGCGACCTTCGGTCCCTCCCTGTGGCCCGCGCTCGAACGCGCCGAGCGCGCCGGGCTTACGCTCCTTCCCGGACCAGGCCTCGACGACGTCCACCTCGTCCGCGACCCGGTGACCCTGCAGCTCGACGTCCGGTCCGCCGAGGGTGATCCGGTCCGGCTCCGGCTCGGCGTACCCGTGGACGGGGAGTGGTACGACGCCGACTCCCTCGACCTGCTCGGCGACCCGGGTCACGGCGTCGCGCTCTGGTCGCCCGGCACCCGACACGGCCACGGCGTCGTGACCCTGGCTCCGCTCGATCGGGCAGCCGGTCCGCAGGTCCGCCGACTGCTCGCCACCCACGAGAGCCTCCTCATCCCGGCCGCGGCCCGCGACAACCTGGTCGCCGACTACCTTCCGCGGCTGCAACGGCACGTTCCGGTGATCTCCTCCGACCATTCGGTGGTGCTGCCGGAACAGCCCGAGCCGCGGCTGGCCCTCACGGTCACCTGGGTCGCCGTCGACGAGGTCACGCTGGCCTGGTCGTGGCGCTACCGCCTGGGCGGCGCCGACCGGGTCTACGGGTTGACCGAGACCCGTGGACTGCGGGGCGTACGCCGGCCCGAGCTCGAGGCCGAGACGGTCAGCGGACTCGACCTGACCGAGCAGCAGGTGTTCCAGCTCTGCGACAGCCACCGGCTCGACCGTGGCCTGCTCGAACGGCGTACGTTCACCAACGACGCGGCGATCGGCTTCGCCGAGGACCTGTTGCCGGCCCTGGAGGAGCTGCGTGACCAGGGCCGGATCGAGATCGACGAGATCGGTGCGCGGCCGGACTATCGCGCCGCGACAGGCACTCCCGTCATCCACTTCTCGGCGCGGGAGACCTCCGACGCAGCGCCCACGTTGAAGCCCGACTGGCTCGACCTCGAGGTGGCGATCAGCGTTGACGGCCAGTACATCGCGCTCGCCTCGCTGCTGGAAGCGCTGACCCTGGGGCTGCCGCGGGTGATCATGCCGAGCGGGATTCACATCGCGGTCGACCGGCCGGAGTTCGCCCACCTGGCCGAGCTCGTCAGCGACGCCGCCGCTCTGCACGAGCAGCCTCGCGACGGGGTTCGCGTCGGTCACCACGACCTCGGGCTGTGGCAGGAGCTCGACGAGGTCGGCATCGTGGACGACCAGGCCGGGCAGTGGGTGCGGGCCGCCCAAGCGCTGCGCGACGTCGAGACGTTGCCCATCGTCGACCCGGTCGGGGTGAAGGCCGACCTGCGGCACTACCAGCTCGAAGGGTTCCGTTGGCTGGCTTTCCTCTGGCAGTCGCGGCTCGGCGGCATCCTCGCCGACGACATGGGTCTGGGCAAGACGTTGGAGACCCTCGCGCTGATCGCGCATGCCCGCGACCACGATGCGGACCCGTTCCTCGTGGTCGCCCCCACCAGTGTCGTCTCCACCTGGGCGCACGAGGCGGAGCACTTCACGCCTGGCTTGGTGATCCGCACGGTGACCGCCTCGGCCTCGCGTCGGCGGGAGTCGATCGCGTCGCTCGTCGAGGGAGCGGACGTGGTCATCACGTCGTACACCTTGTTCCGCCTCGAGGTCGACGACTATGTCGCGCAGTCATGGGGCGGTCTGGTGCTCGACGAGGCCCAGACGGTCAAGAACCACAGCGCCAAGACCTACCAGTCGGTCCGCCGGATCGACGCGCCCTTCCGGCTCGCGCTGACCGGTACGCCGATGGAGAACCGGCTGATGGAGCTGTGGTCGCTGCTGTCGATCGTCGCGCCGGGGCTCTACCCGCACCCGGCGCAGTTCAAGCAGCTGGTCGCCGACCCGGTGGAGAAGGAGGGGGACGCCGACGCGCTGGCGCGTTTCCGGCGCCGGATCCGGCCGTTCCTGCTGCGGCGTACCAAGGACCTGGTCGCCGCCGACCTGCCTCCCAAGCAGGAGCAGGTCCTCGACGTCGAGCTGACCCCGCGCCACCGCCGCATCTACGACACACACCTGCAGCGTGAGCGGCAGACCGTGCTCGGCCTGGTCGAGGAGGACTTCGACAAGCACCGGATCGCGATCTTCCGTTCGCTGACCAAGCTGCGCCAGCTCAGTCTGGACGCGGCGTTGATCGACCCGGCGCACGAGAACGCCGGGGCGGCGAAGACCGACGTGCTGATCGACCACCTCAGCGAGATCGTCGCCGAAGGGCATCGGGCGCTGGTGTTCAGCCAGTTCACGTCGTTCCTGCGCCGGGTCCGGGACCGGCTGGACCGCGAGGGGATCGAGTCGACCTACCTCGACGGGCGGACCCGGCGACGCGGTGAGGTGATCGAGTCGTTCAAGCAGGGTGACGCGTCGGTGTTCCTGATCAGCCTCAAGGCCGGGGGTGTCGGGCTGACCCTGACGGAGGCGGACTACGTCTTCGTGCTCGACCCCTGGTGGAACCCTGCCGTCGAGGCGCAGGCCGTCGACCGTGCGCACCGGATCGGGCAGACGAAGCCGGTGATGGTCTACCGCCTCGTCTCGACCGGCACCATCGAGGAGAAGGTGATGGAGCTCAAGGCCCGTAAAGCGGCGCTGTTCGCGCAGGTGATCGACGGGGACGGCTCAGCCGGTACGCCGATCGACGCCGACGATGTCCGCGCCCTCTTCGCCGACTGACCCTCGCCCCTCAGCCCCAGCCCTCCCGCCCCGCGCCGCCCCGCCCCGCACCTTCCCGCAGTTCCGGGGTTAGCGGCCCGAGCAGGGACCCGATCGTGGGAACCGTTGGGGTGGTCAAGGTGCTCGTAGTTGACAGGAACCCATACCGGCGGAGGGCGGCGCGTGAAACCAGACGACCTTGAGTACGAGGGCTTCGTCGTCGCGCGCTACCGCACCCTGGTTCGGGCGGCGGTGTTGTTCGGCTGCAGCCGTCAGGACGCCGAGGACGCGGCCCAGGACACCTTGATCCGGTGCTACACCGCCTGGGGACGGGTCGCCGCCTCCGATGACCCGGACGCGTACGTCTATCGGATCCTGGTCAACGGAATCTCGCGTGGTCGGCGTCGTAGCTGGCGTGGTGAGACGCCGTACGAGCAGGTGCCGGAGTCCCGCGCGGTCGGCGATCTCGCCAACGAGATCTCGGTGGAGCAGACGGTACGCGCGGCGCTCGCACGGCTCGGCCGCGAGCAGCGCCAGGTCCTGGTGCTGCGCTACTTCGTCGACCTGACCGAGTCCCAGATCGCCGACGTGCTCGGGATAGCGCGCGGCACCGTGAAGAGCCGAGCGTCGCGCGCGATCGCTGCGTTGTCGGAGGACGGGTCACTCAACGAACTGCTGCCCACCACTCACCAGTCCGGAAACCAGGACTCGCTGCCCCACGAGGAGGACCGATGATCCACGACGAGGACGTTTCCGCATTGCTGCGAGCCGCGACCGACGACATCGACGTCGCTATCGCCCCGGCCGACAGGCTGGCCGAGGCCGGCGATCGCCGGCTGCGGAGGCGCCGAGTGGTCGCGGTCGCGGGCGGCGCCGCTGTCGTTGCGTTGGTCATCGCCGGCATCTCCCTGACGACTGGCCTACGGCCCGATCCGGCGGCACCGACATCGACTCCACGTACGACGGCTGTGCAACCGGTCGGCTGCGTGATGAATGTGCCCAGCCAGGTGCTGCCGCTGTGGGCCCGCTCGGGCTTCAGCGAGCCGCGACCGCGGATCGCCTACGTGTCAGGGCAGCGCGGCTACATCATCGCTATCCTCTTCGGGCAGCCGCTCAACGCGCCACCGGCTGCTGATCACAACAACAAGATCTTGTGGGTCCCCAGCCCGGAGGTCGAGGGCGACACGGCGGCTGCCACCGGCTCGCCCGACCTGCTCATCACCGCACGTCTCGCCAACGGCTCCGCAACCGTGACGCGCACGGTCTCCGGAGGTCCGGGCCCGTCGATCATCGACCTGCCCGAGCCGGGCTGTTGGCACTTGACGTTGCAGTGGAGCGGACATACCGACGATCTCGCCCTCTGGTACGCGGCACGGTGAAACGGTCCACGTGCGGTGGCGCTGGGGCTATGGACGCTCATTCAGACCGGGTGTCAGTTCAAATGGACGTGGTCGGGGACGCGGGTGTCGAGATGGGGGACCTTCATGAAGCCCTTCGTAAGAGATGTCCTCGACCATTCCCCGTGCAACCAGGTAGTCGGCCAACTGCGTCAGGCTCCACGTCGAGAACGGCAGCCCATGATCGGTCGGCCGGGCCAACGCGATCTGCTTGATGGCGGCCCGCTGGTCGCGGCCCGATGGTCGGTGTCGAACTTCGGTGGCCTGCGAAGTTGTGGATCACATCGCGAACCCGGTCGGCGCTGGTGAACGTCACCTGCGCGATCGCCGACACGTCCATGTCCTGGGCTGAGAGCAGCACGACCTGCGCTCGTCGCCAGGTGACCACCGACCCTGAGTTGCGCAGCACGGTGCGCAGCAGCCGGTTGTCCCATCGTTGGTGATCTCCCGGACCCGAACATGCTCGGCCATCACAAGGCTCGGCGCCTACCTCAGCCCGCGCTCGAGTCGACAGACGGTAGTGCCCGAAAACCTTTCGGACACCGCGGCAATGTCAAAGGTGGCGGCCTCGCCCGAAGCACCCTGGATGCTGATGGAATGTCCGATGTCTAGACTCCCCATCAGGAGGTGCGTCGTGGGGCTGAGCGTCGAAGAAGACGCCGTCGTGAGGGTGGTCGCTGACTTCGTGGACCGCGAGATCCGACCAGTGGCACGAGAGCTCGAGCACGCCAACACTTATCCGGAAGCGCTGATCGAGCAGATGAAGCGGCTCGGCTGTTTCGGGCTCGCGGTCCCGGCGCCGTACGGCGAAGCAGCAGTCTCGACCGCCTGCTACGCCCTCGTCACCGAGGAGCTCGCTCGCGGCTGGATGAGTCTCGCGGGTGCGATCGGCGGCCACACGGTGGTGGCCCATCTGCTGACCCAGTTCGGCACCGACGAGCAGCAGCAGCACTTCCTCCCGGCGATGGCCGACGGGTCGATCCGGGCGACGATGGCGCTCACCGAGGCGGGCGGGGGATCCGACCTCCAGGCGATGCGCACCACTGCCCGGCGAGACGGCGACGCATACGTCGTGACGGGCTCAAAGATGTGGATCACCAACGCGCGCCGGTCGGGACTGGTCGCGCTGCTGTGCAAGACCGACCCCGCGGCCGAGCCGCGACACCGCGGGATGAGCATCCTGCTGCTCGAGCCCGCGCATGGCTACACGGTCTCGCGCGACCTCAGCAAGCTCGGCTACCGTGGCGTCGAGAGCTGCGAAGTGGTCCTCGACGACGTCCGCGTGCCTGCCGAGGCGCTGCTCGGTGGCGAGGAGGGCCACGGGTTCGCGCAGATGATGCGCGGGCTGGAGGTCGGGCGGGTCAACGTGGCCGCCCGGGCGGTCGGGGTCGGTCGAGCGGCGTACGAGGACGCGCTGCGGTACGCCCAGCAGCGGGAGACGTTCGGCAAGCCCATCTGGCAGCACCAGTCGATCGGCAACTACCTCGCCGAGATGGTCACCAAGCTCCAGGCCGCCCGGCTGCTCACCCGCGACGCGGCCGAGTGCATCGACGCCGGCCAGCGCGCCGACCTGGAGGCGGGCATGGCGAAGCTCTTCGCCTCCGAGACGGGCATGCAGGTGGCGATGGATGCCTTGCGGATCCACGGCGGCTACGGCTACTCCACCGAGTTCGACATCGAGCGCTACTTCCGGGACGCGCCGCTGATGATCGTCGGGGAGGGCACGAACGAGATCCAGCGCAGCCTCATCGCCCGTCAGATCGTCGAGCGCGACACTGCCGGTCGACGATGACCGTCCCCGCCGCCTTGCTCCGAAGGGGTAGCCCGGAATACCGGCAGACCAGCGCCGTGCTGTTCGTCGCAGGGTTCATGACGTTCGCAATGCTGTACGTCGCTCAGGGCACGATGCCCGCCGTGAGCGAGGACTTCTCGGTCTCGCCAGCGGTGGCGAGCCTGACCCTGTCGCTCACGACGCTGCCGCTCGCGGTGATGGTGGTGCTTCTGGCGTCCTGGTCCGACGGGC
The DNA here is from genome assembly GCA_038259225.1 of Propionibacteriales bacterium. Taxonomy (GTDB): domain Bacteria; phylum Actinomycetota; class Actinomycetes; order Propionibacteriales; family Nocardioidaceae; genus JANLYC01. Next base: position 7,310 of record JBBSPA010000026.1, read on the forward strand.
AGGGCCGCCGTGGCCTGCTGATCGGTTCACTGCTCGGCGCGGGCTTCCTCACCCTGGCCGCTGCCGCAAGCCCGAGCTTCCAGGTGCTGCTCGTGCTGCGGGTGCTGACCGGCATCACCGTCGCGGGCTTCCCGGCCGTCGCGATGGCCTATGTCGCTGAGGAGTTCCACCCCTCGGGTCTCGGGACCGCGATGGGCTTGTACGTCAGCGGCACCGGACTCGGCGGGATGGCCGGGCGGCTCGGGGGCGGCCTGCTGGCCGGGGTCGGGTCATGGCGCCTGGCCATGGCCGTCGTGGCGATCGTGTGTCTAGTCGGCGGGGCGTGGGTGGCGACGCGGCTGCCGTCGTCGCGCAATTTCGTCGCCTCCCCTGGGCGTTTGGGCACCAGGATCGCCCTGATCCGCCACCCGCTGCGCGACCCGGTGGTGATCAGGCTGGCGCTGTGCGGATTCGTCATCATGGGCAGCCTGGTCTCCTACTACAACTACCTGCAATACCGGCTGGCTGCGCCGCCGTTCGCGCTGGGCGCGGTCGTGATCTCGCTGGTCTTCGCCTTCTACCTCTTCGGCACCGTCAGCGCGAACTGGATGGGGCGGCTGGCCGACCGACGTAGCCGCCGCAGCGTGATGATCTTGGGCCTGACAATTATGGCGGCTGGTGCCGCGCTGTCCCTCCTCGACGTCTTGGCCGTCGTGCTGGCGGCCACCGCACTGATGGTGTTCGGGTTCTTCGGGACCCATGCGGTCGCCAGCGGCTTCGTCAGTGCCTGGGCGGCCGAGCAGCGCGCCCGCGCCTCGGCCCTGTACCTGTTCGGCTACCACCTCGGATCAAGCGTGATCGGCTACGGCAGCGGCCTGTTCTTCGCGCGGTACGGCTGGCCGGGCGAGGTCGGAACCGTGCTCGTCCTGCTGGCATGTGGGGTCGGCGTCGTGCTCACCCTGCCGGTTGCAACCCGCCCCGACTGAGCGCCGGTCCGTCGGTGGGGTCCCGACCCGACGGCGCTCGGCCCGCGCGGAGGCCGCCGTGCGAACCCGTGCCTATGTGGTTATCGTGGGGCCAAATATCACCGGGGGGGCACCGCACAGGGGGAAACTCGCACCCGAGAGGTGACCCGATGAGGTCCACAGCAGCACCAGTCCTGGCCGCTCTCACGGCGGCGGCGTTGATCACAGCCGGATGCGGCTCGAAAGGGTCGTCTGGAGGTGAGACAGACTCAGGCACCCTGACGATCGGGGCCGCGATGTCCTTGACCGGATCGCTGGCCCGCGAGGGCCAGCTCACCAAGGAGGGCTACCAGCTCTGCCAGCAGAAGGTGAACGCCGCCGGAGGAGTCGACGTCGACGGCAAGAAGCTGAAGCTCGACATCAAGTTCCAGGACGACACCTCCCAGCCTGACGTCGCGGCCCAGCTGGTCGACCAGTTCAACGACGACGGCGTCAAGCTGATCCTCAGCTCGTACGGCTCGGCCAACACGCAGTCCCAGGCCGCCGTGATCGAGCGCAACGGTCAGGTGATGGCGGACTCGGCCGGTGCCGATGACGCGATCTTCCAGCAGGGTTACCAGCGGACTTTTGCCGTGCTGTCACCCGCGACCGAGTACGCCGCCTCGATCATCAAGGCCATCGACGAGCTGGCAACGCCCAAGCCTAAGAGCTTCGCCTTCATGTCCGCCGACGACGGCTTCTCGAAGACCGGTGCGAAGGGCGGCATGGACGAGGCCAAGAAGCTCGGCTACCAGGTCATCCCGGCGCAGTACTTCGCCGAGGGCAGCACCGATGTGAGCTCGGCCATCACCCACGTCAAGTCCGACCGACCCGACGTGGTGATCGGCACCGTGCACCTCGAAGAAGGAGTGGCGATCGTCAAGCAGTCCCACGAGCTGGGACTCCAGCCGATGGCGTTCGGCGAAACCGTTGCCCCGCCCACCCCGGACTTCACCAAGACGCTGGGTCGGCTCGCCAACGGCGTCCTCGGATCGAGCCAGTGGACGGAGACCACCGCGGGCGAGGACAAGTACTTCGGCAACGCCAAGGACTACGCCGCCGACATCGAGAAGGAGTTCGGACACCCCGCGGACTACCACGACGCGGAGGCGAGCGCGGCGTGCCTGGCCATGGTGATGGCGGTCGAGGACGCCGGGTCGACCGACCCCGACGCGGTCCGCGACTCCCTGGCGGCTCTGGACACCGAGTCGTTCTTCGGGACCATCAAGTTCAACGACAAGGGACAGAACGTCTACAAGCCGATGTCGGTCATCCAGGTGCAGGACGGCAAGGTCGTCACCGTCTGGCCGACAGACGCGGCGGAGGGTTCGTTCATGTGGCCCGCCACTGGCTCGTGACGGCCTTCCTCCAGGCAACGGTCTACGGCCTCCTGCAGGGGGGACTGCTGGCTCTGGTCGCGGTCGGCTTCTCCCTGGTCTGGGGAGTGATGAACGTGGTCAACCTGGCGCACGGGTCTTTCGTCATCCTCGGCGCGTACATCGGCTGGGAGCTGAACGTCCACGCCGGGCTCGACCCGTTGCTGGGGATGTTCGTAGCCGCGGCCGCGTTGTTCGTGATCGGCTACGCGCTCCAGCGTTGGCTGATCAACCTGGTGGTCAACGCCCCGATCTTCATCACGTTGCTGCTGACCTTCGGTCTTTCGCTGCTGTTCGTGCAGGGCATGAACATCGTGTTCTCCGCGAACTACCGGAGCATCCAGACCGACTACGCGAGCACGAGTCTCACCTTTGGTGAGGTCCGGGTGCCCCTCGGACGACTGCTCGCGTTCGGCATCGCCGTGCTCATCACGGTCGCGCTGGTCGCGGTCGTCAACCGGACCCGCACCGGTCTGGCGATCATCGCCACGGGCATGGACCGCGGAGCGGCCCGGTTGATGGGGATCCGGGCCAGGCACGTGTACGCCCTCACGTTCGGGCTCTCGGCCGCACTCGCCGCGATCGCCGGCACGATGGTGGGCACGATCGGCACGTTCAACCCGGCAGCTGCAGGCGGTTTCACGTTGCTGTCGTTCGTGATCGCCGTACTCGGTGGTCTCGGTAACATGTACGGCGCCCTGCTTGGCGGGCTGCTCATCGGCCTGGTGGAGGCGTGGGCAGGGCTTTATCTGTCCGGTACATGGATGAACGCGATGGCCTTTCTCGTGCTCGTCGTGGTCCTCGCCGTCCGTCCGTCCGGCCTGGTCGGGCGCGCCTACTACGCCGCACGCGTGGAGGTCTGATGAGCGATCTCAACGAGACCGCCGTCGAGCAGCGCACGCCGCGACCGGTCGAGGCCCCATGGCACCGATTCCTGCCATGGGGTGCACTGATCGTGCTGATGTTGGCGATGTTGGGGCTGCAGAGCCAGCTGTACGTCGGCCAGGAGCGCACGGTGACCACGATCTTGATGTTCGTGGCGCTGGCCCAAGCGTGGAACATCATCGGCGGCTTCACCGGTTACGCGTGTTTCGGCCAGGTGGTGTTCTTCGGGATCGGCGGCTACGCCACGGCGGTGATGATGGTCCACCTGCACGTGAGCTTCTGGCTCGCGCTGTCGCTCAGCGGTGTCGGAGCCGCTGTGTTCGGTGCCGTCATCGGGCTCCCGTTGCTTCGCCTGAAGGGCCACTACTTCGCGATCGCCACGCTGGGCGTCGCAGAGGGGATGCGTGAGCTGGTCACCAACCTTCCCAGACTCACCGGAGGAGGCGCCGGTATCACGGTCCCGACCGTGGGGGAGGACGCGACGACGGCGTACCTGGGGAACGACGGCTTCTACCTGCTCTTCCTCGCGATCGCTGGTCTCGCCGTGGCGACCGCTCTGCTGATCTCTCGGAGCCGGTTCGGCTTCGCGCTGCGGGCCATCCACCAAGACGAGGACGCCGCGGCGGCGATGGGGATCAACACCACACGCGCCAAAGTGCTCGCGTTCTCGCTGTCCGGTCTTCTGACTGGCCTGGTCGGGGCCACCTACGCCTTCCAGCAGGTGGTGATCTTCCCCGATCGGCTCTTCGACGTGGAGATCACGGTGCTCATGGTGGTGATGGTGGTCATCGGAGGCAGCGGCACGGTGCTGGGTCCGCTGCTGGGAGCGGTCGGGCTGCAGTTCTTGTCGGAGTACCTGCGGAACCACTACACGAACGCGCACACGTTCATCCTCGGAGCGATCATCATCGTGGCCGTGATCTTCCTTCCGCAAGGTCTGGTCAACTACGTGCGCGAGGCCCGGCACAGCGGCAACTTCTCGCTGCTGGCGAATGTCCGGAGGTTCCGGCTGTGAGCGACACGCCGGTGCTGGAGACGCGCGGTCTCGGACGCAGGTTCGGAGGGCTCGAGGCTGTGTCCGACGTCTCCTTCAGCGTCCCTCGAGGCGAGATCCTCGGGGTGATCGGCCCCAACGGTGCGGGCAAGAGCACGTTCATCAACCTGGTCACCGGGCACGTCAGGCCGTCGGCGGGCAGCGTGCACGTGAACGGCGTGGACGTGACAGGGGCCAAGCCGTGGAAGATCGCGAAGCTTCGAGTGGCGCGCACATTCCAGATCGTCAAGCCGTTCCGTGGGATGACGGTGCGGGAGAACGTCGCCGTCGGGGTGCTGTACGGCCCCCATCGGGCCACGAGCATGTCAAAAGCCCTGGCCCGGGCCGATGAGGTGCTCGCCGACGTCGGGCTGGCCGACAGCACCGACCGGGCTCCGGCGGAGCTGTCCACGGCAGACGCGCGGCGGCTGGAGCTTGCGAAGGCGCTCGCCCTGGACCCCCAGCTGCTGCTCCTGGACGAGGTGATGGCAGGCCTGCGCTACAACGAGATCGAGCCCAGTCTCGAGCTGCTGCGGCGGCTTCGGGACCAGGGCCTGACGATCATCGTCGTCGAGCACGTGATGAAGGCGATCCGGGAGGTCAGCGACCAGATCCTGGTGATGCACCAAGGCCGAGTCCTCACCTCCGGAGACCCCGATGACGTGTTGTCGGACCCGCGGGTCATCGAGGCCTACCTCGGCAAGCGGTACGCCGATCGACAAGCGAGTGAGCGCGATGTCTGAGCTGCTCGAGGTCGACGGCCTGAGCGCCGGATACGGCCATGTCGAGGCCCTGTGGGACGTCGACCTCCACGTCGACGAGCGGGAGCTGGTGGCTCTGGTCGGTCCCAACGGCGCCGGGAAGTCGACCTTGCTCCGGACCATCTCGGCGATGGTGCCGGTCAGGTCCGGCACGATGCGGTTCCGTGGTGAGGAGATACACGCGCGGTCGATCGAAGAGATCGTCGACCGCGGTATCTCCCACGTCCCCGAGGGCCGGCGGCTGTTTCCGGGACTCACGGTCCGCGACAACCTCCGGCTGGGTGGCTGGCGCAACAAGAACGCTGACCTGGAGCCGGTCCTGGAGATGTTCCCCGGGCTGAAGTCCAGGCTCGCCCAGGTCGCGGGCAGCATGTCAGGAGGCGAACAGCAGATGTGCGCCATCGCGCGCGGGCTGATGGGCAAGCCGGACCTGATCATGATCGACGAGCTCTCGCTGGGGCTGGCCCCGGTGGTCGTTGACGAGATCATCGAGCGCCTTCCGGAGATCGCGGCGGCCGGGACGTCGGTGCTCCTGGTTGAGCAGGACGTGGACGCTGCCCTTCGGGTGGCCGAGCGCGCCTACGTCTTGGAGACCGGCCGGATCGCCTTGTCGGGCACAGCCGACGACCTGCTAGCCGACGAACGCGTCCAGGAGAGCTATCTCGGTCTGGGCTGATCCCGTCCGTCGGCCTTCCCCCGGGCCGATCAGCCGGAGGTGATGTCGTCGAGGTGCACGACGGCATAGCCGGCCTCGTCGGACGCGGCCAGGTCCACCGACGCCAGCAGTGCCCAGTCGTGGAAGCCCTCGGGGTCGTGCAGGATCTGCCGCACCCGCCAGACGCCGGGCTCGAACGTGTCGTCGATCAGCAGCAGCCCCGGCCCACGCGCGTCGGCGTCGGTGAGCAGCACGTCATGCTCGTCCCAGTACGCCGCCATGGCGTCCTGCCAGGCCTCGCCGTCCCAGCCCGCATCGGCGTCGAGCTCGCCAAGGGCCGTCCAGTCCCGCCGCGCGGCCAGCTCGACCCGACGGAACAACGCGTTGCGTACGAGCACCCGGAAGGCCCGCGGGTTGCCCGTCACCGGCCGGACCGCGCCGTCGAGCGTTGGCCGGACCAGGTCCTCGCCCGACAGGTCCGCTCCGGAGGCGAGCTTCTCCCACTCGTCCAGCAGCGAGGAGTCGACCTGCCGGGTCAGCTCGCCGAGCCACTCCACGAAGTCCTCGAGCTCCTCGTTGCGCGCCGACTCCGGCACGGTGTGCCGCAGCGTCCGGTACGCGTCGGTCAGGTAGCGCAGCAGCAGGCCCTCCGACCGGGCAAGGCCGTAGAAGCCGACGTACTCCACGAACGTCATGGCCCGCTCGTACATGTCCCGCACGACCGACTTCGGGCGCAGCGGGTGGTCCGCTACCCAGGGGTGCCCGGTGCGATAGGTCTCGTACGCCGCCTGAAGCAGCTCGGCCAGCGGCTTGGGATGAGTCACCTCGTCGAGCAGCTCGATCCGCTCGTCGTACTCGATGCCCTCGGACTTCATCGCGGCCACCGCCTCGCCGCGCGCCTTGTTGAGCTGCGCGGCCAGCACCTGGCGCGGGTCCTCCAAGGTGGACTCCATCACCGAGACCACATCGAGGGCGTACGTGGGGGACTCTGCATCGAGCAGCGCCAACGTGGCGACCGCGAACGCCGACAGCGGCTGGTCCAGAGCGAAGTTCGCCTGGAGGTCCACGGTGAGCCGTACCCCGCGGCCGTCCGGTTCCGGCACGGCTAGCCGCTCGACCACGTCGCCCGCGACCAGAGACCGCCCGATCGCCAGCGCATGCCGGACGTGCCGACGCTGCGCCGCCTCGTCCTCGTGATTGTCGGTGAGCAGTCGCCGCATCGCCGCGAACGGGTCGCCCGGCCGCGCGATCACGTTGAGCAGCATCGAGTGGGTGACGGCGAAGCTCGAGGTGAGCGGCTCCGGCTCGGCGGCGACCAGCCGTTCGAACGTCTTCTCACCCCAGCTGACGAAGCCCTCAGGCGGCTTCTTGCGCTGCACCCGCTTGAGCTTCTTCGGGTCGTCGCCGGCCTTGCGGATCAGTCGAGCGTTCTCCACCTCGTGCTCGGGCGCCTGCACGACCACGCTGCCCACCGTGTCATAGCCTGCGCGCCCGGCCCGTCCGGCGATCTGGTGGAACTCCCGGGCCCGCAGGTGTCGGACGCGGATTCCGTCGTACTTGGCCAGACCGGTCAGCACGACCGTACGGATCGGGACGTTGATTCCGACGCCGAGCGTGTCGGTGCCGCAGATGACCTTGAGCAGCCCCGCCTGCGCCAGGGTCTCGACCAGCCGGCGGTAACGCGGCAGCATCCCCGCGTGGTGCACCCCGATCCCCATCCGGATCAGCCGGCTCAGCGTCCTCCCGAAGCCGGCGGTGAACCGGAACTCGCCGATCAGCGCCGCGATCTGGTCACGCTCATCGCGGGTGGCAACCTTCAGGCTCGACAGCGCCTGGGCCCGTTCGATCGCCTCCGCCTGGGTGAAGTGCACCACGTACACCGGCGCCTGGTGCGTCGTGAGCAGTTCCTCGAGCGTCTCGTGGATCGGGGTGGTGACGTAGGAGAAGATCAGCGGGACCGGCCGCTCGGCGGATGCCACGATCGCCGTACGCCGACCGGTCCGGCGCGTCAGGTCGTCGCGGAAGCGGGTCATGTCTCCGAGCGTCGCCGACATCAGCACGAACTGGGCGCCGGTGAGCTCGAGCAGCGGGACCTGCCAGGCCCAACCGCGATCAGCCTCGGCGTAGAAGTGGAACTCGTCCATCACCACCAGGCCGACGTCAGCCTCAGCGCCTTCGCGCAGCGCGATGTTCGCCAGCACCTCCGCGGTGGCGGTGATGATCGGAGCCTGCGGGTTGACCGACGCGTCACCGGTGAGCATGCCGACGTTGTCCGCGCCGAACATGTCGCACAGCGCGAAGAACTTCTCCGACACCAACGCCTTGATCGGCGCCGTGTAGTAGCTGCGCCGGCCTCGGGCCAGCGCAGCGAAGTGCGCTCCGGCCGCGACCAGCGACTTCCCTGACCCGGTCGGGGTGGCGAGGATGACGTTGGCGTCGTCGACGATCTCGATCAGCGCTTCGGTCTGAGCCGGATACAGCGTCAGACCCTGCCCCTTCGTCCAGGACTCGAAGGCGTCGTACAGCGCGTCCGGCGTCGGGTCGGACGGCAGAAGTGGGGCGAGCGACGGGACGGCCACGGCAGACATCGCGCCCCATCATTCCCTGCGCGTGCGGCCGAGCCGCCAGGCCGGTGCCGGAGGGCGCCTCGATCGCTCTAGCCGATCGACGTTCCGCGCGGCGCAGCATGCCTCGGGTTGCCGCCTGTGCAGAAGCGACGGAAACTGATCCCTAGTGGGAGGGGAGACCCGCTCCGCTCCTGCGAGGAGGACGTCATAACCGCAGACACACCGGACTCGCCCGATCGTCCGGACTCGCTCGGCTCACCCGAGCACGAGCGGAGCGGACCGACGATCGACGACGCCGTCGAGAAGGCCGAGACCGGCAGCGCTGCCGAGGGTGATCACACTCCGTCCGGGCAGGAGCCGTCGGGGCATTCCCGGGTGGAGAAGATGGCCGACGTCGACGACCTGGCACCTGACGACGAGTCCGAGTCGTAGGGCTTGCTCCGACATACGGCAGCTTTGTCGACCGCCTTGCGCAAGGCAGCGCTGGGTAGAGTCGAGCAGTGACACCGACCCAGCTGCGTGCGTACTCCGCGGTGGTGCGGTTGGGGTCGGTGAAGGCGGCTGCGGCGGAGCTCGAGGTCACCGACGCAGCGATCTCCTTCCATGTCGGGCAGCTACGCAAGGAGCTCGGTGACCAGCTGTTCAGCCGTACGCCGTCGGGCCTGGCATTGACCCCTGGCGGGCTCCGGCTGGCCAGCCGCGCGATGGAGCTGCTCGGTCTTCAGGACCGCACAGTGCTCGAGGTCAGCCAGGCCGGCAGTGGCCGCAGGTCATTGCGCGTCGCCGCGTCGAGCTTGTTCGCCGAGCACGCGGCGCCGGGACTGATCGAGCTGTTCACCAGCCGCGCCAACGACCTCGATGTCGAGCTGAGCATCTACCCGCCCGAGGCGTTCGCGTCCTTGCTGATGACCCGAACGGTGGACTTCGCGATCGGTCCGCAGGTGACTCCGCCGCGCGAGGATCTCGTACAGATGCCGTTCCTGAACTACCGGGTGGTGATGGTGACCGGCCCGGAGCATCCCGGGGTCAACACACGCGCCGGGAGTGCAAGGCTACGTGAACGAACCTGGCTGTTGGGACCGTCGGCGGCGCAGGCTGATGGTGTGCTCGCCGCCACCGTCCGCCGATTCGGGATCCCCGAAGGACAGCAACGGATCTTCCAGAGCCAGGCGGCTGCCGTCGAAGAGGCCAAGCGCAACCGGGGGATCGCGCTGGCGGTGTCGTTCACCGTGGCCGACGACGTGCGCAGTGGACTCCTGGTTCAGGGCTCCGGACCCGGGTCGAGCGTGCAGGACGGTTGGTGCGCGTTCGCGTTGCCCGATCACGACCTCGTCCCGGCGGCCGCCGAGCTCAAGCGCTTCATCACCAGTCCGCGTGCCCTCCAGGCGATGTTGCGCGGGTCCGGGGTCAACCTCGGCCACTTCCGGCCCTCGATCCACATCACCCTCTGGAGCTAACCGCCCTTCTTGTTGAGTGCGCAGGTGGTGGAGGTTGAGTGCGCAGGTGGTGGAGGTTGGGTGCGCAGGTGGTGGAGGTTGAGTGCGCAGGTGGTGTCGCGTCCGGGTGACTATCTGAGCACTCAACGCTTACTAACTGAGCGCTCAACGGTGACTAAGTGCGCACTCAACAAGGGGGGGTTAGGGGGAAGGGGGGTCAGGGGGTACGGGTGATGGCGGTGACGACGTCTGCCAGAGATCTCAGGGTATGGCCAGGCAGCAGCTCGTCGCAGTACGGAAGGGCCGCCGCCATCCCGCCCGCCAACGGAGCGAAGTCGGGGGCCGCGGCCCGGGGGTTGACCCAGACGACACGGTGCACGCGTCGCCGCAGCCGCGCCATCACCGCCGCCAACGCGCCGGGCTCGTCGCTGTCCCAGCCGTCCGACGCGATCATCACCACAGCCCCCCGCAGGTCCATGCCATGCCGTGACCGGAGCAACGACGCGAGGTTCGAGGCGATCCGCGTACCACCGAAGCGGTCCTCGACCCGTTCGGTCGCCAGCTGCACGGACCGCGTCGGCGAATGGTGAGCCAGCACCGCGGTGAGCCGAGTCAGCCGGGTCGAGAACGCGAACACCTCGGTCGGGGTCAGCAGCGCTGCGGCCCGCATCAGATGGAGGTACGCCGAGGTGTAGGCCCGCATCGACTGGCTGACGTCGCACACCATCACCACGCGACGCGGTCGGGTCTTGGGTCGCCGCCGGACCAGCTCGACCGGCTCCCAGCCGGTACGCCGGGCCAGTCTCAACGTCGATCGCAGCTCGACCCGCCGGCCGGTCGCGTGCGGAGTGAGACGCCGGCTACGTCGTACCGGCCAGCCCGGCAGTGACGCGCGGATCCACGACTCGATCAGGGCGACGTCGCTCTCGTCGAGATCCTCGAACGGTATGTCGGCCACCGCCTCCAAGCCGCTCGGCAGTCTCTGTGGCACCGGCTGCCCCTGGTCTTCCCCATCGAGATCGCCCGCGCGGACCGTGCGCGGCAGCGTCACCCACGGGAGCCCGCCTCCGACGTCCTCGGGCCCGCCCGGTCCAGCCGTCGGCCAGGCGTCCTCGCCCCCCTGGCGTGCAGCGGAGGTCTGCCCGCGCCACGGATCGAGGTCGAAGTCGGCGTCGTCAAACACAGCCGCGAAGACAGCGTCGAAGGTCTCGAGGTCGGTATGCCGTCTGAGCAGCGTGGTCCGTGCCGCCCAGTAGACCCGGCTGCGACCGTCCAACCGGATCACGCCCAGTGCAGCAGTGAACGCCTCGACGTCGGTCAGACCGACCGAGACACCCGCCGCACGTAACCGGTACGCGAACGCGACCGCGAACGCGCCGCGGTCGACTCCGCGCAACAACGCCGGCGTGACCATCGCGGCTAGTCCTTCGACGGCCACAGGTCGTCGCGGACGGGACGCCGGCGCTCGGCACGGGTGCCGCGGGGGCGAGCGCCACACAGCGCTGAGCCCGCCGCGGCCCGGGGACGCAGGCGAAGAGCTGCCCGGTCGAGCGACGGCCACGCCGCCGGGCGAAGGACACGGCGCGCGCCGCGCGTGGACGTTGACTGAGGCGGCACTAGCCGGTTGCGAACTGGCCGAGGTCGTCGAGCGCCTCGAGCATCAGCTCGCGGTCGTCCGGGGTCTTGGCGAGCGTTCCGATCGTGCGGACCAGGTCGTCCCGAACCAGCTCTGATGCGCCGAGCACCGACAGCGCAGCGACCCAGTTGATCGCCTCGGCCATACCGGGCGCCTTGTCGAGGTCGAGCCCACGGGCGCGTTGCACGAAGTCGGTCGCGGACGAGATCAGCCCCTCGCTCGCGCCAGGGACACTCCGGCGAATGATCTCCGCCGCACGGGCAGCATCCGGGAACTCGATCCAGTGGTACAGGCACCGCCGCCGAAGCGCGTCGTGCAGGTCTCGGCTGCGGTTGGAGGTGAGCACAACGACCGGAGGCCGCTCGGCCGTGAACGTCCCCAGCTCAGGCACCGTGATCGAACCCTCGCCGAGGAACTCGAAGAGCAGCGCCTCGAACTCGTCGTCGGCACGGTCGATCTCGTCGATCAGCAGGACGGGCGGCACCGGTCCACGGTGGCGTACGCAGCGCAGGATGGCGCGCTCGTGCAGGAACTCCTCAGTGAACAGGTCCGCGTCGTCGAGCCGGGTCCCGCGCGACTCCGCCAGCCGGATCGCCAACAGCTGCCGCTGGTAGTTCCACTCGTACAGCGCCTCGCTGACGGCCAGCCCCTCGTAGCACTGCAGCCGGATCAGCGGAGCCCCCAGCGCCGTCGCGAGCGCCTTCGCCGCCGTGGTCTTCCCGACACCGGGCTCACCCTCGAGCAGCAGTGGAAGGCCGAGCGCGAGCGCCAGGTGCAAGGCGGTGGACATCCCCTCGTCGGTGAGGTAGTCGACCTCGTCGAGACGGCGCTGCACGTCGGCCGGGTCCGCGAACGGCGTACGGCTCCCAGCCTCGTCAGGGGGGGCACCGGGGTCGTCGCCGGGACTGTCGACCGCGGGGGAATCGGTCACGAAGTGGCGCCGGCCTGTCGCGCGTAGTGGTCGCGGCACCCCGGTCCGCAGAACCAGAACTCCTCGTCACCGAGCTTCAGGTACGGCGACTGGGGCGTCACGGTCACGGTCATCCCGCACACCGGGTCGAGCGCCTGACGCGGAGCTGCCACCGCCTCGACGACGGGGGCCGCCTCCACGCCGTCGAGCCGGATCGCCTTGATGATCTCGGCGAAGATCGATACCGCGATCTCGGGTGCGTTGCGGGCACCGATGTAGAGACCGACGGGAGTGTGGACCCGGGCGCGTTCGTCCTCGTCGAGGTCGAGCTCGTCGAGCACCGCGGCCCCTCGGCGAGGGCTCGCCACCAACCCGACGAACGGGACCCCGGCATCGAGCGCAGCACGGATCCATCGCGGCTCGTCGCCTCCGAGCGTGGCGATCACCACGGCTGTCGAGCCGGCGGACAAGGAGGTGTCGTCGGCCAGCTGCACGGTGAAGCCGAGCAGCCCGGCCAGCTCGGCAAGCGACTGCGCCACCGGGCTGTAGCCGACGACAGTCAGGTTCGCGGCCGGCACCAGCGGTTCGAGAAAGATCTCCAAGGCTCCTCCCGACAGGCAGGAGTTGACCACGACGCGGGCACCGGGGGAGTCGGGGAAGGCGGCTTCGCCGTTCGGCAGCACGCGCAGCAGCACGGTCTCACCACGCTTCAGGGCGTCCAGCGCAGCAGTGCGTACCGACCCCTCCGCGCACTGCCCGCCCACGAAGCCTTCGATGGTGCCGTCGGCGAGCACGATCGCGGCGTCGCCCGGACGGGCCGAGGTCGGTTGCTGGGCGCGCACCACAGTTGCGTGCACGAACGGCTCCCGCCTGCTGCGCAGGTCAGCCATCCGTTCGGCGATGTCCACGGTCATCGGAGCCTCGGGTCTCTACGGCCTAGACCGACGGGGTAGCAGCGCCGCGCATCGCGTCCCAGACCCGCGACGGTGTCAGTGGCATGTCGGCGTGGCGTACGCCGAACGGCGCCAACGCGTCGACCACCGCGTTGACGATCGCCGGCGGCGAGCCGACCGTGGCCGACTCCCCGACGCCCTTGGCCCCGATCGGGTGGTGCGGCGACGGCGTGACCGTGTGGTCGGTCTCCCAGTCGGGCACTTCCAGCGCGGTCGGGATCAGGTAGTCCATCAGCGAGGCGGCCAGACAGTTGCCGTCCTCGTCGAAGGCGATCATCTCCATCAGCGCCATGCCGACGCCGTCGGTGAGGCCGCCGTGCACCTGGCCCTCGATGATCATCGGGTTGATGCGCGTCCCGCAGTCGTCCACGGCGACGAACCTGCGCACGGTCACCTGCGCCGTGCCGGGGTCGACGTCGACGACGCAGATGTAGGCGCCGAACGGATACGTGAGGTTCTCCGGGTTGTAACAGATCTGGGCCTCGAGGCCGCCTTCCATGCCGTCGGGCAGGTCCCCGGCTCCGTGCGCCCTCATCGCGATGTCCTGGATGGTCACCGACTTCGACGGATCGCCCTTGACCTGGAACGAGCCCTTGACCCACTCGAGGTCGGCCACTGACACCTCGAGCATCCCCGACGCGATCAGCTGTGCCTTGTCGCGGACCTTGCGCGCCACGAGGGCAGCAGCCGCGCCGGACACCGGAGTGGACCGACTTCCGTACGTGCCGAGCCCGAACGGGGTGTTGTCGGTGTCGCCGTGCACCACGTCGATGTCGGCGGGCGGAATCCCGATCTCCTCCGCGACGATCTGGGCGAACGTCGTCTCGTGACCCTGGCCCTGGCTCTGCACGGACAAGCGGACCACGGCCTTGCCGGTCGGATGGACGCGCAGTTCGCAGCCGTCGGCCATCCCGAGTCCGAGGATGTCCATGTCCTTGCGCGGCCCGGCGCCGACGGCTTCGGTGAAGAACGAGATACCGATGCCCATCAGCTCACCGCGTTCGCGCTTCTCGGCCTGTTCACGGCGCAGGTCGTCGTACCCGACGATCTCCATCGCCTTGCGCATCGCGGGCTCGTAGTTGCCGGAGTCGTAGACCCACCCGGTCTTTGTTTCGTACGGGAACTGCGCGGGCTGGATGAAGTTCGCCAACCGGAGCTCGGCTGGATCCATCTTCAGCTCGTACGCCAGGCAGTCCACGATCCGCTCGACCAGGTAGACGGCCTCGGTGATCCGGAATGAGCAGGCGTACGCCACGCCGCCGGGTGCCTTGTTGGTGTAGACCGCGGTCATCGAGCAGTACGCCGCGTCGAGGTCGTAGCTGCCCGTGAAGACACCGAAGAAGCCGGCCGGGTACTTCACCGGCGCTGCCGTCCCGTTGAAGGCGCCGTGGTCGGCGAGCACGTGAGTGCGCAGGGCCAGGATCTTGCCCTCCTTGGTAGCCGCGATCTCACCGCGCATGATGTAGTCGCGGGCGAAGCCGGTGCTCACCAGGTTCTCCGAGCGGTCCTCCATCCACTTCACCGGTTTGCCGGTGACGATCGAGGCGACGATCGCGCAGACATAGCCGGGGTAGATCGGCACCTTGTTGCCGAAGCCGCCACCGATGTCGGGGGAGATCACCCGGATCTTGTGCTCGGGCAGGCCGGCGACGATCGCATAGAGGGTGCGGTGCGCGTGCGGAGCCTGCGTGGTCGACCACAAGGTGAGGCGGCCGTCGACGCGGTCGTAGTCGGCCACGGCACCACACGTCTCCATCGGAGCGGGATGCACGCGCGGGTAGACGATGTCCTCCGTGACGACGACATCAGCCTTGGCGAAGACCGCTTCGGTGGCAGCGGCGTCGCCGGTCTCCCAGTCGAAGCAGTGGTTGTCCTGCTTGCCCTCCAGGTCGTCGCGGATCACCGGAGCCTGCGGGTCAAGCGCCTTCCGGGCGTTGGCGACCGCAGGGAGGATGTCGTACTCGACGTCGATCAGCTCCAGCGCATCGCGTGCGGAGTACCGGTCCTCGGCAACCACGAACGCCACCTCCTGACCCTGGAAGCGCACCTTGTCCGTGGCCAGCACGGCCTGCACGTCGTTGGACAGTGTGGGCATCCAGGCGAGCCCCTGCTCGGCGAGGGCAGCGCCGGTCACGACAGCCTTGACCTTCGGGTGCGCCTCGGCAGCCGAGGCGTCGATGCTGACGATCTTGGCGTGCGCCACGGGGGAGCGAAGGATCGCCAGGTGCAGCATCCCCGGAAGCTGGACGTCGTCGCAGTAGCGGCCGAGGCCCCGGACGAAGCGCGGGTCCTCCTTGCGCAGCATCCGGCCGTGCCCGACCGGAGTCTGGTTGTTGTCGACGAGCTCCGGCGTGGGGCGTTCCTCCGTGGTCGTCATGATGTGCTCCCAGCCGTGACGGACTCTTCGGACGGCGCGTCGGCGGTTTCGGCGGTCTCTGCCGCGTCGCCATTGGTTGAATGGGCAGCGGCCCAGTGGATCGAGCGGACGATCGTCGCGTAGCCGGTACACCGGCAGATCTGCCCGGAGATGGCCTCCCGGATGGTCTCGTCGGAGGGGTCAGGATCCCTGTCGAGCAGGGCGCGCGCGGTCATCATCATCCCCGGCGTACAGAAGCCGCACTGCAGGCCGTGGCACTCCATGAAGCCCTGCTGGACCGGGTCGAGCACCCCGCCTTGCTCCAGCCCCTCGACGGTCTGGATGTCGTGACCGCCTGCCATCGCGGCCAGCACGGTGCACGATTTCACCGGCTCGCCGTCCATCAGGACCACGCAGGTCCCGCAGTTGCTGGTGTCACATCCCCAGTGCGTGCCGGTCAAGGCCAGGTGGTCACGCAGGAAGTGCACCAGCAGCAGCCGGCCCTCGACCTCGCGGGTCACTTCGTCTCCGTTGACGGTCATCGAGACCTGCATGTCACGCTCCTTGGCCGGTGATGCGTTCGACGGAGGTGCGAAGCACCCGCCGGGTCAGCTCGTCGGCGAGGTGCCGCTTGTAGTCGGCGCTACCTCGCATGTCAGTGGCCGGGTTGGCCGCCTGGGCCGCCAGCGCCCCGGCCTCGGCGTACAGCTCGTCTGACGGAGCCTTGCCGCGTAGGGCCTCGGAGATCGCCGGAATACCCGCAGTGTTGGGGCCGACCGCGGCCAGTCCGACCCGGGCATCCGAGATCGTCCCGTCCTTCATCCAGACCGCGGCTCCGCACGAGGTCACCGCCCAGTCACCGGCGCGGCGCTCGACCTTGGCGTAGGCGCTGGAGCCGCCGGGCATGGTCGGGATACGGATCTCGATCAGGATCTCGTTGTCGGCGACCGCGGTCTCGTAGGGCCCGCGGTAGAACTCCTCCATGGTCACGACCCGCTCGCCTGCGCTGCCCCGGATGACGCAGCTGGCGTTGACTGCCGTGCACACCGCGGACAGGTCCTCCGACGGGTCGGCCTGGCACAACGAGCCGCCGATGGTGCCGCGATTGCGGACGACGGGGTCGGCGATCACCTTCTCGGCGTCCCGGAAGATCGGGAACGCCGACGCGAGCTCGTCGGACTCCAGGAGCTCCCGGTGCCGCGTCATCGCCCCGATCCGGATCTGGTTGTGCTCGGCGGCGATGTAGCCGAGCTCGTCGTGCAGGTCGTTGATGTCGATCAGGTACTCCAAGTTGGCCAACCGGAGCTTCATCATCGGGAGCAGACTGTGTCCGCCGGCCACGATCCGGGCCGTGTCGCCAAGGCGGTCGAGGAGTCCGATCGCGTGGTCGACGCTCTCTGCGCGTTCGTACTCGAACGGTGCCGGTACCTGCATGGGCCACCTCGCGTCTTCTGGTTTTTTGCAGTATGCGTCCCTGTCCGGAGCGAGGCAACGGCCAGTTAAGGGTTTCCTTGTCCCGGCCGCGCCGAGTCGAGCGGAGGGGCCTAGCGATTAGTCGGTTATGGCCGAGCGATCGTCAGCTCACGACGGGACCGTCGCGGCCGGTTGTCCCCGGTCGCGGCACGGCTCGATCAGTGCGAGACGGTCAGCAGCAGGACCGAAGGGCGTACGGCCTCGATGTCGTGCCGCTGCGGGGGCAGCGCCAGCAAGTCGCCGGGGCCGAGCTCCACGCTGACGTCGCCGGCGCGCAAGATCACGCTTCCTTGAAGGCACAGCAGCGAGGCGTCGCCGGGGCTCTTGTGCTCGCCCATCTTGCGGCCGGCGGCCAACGCGACGATGGTCTGGCGCAGTCGTGCGGAGGGTCGCCCGTAGACGCGGGCGGAGCTTCGGCCGCTCGGCGCCTCGCTGGCGATTGCGAGCTGGTCTTCGGCGAGGGTGTGGATCGAGGCAACGTCCATGGGTTGATCATGACAGGCGGCGCCGGTTGAGTCGTCGGCCGAGGTGATCCCGCATGCGATTGGCCGGTGACCGAGACCTGATGTTCACAAAGCGGACGCGGACCGTCCCTCTGGCTGTCGCGTCGGTGCAACACAACCTCGGCAGGTTGACGTGGAGAGCCGACCGACCGGGTCGGCGGTCGTCGAGGAGAGCAATGACCGTGTTCACGAAGAAGTCTGTCATGGCCATCGGCGTGGGATTGGGGGTGAGCGCCTTGATCATCGCGCCTGCATCAGGGGCGAAGCGCGACGCCTTCACCGAGGGCGGAGTAGCCGCGAACCCCCGGGTCGGGGTCGAGAGCAACACTCTGGGGGAGGGCCTGGCAGGCGTATCGGTGGCCTGGGGGGCTCTGCCGCTGGTCAACCCGGACACCGCGAATGGTGTCACGCACTATGGCTACAACACGTCCAACGGTGGACCGCTGACGCAGGACCCGCACGAGGCGTTCAAGACCGAGCCGGACAAGAACGTCTACCTGGTCTTCGGCGGCACGCACTACCTGTACCAGGGTCACGAAGGAGGGCCGCGCGGTTACGTCACCAGGATCAACCTGGACGAGCCTGACCCGGCCAAGCGCGTCACACTGATCTCCGATGCCGATCAGACCGGTGCGCCGCTGCCGACGTTCGACGGAATCACGTGGGACCCGTTCACCCACCAGCTGTTGCTCACTGCGGAGGCCAAGTCGCTGGTCGGTGGTGTGTTCGGCGTGACGCTGGACAGCACCGGCGATGCCGTGGACGGTACGACTCAGCGTCTCCCTGCTCTCGGATCGGGCGGCTACGAAGGTGTGCAGAACGACAGCGCCGGGAACGTCTGGCTGGTCGAGGACATCGGCGGCGCTGCCGCGTCAGGCGGCAAGAAGCCCAACAGCTACGTCTACCGCTTCCGTCCGACGGACAAGACCGACCTGTCGAACGGGGGCACCCTTCAGGCCCTGCAGGTGCTCCGCGGTGACGGCTCGCCGATCACCGCTGCCGAGCTTCAGGCGGACCCGGCCTCGCAGGAGATCGCCGATCTGCACACCTATGGCCGCTCCTTCGCGACCAGGTGGGTCGATGTGAGCTCGGGAACGGTGACGTTCGACGCGACAGCCGGTGCGGCGGCGGCCGGAGCCACCCCGTTCAAGCGCCCCGAGAACGGCGTCTTCCGTCCGGGCACACGGTTCGGCGAGTTCTACTTCACCGAGACCGGAGACACGGACGCCGCGAGCACGCTTCCGGGCGCGTACGGTGGGGTCTTCCGGCTTCGACAGCACGGTCCGACCGCCGAGCGCGGCAGGTTGTCCCCGGTGTTCGTCGGTGACAAGGAGCACACCGGCCTGGACAACATCCAGTTCGCGACGCGGGACTCGCTGCTCGTCGTGGAGGATGCCGGTGACAAGCTGCACGCACAACGCAACGCGCTGGACTCCGGTTACCTGCTGAGCCTGCGAGGGCGCGAGGATCACCGCGGTGACCACGGCGGCCGGGGATCGCAACCCGTCCGGTGGCTGGCCGAGGGTCGAGACGCGTCGGCGACGTACGACGCAACGACCAGCCCCGGTTACAACGACGGGGACAACGAGGTCACCGGGATCCACGTGTCCGACGGTGACCCGTCGACCGCCGGGATCCTCGGTGCCAAGAACCCGACACCGTTCACGAAGGGCTGGCGGGTGTTTTGGACCCAACAGCACGGAGACAACGTGACGTGGGAGCTGCATCCCACGCACTGACTCGTGCACAGCTGACGCTCTGGCACTGCCGACTCGCACGTCGAACCAGGACCGTCCCGCCGTCGTACGTCGCCGGCGGGACGGTCGTGTGCGGCTACAGCGTTCGGTCGCCCCAGTGTGTCCGGGTCGGCGCTGTCCGGTTCGGTGCTGTCCAGGTGGGTGGTGATCGGGTCGGCGCGGTCGTGCTCGCTCGGGCAGACTGTGCGCCGTGACCTATTCAGCTGCCGACGACCGATACGACGCGATGACCTACCGCCGCTGCGGGCGCAGCGGACTGCAGCTGCCTCTGCTGTCGTTGGGGTTGTGGCAGAACTTCGGAGACGACCGGCCGATGGACACCAAACGTGAGATCGTGCGACGCGCGTTCGATCTCGGCATCACGCACTTCGACCTCGCCAACAACTACGGTCCGCCGTACGGCACGGCGGAGACGGCGTTCGGGCAGCTGATGGCCGAGGACCTCAAGCCGTACCGCAACGAGCTCGTGATCTCGACCAAGGCCGGCTGGGACATGTGGCCCGGGCCGTACGGCGACCTCGGCTCGCGCAAGTACCTGCTCTCCAGCCTCGACGACTCGCTACGGCGGATGCGTCTGGACTACGTGGACATCTTCTACAGTCACCGTTTCGACGCGGACACGCCGCTGGAGGAGACGATGGGCGCGCTGGACAGCGCGGTCCGACAGGGCAAGGCCCTCTACGTCGGGATCTCGTCGTACTCCGACGAGCGCACCCGGGAAGCCGCTGCCATCCTGCGCGCGCTGGGCACGCCGCTGCTGATCCACCAGCCGTCGTACTCGATGCTCAATCGGTGGATCGAACCCGATCTGCTCGATGCGCTCGGCGACGTAGGCGCGGGATGCATCGGATTCACCGCCTTGGCGCAGGGAATGCTGACGGGCAAGTACCTCGACGGCATACCCGAGGGATCCCGCGCTGCGTCGGAGGGCAGTCTCGACAAGGCGATGCTCAACGACGAGAACCTCACCCGGATCCGCGGCCTGGCGCAGATCGCCGAGGGTCGGGGTCAGTCGCTGGCGCAGCTGGCGCTGGCCTGGGCCTTGCGTGATGAGCGGATGACCTCGTTGGTGATCGGGGCGAGCAGTGTTGGGCAGCTCGAGGAGAACGTCAAGGCGCTCGACAACCTGACGTTCACCAGTGACGAGCTTGCCCAGATCGACGAGTACGCCGTCGACTCCGGTGTCGATCTCTGGGCGGACTCCAGCAACGGCTGACCCGCCTCCGTCCGCGTTTCGCTTGTCCCCGGTCCGCGCGCCGCACCACATTCCCCGCGACTGCGGGAAGGTTCAGCCGCCGTCCGGCGTGTCGGCCTGCACTTTCCCACAATTCGCGGGGGTGGCACGGGCGGCGAGGTCGGGCAACACCTTGTCGCGCTTGTCCAGCTCGGCCTGGCACAGCTCGAGCGCGTGGCGGGCGGTCGCCTGGCACACCGGCGGTACCCGGTGCACCATCGACCGCAGGTTGAACGCGAACACGCTGAGCAGGCCGCGCGCATGTATGTCGCTCACGGTTCGAAGCTCACGTGCGATCCGCACCGTCAACAGGTCCGCCTGCTGCGGATCGCCCTGCACCAAGGTGATGAGCAGCAGCTTCAACAACGCCTCGGCCGTCTGGTCCGTGGCGCTCAGGGCACGCATCATCACCTCGGCAGCCTGGTCGAAGCGACCGAGGCGCAAGTGGCACCAGGCCTGCCGGCTCAGCTCGTCGGGGTCGAGGTACGCCCGACGGTTCAGCCGGTCGAGCACGTCGTCGTACAAGCCTGTGGCAGCCTCCAGGTCGCCGGTGAGCCAGATGTTCTCGGCCAAGGTCACCAGCGATCCGGTCTCGGTGGGGGACAGGTTCACTGCGGATCGGCCGTAGGCGAGGGCCTCGTCGAACCGGTTGTCCATTCGCAAGGCATGGGCAGCCACCACCGCCATGTGCCAGCTGGTGGGTCGGGCGTCGGCGCCGGCTGCCGCCAGATCTGCCGACTCGGTCCACCCGCCGGCGTAGTACCAGACCATCGCCAACGACGTACACCAGAAACTGTTGTCCTGATCGCGTTGAGCCGCGATGTGTTCGAGTGCGGCGTCCACGTGGTCGACCCGCAACAGACCTTCGACCGTGGCGAGCAGTCCCCACTCGACGTCGTCGAGATCGGCTGCAGCCCGGAAGCTACGTGCGGCACGTTTCGTCTGGCCCAATGACACCTCCAGCCAGCCACGGCAGCGCAGCAGATCGGGGTCGTCGCCGTACTCGATGGCATAGTCGTCCCAGACCTGCCAAGCCGCGGCGTAGTCTCCCAGCGCGGCCAGGCCCGACGCGCGTACGCCGACGAGCGCCCGATCATCCTCGGAGGTCATCTGGCTGAGCAGGTGGCGAGCCGCGGACTCGCGACCGGCCTCGACCTCGATCGTCAGCAGAAGACTCAGCGCGAACGCGTACTCCGGATCGTGCTCGAGTGCGCGTTCGAGCAGCCGCCGCGACTCCTCGATGTTGCCCTCGTCGCGTTCGAGAGCTCCTAGCGAGGCCAGGGTGTAGACATGATCGGGGTCGGTTGCGTGCGCGGAGGTGAGGAGCTCGCGAGCTTGGTCGCGGCGCCCCTCGGTCCGATGTATCTCGCCGAGCGCGGCGGACACGACAGCGGGGGTGCTGTCCTCGTCGTACAGCTGCTCGAGCTCAACATGTGCCTCGTCAAGACGGTCCAGGCTCCAGAGGAGATCGATCCGCTGCCAGCGCAGATCGGGGTCCGGATCGCGGATGTCGCTCAGCACGGCGAGAGCCTCGGTCTGGCGTCCCAGGGTCACCAGCGTGGCGGCGTACTCCCTGGCGATCCCGGCATCGTCGGTATGTGTGCGTCGAACGAGTCCGAACAGTCGCTCGGCGTCGGCCCAGCGGTCCTGGCGAGTCGCCAGCCGGGCCCTGCGCAGGCACAGCGGATCGGCGTCGCCGCCGCGGTCGCGGATGGTGCGCTGCACCGCGCGCAGCACGCTGTCGGCGGTTGCCGGCTCGGCTGACTCCACGACCCGGACGAGCTCGTCGAGGATCCATCCGGTCGTCGGTGCCGAGATCGCTGCCTGTTTGAGCTGATCGATGCCTTCCTCTTCCTCGTCCAGCGAGAGCAGGGTCTGGCCCTTGGAGGCCAGTGCGTAGGCGTATCCAGGGCTGAGCGTCAGCGCCCGGTCGAACTCAGCGAGCGCCTCCCGCTCCTGCCCGCCGCGGCGCATCGCCTCGGCGATCAAGGCGTGGGTGCTGGGTTGGTCCGCGTCAACGGCCAACGCCTGCTCGAACAGGTCGCGCGCATGGCGCAGATCACCCTTGCCCATCGCGATCTGGCCCAACCCGCAGAGCGCTTCGACGTCAGCAGGGTTCCGGCCCAAGGCCCGCTCGTACGCCGACTGTGCGCCGTCCAGGTCACCTGAGTCCGTCAGCGCTGCGCCTAGGGACGCGTCGACGGCCGGCACGTCGTCCGACGACACCGTGGACAGCACGTCGACCGCCGTCGTGAGGTCTCCGCGTAGCCGGGCGACCTCTCCACGTGCCCAGATGAGCTGTGGCTCGCCGGTGCGCTCCGCGGCGACTTCGAGGTCACGATCGGCGGAGTCCAGGTTGCCCCGCAGCGCGTGCACATAGCCCCGCGTCCCCATCACCCGCGGCTGATGCGGAGCCAGGTCGACGGCCCGGTCGAGGACGATGAGCGCATCGTCGAGCCGGTCGATGGTCACCAGGATCAGCGCGAATCGGTTCAGCACCCACCAGTCGCTGGGCAGGTTGGCGAGCACCGCGTCGATGACACCAGGGTCGTCGTCGAGCCGTTGAGTGTCGTTCAGGGCCAGGGCAACTAAGGCCCGCCCCAGCGCGGGATCGGCGGAGACCACCTCACCGGCATACCCCAGGGCCTCCTCCGGCTCCTCGCCCTGGATCAGCAGTCGAGAGGTTGCGGCCAGGGTCAGGGCGTGCGCCTTGTCCTGCGCGTAGGCGCGCGCGACGGCCTCACTGGCGCGTTCGTAGTCGCCACCGTCCAAGGCGAGCCAGGCCACGACACTGAGCAGGTCCACATCATCGGGCCAGGTCTTCAGGCCGTCGGTCACCAGGCCGAGCGCCTGGTTCAGATCGCCGAACCGCCCGGTCAGGAGCGCGACCCGTGCGGTTCGAGGGGCCGACGGCATCGCGGTCAGCGCATCGCGAGCAGCCTGGATCGCATCCTCGTGCCGGCCGTGCGCTTCGCGTGAGCTCGAGAGGGCGTCCCAGGCGAGCGCATTCAGCTCAGCGCTCACCTCTGGCCGAGCTGTCAGGCCCTCCAGTGCGGTTTCGGCGCGTGATGGCAGGCCGCTCACCGCGCCGCCCATCGGGCGCAGGATGGTGCGGGCTTCCGCCTCGTCACCCTGGTCGACCGCCGACACGGCACGACTGATCGCCGTGTCACGCGATGGTGCGGATGTCGGCCGGTTCCGCTGAGTGCGGGACTTCAGCGTGCGCAGTCGGTCCTGGGCGGACTCGCGGGAGATCTCCATGGTCGTTGTCCCCGTCAGTTCTCGGCCCATAAGCGCTTGACCTGGTTCGCGAGCACGTCGGGGTCGTTGTCTTGTCGAAGTCGCAACCGCCAGGCTGCGGTCAGGACGTCTGGCACGGCGTCACTGGTCGGGTTCCAGCCTGGTGCGACTGAGCCGTCGTGGAGGGCCTCCAACCAGAGCTCCGAGGCCCTCCAGCGCTCGTCGTCGTACGGCCTGATCATCATCGTCATCTGCCGGAAGTGCAGCACCGCAGCGTCGGTGAAGTCGTCCAGCCAGTCCTTCTCGGGGGGTGGACCTTCCGACTCCTGAAGTGCCGCGGCCGCGGCTGCCGGACCGGCGTGTGCGGCAACGGCGGTCCGCCAGGTTGCCTCCAGGCCCGAGACGTCGTCGGTGAACGAGCCACCAGCCGCCGGAGCCGTGGTCCCTCCGGTGAGCAGCGTCAGCATGATGACCCTGGCCCGTTCGATGTCTCGAGGCGCGTCGGACTCGTACTCGTCGTCGTGCCGGGGGCTCAGCCGGAGCAGCAGGGCGGCGCAGGCGTAGGACAGGCCAAGCGTGTACGTCGCGAAGGCGTCGGCGAGCAGTTCTTTGACGTAGCTCTTGGTCCGACCGGGGATCGCTGCCGCGCCCGTGGACCCGGCGGCCGGCGGCTTGACGACGAACCTGTCGATCAGCTCCGCCAGGGCCGGGTTGTTGCGGTCCTTGGCGTACGCCAGCCCGACTTCGTGCGCCACCAAAGGGATCCCCCAGACCGACCACTCGGGGAACCCAAGCAGCACGATGCTGTCGAGTGCGCTGCCCAGCGCCGCCTGGCGGGCCGGCAAGGGAAGCGACTTGCTGGTGGCTGCGGTGAAGCGGGTGAGCAGGGCATCGGTCATCGCGCAGACCTGGTCGTCGAGGCCGGTGTCGCGCACGGTGAGTCCGCCGAGGAAGTCGACGTACTCCATGAACACCGGTCGAGCCTGGTCCTCGAGGAGTCGCTGGTACTGCAGCCACTGCTCGCGACGGGCGTCAGGTGCGCTGCCCACGACCTCCTCGCGCAGCGCGACGACTCTGTCCCGTACCTTTTCGCAGCGTTGGTTGAGGCTGTACTGCAAGCGGGTGAGGTTGTCGGCCTCCAGCGTGACGTTGGTGGCTTTCACCTTGGCGAGACGAGCCTCGGTCTCGCCGACGGCGTCGATCACCGAGGCGATCATCTTGGGGGCGGCGAGCAGCGCGCTGTCGAGCTCCATGACGGCTTCGGCGAGCCGGTCCTGGAGGTCCGGCTCCTCCGCCATCGCGTCCGCGAGATCATTGAGCCGACCCGCCAGCGCCTTGAGAATCCGCTTCTGTGGCCTGAGCGCGTCCATGGCTTCCTCGAGCAGCAGACCGCGGTTCTTCGCGATCTCGACGCACTCCCCGACCTTCGCGATGTCGAGCTCGAGGGCATCGAGGCGGATCAGCAGCAGATCTGGGCTCTCGGTCATGGTCGACCTCTTTCTGCGCGGTCTTCGGCGGTGCCTTCGGACGTGCGGTCTGCGGTGCGGTCTCCGGGGGTTGGCGCGCGGGTATGTGAGGGGCGAGCGATGCGGCACCAGGCTGTGGCGCGGGTGACCACGTCGGTGTCGTCGTCGCTGGGATGCGCCATCCGCCAGCGCCAGGCGCCGTCCAGGACCGCACGGACCGAGACGTCGTCCGGTGGATCGGGCTCGCTGTCCTGCGCCAGCAACCCCGAGGCGTGGATCGCGCGGTCGGCCGCGGCGTACACCAGTCCGGGTCGGTGCGTGCACACGGCCTTGCAGGCCTGACGCGCGGCTACCTCTCCGCCGGCGGACACGGCCACCCGGGTGCCCGGTAGCAGCTGGTCGGCCAACGGGTCGACGACACCCTGGCGCTGGTTGCGGTGACGGGCCTGGCGTGTCTCGTCGCTGAGGGCGTCGAGCGTCTCGCACATCGTCGCCACCCGGTCGCGCCAGGCGGGGTGGCTGCTGGTGGCACGGGCGGACTGCGCGTCGCCTGGTACGCGCAGGATCAGGCAGGCGATCGGGTAGGTAGGGCCGCAGCAGATCGTTGCCAGCACATCGGCCAGGAGTTCCTCGGCGTGTTTCACCGACCGGTCCGGGGTCTCGCCGTCCGCGGCCAGCGTCTGCGCCGTGGACATGGCGACGTCACGCAGCGGGCGCCGGTCAGCCAGTCCGGGCTCGAGATGGCGTAGCTGGTCGACGACGTGGTGGCCGAACTCGTGACCGAGGAAGGGGAGGTCCCAGACCTGGGAGCCGGGGAAGCGCAGGGACACGCTTCTGCGACTGTGGTCGATCGACTCCATCTCCTGGGTGTGGGCCAAGACGAGTGGCTCGACGCCGGCAGCTTTCGTGAGCTCGTCGACCAGGGCTTCCGCCGCGTCGAACGTCCCCTCGTCCAGCCCGTCGGAGCGCAGTAGGTGGGTCATCAGCAGCGCGACGACCTCGTCCACCAGGTCGTCGGCGGACCGCAGCTCGCTGTGCCACTCCTGCCAGGCGTCGGCCGAAGTCGTCAGTTCTGCCGCCCAGGCGGCTCGACGCCGGATCCGGTTGCACAGTGCCGTACGCCGAGCTTCGTTGGACTCCTCGGGAGCAGCACGGCCGAGGAGCCGCTCCAGATGACGCATCCGAGCCGCTTCGCCCGAGAGCCGGATCTTCGCCAGGTGGGTCTGGTCAAGGTCCACTCGGACCACCGGCGACGAGAAGGCGGACACCCAGGACACGTCCGGGGAGGTCTGTCGCACCGGTGTAGTCGCGACCCAGGACCACTACCGCGCCCAGCACGATGCACAGCCCGGCGACGGTGAGAGGGGTGGCGTGTGGCACGGCAATCGGCACGACGAGCAAGACCCCGGTCAGTCCGGCGATCACACTCGCGATTCGTCGCAGGACGACGCACAACCGCGCGAAGCGGTCGGCCAGCCCCGCCAGATCGGTGACGAGCCGTCGGTGTGCCTCTTCAGAACTCGGATCGGCCGGCCTCTGCAGGTCGGCGCGGACGGCCTGTGCCCCGATGGCGAAAGCCATCAGGGTCTCGGCGTCCTCGTCACGTTCGAGCCCGGCAAGGATCTGGTCGATCGTGTCGCGAGCCCGCTCGACCAGCGCGAGGTCGACCAGGCCGAGCAACAGGTCCAGACCCTTGCGTACGGCGCGAAGACCCCACCGCAGCAGCCGGCCTCCCACCTCGTCGGCGTACGTGGTGATCGGATCGCGCAGCTGCTCCGGAACGGCCTTCATCAGCGGCTTGCGCGCCTTGTCGAGAATCGCCGTCGCGACATCGGTGGCCGCGGCAGACATCTCGTCCAGAGACTGGATCGCGGCGTCCTGGAGAGACAGCAGTACGCCGTCGGGCGCGGTGTCGAAGCCGAGCACCGCGGCCTGTGCGGCGCCGCCGGACTCGATCACGGTGGCTGTCGCCTCCAGGGATGAGACCGCGTCGTCGAGATGGGGCACGCCCTCTTCTTGGTTGACCGCCGCCTCCGCCGAGACCAGGGTGAGGCCGATGCTCAGCTGCGACAGCGCATCCGCCATCACGTCCTCGTCGGTGACGGTGTCGGGTGCGGCGGCGTCGAAGCCCTGGACCGGTGGTGACTCGATGGCGCGCCGGGCCTGGAGCTCCAGGCGGTCCAGGGCGTTGTCCAGGTCGCCGCCCCGGCCCTGGACAGACCGGAGCAGGGAGGCGGCAGCGGTGGCGACCGAGCGTGATTCGGCCGCCGCGGTTTCGACAGTCATCAACGACCCCCACACGTAGCGGGACCGGCCGGCTCACCGTTTGTGGCGCTGCGCCGTCCCTTACGGGTGTACGCCCGGTCTGTCGGGACTGTCAAGAATCGCGGCCACCGCCACAACCCCCGCGATTGCGGGAAAGTTCAGGTCGACACGCCGATCACGGGCTGCACTTTCCCGCAATTCGCGGAAATGAGGAGGGGGCCGTTCAGGGGTTGCGGGAGGGCGAGGGGGTTTCGGGAGGGCGAGGGGTCAGGACAGGCCGAGGATGGAGCCGTCGTCGGCGAGGTCGATATGGGCGGCGGCCGGCTGCTTCGGCAGACCGGGCATCGTCATTACGTCACCACACACCAGCACCACGAAGCCGGCACCGGCCGAGAGCCGGACCTCCCGTACGTGCAGTGCGTGACCCAGCGGGGCTCCACGTAAGGCAGCGTTGGTCGAGAAGGAGTACTGCGTCTTGGCCACACAGACCGGCAGGTGGCTGAACCCGTCGCGCTCGATCTGGCGGAGCCGGCGTCGCGCCTTCGGATCCCAGGTGACCTCGGCGGCGCCGTACAACCGGGTGGCGATCGTCTCGACCTTCTCCGTCAGGTTCTGCTCGTTGTCGTAGGTAAAGGAGAACCGGTACGGCGACGGCTGGTCGAGCAGTCGCAACAGCCCTTCCGCGAGCGGCCGGGCGCCGGTGCTCCCGTCGACGAAGTGGGTCGCCGGCACCGCCTGAACGCCTTCGGCCGCTACCAGGTCGACCACCTTGGCGACCTCGGCATCGGTGTCACTCGGGAACCGGTTGACCGCCACGACACACGGGATGCCGTAGACCTCGCGGATGTTGTGCAAGTGCCGCGTCAGATTGGCCATGCCCTTCTCGATGGCCTCGAGGTTCTCCGCGTTCAGGTCGGTCGCCTCGACGCCGCCGTGGTACTTCAGCGCCCGCACCGTGGCCACCACGACCGCGGCCGCCGGTCGCAGCCCGGACTTGCGGCACTTGATGTCGACGAACTTCTCAGCGCCCAGATCCGCGCCGAAGCCGGCCTCGGTGACGACGAAGTCGGCCAGTCGCAGACCCGCGCGGGTCGCCATCACCGACGAGCAGCCGTGCGCGATGTTGGCGAACGGCCCACCGTGCACGAAGGCCGGCGCGTGCTCGAGGGTCTGCACCAGGTTCGGCGCGAGTGCGTCGCGCAGCAGCACGGTCATCGCACCGTCGGCCTCGAGGTCGCGCGCGGTCACCGGCGTCTTGTCCTTGGCGTACCCGATGACGATGTCGCCGATCCGCTTCTTCAGGTCGGCCCAGGACTCGGTCAGGCAGAAGATCGCCATCAGCTCCGAGGCGACGACGATGTCGAAGCCCTCCTGGCGAGGGAAGCCGTTGGCCGTACCGCCCAGACCGACAACGGTGTCGCGCAGGGCGCGGTCGTTGAGGTCCAGGACCCGCTTCCAGGTCAGCGTGCGGACGTCGATGTCGAGCGCGTTGCCCTGGTGCACGTGGTTGTCGATCAACGCGGCCAACAAGTTGTTGGCGGCGGCGATCGCGGCGAAGTCGCCGGTGAAGTGCAGGTTGATGTCGGTCATCGGCACGACTTGGGCGTAACCACCGCCGGCAGCGCCGCCCTTCATCCCGAACACGGGTCCCATCGACGGCTCGCGCAGGCACGCGATGGTCCGGTGCCCGAGACCGTGCAGCGCGTCGGTCAGCCCGACGGTCGTCGTGGTCTTGCCCTCCCCGGCCGGCGTCGGCGACATCGCCGTCACCAGGATCAGCCGTCCCTCCTGCCGGTCGGCGAGGCTGCCGAGGTAGCCGAGGTCGACCTTGGCCTTGAAGTGGCCGTACGGGACGAGGTACTCCTCGTCGATCCCGAGAGTGTCGCGCGCGACCTCCGAGATGTGCTTGAGCTTCGCCGCGTTGGCGATCTCGATGTCCGACAGCATGTCCAGCCTTTCCACGTCGTCATCGCATGTTGGGCCCGCCGAACCCGTGACGCGGGGCCGCCGCCACGTTAGCCTTGCAAACCCTAGGTTGTCTCGCCTAGCGCCCTCATGTTGTGCCATGCGCAACAGTGAGCCCGAGACGAGGCGCCTGCAGTCCTTACACACTGACAGAAGGCAGGACCGATGCCGACCGAGACCCTCGAGGGCTTTCTCGATCGGTTGTCCGCCGGTCTCCCCACGCCCGGTGGCGGCGCGGCGGCAGCCGTGCAAACCGGGCTCGGTGCCGCGCTGGTCGGCATGGCCGCACGCTGTACGCCGGCCGGGCGCTTTCCCGAGGTGGCCGCCGACGTCACCGAGATCGCCCGCGGCGCCGACGAGTGCCGCAGGTGGTCGCTGGAGGCCGCCGCCGAGGACGAGTCGGCCTTCGCCCAGGTGGCAGCGGCGTACCGCCTCCCCAAGGACGACGACGCACAGCGGCGTGAGCGCGCGCGCTCGGTCAACGACGCGATGGAGGCCGCCACCGAGCCGCCCTTGCGCGTCCTCGAGCTTGCCGAGCGTCTGGTCGACCTGGCCGAGCGGCTGGTACCGATCGTCAACCCGCAGGCGCTCGCCGACCTGGCCACCGGTGTGGAGGCGGCTCGCTCTGCGGCCGCGGCGTCTCGGCTCACCGTCGAGACCAACCTGCGCGGCATCGACGACGATGAGGCGCTGTCGCGGCTGCGGGGCAGAATGGGAGACGTGGACCAGACGATCGAGCGCGCCCATCGACTGACCGGGGCGGTCTGGGGCAGGCTGGTCACGTGAGCAGTTCCGTGTCCGGCGACCAGCGCGCCGGGATCGACGCCGCCGCGCTTGCCGAGGCGGTGAGCTCGGCCGTGGCCGCGCACCGCGGCGAGCCGGGCCCGCTGATGGAGATCCTGCACACCCTCCAGGCCTCGATCGGGTGGGTGCCGCCGGAGGCCATCGGGCTGCTCGCGAACGAGCTCAACCTCTCGCGCGCTGAGGTCCACGGCGTCGTCACCTTCTATCACGACTTTCGCGCCACCCCGCCGGCCGCGACCCTGGTGCGGATCTGCCGCGCCGAGGCGTGCCAGTCGGTCGGCGCACGAGCGCTGGCAGACCACGCCCGGGACCGCCTGGGCATCGACTACGGCGAGACGTCGGCGGACGGGTCCGTCGCGCTGGCTCAGGTGTTCTGCTTCGGCAACTGTGCGCTCGGACCGGCGGTCGAGGTCGGCGGGCTGCTCTATGGCCGGGTCGACGCCGACCGCCTGGACGCACTGCTCGACGGGGCGACGTCATGAGCACCGGGTCGCCCGTCGTGATCTACGTACCGCGTGACTCCGCGGCTAGGTCGGTCGGAGCCGACGAGGTGGCCGACCGGATCGCGCTGGCTGCCGCAGAGCGTGACCGCGAGGTGAGCATCGTCCGCAACGGCTCGCGGGGGTTGCTCTGGCTCGAGCCGATGGTCGAGGTGGAGACCGACGCGGGACGGGTCGCCTACGGCCCGGTGACGCCGGACGACGTCGACCGTCTCGTGGACGAGGGTCTGTTCGACGGAGCGGACAACGCTCTGTCGCAGGGTCTGACCGAGCAGATCGGGTGGCTTCGGGATCAGCACCGGCTCACGTTCGCCCGGGTCGGCGTGATCGATCCGCTCTCGCTGGACGACTACCAAGCGCACGGCGGGCTGGTCGGGCTACGAAGTGCGCTCGACCTTCCCCCCGCGCAGGTGACCGAGGAGGTCATCACGTCGGGCTTGCGCGGTCGCGGCGGTGCCGGCTTCCCCGCCGGCATCAAGTGGCAGACGGTGATGAACGCCGAGGCGGGGCAGAAGTACATCTGCTGCAACGCCGACGAGGGCGACAGCGGCACCTACGCCGACCGGATGCTGCTCGAGGGCGACCCGTTCTGCCTGATCGAGGGGATGCTGATCGCCGCTCGTGCCGTCGGCGCCACTCAGGGCTATATCTACCTGCGCTCGGAGTACCCCGCCGCGGCCGAGACCTTGCGCACCGCCATCGAGATCGCCTACAGCCGTGGTCTGCTCGGCGCCTCCGTGCTCGGGTCGGACACGTCGTTCGACCTCGCGCTCCGGATGGGCGCCGGCGCCTACATCTGCGGTGAAGAGACCTCGATGCTGGAGAGCCTCGAGGGCAAGCGCGGCGTGATCCGACCGAAGCCGCCGATCCCGGCGCTGGCGGGTCTGTTCGGCCGACCGACCGTCGTCAACAACGTGATCACTCTCGCCAGTGTGCCCGGCATCATGGCCGAGAGCGGGGCGGCGTACGCCGAACTGGGCGTCGAGCGCTCACGCGGCACCCAGGTCTTCCAGCTGGCCGGCAACATCGCCCGCGGCGGCATCGTGGAGACCGCCTTCGGCATCAGCCTCGACGACCTCGTCCACGGCTACGGCGGTGGCACCCGCAACGGTCGACCGGTCCGGGCCGTCCAGGTCGGCGGACCGCTCGGTGCGTACCTGCCGGTGGAGCAGTTCGATCTCCCGCTCGACTACGAGGCGTTCGCCGCCGTCGGTGCGATGGTCGGGCACGGGGGAGTGGTGGTCTTCGACGACACCGTCGACATGGCGGTGCAGGCGCGGTTCGCGATGGAGTTCTGCGCCGAGGAGTCCTGCGGCAAGTGCACGCCGTGCCGGATCGGTTCGGTGCGTGGCGTCGAGGTGATCGACAAGATCATCGCCGACCAGGACCGCGACTCCAACCTCGTCCTGCTTGACGACCTGTGCGAGACGATGGTCGACGGGTCGTTGTGCGCGATGGGTGGCCTCACCCCGATGCCGGTCCGCAGCGCCATCAAGCACTTCCCCGACGACTTCGACCGTCCCGGAGTCACCCCGCCCCCACGCGCCACGGTCGAGCTGGTCGACCGGCACGCAGCACCGCAACAGCCCGCCACTGATGGCATCGGCACCACGGAGGTCACACCATGACGCTCATCAAAGAACCCGACCTCGGCACCCCCGAGCGGCCTGGTCCTGCCACCGTTGCGCTCGAGATCGACGGACAGCCCGTCAGCGTGCCCGAGGGAACCTCGGTGATGCGTGCTGCGGCCTTGGTGGGTGTCGACGTACCGAAGCTGTGCGCCACCGACAGCCTCGAGCCGTTCGGGTCGTGCCGGCTCTGCCTGGTCGAGGTGGAGGGTGGCAAGGGCACACCGGCCTCCTGCACGCTGCCGTGCTCCGACGGGATGAAGGTCACCACCCAGACCGACAAGCTCGCCCGGCTGCGCCGCAACGTGATGGAGCTCTACATCTCCGATCACCCCTTGGACTGTCTGACGTGTCCGGCCAACGGTGACTGCGAGCTGCAGGACATGGCCGGCGTCGTCGGGCTGCGCGACGTCCGCTACGGCTACGCCGGTGACAACCACCTCGAAGCCACCAAGGACACCAGCAACCCGTACTTCGACTTCGACCCTGCCAAGTGCATCGTGTGCTCGCGCTGCGTCCGGGCCTGCGAGGAGGTGCAGGGCACGTTCGCGCTGACCATCTCGGGCCGGGGCTTCGACTCCGCGGTGTCGGCCAGCGCGGGCGAGAGCTTCCTGGACTCCGAGTGCGTCTCGTGCGGAGCGTGCGTCCAGGCCTGCCCCACGTCGACGCTTCAGGAGAAGTCGGTCGTGGACCTCGGCATGCCGACCCGCTCGGTGCTGACCACGTGCGCGTACTGCGGCGTGGGGTGCTCCTTCAAGGCCGAGCTGCGCGGCAGTGAGCTGGTCCGGATGGTGCCCTACAAGGACGGCGGCGCCAACGAAGGGCATTCGTGCGTCAAGGGCCGCTTCGCGTTCGGCTATGCCAGCCACCCCGACCGGGTGCTCAAGCCGCTGATGCGCGAGAACATCACCGACGAGTGGCGCGAGGCGGAGTGGGACGAGGCGATCGGCTTCGTGGCCCGCCGGTTCCGGGAGATCCAGGAGCAGCACGGGGCCGGAGCCATCGGCGGCATCACCTCGTCGCGGACGACCAACGAGGAGGTGTACGTCGTCCAGCGGATGGTCCGCGCGGCCTTCGGCAACAACAACGTCGACACGTGCGCGCGGGTCTGCCACTCACCGACCGGCTATGGACTCAAGCAGACGTTCGGGACCTCGGCCGGCACCCAGGACTTCAAGTCCGTGGACCAGGCCGACGTGATGGTCGTGATCGGGGCCAACCCGACCGACGGTCACCCGGTCTTCGCCTCCCGGATGAAGCGACGGCTGCGTGAGGGCGCGCAGCTGATCGTCGTCGACCCGCGCCGGATCGACCTGGTCCGTACGCCGCATGTTGAAGCGGCGTACCACCTCCAGCTCGCGCCCGGGACCAACGTCGCGGTGATCAACGCGATGGCGCACGTCGTGGTCACCGAAGGACTGGTGGCCGACGACTTCGTGGCCGAGCGGTGCGAGGGCTTCCAGGAGTGGGCCGACTTCATCGCGCTGCCGGAGAACTCTCCCGAGGCGCTGGCCGAGATCACCGGGGTGGGCGCCGACGACCTGCGTGCTGCCGCCCGGTTGTACGCCGCCGGCCCGAACTCCGCGATCTACTACGGCCTCGGGGTGACCGAGCACAGCCAGGGCTCCACGATGGTGATGGGGATGGCCAACCTCGCGATGGCGACCGGCAACATCGGCCGCGAAGGCGTCGGCGTCAACCCGCTGCGGGGTCAGAACAACGTGCAGGGCTCGTGCGACATGGGTTCGTTCCCGCACGAGCTACCGGGGTACCGGCACGTGTCCGACCCGAGCGTGCGGGCGATCTACGACGACCTGTGGGGTTCGACGATCCTGGCCGAGCCCGGACTGCGGATCCCCAACATGTTCGATGCCGCGCTCGACGGGTCGTTCCGGGCCCTGTTCATCCAGGGCGAGGACGTGGCCCAGTCCGACCCGAACACCCAGCACGTGCATGCGGCGCTGGGTGCGCTGGACCTGCTCGTGGTGCAGGACCTGTTCATCAACGAGACCGCGAAGTTCGCGCACGTGCTGCTGCCGGGCACGTCGTTCCTGGAGAAGGACGGCACGTTCACCAACGCGGAGCGCCGGATCAACCGGGTCCGCCCGGTGATGCCGCCGCGGGTCGGCAAGCACGAGTGGCAGGTCGCCTGCGAGATCGCGCTGGCAATGGGCTATGACATGCACTACGACGACGCGGGCCAGATCATGGACGAGATCGCCGCGACGACCCCGACGTTCGCCGGGGTGTCGTTCGACCTGCTCGACAAGGTCGGCAGCGTGCAGTGGCCGTGCAACGCCGAGAACCCGACCGGTACGGAGATCATGCATACGAAGGAGTTCGCGCGCGGTCTCGGCCACTTCGTCCCGACGCCGTATGTCGCAACGACCGAGCGAAGCACCCGCAAGTACCCGCTGATCCTGACCACCGGCCGGATCCTCTCGCAGTACAACGTGGGAGCTCAGACCCGGCGTACACCCAACGTGTTGTGGCACTCCGAGGACGTCCTCGAGGTGCACCCGCACGACGCGGAGGTGCGCGGGATCGACGAAGGCGACCAGGTCACGTTGAGCAGTCGGGTCGGCAGTACGACGATGAGCGTCAAGATCACCGACCGGATGCCGGTCGGGGTGGTCTACATGACGTTCCACCACCCTGTCTCCGGAGCGAACGTCGTGACGACGGAGAACTCCGACTGGGCCACCAACTGTCCGGAGTACAAGGTGACCGCGGTCCAGGTGGCGAAGGCGCGTGAAGGGCTGGCCGAGGAGCACGCCGAGGGTGCGCTGCCCGTCGAGTCCGCTGAGCTGGGCAGCCGTGTCTGACGGGCCACAGCCCCCGGACGGTGAGGACGACCGTGCCTGACCACGCTGCCGCGCCACAGCCCCCGGACGGTGAGGACCGCCGTGCCTGACCACGAGGTGCCGCTGGTCCCGCCGGTCGTGCGGCTGGCCAACGACATCGCGCGTCAGTTCGCCCACCTTGGTGTTGACGAGGCGGCAGCAGCGGTGGCCCAGCACGTGACGATGTTCTGGGACCCACGGATGCGGGCCGACCTGGCCGCCGAGATCGAGCGCGACCACACCCAGCTCGACCCCCTGGTCGTGGCGGCCTTCACTTCCCCCTCCCCCCGTTGACTGCGCACTTGGTGCAGGTTCAGTGCGCAGTTGATAGAGGCTGAGTGAGCAGTTGCTGCGGACCATGTGCGCACTGAAGGGTCACCAAGTGCGCACTCAACCTTGACTAGGTGCGCACTCAACGAAGGGGGGAGGCGTAGGTTCGCCGGGTGAGTGAGCTGACCGACGTCGTCCACGAGGCCGCTGACGCGGTTGCCGCGTTCCGCGAGGGCCTCCGGGAGCGAACGGTCGCGCGGCCGGTCGACGTGGAGGCGCTGCGCGAGAGCTTCGGGACCACGGTTCCGGAAGGCCCATCGACGCCGAGCGACGTACTGGCGGAGCTGATCAGCGCCGCCGAGCCCGGCTTGGTCGCCAGCGCCGGGCCACGGTACTTCGGTTTCGTGACCGGCGGCTCGCTGGCCGCGCCGACGGCCGCCGACATGCTCGCCAGCGGCTGGGACCAGAACGTCTTCACGGCGGTGATGTCCCCGGCGGCGCTGGCGGCTGAGCACGTCGCCGGATCCTGGGCCAAGCACCTGCTCGGGATTCCGGACACCGCATCGGTCGGTTTCGTCACCGGCGCCCAGGAGACCAACACCGTGGGACTGGCCGCCGGGCGTCACCACCTGTTGGCCGAACGAGGATGGGACGTCGAGCAGGACGGGCTGTTCGGCGCACCGAGGTTGCGGGTCATCGTGAGCGAGGAACGGCACGCGACCATCGACCGGTCCCTGCGCCTGCTCGGTCTCGGCACGAACGCTCTGGTCGCCGTCCCGGCCGGGCGCAACGGCGCCATCGACACCGACCACCTGGCCGACGCGCTGGCCAGTGACCCCGACGCGCCGACGATCGTCTGCCTTCAGGCAGGGAACGTCAACACCGGCGCCTGCGACGACCTGGAGACCGCCGTGCCGCTGGTCCACCAGTACGCCGGCTGGGCCCACGTCGACGGAGCCTTCGGCCTGTGGGCCGCCGCCTCACCGGCGTACTCCCACCTCACCCGTGGACTCGAGCGAGCCGACTCGTGGGGATGCGACGCGCACAAGTGGCTCAACGTGCCGTACGACTCCGGGCTGGTCTTCGTGTCGCGCCCCGACGTCCACGCGGCCGCCGTGGCCTACACCGCGGCATATCTCGCCGGGGCCGGAGCGGGTACACCGTCCGGTGGAGACCTCGTGCTCGGGTCGTCGCGCCGGGCGCGCGGGTTCGCGGTCTGGGCGGCGATCCGTGAGCTCGGCCGGAGCGGGGTCAGCGACCTGGTCGACCGTACCTGCGCGCTGGCCCGACAGTTCGCCGACCGGCTCAGCGAGGCTGGTGTCGAGATCGGCAACGACGTCGTCCTCAACCAAGTCCTGGCCCGCTACGGCGACGACACGGTCACTGACGCCGTCGTCGCGGCGGTGCAACGCGACGGAACTTGTTGGATGGGCGCGACCACGTGGCGCGGTCGGCGCTACATGCGGATCTCGGTGTCCAACCACAGCACCGCGGCTGCAGACGTCGACCGGTCGGTCGAGGCGATCCTGCGACTCTGGAAACGCTAGCCAGCGCGTCCGAACACCCGCCGTCCGCCGTTTCCGGCCCGATTCGGGCCCGAAACGGCGGACGGGAGGTGTCTGGACGCGATGCCGGGTTACGGGACCGAGGTGATCCGGTCGGTCGGCGTCACGGTGTACGGGTCGTTGGCACCGAGGTAGTCGGTGAGCGCGTCGATGTCGAGCCCGCCGATGTACTTGTTCGTGCCCGTGGCGAAGACACCGAAGTTGTCGCCTCCGTCGGACAGGAACGAGTTGCACACGATCCGGTAGGTGTCACCGGCCGCGATCGGCACCATCGGCGTCGCCGGGTTACCGTCGGCGTCGACCATCACCGAGCCGGGCACCAAGGCGTTGGCGTTCAACAAGGCGGCGTCGGAGCGGTCCCACTGGTAGGTGATCCCGCTGACCTGGAGGATCTTGTTGGACGTGGCCTCGTTGGACCCGTTCCACTGCTGGTTGAGCAGGTCGAGGATCTGCTGCCCCGTGAGGTCCATCGAGACGTCGTAGTTGTTGAACGGCTGGACGGTGAACGCTGCCTCGTAGGTGATCTCACCCGCGGCATTCTCGAGCAGGTCGGCGCGGATGCCGCCGGGGTTCATGAACGCGATCACCGGCGTGTCCTCGCCCGCAGGCGTGACCGAGTCGTCGACCTTCTGCGCGTCGGCAATCAGGTTGCCGAGCGGGGAGTCCCCGCCGTCAGCGTCTGCGGTCCTCGGCACCTGCTGGCTCCCCGTCGCGATCGGGTCGATGTGCCCGACGACCGCGTTCGCGATCGGGGCAACCAGCTCCTTGTACAGCGCGATCAGGTTCGTCAGCGCCTTCACCGGCTTGACGTCGTTGTCGGGATTCGGGTCGGGGTCCGGGCCGTCCTCGTTGTTGGTGACGATCTTGTTCACGGCGTACGCCGCGGGGCGGATCACGTCGCGCGTCTTCCGGTTCAGCAGCAGGTGCACGTCGGTGATGACACGCCCGAAGGACGATGCGCTGGTCATCAACCGTGGGTGGCCTCGCGGATCAAGAACCGTGCAGTTGTAGGCCTGGTGGGTGTGACCGGTGATGACGGCATCGATCGCCGGGTCGAGGCGCTGCGCGATGTCCAAAGCCGGACCCGAGACGCCGGAGCACCCGTCGTAGTTGGTCGAGTCACTGGGCACCACGCCTTGGTGCAGGAGCACGACGATCGCCTGGACACCCTTGGCCTGAAGCTTGGGGACCAACCGGTTCGCGGTGAAGATCTCGTTGGTGAATTTCAGCCCCTCGACACCGGACCGGGTGACGATCGACGGGGTGTCTTGGAGAGTCATGCCGATGAAGCCGACCTTGATGCCCTTGACCTTCTCGATCTTGTAGCCGGGGAAGATGGTCCTGCCACTGTGTGGTCTGCCGTCGGCGTACTTCACGTTCGCAGCCAGGTACCTGAACCGTGCGCCGTCGAACCTGTGGTCAGGACAGGAGTCCTGGTTGTTCGCGCCGTTCCCGTCGGGGATGCAGCCACCGCGCTGCATCCTGAGCAGCTCCTTGTAGCCCTCGTCGAACTCGTGGTTGCCGACCGATGCGACCTGGAGTCCGATCTTGTTCATCGCCTCGATCGTCGGTTCGTCGTGGAACGCGGCCGACAGCAACGGGGAGGCACCGATCAGGTCACCTGCCGCCACCGTCAGCGTGCTGGCGCCGTTGGCTGCGGCCTGCTTGCGCAGGTTCTTCAGGTGTCGGGCCAGGAACTCCACGCCACCGGCCGGGGTGTTGTTGATCCGACCCGAGGAGCTCGTCGGTGAGACCTTCTCCAGGTTGCCGTGGAAGTCGTTGATCGCGAGCAGGTCCAACCGGACCTTGTTCTTGCCGGCCTTTCCCGAGGTGAGCTTGTCGTAGGTCCGTTGGGCCGAGTCGTCGTGAGTGGCACGCGATCGGTCGGTCTGCTGCTGGGAGTATGCCGGCGGGGCCGCTGCGGTGGCCGCTATCAGCGCGAGCGCACCGACGGCCGCGACGGCGTACCGGCGGCGAGGTGATGAGGACATCTGCGGGCATCTCCAGATCAAGAGGGAATCGTGGGTGAGTTCGCACGCTACCTGCGCCGCGGCCCAGGAACAGCCCCTCGCCGGGCACAATTCTTCGTGGATTGTGCTGGATTTCATCCCTGCCTCTTGGCTCGTTTGCCTACGCGCCGTCCACCGTCGGTGGTCGGTCCTAACGTGAAGGTCCTGGTGGACCCGCCGGCAACGCGCGTCCCGCCCCAAGTAATCGTGAGGTGAAGTCGTGAACTACGAACTGCAGGTCGTCTTCGTCCCGGTGTCCGACGTGGACCGGGCCAAGGCCTTCTACGTCGACCAGGCCGGGTTCCATGCCGATCACGACCAGACCGTGACCCCGCAGCTGCGGTTCGTCCAGCTCACCCCACCGGGGTCGGCCTGCTCGATCGCGTTCGGCCAGGGCCTGGTGGACTCTCCGCCCGGCTCGATCGGTGCCTTGATGCTGGTCGTCCCCGACATCGAGCAGGCACGGGACGAGCTGTCGGGTCGTGGGGTGCAGGTCAGTGAGATCGACGACCAGGTCTGGGGCCGGTTCGTCTACTTCAAGGACCCCGACGGCAACGGATGGACCGTCCAGCAGCTACCGCAAAGAGGGTGAAGCTGACAATTTGCGCGGACCAGACGGGAGGTGAACCTGTCGACCTCTAGGCTCGCGTGCCGTGGCGCTGTTTCCGCACTACCGGGCGACCCCGGGAGCCGTCTTCGACGCGGCGGACCAGATCGAGACCACGGTCTCCCCGATCCGGTCGCTGCGCGGCGCCGTACTGTCGCGGCACGCCCAGGCGGTCGCCGCGACCGGCGGAAGCCTGCAACCGCCACTGAGCCAGGCCGACCAGCAGACCGTCCACAGCGCTGAGGCGATCTGCCAGGGCGCTGCGTTCGCCGCGGGCTGTACCCGGGCGTGGGGAGATGCGATCACGACGTACAACACCGGTGTCGACGGACTCAACCGCCGGTACGAGGAGGCAAGCGGCCGGCACTTCGGCCAGACCGCCCCCGGACTGTGGGACTACCTGACCAACGGCAAGATCGACGACTACGCCCACGACCTCGGCGAGTACAACCAAGCCGTCTCGTCGGCCAAGGCCGCTCTGGTCGCGGAGCTCAAGCGGGAGGAGCAGCGGCTGCACGGGGATCTCGACGACGCCGCGACGCGGACCTCCGGCATGCTCGCGAAGGGGCCAACGGACGCGAATGTGTTGGCTCTGGTCCGGGCGGGGGCGATGCCGCTCGGTGTGGTGGACATCTTCCCCGGTATCGACTTCAGCAGCCTCGACATGGCAGCGCTGCGGCGACGTCTCACGGCGATGGGGCGGACGGGTTTCTTGGACCCTGCGCAGTTCCCGACCGCCGAAGCGGCCAAGAAGCTGCTGGACCTGATGCGCGAGGACGGTGTCGCGCCGAGGGACTACGGTCAGATCCTCGAGCGGTACTGGCTGCTCACCGCGTGCGAGAAGGCCGGGATCTACCTCGACGGCTGGGACCCCAGCCAGGGCGCCGATGCCAACCTGCCGAATCTGATCGCGTCCTACCAGTACTACGGCTCGCTGTTCCTCTCCAACCCCGACTTCCAGTGGGCCGGCATGGCCAGCATGATCGGTCCGACCTTCGCCGGCGGCATGTTCGATCTGCAGATGCTCCGCAAGCTCGGCGACCTGGCCTCCGCCCCGCTCGACGTGGCACCGGACTGGCTGGTCGGCCCGTTGCTGCCGCCGCAGCTGCGCGATCTCGCCCTGCTCGGACAGATGAGCGAGAGCGAGTTCCGCTTCTTCGAGACCAGCCTGCTGCAGATGCAGAAGGACATCTTCTCCGACCAGATGCCGATGCACGAGGCGTACCTGGCCGGGGGAATGGGTGGAGTCAAGGAGATGTACGACGCCGGGCTGATCGACCGCGACACCTACCTCGCGTGGCGCGACATCGACAGTGGCGACGCGACCCGGGTCGCTCAGGGCAACACGGCGCTGCTCTATCGCGAGCAGCACGACATCATCGGGCAGGCCTACGACGACATGCGCAACCACCACGGCCCGGTGGGCCAGGCGATGACCTACGCGATGGGCGCGGTCGGTGCGCCTGGCATCCCAGGGGCGCAGACCCTGGGCCAGTACGACCCGCTGACCTTCGGCGGGCGGGTCCAAGCGCCGGGCGTGGACACCCCGTCGGTGGACGGCCCGGGTCCGTTCGACCTGCCGAGCATCCACTCGCCCCGGCCGTTCGGCGAGCTCGACGTCACCACCCCGCTCCCGAGGGGCAACATCTCCAACTTCGACACCCGGTGGGACCTGATCGAGCACGACACCTTGCCGGCGTACCAGCATCTGCTCGCCGACGACCCGGAGCAGGTTCGCGACATCCTGACCACGCCCGTGCAGGACCGGATCGACGACGCACGACTGGTCAACAACCTCGGCGACCTGGTCGACCGGTTGAGCGACTGGGACGTCCACGTCGAGATCGGAGTCGAGTAGTCGGTGCCGGCCAGCGCCGCACTAGGGTTTCTCACATGCGTCGAGCAGTACTGACTTTGGCCGCCG